>CAYFLR010000036.1:26794-59384 GCA_964343805.1 uncultured bacterium | reverse complement strand
GGTGGATAATCATCTTCATTGCAAAGTAAAGAACTTATCCATATGTGATGGATCTATAATCCCAACCGAATGGGGTATGGCACCAACCTTGACCCTGCTTGCTTTTGCCAAAAGATTAGCAAAAGACCTTTGTGTTTAATGATTAAAAAGGCCTATAATAGTGAAGAGATACGACTTTAAAAATATTCAGTAGATGTGAGAATTATGTCTGAAATTAAAGAAAGAAAATTCCAACGCTTTCAAAGCTTCCAAGGGCTTCAAATTGAGGTAAACTGTTCTACCAATGATGGACATTGGGAAAAAGTTTTGCCTATTGATATAAGCCGCCAGGGAATCAGCTTCACCTCCACTCAAAACTTTTCGGAAGGAGACCAGATCACTATAAAGATCAAATCCAACCTTAAGGATGATCAAGACGAATCCCACGACTTTAATATAACAGCAGAAAGCCGAGTGATCTGGATTAAAAGTGATGCTAGTAATAAAGGGCATATTCACTATGGTTTTCACTTTGATAGAATGGATTTAGAAGATACCAGGCAACTCATCGCTTTTACCCGGATGCTCTACAACTCTGAATTAGGAAATAATAGATCGAGCAAATTTCAACTTTTTAAAAAGAAAATTGTGCGGATCTCCCCACGATATGATCTTCCGGTTATCATCTTTTTGAAAGACCGATTCCCATCAAAAAGCCCAGCAGCTCCAAGTAAAATTACCGGACGACTTTTTGACATTTCCCTCCATGGGATCCGCTTTGGTTGCAATGAAGACTTTGCTGAAGGAAATGAACTCTCCTTTGCCTTAGAAGTGGTTCTCAATAGAGCGAATGGTAAAACCGAGAGTTTTAAATTCAATGCCAAAGTGGCTATCAGATGGAAGAGCCAAATGAATAAAACCAACCCTTTCAACTATCTTTATGGATCCGAGATTGTAGAGGTTGATCAATCTAATCACAAAGCCCACATGCAACTCATTGATGAAATGGAAAATAAGATTCCCAACTAAGATCCAACTCAAGAAATGGATTTTTAACCAGCTCTTTTCAATTCTTCTGCTTCTTGATTCTCAGTCTCAGGTTGGCAGGACTCTGCTATATCATTGGGTTTTGAAATTCTTTCAGGCCAGATCAGAACTGATGCCACATACAATGAGCAAGAAAGACCTATAAACATAGCTATTGGGTTCCAAAATTTATATACCGCATTCAAAAAGAATGAGAGGTAATACAGTTCCGATATAGCTATAAAAATGGCTGTAAAAGTAAAGTAAAACCAGGAATTACTCTGCTGCAAAACCGACTGAGCCTGCTCAGTTTGATATCCATATTGATCTGTAAAGCGTTCTTCTCCTTGCATCCAATCATAAATCTCTAGGTTATAAAAAAACACTCCATCCTCCTAAAAAATAATGAATATCACTTTTTATCTCGGAAAGGGGTAAAAAAACTTAACAAATTGACATAACCACCTGTTTTCTAATATCAAACACCATCCCTCTAAAATTTGGATTTAGAGTCACATTCACCAACTATCAAATCAGTAAAGTATTTCTACGGTTTGGTTAAATGAGGATTTATTAAATAATAATTTTCACACATACTCCCCCCAATAGCGGATAAACCGCTCCTCCTTGCTATTAAATCAGTAGGAGTATATTTTTTACATCAGGAGTTATTATGAAAAATACCATTACCATAATTGTGTTTTTATTTATGTCTATCAGCTTAAAGGCAAATGAAATTGAAGTTACAGGAACCATCACCAATCCCAGTTGCGGCCCTCATGGAAGTTGTGGCTACTTCAGCTCCATGGATGGAGAATTCAACATCACATATAGGAATACTGAAATAAAATGGGGGAGTCATGTTTTATTGAAATATGCCTATGGAGATGGGTTTAACCCACAAAAAGAGTGGGTCCAAGAAAAGCTTATGGTCATGCCAGCTATCAACAAATCAACCTGGGGCGCAAACTTCAAAGATCAAGTAGCTGCCCGAGGGAGTTATGGGTACAGCAAACTGAAGTTTATTTTTATTATTCTTAATCCGGATATGACCACCTCTATAGATAAAGGTTCAGATAGTTCCCTTGGTTACTATCAGGTTCAGCTACCCTATTCAAGTGAGCCAGATGCATTACTTGAAGTGGAGGCCGTCTCTAATCCCCAATAAAATGTTACATTTCATAATGGATGGTTTGTTGTTAGGCTTAGGCTAAAATAATATTGTCTCTTCACATAGATAGCCAAAAAAGGTACAATAAACCATAAAACATATATGAAATGGGATAATTAGTAGGGAGAAGAGCATGCAGCTGCCCTTGGTTCTGTTGCTGGCCGCTTTAAATTTAATTGCAATAACATGTAAACATAGAAGTCCTTCTGCCTCCGATACAAAATCAATCCACCATTACAATCAAATGTCTACTCTGAGTCAGCTCTCAGGCTATCAAATTGACTGTGCCTGGATTAGTGATGATCTTTGTAAAAAAGGTTTAGATAAATTGGCATCCATCAAGAAGCAAAACTGGGACGCCATAAAAAATAAAGATCATCCCCTTAGAACAATTTTCATTACAGACTTATTTGATTACTTTGCTGGCGATGATTTTGTTAAGCTTGATTATCAAAGCCCTCCAGAGGATATGTTGAAGTATATAAAATATGCATTAGCACTGAAAGAGGAAGAATCCCCGCAAGAAGAGGTGGATCAAAATGCACAAGACTTTTTCAATAGTGCAACCTTAATGGATCAACTGCAAAAAGAGTGGAACATTAAAGTGGGTTGTGCCTGGATATCTCATGATGTTTGTTTAAAAGGGCTTAATAAACTGATTGCCTATAAAAAACTGGTCCCTCCTGCACTCCATGAGTTAAATGAGATAACCATTTCTAAGTTTACCGAATTTCGACCCCATGATGGGATCCTATACATTGACCATAATATGGACCCCAACATGCTGGTTGAGTTTTTAAAATCCCTTCAACCCTTATAATTTTTTTAGGAGACAATTATGAGACCAACTTTTGTAAGATGTTTATTACTCATTACAGGTTTAATCTTTTTTACCTATTGTGATGATCTTTTAAAAGATGAAGAAGATAAGGTAGAAAAGGCTACTGGTAGCTGTACTGGTACAATGCCTGACTTTGGCGGACAAGAAACCAAAGTCTGTATTGATTACACTGATCAAGAGCAAAAAGAAGAAGGACATCTGAAAAAAGAGTGTACAGAAAAAGGTGGAGACAGCTATACCGACAAATTTGAAGGAACATGGACTGATAGTACATGTGATAAGACCGGCGCAACTTCTGTTTGTAATGTAAAAAGTGATAAGGGAGAAGTTAACTGGTACATCTATGATGCTTCGCTCAATACCATTTTAAAAGATTATCTTTGCAAAGATAATATGAAAGGTGAATACACTGAGCTCGCAGCAGCTTCAAATGACAACGCCAACTTAAATTAAGTTTTTTGTTTGCTATTAAAAGTTAAAATGTTACTAATGAAGCACTTGTTTGAGCGGGTGTAACTCAGTGGTAGAGTGCGACCTTCCCAAGGTCGAAGTCGCGAGTTCGATCCTCGTCTCCCGCTCCAACAAAGAAAACTTCTAACGTCAGTTAGGAGTTTTTTTTGTTTGGGCAAGTGTCAAAAGTGGTTTCCCGTCGAGTTCCAACGGAAGACTGTCGATCCGCGCACGAAGGACACATCGGGGGTGAGCAGGCCGTTTACCAAAGTATGGTTCTTGCCATTCTTCCATTGGCTTATTATTAACCACATGCTACAACCTGCACCATGGCTAGGAAGAAAAAAGATAAAAAAAAATTCTGGCATGAGGGACTCCAATTTGAGTGTCAACAGTGTGGCTATTGCTGCATCGGCTTTTCCGGGATTGTGGAAGTAAATAGCGATGAAATACGTGATATGGCTAAAACCCTAGGTATTTCTCCCAGTACCTTTAGAAGAGAGTATTGTTTCACCTACAAAAAGGGGTACAGTCTAAAAGAAACGGATGAGAAGTGTATTTTTTATGACCAGGGTTGCAAAGTCTATCATGCGAGGCCCAATCAGTGCAGGACTTTTCCTTTTTGGTCTCAGAATCTACAAAAAGAAAGACAGTGGGTTAAGGCGGCGAAGCATTGTCCTGGGATTGACCAAGGAAATCTTTATACCGCCGAAGAAATCCAGAAATTCCTACTAGAGAACCATTAGACAGGGGGACTATTCTAGTAATTCACTGATCTTACCCCAAGGGTCCTCTTCTACTGGCGCTTCACCTGATTGTTTTAAAGGAAGAGAAATGACAAAGCAGGTATTTTTTAAAGAGGTATCAATGGTGAGAGAACCTTGGTGATCTTCAACAATCCTTTTGCAAATGGCGAGACCTAAACCAAGCCCCTCTCCTCTGGCTTTGGTGGTATAATAGGGAGTCATAATTTTTTGAACGGTGGCTTCATCCATTCCAGTTCCACTGTCAATGACTCTAATTTCTAGCTGATCCTCTAGGAGGATTGACTTAACTTCAATAAAAGGATCATCTGAGTCTTTGATAATATCAAAGGCATTATTAATCAAATTAATTAATACTTGAGAAAGACCGGTGGGATCACACTCTATCAAGAGATCTTCTGCAGGGGGATCAATTCTGAAAGTAATTTTTTCATATTTGGTGTTGGTAGTATAAAGGGGAAAGACCTCTTCCCAGATCTCATTAAGCAGCACTAATTCTTTATCATAAAGCTGGTTCTTACGAGAAAGCCGATAGAGACTATTAACTATCCGACCGATTCGCTGAGTGGTTTTCTCAATAACTCCGGCCTTCTTTTTGATAGTATCAGAGGATGTAGAGGGATCACATTCCATGAGGTCCATGACTTCGGTTAAAATTTGAGCTAAGGGATTTTTAATTTCATGGGCTAAATTGGCAGCTATTTCTCCCACTGCAGTCAACCTTGCTGCATCTTCTAATTTGGAGTGGGTTTCATCCATTCGGCTTTGCATGTGGATAAACTTACTGGCTCTTTCTAGAGCATTAGCCAGGTCCTGTTCATCCAAAGGTTTTTCTAAAAAGTCAAAGGCCCCTTCTTTGATGGATTGAATGGCAATATCTTTATCACCAAACCCAGTCATAAGAATCACCAGGATGTTGGGATGAGTTAGGCGTACCTTTTTCAGAAGTGAGATCCCATCTTCACCGGGCATTTTTATATCCGTTAGGATGAGGTCAAATGATTGTTTTTCCAAACAGGTAAGAGCTTCCGGAACACTATTGGCAGTATCAACTTGATAATCATCTACCTCTAATTGCTCCTGCAGCAACTCACAAATGTCAAAATCATCGTCCACTAGTAAAATTGAATTTAATTTTGTTTTTATCATAAAGTAATTATCACTATTTTCATTCCATTTGTCATGTTCGATTTTACTTAAACTTTGGGTATATCTCTAAAAATAAAAAACACCGCTAGAACTAAACATATAGATGCAAATAAGAAATTCTTGGTAAGAGGGACTTTCATATAAGTAATACAGAAACCACTAAAGACCAACATGGTTATGACCTCTTGCATCACTTTTAGTTGAGGAAGAGTGAAATAGTTAAAACCAATACGATTGCCCGGCACCTGCAGACAGTACTCAAAAAATGCTATTCCCCAGCTGACTAAAATAACGATCCAAAGTGGACTGGATTTTAAGTTTTTTAGGTGTCCATACCAAGCAAAGGTCATGAAAACATTAGAAAGGGTTAATAACAGGATGGTTTTATACATATATTAGGCTCCATGTTGAAAAGAGAGCTGATCATATCAAATAAAATCCAACCCACAACGGATTTTTAAACAGGCTATTGACCTTTTGATCAATGTTTGCTTAAATAAGCTATATTTTAGCTTATTTCAAAGGAGCATGAGATGAATTTAAAAGAATATTTTGAAAATCACAAAGGACTAGGAGTCCTCTCTACTGCAGATAATAAAGGTCAGGTCAATTCCGCAATCTATGCCCGACCCCATGTCATTTCTGACACCCAGATTGCATTTATAATGTCCCATCGCCTCTCCTTGGCCAATGTAAAGGAAAACCCCCATGCGGTATTTCTTTTTAAAGAAGACGGAGAGAATTACCATGAATACACAGGTCGACGCATCTATCTAAAAATGCAAAAGGCAGAAGAAGACCCTGAAAAAATTTTGGAAATGAGCCGCTGCCCTAAAGAGAACTACACTCCCAAAGATAAATCTATCGTTTATTTTGAGGTGACTCATCTGCAAAATTTATTAAGTGATCAAACTTAATTTCACATATCCTCTAAATTGAGTTATTGTTTCTGCAGAAAGATAGTGATGAATTGATACTTTATTTAGAGGATTTTTTTATGAAAAAATTCGTGCTTATACTTCTTGCTCTCAGCTTGCAATCTTGTCACCCTTTTAAACAGGGAGTTTATTATGTCAGTATGCAAACCTGCTCGGATGACAGTCGAAGTATCGCTCTGAAAGAGTGCAAAGAGTGGGAACAAAAGCTAATTGATCGTCATGGTAAAAAACTACTAGCCAGCGCCTGTAATGTATATGAAGGGGGTTTTTTGGCCCCATGCGAATTTAGAGTCACTGGAACCGCTCAAATTCAAATGCAAGAATGTGTGGAATCTTCCCCCTCGAAATAATTCCGAGCTATAAGCAGCTATAACAACAAGTATAATTCAAAATTCTAAGCTAAAATCCCTATTATACCGATAAGGACTTAGGACCGATAAAAAGTTATTGTGAGTGAGCCTTATATGCCGAACAGCCCTTCAGTTTTTGGGATTTGCTATTTCTACTTGCTAGTATGTTTACTGCTATTTCCTAATTGCAGCCAAAAAGATTCTGATACCGAAGAAGAAAATCCAGCTCTCACTAAAGTACAAACCCATAGGCTAAAAAATAATTCCAATAACAATTACAATGGAAACCAGAATAATAATGAACCAACGAAATCTCAGAGTGAAAATCCCTTAGGAAAACGTCCGAATTTATTTTTCGCCCCCTCATATAACAGCTTAAAAATAGCCCTAAGCCCTTACTCCAGCGAAGAGAAGATCAGTTTCACTATTTACCTTCTTAAAAATAAAGAAAATAAAATGGAGAAACTTTTAGAGCGAGAAGTGAATGAAAGAGGCATATTATTTTTAAAACCTGAAGATTTAAGCATTGTCCAGGAAGGAGAAAATATAACCAAGAGTAAAAGTTCCAGCTATCAAATGTTAGTTGTGAGCACCATTGCAAGAGGAGAAACCACTTATCGAATCTATGATGAGATTGAATATTTGACTCACTGTCACACTCGACTTATCCATTGTGATCCCATTATAAGAGGGGAGTATTTAAAAACGCTCCAAAAACCTGTCATTCCTTCTCTGCATACCCCCAACTGCAACCACAAAGATCATCAGCATGCCGGATTTTCATTAGTGTCCACTGGTTTGCGAAGCGCTCTTAAAAGTGGCAGTCAGAAATTAAAAGATTATTTAAAAGAGATTGGTAAAGATAAAAAGCTAGAGGTGATAAAAGAGATTGAAGAAAAAACCATCCAACTAGAAGATCAATACAAAATAGATATCTTGGTGGGAAACCCCATTGACGATAAAGAAAACCTCTATGAGGTCACCAGTGAAAATGGATCTTACGTCTCTGTAAGAGAAGCTGAAAAAGTTATAGAGCTGCTCGAAGATGAATTAGCTAAATATGAGAGTTCCCCTATGGATCTGCAGATAATGGCCGAAACCCAAGAGGGAGAGCGACCGACTATAAACATAATTAAGGAATTACAACCCAGCTCTACCCAAAAGCATATATTGGGTGGAGACAACAGTGACAACAGCCTGAACGTGATCATAGAATCAGAAACTGCGACCATGACGAAAGACTTACACCATGAATTAAGTCATAAAATGACAGCTCATCCCACATGGCAAGCACTAGAAAAACTGACCCTAGAGGCCGGCAAGAAATATTTAACTCCAAATGAAGCTTTATCACAATCGGATATAACCGGCTTTGCCTCTCAATATGCCATGACAGGTGCAGAAGAAGAGAGTGCTGAAATTGTAGGGATCTTACTCACCGGCGGATCTTTAGCTAAAGCCTTACTAAAGCGGGCACAAACAGACACCTTACTTTCCCACAAAATAGAAGTGATTAGAAAAGATTTGGGCAATGTCATTCTTCCCTCCCCTTTTGATGATGAGCCCAACCATCTTCAACAACTGGCACTTATTAATAGCGCTTTGGCTGTAGGAGCCCCCCACAGTCATTCTCTTTCTGTAGATGGATTAGTTAGAGCCGGGATTTTACCTGCCCAATTGGAAAACACTCTCTCAGGCTCCAAATCCGTATTAAACCTCTACGAGAGCAGTCAAAACTACTGGCATGAGTTAGCAAATATAGCCCAGCAAACGGGAAACCAATCCCTAAAATTATTAGCAGAAGCCATGCAATACTCTTTAAAACCATATATCAAAACCGAAGGATCCATCTCTAATGTCCAGCCAAATAGCGATTTAGAAAATATGGGCGCCTCCTCTGAGATACTTACAATGGTGGAACTCGGCCGAAACATTTCCATTATAGAAAGTACCCTGGGAGTGGGCGGTTCAGCAACCCTCTTGGCCGCGGAGTTTCTACCCAAAGGACAATTGTTAGAAAGTGCTCCCAAATTTCAAAATGAGATCAAAGCACTCTATCAAGGAGCCAAATCTTTCATTCCTCCCATGTCAGCAAAAGTGAAAGAAAAAGCTTTGGCGGCAAATAAATCAACCCCATTTTATTGGGGTTTACCAACCACCACAGCTTATGTAGCATCGAACTCTGCAGAACCTTGGGAATTGTTAGAAACAGGAGGAGAATTTAAAAAAGCAGGAGAACTAAAAGGAAGCTTAACTCTGCCGGATAGTTCATATACCTATGAATACGAAGAATCCAGAATCGGTGATATTGACCAAGAAGGGAAAACCAGTTTTCCCATTAAGGGAAAGTTTCCTCCGCTCAACAACATTATTGGCATCAGAGACAATACCACTGGTGAATTTCGTAGCAACCCTTACTTTGTCCCCTCTTTCCACCGTATTGTGAGTGAGCAAAATTTTTCACCCAAAGTGAGAGGTGAATTCAACATTTCTAACCAAGAAAATGGTTCCAAAAGTATTTTAAGTGAAGGAAATAAAGCTCTAGATACCTTGCAACCTGCATCTGACAGTATAAAAAACAAAATGCTAACTCTCGCTCTCAACCCCGAACTCATGTATAACTTGGCCACCGCCTTAAAAAATGCCAAAAGCAAAGGGCAAGCCCAAGGATTACCTAAACCCATCACCCCCCCTACAACAATCAGTCCCAAAACTTATATCAGTCAAAAACCAGAACGACCTCCCATAGTTGATGGTGTTCCCACACTCAACTTTAACGAGAGTGAAGAGCTGATTCATTCATTAGATCAAGGAGTAGAAGAAGTAAGCTATGAGTCACAATACCCAGTACCCACACCCCCTCCCTTAGCTAAGGGAAATACTCCCTGCACCTTTAGTTTAATGGAAGAAAACTCTCTCTTTAGCTCCGGTTTTAACTGCGATTAAATCCAGCCAAATCAGTTAGGATATCCTGATAAGTTAAGTTATAATAATGTATATTGAAGGATATACATTTAGATGGAGGCCCCCTTGATTTCTCAACTGACTTTTATTCGCGAAGATTTTACTGATCCTGGATTGTACATACTATTTAAAGATGACAACTCTTACCATTTTAGCCCGAAGGTTATCGAACAACTCTCCCAAGAATATTGGGGGGATGAGAATAAAATCTCAGAAAAAACCAAAGGCTCTTTTGAGTTTGCCAAATGTGGTTTTTGCCCTGATGATAGGTCCAGTGAAATATGCAACGGGCTCAAACCCCTCCTACCTCTTATCGAAATGATGGAAAAATACATGTCCTATGAAGAGGTCACTGCCGTTTTTCGAAATACCGACAAATCGCTCATTGTCAAAGAGACCACCTTACAGGTGGCTCTTGATTACATCACCATGTTAAGTATCATGGAATACTGTGAAATGACCGGGACCTTCAGTAACTACTTTGATGGGGTGAATCCCTTTTCTAATCGGACAGTGAAACAGACCTGTCATCAAATTTACTTAAACATACTCCACGAAAACCAAGGAAATATTGCTAAAACGATTAAGGAGCTTAACTTTTTTGCAGAGAGATTGAAAAGCTCTAGCAACAACCGGATTCGTAGACTCAATCTCATCACCACTTCAGATGCACTAGCCAACTCTTTTGTTCGAAACACTCTGTCAGCTCAGCTTCTCAATTTAAAAGCCAAGAATTTAGAGAAAATGTTAGAGAAGGTGCAAGATGAGCAGCCGGAAGAGGCTATTGAAGAAGATATACTGAACCTCAACTACCCGGCCATTGATAGGGAGCACCAAGCGCTCTTGGTGGATTTAGCTCAATTGGAAAAACTGATTAACCAGCAAGATAATCCCGCCATCTTGAATTGCCTGGTTGAAATTTTTAATCATATAAAAGCTCATTTTGCACACGAAGAAGATCTAATGAAAACGGTCAAGTATGAATACCAGGCCTCTCATATCAGCCGCCATAACAAATTACTCACCCTACTAGAAGAGTATGCCCAATCCGTCACCGAAGGAGAGGTGGTTTCACTCGATTTTCTAAGGTTTTGCCTAGGGTGGGTCACTGAGCATATTATTGGTATGGATCGAGATTTAGTAAACTGCCTGCAAAAAGCTGAGAGTGAAAAGTCCAGCTAGTTACCCCTTCTTAAAAACTTGAAAGAGTAATCCAACCTTACAATTTTTATCATTTTTTTAAATTTTACTTGTATTTTTAATACATCTATGCCATAGGGTAACGGATATTTTAAAACGAATCTGAACGAAATTTAAGATTGGAGGTTCTGATGAATCAAAAGTTCTCGTTACGAGGCATGTTGGCCCTGTTTCTCTTTTGCATGGTGAGCTTTAGCTCTCTACTCGCTGACAGTGGGGTCATGAGTAAGTATGACACCTGGAAAAAATATTATGCTGTCTACAAAACTGAGCTCGATGAAATAATTGGCATCAACGCTGAAGATATCGAAGCTTGGGATCCTGAATACGCCCGTCGTATGTTCTTAGTGGGTCGATTTCCCGTTGCCTCCAGCCAGTTTTATACTCACACCGTAACTAATACCTATACACACCAATTTACTTGGGAAGAGATTTTTTCCAACTATGAAGAGAGTGAATTCAGTCTCGAATTTTGTGAAGGACAAGAGCGAGTCACCGAAGCAGATGAAGATTATCAAAATGGTTTTGGTCCGGTTCTAATGTCCGTGGGTGGCCTCTCTCCTTTTTGTGAAGAGAGAACCACAACTGAAGAAAGAGAAGTGGAAGAGAAAAAAGATCCCAGTCGTTTTGCTTTGGAACCCATCCTATTTTTTGATTATGATAAGGGTCGCAAAGTCATCAACTTAACACCAAATGCAGAAGTCACCGCGAGTATTATGCCCAGCAGTGAATTAAGAATGGGCAGCCTTTCTGTCAATCTGACTCCTGCTTCTGATGAGAAAGGCTACCGAGTTGAGCAATACAAAAGATGGGCGGCAGGTCTTGGTCTTGCATTAACTATGCAATTTTCCAATGCCACTCAGTTTGTAGCTCTTTTTAAAGCTTATGCTGGTGTTCTTCCGGTTCGTGGTTCCATGGTAAGAGCAGAAAGATTTGCCCCAACTAAAAAGGCCATCAAAGAACTTCCTCCTGTCAAAATCCCTTATAAAGCAACCGACATTGATAGCTGGACCATTGGGGATAAAGTGGCTTTCGAAACCTCTGGTGGAATGATGTATGCTGCCGGAATCAGCTTCGCAGGAATTGGAATTGGACCCACCTATGTAACCATGGGTCGTTGGTTAGTTGAAGTTGATAAGATGGATGATAAAAAAGTCCTCGTTCAAATCAACAACACCAAAATCAAAGCTCTGAATAAAGCCATTGGTTTTTACATGGTCACAGCTTCCAAAGCTGAAATGAAAAGCGTGGATCGCTCTTTCTCTTTCATGTTTGATCTTTCTGATCCCAAAGCGGCTGAAGCTTATGAAGATCTCTTAAGAGGAAACGTCTTAGGATCTCAAAACTTGGCTGCTGATGAGCGTGTTCATTCCGTTCTTCGTTTTGAAGATATTAAGAGTGAAACTTTAAAACGGGTGAGAGCCAGATCCCTCGCTCTTCCTTTTGCTTACAATGTAGTTTCAAGAAGCAAGATTCAATCTGTGGCTCATAAAGAGTATCACCCCGATCAATCTCAAACAGACATCACCTATGGTGTATACCAATTGAATCGTGATGTGAGACTTTTCAGTAAACATAGAAATCGTCAAATCGCTTTCTATGGCGCTCAGTACCAAACTACTTACCGTGATGGTAAGAAAGAAGATGGTCACTTTGGTCAATTCATTTGGAACTATCAAAACGATCATACTAAAGCTCCCTACCTCCGTGGAGAAATTAAGAAGCTCATTCGCAAAACCGGTTTACGTAACGAGTTAGACACCAAAGTTTCTGGCAACGGATATCTAGGTTATGTCAACCTCAATGCGGTATTAACCATTCCTAAAGAGACCACGAATCTTTTAATTGATATGGCGACCGATGAAAATAAGAGCTGGGGTTTTAACAAGCTCGCTGATGCCTACATTGCTAATTATTTTAAAGAGGGCCGTGATGATAACGATGTTTGTCGTAGCTATCAAGACGATCTCTCAACATGCCAAACAGAAATGGTTAAGAGAACCAACCGTTCTTTGAAGCTCATGAAGATGAATCTTAAAAAGATGGGACAGTTAAGAAATACTGATCCCAAAGCCTTCACTAAAGCTTATGCTTCTTTTGGAGAAGCCATGCTCAACAACCAGTTTACATTCCAGGTTGTTTTTAGCCTGATTAAAGGACGGGGAGCCTCTTTAGGTTACCAAGTTTTAGGAGAGAAATTATCCTATATGGCGAAGTCCTACGATTGGTTACCAGAATTATAATCGAATTGCTTAGCTAATTTCATTGGCTGATCTATAAAAATGCGTGGGTCCATTAATTTGGGCCCACCTTTTTTTATGGCTGGAATAAAATCCATTTGGCTATAGAGATCATCTAGCTCTATTCCTGGTGCTATTTCAACAAGCTCAAGCCCACTTGCGGTTAACTGAAATACCGCTCTTTCAGTGATGTACAAAACTCGTTTTTTATTTTTCAGGGCCAGATCTCCGCTAAAGGTGACATGCTCTACTTTTTTGATAAACTTTTTTACCCTTCCCTCTTCGATGATATGTAGCTTTCCATCCTCGATATGATACCTGGTGCCACCGGAGGTGAAGGTTCCCATAAAGATGATCTCACGCGCATTCTGGCTGATATTAATAAAACCACCCGCCCCCGCTAATTTTGTACCGAATTTGCTCACATTGAGATTGCCACTTTGATCCGCTTGGGCCATTCCTAAAAAGCATTGGTCTAATCCACCCCCATCATAAAAATCAAATTGATAGGGTTGATCAATAATTGCTTCGGTATTGGAAGCAGCGCCAAAATTGAGTCCCCCGGCAGGAAGTCCTCCATTTACACCGGGTTCAGCAGTCAGAGTAAAGAGATGAGAAATACCCTCCTCATTGGCCACTTCACCCACCCCTTCTGGCATACCGATACCGAGATTAATCACCGCTCCTTTTTTTAATTCGAGCGCCGCTCGCCGGGCAATGATTTTGCGAGCTCCCATGGAAGCTACAGGAAGATTATCCAAGGGAACTCTGATCTCTCCGCTAAAAGCTGGATTATAGGGCTCTGTAAAGGTTTGCCAGTGGTATTCTGGACAAGATGCAGGAACAATATAATCCACCATGATACCCGGAATTTTGACATTTTTGGAAGGAAGAGTATCATTCTCTGCCACTCTCTCCACTTGGACAATGACCTTGCCCCCAGAATTTTTAGTCGCAATCGCAATGGCTAGCACTTCTAGAGAGAGAGCCTCCTTCTCCATGGTCACATTGCCCTTTAAATCGGCAGTGGTTCCCCGGAGAATAGCCACATCAATGGGAAAGGTTTTGTATGCTAAATACTCGTTTCCATCAAAGTTCACTAATTCCACTAAATCTTCAGTGGTGGATTTATTTAACTTCCCTCCTCCATGGCGAGGATCCACAAAGGTGTTTAACCCCACATGGCTAATGGTGCGTGGTTTTTTAGCTCCGATATCCCTAAACAGATGACTGATGATTCCTTGAGGTAAATTGTAAGCCTCAATTTTGTTATCTACGGCTAGCTGCTGAATTTTTGGCACCAGACCCCAATGTCCTCCCACCACTCTTTTTAAAAGACCCTCATAACCAAAATGGTTGAGACCTCGATCTTTGCCATCCCCTTGACCTGCCGCATATACCAGGGTTAAATCCCAGGGAGAATGTTCTTTTAAGAAACGTTCTTCCATGGCCACTGCTATTTCTTCAGCAAAGCCAGTGCCAATAAAACCATCCGTGGCTACAGTGTCTCCATCTTGCACCAGCTTCACTACTTCACTGGCTGAGATAAGTTTTGATCTATCCATGATCCCACCTTTTTTATTTTGCTTCTTTAATAATCGATAAACCTCGATGACCATCAGCTATATAGCCTAAATTATTTTTAATGGCAAAAGATCTTACGCGATGTGAATTTTGCCCATTAAAAAGATTGAATTCCCCCACCTTTTGAGGGTTTTGCATGTTGGAAAAATTATAAATAGAAAATCCATAAACTTCTTGTAGCATATAAGCATGGGAGCCGTATAAAAGTATACTCTGGGGTGTCACACCAAACTCAGTCAATGGTATTTGCTTTTGGATAGAAGGACTCGCAAGATCGGTTATATCAATGGCGGCAAATCCACCTGAACTGGAAAGAAGATAAATGGTCTGACTTTGCACTTGCAGTGATCGGACATTTTTTACCTCATTCCACTTTTCTAATTTGACCTTAGGATTGCTAGGATCTTTAATATCTACTGTAAATAGACCATCTTCTTCCTCCGTGCCGATCACCAAATGATCCTGTACCAATCCCAATGAGGAAATGTTTCCAGAACTTGCTAAGGTGATCTCGCTCACTTTGTTAAGTGCGGTGGGATCAGTTTTATCTAGAACTAGAATCTGTTTTGCCACTGCCAGATAGATAGAGTTTTGGTCAATAACAAAGTCGCTGGCTGGAACATCCAATTCATAAGTTGAAGCAAGCTTCAAATCAGTTGGGTCTTTTACATCGGCCACTTTCAATGCGTGAGGAGTCTCCTCAGTAAAGAAGAGATATTTGTCTTCAAGTAGAAGTTTAGATTGTCTATCTGCTTCTAATGAGAGTTCACTTTTTGGCAGGGGGTTTTGGGGATCAGTGATATCTACCAAAATAAGTCCTCTCCCCGATGTGCCCACAAATGCCCAATTATCCTTTAAGACAGCATAATTAACAAAGCCCGCACCATATCGTTGCAGGACACTGGTTTGATCGGGAAGCTCACCACCCAGGATGGTCAAACCGGTATCCGTATCCGAGACCAAAAGTTGATTGCCAAAAGTTAAAATAATATCTGCACTGAAAAAATTATCCAACTTCCCTGACATATCGATCCGGTTAGCAAGGTCATTGATGTTCCAAAGTGCCACTCCCTGCTCACTGTCGATGGTGGCAAAGATGGTATCTTGTTTTAAAACCAGCTGGCTAAAAAAATCATCGGTGGAAGTGATACTGCCCAATTCACTCACATTGGTGGGATCCGCTAAAGAGAGTTGGATAATTTCCGATTTCCCTGCAGAAAAATTGCGAGTCACCAGAAACCCACGGTTGTCTGGTTTATAGAAAAAGGAGGCGGCTTCTTTAATATAAGGGTTTAAAGTAACTGGATTGGCCGGATCCTCAACAAAGTAAATAAACAGCCCGGTCTTATCATCCGCAGCATAAAGGTAGTTATCTGATAACACCAGATTTCCCACATAGCATTGATTGGAAACTTGATATTCAGTGGAGAGAGTCCCTATTTTGGAAGGGTTAGAAGGGTCGGTAATATCTAAAATATAAATCCCCCGAGCACAGCTTCCCATGCCTGAATAGTTATTTACCACATAAAGAATATTTCCCGCTATGACCACACTTTCAAAAACCGTATCTGCTTCAGTGAAAGATCCCACCTGTTTAATATCTTCGAGGTTGGAAGTATCTATTAAAACTAAGCCAGAGGATCCTTGTGTGACAGCCACCAGTCCCTCTTTGACCGCTAGCTGATTAAAGGAAGTTGAAATGGGAAAGGTAGCCAGTTTGGAAAGATAAGGTGCACTGGTAGTTTTAGTGAGCACTTCTAAACCGTGCCCTCCCCGCAGCAGATAAACCTGTTCAAGGAGGGTCACCATATCATCCACTCGCCCACCAAAGTACCCCACCTCTTCAAACTTACTACCTAGAAGCGGCTTGTCAGTAGAAAGTAGTACTCCATTTATTTTATGAGTTTTGGCATAATCTGCTTCAATAGCTGACTTGTCTTCTTCAGCTAGATACTCTGCTAAAGCGGCTAAAATGCTCTCCTTGTTTTCTTTAATCTCTTGATGAAAATCCTGCAAAAAGGACAGGATATTTTTTTCATCATTCACCTGCTTTTGCAGTTGCTCATCGGTAAGTAAACTGTTTTTAACAAAGTAGTCAGCTTGCTTGATGAGAGGCAGCACCATTGAAGAGTCAGGCTCCATTTCTTTAATGGCATTGTAGAGCGTTTGCTCACTGTTTCTAAGCGTGGTTTTGATTGTCTTGAGAGACTTCATATCTGCAACTCTAATCATCTGTTGACCCGAACTCACCAAAAAACGGCTCGCCAAGTTGCCACTAATGTCCAAATGAACCTGTTGCTGTTCCAGGGCTCCGTAGGAGATAAAAAGATCTTGATCCCCCTTTGAGATCACCCACTTTAAAAGAGAGCTTTCTCCCTGGGCATCCTCCTTGGGTTTTAATTGAACATGAAGATCACCTGTAAAAAGATCTGCAGAGGTCAGAATCAAAGAAGAGACAAAACTATTCTCCTCATCCTTACTTAACTCCATAGTGATAGGGGATTCATTGGAATTATTCACTCCATAGTAGACCCTTAAGGTATACTCATCTTCACTCTCTTCGGCTGATAGAGAATGAAGAGTTAATTTGGGGCTGACCTTAGGAGAAACCCGCGGCATGGATTTAAATACATCAATAGAAACATGAACCTTAGATCCATTGGCAGTGGCTGGTGTGTTTTTCTTATCATCTTCTTTGGAGTTCTTTTTATCAGCAGCTGGCTTATTATCACTGCACTCAGCAAAACAAAGTGCCGTCAACACACATAAAACAACAATTCTACACACCTTTTTAAAATAAGAAGAAGCTTGCACCGGACCTCCTATGCCTGTCTAATTGGTTACTACTCGCTGCTAAGAAAGACTATACATTCTAATAAACGGGAATCAAGGTAAAGATTTGGAATTATTAGTCCGATAAGACCTTATCAGGAGGAAATATTTAATGAAAAAGATGGATAAGAAAATAATTCTATACTTTCAATCTATTATTATATTTTTGTTCTTCGGCTGTAAGGCCCCACAGGAAGATGGCGAGACCAAAACCGTTCACATTCCCCAATCAACCGTTAAATCTCAAGACGATGCTGGTCATTGTTGGGCTTATGCTATCGCAGGATACATTGAATCTCTTCAATTAAAAGATAGTAATGGATCACCTGGAGTTGAGTATGATCTATCTGAATCCTATTGGGCTTTCAATCATTATTATGACAGCCTCAAATGGTATTTAAAAAGCAGCAACCCACTCACCAGTTTATCGAAGCTCAAAGAGGGCCGAAATACCTATATGACCCTGCTTTCTCTCAGTGTGTGGGGTGCCCTACCTGAAAGTGATTACTCTATCGAGTTTAGCAAATGGGAAGAGCGAGGAGACCCATCCACTCTCATCAAAAATCATTTCGAACCTCTATTTAGTGATGAGGCCACCTTGCAAAGCTATCGCGATAACAACGAACTTTTGCGGGAAGAATTAGGCAAGCTATTAGGGAAGCTCCCTCCTAAACCCTATGACTTTATAACCATAGCGGGTAAACAGCAAACTCCTCAGCAGTTTCTAAAAAATCAGCTGAATTTTCATTATTCCCACTACAAGAAGGTTTCACTCAAAAATTTAGAAGAGAAAAAAGCCCTTCACTATATTAAACAGAGTTTGCTGGCAGGAACATCAGTCCTACTCTCATTTACCTATTTTAAAAAGGGACTCTATGCAGGAGAGTACTCACTAGATAACTGTCGATCGCGGTGCCAAAAAAATGGATCCCACGCCTCCATCATTGTGGACTATGTATCTGAAGGAGGAGAAGGGGGAGTTATGAAGCAAGAAGAAATCGAAGCCACCTATAACAATCCCATTGAATATTTTATAATCAAGAATAGCTATGGCAGTAATCCGAGTAAAAGTTATCAACAAGATGGCGATTACAGCTTCTGGGGAAACAGTGGCTATGGGTATTATCGTCTATTCAAAGATTATTACGACAAAGGAGTCAAAGAGGGATCCAGTTACATCATTCTACCCAAAACCCTCAAACAAGAAATAGATAACAAAATTGCTGCGGGGGAGCTTGCTATTTAATGTTTATAGCAGCTCGGCCAAAGCTCTTCTTTCTCCATGAGCCAAGCTTCATCAGCACTCCATTTGGCCCAAGATGAAGAATCACTAGGAGCAAACAGGCAGATGTTTTCAGCAGAGAAAGGATAGTATTTAACCTTAATGGGCTGAGTAGATAGACTGTCGTTTCCATTATAATTATCGCCGTCGAAATCCGGACCTTGATAACCATCAGAAGAACTGTTGTCGAAATCCGGACCTTGGTAACCATCCTGAGGAGACTTAACTAGTTCTGCAATAAGTGGACTGCTCTCGTTATCCACGGTATTGTTGGAATTTTCATCAGCTGGAAAAAAAGAAGCTTCCTGAGCGTCATTAGCAAGAGCTATATCTGCTTTTAGTTGAGTCTGATCGAGGGCTCGCAAATCCTCCTCTAGTCCAAGTAAAAGATAGATACTGGAGAAGCCATAGAGTGGATAATCTTTATTATAATTCCTAACATCCTCAATATATTTAGTAATGTAATCACGGTTGGTTTCCAGTATTCTGGCAAAAAGTTCAAAGTTACTGCTATTCCACCCACAGAGAGCGGATGCTTCATACTCTAGAGGGGAAGGAAACAGAGTTGATAAAACGCCCCATATAGAGCCATAAATATTAAACTCTTCCGGCATTTGATCCATTAGATTGGCATAGCCATAAACATTTTCAAAGAGTTTGGTCATGCGGGTACGAGTATTACAGGAGGAGGGATTTTTAGCTAGATGGACTATGCTCTCTTTAATTTTTTGCACCCCATCGTTCACAATGTCTGTAATACTAGATCCATTGCCTTCCACCTGCTTGATCACATAGTTCTTAAACAGCTCTCGTCGGTTATTTTCATTTTTTTCTTCACCATCACTGTCATAGGTGGCTTGATAGGCTGTATCCCCTGTTTGAACTTCGTTCAGCCAGATTTCCTCACCACTTTCAGATTGCCCTTTGACCGCCCATTTCCACCTCTTGAGCCCCCCACCTTTCCTTGAATTATAAGAATCATTCATCAGATAGAGCAAACTTTGATATTGATTGTAGGAATATCCCGTTAGAAAAGGGCTCTCAGTAAAATCAATTTTTCCAAAGGTTAAGCTATGCCCCCCCTGTCCATAATCTCCTTGGATGAAAAAGTCACCCACTCTGAAATCCTTCGGATGAATGTCATAAACATCCCCACTTTTACCCACACTGCTAGAAAAAGAGGTCACCCCAAAATAGGCTGAAACACCGTAGATAAACATGGCAAAGCGCACCTCATCATCTTTGTATCTGGTGTAACTAAATTTTTTATCACTCTTGGCGGTTTTCTTATAATCATCGCCATCTCTAAACCCAAAATGGCCTACAAACCACCACTCGTTTTGTTTCCCATAGGGAGCCACCCGGAGCATAAAAGGAAGCTTGTTAATCTTAGCAAAGAGAGCTCTAAAGAATATGACATTATCTGCACAGTCTAAGTGAAAATCGGGTTTATTTTTCTTATCCTCGATTATTTTCTCAATGGGATGAACATATTCTGCAAACATTTTAGTGCCGTTGCCAGAATGGTTATTTACATTAGCCTCCGTCTCTTCTGGTAAGGATACTTCCTCTAAATTTTCAGTAAGCCATACTTGATATTTTGTCTCCCACTCCTGGTCCCAACTGTTTTCAGGCACCCATATATGCTCTATATTAGGAATATCTGTAGAGACCCCTTTTACATCGCCATCAGAACTAAAAAGACCACATCCGGAGATCACTATGACACTCACTAAGACCAGACTCCATTTCATAAATTCCATATATTTCATGCTCGCTCCCTATCATTTAGAATAGACGCAAATCTTCATAATCCCCTTTTCGGTATTTTGGAGAATCTATTGAGCCTTTCTTTAAAAAACTTTGTGCGCGAAAAAATGGTGTTTTTTATCTGTGAAGCCTAAATGGTGGATTTTTCAAATGATTTTGAATTTCTACTCGGTAATGGGGTAAACTTATAATGATTTTAGAGGGCTATCAAAATTTACCTCCATTTTTCCGCGCACAATAAAAAAAAGACTAATATCATAATGTTGGCTGTCGTAGACGGATAACAACGCAGCTGATGTTCCTATACGGACATTTTGAGTTGGCAAGCGAAAACGGACATCAGCAAGGCGGCAAGAAAATCCCTGACAAGACAGTACATACCTAGTACGGATTGGAGGGGATTTTTGAGGCCAACGCAGATGATGTTCGTTTGCGGAAGCCAACTAGCGGAAACGTTTATGCATCCATAACCATTGATGAGGATGCTTTCTGATAATTTGCTCTAAGACTTGGTTAAATGCAGTGGTATTTTTGATTCTATTTTGCGGACGAGATCCGGAGAAATCACAATCTATGGGTTCCAGGAAGGTCACTTTGAAAGTGTTGTCTTCATTACGTAGGCAATAGGCTGGAATCACAGACGCTCCTGTTTTAGCAGCAAAGTCAGCTAGGGCAGAATTAGTGCGCGTGTTCACTCCAAAAAAGGGAACTTCAATGTCTCCGGGCCGATACTGATCAAAAAGGAAACCCACACACTTATTATCTTTAAGACCTCTTAACACCTGAACAGCTGGCATTTCAGACTTAGCTCCCACCGGTGTTACATAGAGATTACCCTTGGATCTTAACTTAATTACTAGGCGGTCAAACCAGGGTGGATTGAGAGGCTTTGCTAGATTCATAGTCTTAATAATGGTAGTGTTGACAGCCGCTCCCATAAGTTCCCAGTTTCCAATATGGAGGGTTAGAAAGATAATACCTTTACCTTTAGCCTTTGCTTCATCTATATGATGAGTTCCTTTAAAGGAAAAATTTTGATTTACATAGCTTTTACTAAAACGGACTAAACGGAGAAACTCTAAAGCAGTACGAAGGAGGTTTTTCCACGCCCCTCGAGCGATAGCGCTTTTCTCTTGCTGCGTTAGCTCTTCGCCAAAACAAATTTCTATATTGTTGGAGATAACTTTCTCTCGCATATGAAAGAGATCGTAAAGAATGAAAGTGAGGAGTTGAACGATACCATCAATAATTATGTTGGGGAGATAGGCCAAGGGATAAATGAGAATGAGTAGTATGGATTCCATGAACCCAGGCTACCACATTCTCATCTATTAAGACAGTCACTTATTTAATTTCGTTCGCTTGACTGATTAGTTTCACCAGCTCTTTCTTCTCTTGATCATCACCCGCATTGGCTTCAATCATTTTGCTAATATCTTTATAGCTCATTTTCTGCACACTTTGACTCTTTCTCATCTTAAGAGCAAAAAGAGCCACTCCCACTGCAAATTTATAAGAGGAATCAGCCTCTTCTAAACCGGCTTTCTCTTCATCGAAATTGGCTTCAAAGGATTTCTCTACTGAAGTGTCCTCTTTTGGCATTTTATAACGCATTTTTAATTCAGCCAGCTTTCCTTCTCCCTTAGGTGCAAGAACCATTTCATAAAGGGCGGTTATTTGATGACCACTGCCCACTTCACCCGCATCTTTTTGATCATTTTCAAAATCTTGATGCTCCATCACTCTATTTTCATAGCCTATTAAACGGAAGGTTTTGACTCGTTCTTGACTAAAATCCATCTGTAGTTTCACATCTTTGGCTATAGTGACCAGAGTGCTATTCATTTTTTTCAAAAGAACCTTTTCAGCCTCTTTAATGGAATCAATGTAGTAGTAGTTACCATCGCCATTATTTGCCAGTTGTTCCATTAAATAATCATTGTAAACGCCCTGGCCAAAACCTAAGGTGGTCATTCCCACCCCTTGCTTCACATAACCCTTTATTTCCTCTAGCATTGTCTGATGATCTGTACTTCCAATATTCGCATCCCCATCAGAACAGACAATGACTCTAGAATCTGTTTTAGGTCCTTTTCTTTTCATTGCCTCTTGGTAGGCCATTTTCATTCCATCTGACATGTGAGTTCCACCACCAGAAAACAGATTATCTATAGCTTTGATTACTTCTCCTCTGTTTTTTTCATTAATTGCAGTGGATGGAAGAATCACTTCTGTGCTTCCTGCATATGTTACAAGGGCCACATAATCACCCTCTTTTAAACTTTTTACTAAGAGCTTGAGTGAGGATTGAACTAAGTTTAATTTATCTTCTGAACTCATGGATCCAGAAACATCCACTAAGAACACCAGATTCTTATGTTTAGCTGGATTTACCATTTTAGCCCCTTGAATACCCACTCTAAGTATATGTTTTTTCTCATCTAATGGAGATACATGCACATCCATATCGACAGAAAAGACCTCATCGTCAGTAGGTTCCTGATAATCATAGGCAAAATAGTTGATAAACTCCTCGGTTCTGACAAATTCAGGACTCGGCAGATACCCTCGAACTATTTGACTGCGAGCATAGCTAAATGAAGCGGTATCTACATCAATTGAAAAGGTAGAAAGAGTGTCCTCGGTGGTTTTTATCCATGGGTTTTCAACGATATTCTTAGGTGATGTGGCAGGAGCTTGCTTCTCCGGGCTGCCAAAATGGGTCCGGCTCATTTTGGCCCGATAGGCAGAGTCCTCAGTTAGTCCATCGTGCGAACAAGATGCTAAAACTGTTAATAAAATAAAAAAGATAAGGCAGAATTGAATAAGTGATCTCATATTAGTCCCCTCAATAAAGTTAATTTCTTGCTCTCATAAAGGGGATGCAAGGACGAGAATTTTGTCACAAAAAAAATTTGTTAGCAGTTTACAGCCGGAGCAACCGGTTCGTATTTTTGCATTGGGAAGGACATATCGAAGGTGACTCCTTCACCCTGTTGGCTTTGACAACTGATAGATCCTTTTAACTTGGAGGAAATGAGGTTAAAGATAATGTTTAATCCTAGACCAATACTTCCCTTATTCTTGCGCGTGGTGAAAAAGGGATTAAAAATTTGATCAATATGCTCAGGGTCGATCCCTTTGCCATTATCTTGATAAGTTAAAAGAAGATTATCTCCCTGACCTTTGGCGGTGATTTTTATCTCTAAAGTGGTGCCCTCCTCATAGCCATGTACTAAGGAGTTGGAAATCAAACCAGTAATAATTTGAACCAGGCAGCCAGGATAACTATAAATCTCCAGATCTGGAGGACAGGATATTTCTATTGTATGATCATATTTTGCTAACTCGGCGGTAAGTAGACCCAGGGTGATATCAAAATACTTCTGAATCAAAAAAGAGCGTTTTTCTTCTGAATGATTATCCACCGATAGCATCTTAAAATTATCGATTAAAGTACTCACTCTTCTCACATTGGAGGTGATCAGACCACTAGAACTTTTACTTTGAGTGAGATAATCGCCCAAATGAGATTTCTTTAGTTTATTGCCACTAAAAAGATCATAAACCTCTTCGGTGGATTTTTCGCAGAGGGAAGCGGCTGTGAGAGTGGTACCAATGGGAGTGTTGATTTCATGAGCGACACCAGCAATCATCTGGCCTAAGAAATTGAGTTTTTCTGAGTGCAATTGCTCTTTAAACTTCACCTTGAGGGTCACGGCATTAGCTAAAGTAATATGATTTTTTACTCGGGCTAACAGCTCTTCTTTAATAAATGGTTTAGTAACATAATCATTGGCACCTAAATAAAAAGCTTTCACCAGGTCATTGATTTGATTTTTGGCTGTCAGCATCACAATGGGAATACTTGAATCAGCATCTTGAGCCCGCTCCCTTTCTCTCACCGTCTCCAGAAATTCAAAGCCATTCATCACCGGCATCATTACATCAAGTAAAATCAAATCGAAAGGCTCAGTGGTTTGCCCCAGTTTATCCAGAGCTTCCCTTCCATTTTGAGCTGAAACCGTTTTGTAACCAACTACCGAAAGGTGATTGATTAAAACCTGAATATTAATAGGTTCATCATCTACCACAAGGATATTCCCCTCTCGACCTTCCAAGCTGATCTGTTCCACCTCAAGATCATCCATACTTTCACTGCCCACAATCATGGACTTTTGAGCCACTGCTTTTTCCTCATCTGAACGCTCTTCTAAACTCTTGTTTTTGGCATCAACGCCTTGTTCAGCAAGAGGAAGTGTGAAAAAGAAGGTAGATCCTTCTCCCTCTTTGGAGGTAAGACCAATGGTTCCTCCATGGAGCTCAATAATTTGCTTGGTGATAGATAAACCAAGACCTGTTCCTCCATACTTACGAGAGGTAGAACCATCGGCTTGTTCAAAGGAAGCAAACACTTGTTCTTGCTTATCAGGGGCAATACCAATCCCGGTGTCTTTCACCATGATTTTCAACATTTCCCCTTCTATTTCCGAGGAAATTTCAATACTCCCCTCTTCTGTAAATTTGAGAGCATTTCCCACTAAGTTATGGAGCACTTGAATAAGTCTATCCTCACTAGCTTTAACAATGGGGGTGTCTTCCGGCATACTATTAACAAGTTCTAACTTTTTACTCCCTAAGGTGGATTTTGAAAGCTCTAAGACAATATCTGCTGTGATGCGAGCATCAATAGGTTCTAGCTCAATATCCATCTTATTTTCGTTGAGTTTGGAAAAATCAAGAATGTTATTAACTAAGGAGGTGAGCCTTTTTCCACTATGAACAATCATGGAAAGATTCTTGCGAGTAGCTTCAGATAATTGCCCGGTGGCTCCTTCTAATAGAGAGTCGGCAATCCCAATAATCCCATTTAAGGGGGTTCTTAATTCGTGCGAGGTGTTGGCTAAAAACTCATCTTTCAACTTACCCATTTTCTGTTCAGCCTTGAATTGCTCCTCAGCCTTTTCTCGCTGGCTCTCCGCTTCAAGACTCTGTCTTTGAGCTTCCATACGCAGATTAGTCTCTTTTTCAACCCGCTTATTTAAGTAAATTTGTTGGACGAGCATCAAAATCGCAAAGAGGGTAATAGTCACCACCCCTGCAGTGAGCATCACGGTATATTCAGGAGGAGCATTATTAAAAAAGGGTACCATAAAAGCGATGCATGCGCTAAATACAGAGTAGCCTACCAGATAGGACACTCTTTTAAAAGCGGGGGAAGAGGAAGCAGCAAGCAGGAGACAGCCAATGATGTAGATAATGGAATTACCACTTTTATACAGCAGATAATAAAAATGAAAAGCAATTAAAAAGGCCATTCCATAGATAATATACTCCATGTTCTTTTTAATAAGCTGGACTTTAAAAGAGAGCATGAGGCTTAAAAAGCTCAGAAAACCAATGGCTGAACGCCCAATGGGATCATCAGTCACATTAGGAAGATAGAGATACATGACGATACTCCAAATGGGGTATCCCACAATCATGGCGGCATAGAGTCTAAAAAAAGAGGTATTATCTACGAGTCCCCAAGAGCTCATTTAATCACCTTATTATAATACAGTTGAACCTATCTTATATTTTACAGTCTATAATTTAAAAAGGAAATGGACAATTATGTCAAAATGAGAAGGTTTACTTTTAAAAGGCAAATTCACCTGCTATTATAAGTAGATACATCTTTTGCTGAATTATTATTTCCATCCACCGATACGAATATAGAATCAGCAAATTGAGGTTTGAATGAGCAGTTTAAATAAGGTGGAAGCTGAAAAGAACAAACCTTTCAAAGTGATGGTGGTGGATGATGATTTGGATGTGATCCAGGTCACGGAATTATCATTACAAACTTTCAAGTTTGAAAATCGCAAGATAGAAATCATTTCTTGCGAATCAGCAAAAGAAGCAAAAAAGTTAATTAAAGAGCATAGTGACACAGCTCTCATTTTGTTAGATGTAGTGATGGAGGAAGATGACTCCGGCTTAAAGCTGGTTAATTATATTAGAGAGGAGTTGGGAAACCGGGAAGTTCGGATTATAATTCGCACAGCCTGGCCCGGCTTAGCGCCAGAAGATGAAGTTATAAAAGGGTATGAGGTAGATAATTATCAAAATAAGGAAGACATAACTATTAAACGGCTTTTTAATTTTATGTCTCTTGGACTACGCTCCTACCAACAAATTCTAAAAGCTAAAAAAGATAGCCAAGCTCTAAAATATAAAGCTTTTAGATTAACTCATCAACTACTGGCTGGAAAATGCTGTATCAATGAGAGCCTTGCAGGTTATACTAAACTGAGAGTTTTACTGGAAGACAATCAGGTGATGCAGCATCTGGGCAAAACATTAAGTCCAGAACAGTTTGAAAAAATTATGGAGCTGGTAAGACAGATAGATGAATAAAGTGTGGAGAGTGTGATGGAAGATGATGAATTAGTATTTATGGATGAAGAGGAAGAGGAGGAAGAGCTCGCATTTTCACCAGAGGATGACGAGGAGGCAGAGCCATCGGAAATCATAGCCAAACCTCGGAGTCAAAGCAGTGGAAATGATTCCCACTGGAATGTGCTCATCGTGGATGACGACAAAGATGTGGTTGAAATTACCAAAGTGACTTTGTCCAAGTTCAGTTTTATGGATAAAAAACTAAAACTCTTTCAAGCCAATTCAGGTGCAGAAGCGAAAGAGAAACTACAAGAAATTCCTGATCTGGCACTGGTTCTGCTCGATGTGGTTATGGAGACCAATCATGCCGGTTTAGAGGTGGTTAAATTTATCCGCAATCAAATGCAAAACCACTGTGTGAGAATTATCTTAAGAACGGGTCAACCAGGTCAAGCCCCTGAGACAGATGTAATTACCAATTATGATATTAACGATTACAAAGAAAAAGGGGAGCTCACCTACCAGAAGCTTTTTAACTCGGTTATAACCTCTTTAAGATCCTTTAGAGATATAAATACCATTGAAAGAACTCAAAAAGAGTTGGCCGACTTAGTAGATACCCTGGAAGAAAAAGTAGAAGAAAGAACCAAACAGGTTAAAGATATTTTGAACAATGTGCAATCGGGAGTCCTTATTTGTGACCAGGATGCTAAAATTCAACCTGGGTACACCAAAAGCTGCCAAAACATATTTGGACAAGAGAAAATAGAAGACCTCTCATTACCTGATTTAATGAGTGAGAAGCCCAAATGGCGAGAAGGTTTTATGGTGATGTATAAACTCATTTTTGAAGATGAGTTTATGCCAGAGCTTTATGTATCACAGCTACCTGACCGCTTTACTAGGGAGGGAAGAACCTACAGTATTATTGGAAAAATGCTACTTGATAATGAAGAAAAATTAAAAAGTATCATGTTTACCATTGTTGATATTACTGAAGAGGAAAAGGCACAAGAGGAGATCAGAAAAAATCAAACCCTCATTGAAATTTTGAAATCCAAAGAAGAATTTATCCGCTTTATTGATCATATCAAAGGGAGTTTTCAAAAAGCCAGTGATTTTGAAAAAGCCGGAGATCAAACCGAAGTTCGTAAAATCCTCCACACGATCAAAGGAACCACCGGCTGTTATGGACTTAAAGATATTGCCGCTAAGGTCCATGAAGTAGAAGAGCTTGAAGCTATTAACGCAAATGATATAGACTCCATAGAACTGAAATTGGTCAATTTTTTGAAAGACAGTTTTCCAGTACTTACTATTGATTATCAAAATCCAGAAGAGAAACATCTCAAAGTATCTCGGGAAGAAATTAGCAAATTAGAAACCAAACTCAGCGAGGTGAAGGACTTAGATCAACTGAGTAGCTTTATAAATCAGTTTATTAAAAAGCTTCAGTTTGAGGAAGCCATCGTGCTATTCGGAGGAAATGCCAAGTTGATCCAAAGACTGGGAGAGAAATGTAAAAAACCTATCCAGCTCCAAACTTCTGGAGACCATATCAAAATGGATCCCGATATTCTTATTCCTATTTTTAGTAACATTTCTCACTTAATTAGAAACTCTATTGACCATGGCATTGAAGATGGACCTGATCGAGGTGATAAACCTGAAACAGCTACTATCAGTATTGATTTTAAAGAGGAATCCGATAAATGGACCATTGTTTTTACAGATGATGGTCGAGGGATTGATGGAGATAAGCTCTTACAAAAAGCTCTTGATAAAGGTATTGTTACCGCAGAGCAAGCGAATGAGTTCAGTGACAAAGAAAAATTAGAACTGATTTTTCATGCGGGATTTTCCACCAAAGAGCAAGTCTCAACCCTCTCTGGCCGAGGTGTAGGAATGTCTGCAGTTAAATCAAGTATCGAAGAGGCTAATGGCACTCTAGAGGTAAACTCTCAGGTAGGCGTAGGCACTACTTTTACCATATCTATTCCAAGAAGTTGAGGATACAAGTTAAGAAGTCAGTTTAAATAGGAATTTTTATCAGAAAGGAAACACCCTCTCCTTCTTCACTCTCACAGGTGAGCTCCCCATTTAATTTTTTATTAACGATATTGTGGATAATATTTAAACCTAAACCAGTGCCCCCACTGTCTCGTTTAGTGGTGAAAAAGGGGTCGAACAGTCGATCTAAATACTCTCTAGGAATCCCTTTTCCATCATCTTTATAAAAGAGTTCCCAGTGACTTTCAGAAAGTTTACTTCTAATTAAAATTTCACCTTGAGCACCTGCTTCATAACCATGGAGTACAGAATTATTTATCAGGTTAGTAAGTATTTGAGCTACTGCTCCGGGATAGGTATCAACACTTTGTGTTTCTTCGCATTCGATATTTAGGGTAAGATTTGTTTTTTTAAGAACCGGTTTTAGAGTGAGAATAACTCCATCAATATAACTCTTTACCATAATGGTTCGCATCTCACCATGGGTTTGATCTGCTGAAACGGATTTAAAACTACTAATTAAATCCGCTGCTCTCCGCATATTATTGAGAGATATAGTGCAGCACTCCTCTGCCGAAGTAAAAAACTCCACCAATCCTGACTTTTTTAATTTATTCTCTTTAAAAGCTTTGAAAATGGTATCTAAATTTTCTTTAAAGAAAGAGAGAGATGTAACTCCATTCCCTATGGGTGTATTGATCTCATGAGTCATCCCCGCTACCATACGTCCTAAAGATGCATACTTTTCACAATCTAGTAACTGGGATTTAAGATCAGCGAGCTCATCATGGAGCTGTTGAATTTGAACAGTCTGTTCTTTTAATTGCTCTGACCTTTTCTCTAATTTGCCCTTTAACTTTTCAATTTCTTCCACTGTATCAAATTCCCGTTGTTAGATAGTAGGTTGCATTCCATTATAAGAAATTATGAGGAGAATTCCTAGACCAAAGAAGGGGGGGGGGAGAGCCAAAGGGCTCTCCCTATATCACGCACAAAAACCTATAACAGGCATCCCATTTTACTAATGTCACAATCTTGACCAGCCTCATTGGTAACTTGGGCATCAATCATTTGATCTTTTGCAATCAAAGAAGAGCCGGTAAACTCAATGGCAATCCAAGCCATAGCTACAACGGCTACAAAAACTGTGATAGCGGCTAATATACTTGTCTTTTTTTCCATGGTGTATCTCCATTTATGTTTACTTTTTGAATTACTAAAAACCATCATAGAGAATCCTCCAACATTAGTCAATAAGTTTTATTAATATTAGAAATAAGTTTTACTTATTAAGCTATCTTAATAAACCAGGATTAATTATCATAGGTAGTATGTTATAATGAGGGAAAACTCCGATAATTAAGATTGAGTCAAGCTATGCAGTGTAGAGTCAAAAAGATCATGCTCTTCCTTGGCATAATTCTATTCACCCCCAATGCCCATGGAGACCCCCGCTCACAGAAAATTGGAACCCTTCCAAAAAAGTTAAGTGAAGCAAGTGGTCTTGCGGTTTCCCGTATTTTTAAAAACCGGGTCTATCATATGAACGACTCTGGAAGCAAAGGGGTCTTTTATGTATCTGACTTGCAAGGGAGTAAAGAGTCCTTGCAAAAAATAAGTATCCATAAATATAAGCCCAAAGACATGGAAGATCTCTCTTTAGGACCTTGTCTAACAAATAAATCCTGTCTCTTTATTGCAGATATTGGCAATAACAAACTCAAAAGAAAAAAGTTAAAAATCATCGTGATCGAAGAGAAGGAATGGAAGGCGCATCTCTTTAATTGGTGGAAGGTTGAGGTGGATTACCTCATGAAGTTTTCTGTTCGCTACCCATTGGAACCTCAAAATGCGGAAGCCTTTGCAGTGCACCCCAATGGAGATCTTTATATCGTTACTAAAAAACGCTACAATTGCGAGATTTATTATCTCCCCCGAGCAAAATGGCAGGAAAAATCAGCAGGAGCCAAAACCTTAATCAAAAAAGGTGACCTGATAATGAAAAACTATATTTCTATTCCTTCTGCCCGAAAATCATTAGTAACAGGCATGGATATATCTCCCAAAGGAGATCGATTTTTACTTCTAACTTATGGTCCCATCATTGAGTTTTATATAGACCTCTCAAAAGAGGTTCCTCTCGAAAAGGGGGTAAAGAATGGAAAGCCCCAATTTAAAGTTTACAACTTCCCCCATTTAAAGCAGCAAGAGGCTATCAGTTATCTTCCCGATGGGAGTGGATTTATATACAACTCAGAACGTAAACATGGCGAAAAAGGTCAGATGATTTTAGTAAAATAAAAGGAGATCAAATTGAAGCAATCAATATCAATGTTCATGCTATTTCTATGTGTCTTTATAGCCTTCTGCTCATGTAAGAAAAGAAGCCAGAGGAGTCAAACCAAACAAATAGATGCTTTAGAAACAGAAAACAAAGATTTGCAGCAGAGAATTATTAACCAACTAGAACTCTTAGTACAAGCAGGCTTAAACAGTCATGGAATCAATGATTATGAAGGGTATGGTGTTAATTCAGTTAATTTTAATAGTGAGCGTTATGAAGAAGCATTTAAGTGCAATGCTTTAGCCTTTTTTAGCCATATTAAAAATGAATTTTTAGGCTATGGAAACAATCCCAAAGGTCAAGAAAGTTTTAAGGATCGATTTGATGCCATGATTTTTTATTGGACTGATCAGCAAAGCCGCAAACATTCGGCGGCCTTTAATATTGCCTGGCAATATCAAATGGAACAAAAACAGAATCTGCTTCATTTTCAGCTCACCAAAATCTGGCTAGATGAAAAGGGAGAAGAAACAGAGTTTGAATTTTCCAATCCCTTTGTCAGTAACCTGCCCTTCACTTTAACTGAGGTAGAGGATAGTTATGCCATTACTTGCTTACCTGAAGCCACCACTCCACCCACCTCGCACCCCATATGCAATAAAGGAGATCATAGCTCTAATGACATTTGGGATACGGTAAAAGTCGTTCAAATTTTTCAATCAGAATCACCAGCAGGTCCGCTGCAGGAGCTCAACTCCAAAGACAAAGATCAGTTAGCAAAGGGAGTCAAATGGAGCTATCCACAGACTATCAAAGAATTTCGCACCAATGATGCCCCTCCATTAGAGGCAACCGTGGAGTTAACCAGTAAGGTTATTCATGTTCCCTACGAAAAATTCGTTCAAATCATCCCCCCTGCCAAATGGGGAAAAAAATTAGCTCACTGGTTGGGGGGGGGGAGAAATGTGGTTTATGAAAAAGACAACCAAGGCCGTCCTATCAGGCAAGTGGAACGCATGGTTTTATCCTCCCTTCCCGGGGACATAAATATCGAACTACTTAATAATGATATGGCCAAAGTGGAAGTGATTGAATATGATGAAAGGAGGGCCAAAGTCTATTGGCGAGTATTTTATTCTGATAATGGTTCCACCGAAACAGATATTGGAAGTGTAGAGTTTAAAGCTTACGACTCCATTTCGACTCAAGTTACTTTTCATTCCGCTCATCGAGTGAATTTAGCAAGCAAAATACCACTAAATCCCTCTATCCTGGGAGGACTTTTGACCTCTGCATTTATGGACCATTTACTTCACTATGAAAAATTAGTCACCTCCGCCAATAAGTAATCCCATTCATGTACCTCCTAAAA
>CAYFLR010000036.1:26356-26772 GCA_964343805.1 uncultured bacterium | reverse complement strand
CACTTTTTTCTAAATAATAATTACTTATTGACGATATAAATTAATAAAATAGTAGAAAATAATTATATTATAATATAGTATAATAATTAATTAGAGCAAGACGAGGTCATAATGATTAAATATATAATACTTTTGATAGCTTATATCGGTCTTACAGCCTGTGGTGATGATTATGTCCCTGCCAAATCCGAATTAGCATCCTTTCGAACCCCAGGTAATATCAACAATGTGGTGCTCAACACACAATTTGATCATCAATTAAGTCCAGAGAGTCAAAAATTTGTAATGCTCAATTCTAAATACCAACACCTCTTTAACGAACAAGAGGTGGTTAAGTTTGATTTCTGGCAAGTAGGTAACCATCATTATGATGCCATTGCTTCAAACCATTATGATGAAATGGGGCAGCACATTAG
>CAYFLR010000036.1:25182-26346 GCA_964343805.1 uncultured bacterium | reverse complement strand
AGAAAGGTTAGAATTCGTAAAACGTTTTCAAGTGCCAATGAAGGGAAAACGAAAGTAAGCACCATTCATATTTCACTAAAAAATCAAAACTACCACTGGGCTGAATTATTAGTAAAGGCGAAAAGCTCCTACTCCCCTTCCTACACCACCATCTATCAAGAAGCCATGGATGATCCTGATGAAATTGCCTTTGCTATTTCCGTCAATTTTTAATAAATGATCCGCTTACATAACTGTCCTGTTTGACTCTATATGGTATACTGTTCCAAAGCCAATACCCTAGGAGTTGCCTTGAAATTTTTCATAAATTCTATTGTAAAGTTGCTATTTGGAGTCGTGCTATCATTTTCTATTCTCCATGCAAAAAAAAACCCAGCACCTTCTAAAACCAAGGAAGTTGGCTATAAAGGTTTTATGAATCGAACATGGAATCTTCAGCTCAATGTAGGAGAAGCTAGCTGGTTAAAAATTGATGCTAACTTTGAATTTCTCACTTCAAAAACTTTTGCTCTAGGATTCCTATTTGGGGTTGAACGAACTCGGGTTCAAAATCGCCGGATTGTGGAAGTTAATGCTATCAGTGTTTACCCACGCTTTTATTGGGAGCCAGAAGAAGAGAAAAAGTTCTTTTTAAGAGATTCCAATTTGTATGTTCTCCCCCTGCTCTCTTTCAAAAAAGGGCTCGAATTTGAAAAGTTCGGTGGCCAGGATCCGGGAAAAAGGGTTTCAGTGCTTGAGTTAGCTATAATAACAGGTATTATCAGATATTTTCGGAATGACTTCACTTTTGATATCGGATTCGGACTGAATTCCAAATGGTACTTTTCAGAAATTAAAGAAACCTTGGAAGCGGGTTTTAGCATCAGACTGGCTATCGGTTATGGACAATAGTTCTAATTTACCTTAAAGAGAGCTCCCCAGACATGATAGGCATGCCCCAAAGGAAACCAACGAGTCGCTTTCTTCCTACGTCCCCACCCAAAAATAAAACGATAGGTTCCTCTATTTAGATTCCGAGATGAAGGAAATGAAAACTGAAGCCGATTGATGTCATCTAAGCCCGGAAAAACATAGATCACAGCCTTTTTACGGGTATCACTTTGATTCACCCTAAAGAAATTCATCTGGTCAAATTTGGTGTAAGCAAGGCCCGGAAAAAACCAA
>CAYFLR010000036.1:13248-25172 GCA_964343805.1 uncultured bacterium | reverse complement strand
GACCCCGATCATTCCCAATTCATGTAGGAAGACTTCAAATTCACTGGTACTGATGTAGGATGTTCCAAGATCTAAACGGTACTTTGAAATCAAGCTGGCATGACCATTTTGACGAAGCCAACCTAATACTCTATGCCAAAAGCAAGACTGATGAGCTGCACAGCTATTGATACTGGTTGTAAGCTTTAAAGTACAGTCTAAAACCTGACTATGAGTTGTGATATTTTGATGGGCGCTCAAAAACTGACCGACTTCATTCATACTGTTAGAGAGAATCCGTTGATCAGTAAGAGAAAGAATAGGTTTAACCAAAAACCGTGCCTTTTTATAACTGTCAATATGATTATAATAAGGACTGCTCTGTTCATTAAAGGGGGCTTGGTAAATAATTAGATCCTTATAGAAGAGGCAAAAGCTAGCCAAGAAAAGGGTATACAAAAGGAGGGTAATAATAGAGTTTTTCAAAAGTGACCTTTCAAAGGGTATCTAACTAATTATTAAGCAAATTTTATAATTATATATTGCTTAATTATTATGCAAAACGGTTAAAAGCTTAATTAACGATGCTTTTCTCTAAAACCTGACTCACTTTTTAACATATTAGGTTGAAAAAGTGACTAAGTAAATAAAAGAGAAAAGCTCTTGACTTCCTATCTCCATATCTCAAAATTTATTAAAAAGATTCAATACGACCTTTGGTTTATTGGGGTTTCCAAAAGTTGCCAACAAAGAGGTGGGAGTTCGAATAATTAAGTTATGATTTTTCGTACTTACAAAGGTATCCAAATGCTCTTCATAAAAGCCTCGAAGCACCCCATTTTCTTCCTCATCTTCAACACCATATTCATAAGAATGACCATAAAACATACTCCAAATATCCTCATTGGCTATGGCAGTTGGTAAGAGACGTTCTAAGGTAAGTTCACCTCTCTGACTATAATCCACTCCCGGCACTCGTCCATAAGTCCCATTAGAATGATTTTTTCTTACATAAATCCCGGGAGTGTATAGATTGAATGTCAACTGACTTCCTTCTTTATTATTTTTCTTCCAATTCAGCATGAGGTGGGCCAACGCATGAGTTAAGCAATCATGGTAGTATCCTCCCACCACCGTAACAGAGTTCCCGATTGGCACAATATCATGCTCTCCATTATAGGACTCCTCTACGAAATGATGAGCCGCCTTAGAAATAAAGTTGGAATTCGCTTCAAAACGCGGATCTTCCAGATGGTAAATGGGCAATTTTGCCTTTTCCCACAGGGCAACCAACTGGCTTATCCCAGATTGACTGACCCGATGGTAATCGTAATAATTGGATGCATGGACAATAAGAAGAATGCCCTCTGGTTTAAAAGAAGAAGAATTTGCCTCGTTAAGGGAGCTTTTTTCCAGAGAACTCGGCTTACCACAGGAGGTAATTATTAAGATTATAAATAAAACACCTATTTTTGAAAGCTTGCTCATAAATTTCTCCCATTTTCATCAAGAAACTTCCTCAGGGTCATAAATGCAAAATAAATGCCAAAGCGCCCTTCTAGATCAAACCCAGCTACTTCCCTGTAAGTATTACATTTTTTAATAAACTAGATAAATTCGATCGCTTAAAAACGATTAAAGTGACTAATTTAGTGACACTCCTAATTTTGGGGGTATTTACGGCTCCTTTGTAATTCTTTATAATATGAAAACGAATCTATAAAAACAGGAGTCCCTATGAAGAGCATGAGTTTAATTTTCATAATTTTGTTTTTCACCTCTCTCTTAAGCTGTAAGAAAAGAGATAGTGATAGCCAGATTCAAGAAGAGTTTGACCAAGTAAATGCCCCTTCACTTTTTGGAGTCAAAGAGACTCTGCATTTAAAAGATATTAAACAGAAAAGCGCAACCTTTGGCGCTCTTCCTAAACGTCCTTGGGCGGATACCTATTGGCCATTAAATGAGGCCGGTATGGCCGTACGATGGATTGACTCATCCAAAGCAACCGCATTACATAAGAAATTTCCCCCCTTTGATGATGATAAATATTTAGAAAAAGCAGAGAAGATCATAAAAACAGCGGTGGATGAAGCCAAGGCAATGGAAGGAAGTTGGCAGAGCAGCCTCTACCTCTCTCCAGCTGAAAAGTATGATATAGCGCGAGGGGATAGTTCCTACGGTCTTACCCGCAGAGAATGGGCCAGCTACGCTGAAAATTATAAATATTATGAAGAAAATGAAATCCCTTGGGGATGGATGGGGCACTGTCATGGTTGGGCTCCCGCCTCCTTCCTCTTTGAACCTCCTAAATATGGCGTCCGTTTTAAAAGCCCCACCGGGAATCAGGTATTTTTTACGCCAGGAGATATTCGAGGTCTATTAACTAAGGCAGCTGCTGATAATCAGATGAACAAGCAAGTGAGTTTTCTAGGGTCGAGATGCTCTCTGACTGATAAAAAGCTCCAACGTGATAAAAGAGGACGGATCGTTGATGGTTATTTAGGATACACCCAAGATGGTCAATTCTCTCATAGTAAACCTATCAAAATCATTCACAACAACTGGCAAGGGCACAGTGAGCTGGGCTCTACCGGGCTAGATATTATTTTTCAATTTGGCCCCTCCTATCCCTTTTCGAAAAAATACTGGATGCAAGCCACCCACTATGTGGATCAAAAAGAGGGAGTCATTGGAGTAAATATTTTTACAACGAAAAAGGTAAACGGAGAATTACGAAAAGATCGCCTGGTGGCTTCAGCCAATCAACCTGATCTCATAGGGTGTCAGATGCAAGCAGATAACATCTGTAGACCAAAATCGGATAGTATTTCTTTTGTAGAAGAGAGAGAGAAAGCTATTTTGTTTGATGTTTTAAAACACAAAATCACCAAAACCACCCAAGCGGCTCGTGTGCTGCAAAATTATACTCACTTTAAGTATCAAAAGGATTGCAGAGATCTCAATGCCGGAGCTTTCCATGTAATCTTAGCAAAATTTCTATCCCCGGCAGGTAAGAAAGAGCAAGCCCCTCTAAGTTTCGTTTTGGATGTGACCCGAGATGATCAGGTATGGAATCACGCCATCTTTCGATATGACTCTAAAATTGGTGAAAAAACACCTCTCAAAGTCGGCAATTTAAAAGACCCCTATTCATACTGGCGTGCGAAGGGAACCACTCACATTGTAGATGTGTATACTCGAATGGTGTATGCCGTGGAAAATGGACCCTTTATAGCACCAACAGTAGAAGACGATTCTCTTAATTATAAAATCTACCATTACACCCTCGATCTCAATGAGAAAGAGGAAATTATTGGTGGTGAGTGGCATGGTTATGTTTTACAAGGTAATCTTCCAAACAGCTATATCCCAATGCATCGAGATAAGTATGCCGCATTTGATGAAGGAATCACTCCCCTGTCAGGAGAAGCTCTTTTAAAGAATCTCCACCACCTAATTGGTGAGAAGCTCTCCCCGCTAGAATGGAAATCTCGAGTAGATGCGCCCGACTTTATCTGGAGCTACCCTCAAGGAACCGAACTTTCCACCGGAAAACTCGACCCCGCTTTCTTAAAAAAGTTACATAACTGCAGTATCAATGACAACCTGCCAACGGAGGAAATCAAACTCAAACAAAAAAGAGGATGGTCTTCCCATAAAACCTATCTACTTAACTATGTTGACTGTGATTAAGGAAGGAGTTAATAACTATGACAGATCTGATAAACCAACGCTCCCAACTGCTGGAGTACTTACTGGAAATTGATCATGCTAATATTCACACTCTTGTAGAAAGCCTTAAAGAAAGCTGCAGCCCAGAACAAATAATTGCTGAACTGATTGCTCCCACTCTCTGCATGGTGGGAGATAAATGGGAAAAAGGGGAAGCGGCCCTCTCTCAACTCTACTTAAGCGCTCAAATATGTGAAAAGTTAGTCGATGATCTCATGACTAAAAATAAGATTGATGGCCTAAGAAGTGAAAAGGTAGGCACAGTTTGTTTTCTTGATAGTCACATTTTGGGAATTAAGATTGTCTCCTACTGCCTCAAAGCTTCAGGCTATATAGTGTCAGACCTAGGGCAAGGCCAAGGAGTTGATGAAATAGTTAAACAATTAAAAGAAAATCCCATTGATATGCTCTTTGTCTCAACCCTCCTTCTCCCTTCCGCTTTAAAAGTCAAAGAGCTGATGAAAAAAATTAAAATGGAAAAAATTCCCACCCGAGTGATCGTAGGAGGTGCTCCTTTTTACTTTGATGAAAAGCTCTGGGAAGAGGTTGGAGCCGATGGGATGGGCCGAAGTGCCACAGATGCGGTCAACCTCTTAAAGGAGGTGGAATGATGAATTCTTTAGAAAGAGTTTTAGCCACCCTATCCCACAAAGAGCCTGATCGAGTCCCTTTATTTCTTTTGCTCACTCTGCATGGAGCCAAAGAGCTCGGCTTATCAATCAAAGATTATTTCTCCAAGGGAGAGAATGTGGCCCAAGGGCAACTTAAACTCCTAGAAAAATATGGGCATGATTGTCTCTACTCATTTTTCTATGCAGCTGTTGAGACCGAAGCCTTTGGTGGAGGTGTTGTTTATCGTGAGGACACACCACCGGTAGCTGGTGAACCGATTATTAGAAATCTTGATAACATCAAAAACCTGGCAGTTCCCAAGATTGAAAACTCACCCTCCCTCCTTAAGGTTCTCGATTGCATTTCCATATTAAAAAAAGAAACCACCGGCAACATTCCAATTATTGGTGTAGTGATGTCTCCCTTCTCTTTACCGGTTATGCAGATGGGATTTGATAAATATATTGAACTCATTTTTAGGCACCAAGATGACTTCCATCATCTGATGAAAATGAACGAAAAATTTACAATTAGCTGGGCTAATGCGCAACTAGAAGCAGGCGCCACCGCCATCACCTATTTTGATCCCGTCTCCTCCACCTCAATTTTACCTAAAGGTAAATATGAAGAAACCGGTCTTCCCATTTCTCAAAGAGTCATAAAACAAATCAAAGGTCCTACAGCCATTCATATGGCCTCTGGTCTTTGTAACACTATCCTAGATAATTTAAGCACCACCAGTTCACCCATTGTCGGAGTGAGTACTTTTGAAGACTTAAAAACATTAAAAACTCAATCACAGGGAAAACTCACTTTACTTGGGAACCTAAATGGGATTAAAATGAGACGTTGGACTGAAGAAGAAGCCGAACTAGAGGTTAAAAACTGTATCCAGGCAGCTGCAGCAGGAGGAGGCTTTATTCTTTCTGATAACCATGGAGAGATACCGATTCAGGTTCCAGAAAAAACGTTATTGGCAATCACCAAAGCGGTTAAAAAATGGGGGACCTATCCAATAAATTTGGACTAAACCGAAAATGACTGATAATAAAAAACTCACCGCGGACTACGCTCTAGTATTTGAATTACTGAAACAGATTAATGCTTGTGATGATGAAACCAGTTTAATTTCTAAGATTTGTGAAATGTTCACCATTGTATGCTCTCCGCAGATCCTCACTTATATTATAGTCCAAAATGATCTAGCTGAAATCGTCCATTCTACTTCCAGTGACCACCAAGAAGTGTTGAATAGACTAAAAGGTTTTCAGAAAGAGTTTGCTTGGAGCCCATCGGGTCAAGGTTTTATTCTCTCACTTAAATACAAACAAGAGCTCTTTGGCATCCTAGAGGTGGATGGATTTAATACCACCGATGAAAAAAACCACTTTTTTAATCTCTTCATGAGCATTATTGGGCAACTGGCGTTAGCGATTTCCAATGTAAGAAAAGTGATCGAACTCAAAGATCATAAAGAGAATCTAGAAAACCTAGTAGATGAACGCACTAAAGATCTGCAAGAAACCAATACCACTCTTAGTAAAGAAGTTGAAATTAGGAAGGAAGCAGAACAAAAGATAAGAAACTCACTCAAAGAGAAAGAGATCTTACTGCGCGAAGTTTTTCATCGAACCAAAAACAATATGCAGGTGATTAACGGTTTTATCACTCTCCAATCTCTCAATCTCACCGACCCCGCAGTAAAATTGATTCTCAATGAATTAAAAAACAGAATCTATACCATGTCCTTGGTCCATCAAAAACTCTATCAATCCAATAACCTCACCTCAGTTATATTAAGCGACTATATCGAAGATCTGGCTCATTACCTGCTTAAAAGTTACCAAGCTGGTAAAAAAGTAAAGCTAGATAAACAAGAGACAGCGATTAATATGGACACCGCCATTCCTTGTGGACTCATTATCAATGAATTGATCTCCAATACCTTCAAGCATGCCTTTAATAATCAAAGCCAAGGCAAGATCAAAATCCAATTGCAAAAAAAGGGTCAACAAGAGTTTATCTTAACCTATGCCGACAATGGGCCCGGATTACCCTTTAAGGAAATCCAGCCGGACTTTAAGTATTTAGGCATGAAAATTATCAGCGGACTCATTGAGGGGCAATTACAGGGTCAGGTAGAACTTTTACCCCCTCCAGGAGCTCGATTTCAACTCACATTTAAAGAACTTGATTATCAGGAAAGAATTCCCACAAATGAAACTACCTAAAATTCTCATAGTTGAAGACGAAGCCATTTCAGGTATGGCCCTCCAGTGTGAACTGATGGAAGCTGGATTTCCTGAGGTAGAACTCGCCTCAGATGGACTGGGCGCTTTAAAGTTAATAGATACCTTTGAACCCAACTTAGTCATCCTAGATATTAATCTGCCTGGGCAGCTGACAGGATTGCAAATTGCCGAGCAAATAAAATCAAATTCAAAGAGTAAAATCATATTTCTTACCGGTTATGATGATGAAACGCTGCGCTCGGAAGCGATGAACTACTCTCCCCTTGCTTACCTGGTTAAACCCTTAACCAGTGACCGTATTATTGAGCAAATAAAAGAAAAGTACCAAAAGTAAACCTCTTTCCATTAAGAGGCTTCGCAGCTCAAAGGCTACCTAACTGAATCTATTACACTTTCTTGGCCTGACAATTGGACTGTTTTTTGCATCTTATATAAAGCAACACTAACTTTATCGGAGGGTCACGTGAAACGGTATACTTTTGTTAAAACTTCTTTAATAACTTTACTCATCCTAAATCTCATTCCAATCTCCATGGGATATGCCAACCCCGATCCTATTCCCGACTATGTGGATTTTCAAAAGTACTACCAAATCTATCAAGCTAAAAAGCAAATTTCCGATAGCAAAAGAGCGGAAGCGGATCGACGCCTTGCTACTGCCAGACAGATTGACCGGGAAATACGCCGCCTCGAACAAGAAAAAGCAAATAACATTGAAACCATCAATAATAGCCACTCTTCCATCAATTATATGCAAAACGAAATACCTCGTTTAGAAGATCAAAATGATACCAACAGGTGGCAGATCAGAAGTCATCGTCAAACCATCACATCCAACGAAAATAAGATCAGTCGCTTAGAAAGACAAAGCCAGTTGCTAGCAAATGAAATTCGAGGGGTGGAAACAGAAATAGCTGACCTTGACCAAAAAAGACAAAGGGTCAGGCAGCGACTGAACCGTCAAAATCAAAAGATCAAAGATCTTAAAAATCAAATTGCTGGTAACAGGCAAAGTCTGCAAAACAAACAGACTGCACTTGCCAATAAGAAAACCAATCTCCAAAACACCAACGCCAAAATTGCTGAGTTAAAAAATGAGCTACCCCAAAAGGAAAATGCCTTGGCTACAGTCCAAGCTCGAATTCCTGAGCTGAAACAAAAAATTCAAAATATAAAAAATCGAATTCAAAATTTAAATAGTCAAATAAACCAATTAAAACAACAAAAGCAGAGCGCCGCCAGTGAGCTGACTAGCGCCAAACAACAGGTTCGTTCTCTGAAACAAAAGATCAACCAACTCACCCAAAAAATTGCTAATCTCAAACAAAAAATTACCAATAAGCAAAATAGAATAGCCACTTTAAAAACTGAGATTGCTGACTTAAGAAGCCAGAAAGCCGATCTAACGAGTCAAATTGGGACCCTGGAAAGTGAGCAAGCGGGGCTAGAAAACCAGATTCAAACCGGCCAAACCAAAGTCACTAATTTGCAGCAAAAAATTGAGCAAATCAAAAACCGTATTGCCGGTTTCAACACCAAAATCCAAAACAAAAGAGCTAAAATAGCTGAATTGAAGGCAGGAAATGACCCTGATAAACAAACAAAAATAGATGCCTTAAAAGCGCAGATTGCCACCTTAAAAAATAAAAAAAGCACCGCGCAAGCCAATTTAGCCAATAAAAAACAGGCTCTTCAAACCGCTAAACAGCAAGTAAATCAAGCTACCAGAGCCCTCAAACAAAATAAAAATAAAGTAGCCAGACTGAAGCAAAAGCTCGACAATATTCCTACAGCAATAGCGAATAAAAGGACGAAAAAGCAGCAGCTCGCCAACGAAGTAGCCAGCTTAAAGCAGAACCTCCAACTAGCTAAAACCGACAAACAAAATTTAAATCCTCAATTGAGTGCAGCGGAAGCCACTGTGACCGATAAACAAAGTACCGTGGACGGTCTGCAAAGCCAAATAGGCACCAAAAGAACCAAAAGAAACGAACTCCGTGATCAAAGGCTGCCAACTGTCAAAACAAAACTTGCCAATGCCCAAACCCGCAAAACCAATTTACAAAACCGTATCACCACTATCAAACAAAAGCTGCCAGAGCTCCGTCAACGTCGTCAAAACTTAAAACAAAAAATCGCTCAGTTGGAACAGGATATTCCTACGCTGCAAAACCAAATCAATCAGCAACAAAACCAATTAGCTGATCTTAAAAGCCGACGTGATCAAACCCAAAACCGACTTCGTCGCATCAAAAATAATTTAGCGGACAAGAAATCTGAACTTCAGTCCCTACAAAACGATTACAACAGTCTGCAAAACTCTATCACCAATTTGCAAAACCATAACTGGCGCTTAAGCCGAGCCATCAATGAGCTCAATCAAAATATCTATCAGAATGAACAGACTATCTCCCATTATCAAGATGAAATCGTAAGATTAAACCATCTCATAGATCAACTTAACGATGAAAATAGTGATATTACAAGTACTCTGGCTGGACTCAATCAAGACTCCAATCAGGCTTGGAGCCTCTATCATCAAGCCGATCAAGATGCCAAAGAAGCAGAAGCGATCACCGCTACCAAATATGACAAATACCTCGAGATCAAAAGAAACTATGATGAACAGGTAAGAATCGCACAAGGACGAGGAGAACTACAAGGACAAGAGGATGGCAATATAGATGCAGTTGAGCCAGGAACAGTTAAAGGAACCCAAGATGGAAAATCCGATGGCTTCCAAGTGGGAAAAAAAGAGGGTCTACTCATCGGTTATCAAAAAGGTTTAGCTGATGGACTCTCTAAGGGAGAACTAGAGGGCTACCAACATGGAAGTTCTGCACCGGAGAATTATGAAGCTGGATTTAACTTAGGAAAACTTCAAGGGAGAGAAAACGCTTATACCTTCGCCCATCAAACCGATTACTTTTCTTGCCGCAGAGATCAAAAACAGCAGCTACTCACCAACATCCCCTCACGTCAAATTAAGAGATCCAATCAACCACTTGCAAGTGACCCTTATGGCACCATCACCCCCATACCCTACAATCCTCCTTTTGAAGGGGCTGAACTCGAAGATTATCATGCGGATGAGGCATTAGAAGAAGCCATCTATTTAGTAGATAATAAAATAGCCAATTTGGGACAACAAATAGACCAAATGCCAGAAGAAGCCTCTTGGGATATGGGTTCATTAGAAATCAAATTTCAGGTGGATATGAACAAAGCAGATTGTGAAACCGACTATGTTGATTTCACCAATGCTTGTCTTGCCTCCTATAAGCAGAGCTATCAAGCTTACTATATTGCCTCTTTTCAAAATGAATACAAGCAAGCCAAAACAGTTGCCTATCCACCAGCCAAGTCTGCCGCAGTAGAGCAATTTAGAAGCGCTCGATGGCAAGAAGGATACAATCAATCCTACCCTCTCGCCTATCGAAAGTTTGATGAGATAGGTGCCAGTGAGCATGAGAAATCTGGTTACCAAGATGGACTCAACGCAGGATACGATCAAAATATCAATGCGGCTAAAGCCTACGAATGTGATCAAGGACAAAAAGCGGCTTCCGATTATTTTCAAAAGAACCCCGTTCTCAGATTGAGAGCAGCCTACTTCACCAAGGTCAAAGAAACCACCAGTGATGGTTCTTATATTGCTGGCGATGAGCTCTATCTTAATGTCAAACTCGCTAACCTGGGTCAAAAAGTCTCCTCATTAGGACAGGTGAAAGTAAAAATGGTGGCTTTAACTGACAATATTACGGTGGATCAAAACCTAACTAAGATTGTATCAATTCCTGCTCGCACAGTAGGTGACATTTCCATGGTGGCCAAAGCAAGAATCAAATGGACCACCGTATTTGCCGAACTTGTGAAAGTAAAAGTGATCGCCACTCTGCCCGATGGAGTGACCAATGAAAAAGTCATAACTATTGAAACCAAGCTTCATTTAACTGCTGCGGTTAACATCACCAGCATGAAAACCAAACCCAAAGTGGGTTACCGTCATTATGTCCGAATGAACATCACCAATAATACGGCTGCTAATGCCCAAAAAGGCTACAAAGTGGTGCTCACGGCTCCTCAAATGGAAGGGCTTGAGATCAACATCGGAACGGCTAATACTGCCGCCTTGGCCAGTGGAGCCACTCAAAAAGTCAAACTCAAGTACACTTTGTATCGAAGAAATTCTCTAATTGGAAAAAAGATTCCCCTCACCTTCACGGTTTACTATAATGGAAGTGTGGCTGCCAAAGAGGTGCGCATCATCACTCCCCAATCAAGATGGTAAGGGAAAAATTATGAAAAAGTTCTGCCTGACTCCGTTTCAACCCGTAGCTCAGGCAGAATTAAACTGCCAAGTTAGCTTAGATTCTCACTCCCTTTTTCTCAAATACGCACTCAATAGACATTTGGATGAAGTCTTCTTACCTACTCCCAAAAGAGCCCCAGAAAGGAAGTGGGACCTTTGGGAATCCACCTGTTTTGAATTTTTTATTAAAAAATCAGGAGCGAAAAACTATCTAGAATTTAACTTCTCCCCAGAACATGATTGGAATCTATTTTTTTTAAGCGATGTCCGAGTCAATGAGGGAGAAGAAAACTCTTTCACCGGGGACCGATTAGAATTTAAATCACAAAGAGCGGGATCTCTTTATACCTTAGAGGTGGCAGTCCGATTAGCAGGACTCAAAGTTTTTTCAGGACTTAGTCCTATGGAAGAGCCACTGGAAGTGGGAATTTCCACTGTCATCAAGAAAACCAGTGGAGAGCTGGAGTACTGGGCCCTCACTCACCCGGAGGAGGAGCCTGATTTTCATCAAGGCTTTGTTCCTTTTTAGAAAAAATATGCTAAGATCTGTTACAAAAGCAACAAAACAGACGAGGAGCCACCATGGAAGTCACTCAATTCTCTCAAACCCTTTCTCACTTTGGACTCAATCTTTTTTACACCATCGTCAGTGTGGTGGTGGCCATCACAGCCCTCATAACCATTGACCGTTATTTTTATAAAAAAATTGATTTCGAAGAAGAAATTAAAAAAGGCAATATGGCCGCAGCGGTATTTTATAGTGTAATGCTGATGTTTATCGCCGTATTGGTTTCTGTTTCGATGAATTAAGAGATGGGGTATTTTTGTCCTTTCAAGTCCTAAAGACAGTACTTTTTTTTAGTCTTTTTCTAGGAACCGTAGCTTTCAGTAAATCAGGTGGCGGAGGTCTGGAATTTGGAATTGATTTCCAACTCATCAAAGAGCATGCCTTTCGCATCCATTACGAACCCATCGACACCAATTATAATGGTTTAGGCTGCCACAGTAATAAATGCAGCCAGCGCATCACTCACGAT
>CAYFLR010000036.1:10426-13208 GCA_964343805.1 uncultured bacterium | reverse complement strand
CTACCAAAAGCCTTCCACCCCGAAATATAAAGATCAAATATTAGATGAAATTCAGCTCAGCCTCTATCACCTGAACTTCAGTCCCCATCTCACCTTTGGGTTTTCCTCTAAGTACATTGATCTGCTCATTATCTATAATTGGCTATTTTCCCTAGTCACCGGTAAAGAAAAAACAGAAATTCCCACCATTTTCAAAATAGGGCCTCTTTTTACCCTCTTTTATGGCCGAGCTTCTCTAAATGGCCTAAAAAGGGATGATTCTCTCATACAATGGGGTTACGGTCTCCGCTATGAAGTTTCCTCTCAGCTCAGCGCTCTCAGCTGGGGATGGTTTAACACCTATTGTTTTGTTCAAGGTGAGACACTCTATTTTGATCAAGACCGTTTCTTTGTAAATGATACCGACAATTTAAGAAACATTTCAACTGACTACGAGGCCTTTGCGGGAGGGTGCCGTATCCGTATAGAATAATCGACCCTACCCACCCAGTGGAACTAGTCACTTCTCATGATTTTTGGTAAAATAGTGTTACTATAGTTTTTCTTTTTTATTTAGGTAGAATATGTCCGAACGAGAATTCCAGATTCTAGTCATCGATGATGACCCATTTATTTTGAAACAGGTGGATAAGTTTTTAGAACCTCTCAAGGAGAAGTGTGAGCTCTTTCTTATCGACTCTCCCTCAAAAGCCCACAGTGTGTTAGGCGATAACAATATAGCTCTCATCCTCATGGATATCCATATGCCAGAGACGAGTGGAATTGAGCTTATTGAAGAGTTAAAGAAAGACCCTCTCTACTGGTCTATCCCAATTTTAGCGGTCTCCGCGGATGACTCGATGGAGCAAATAATCCGAGTTATTGAAGCAGGGGCCGTGGATTATTAAAAAAAACCAATCCACCAGAATGAACTCTTAGCCAGAGTTAACTCCCAACTCATGGCCATCGGCACCATTCGAAATCAAGAAGAGTGCCTGATGGAAGCCAATGTCCAGGCGCAAAACCTAATCAATCAACTCTCAGATGCGAAAAATACCATTGTCCAAACTCAGCAACAGTTGGTACAGACGGCGAAAATGGCATCGGTAGGCACTCTCTCATCGGGGATTGCTCATGAGCTCAACAACCCACTGATGGCCATCACCGGTTTTTCTCAGCTCATCGAAAAAGAATCGAAAGAGAATGAAAAACTTATTAAATACAGTAAAAAGGTACTGAATGCTGCTCATCGAATGAAAGATGTGATCAACAGTCTTCGTTCCTTCGACCAACAAGCCCAAAAAGAAAACTGGCTAAAGGCTGATTTAATTAAAATTGCAGAGGAATTTGTCGCCCCCTTAGCCAGTCAATATGAGCATAGAAAAGTTAAGTTTAATCTAGACACTCACCCTCTCAACTGTGAAATGACAGGAAACAGAGAGCAGCTGATTTCCGTTTTTCAGAACCTCCTAAGTAATGCAATCGACTCTTTCGAAGATATCAAAGATGATCGAGTCAAAGAAATCAACATCATTATTAAAGAAGAGCCTTCAGATACCATCAGTTTAACTTTTGAAGACAATGCCGCCGGAATGGATAAGGCCACTTGCAGCTCAGTGTTTCAACCTTTTTTCACCACCAAACCAGCAGGACAAGGCACCGGTTTAGGGATGTATCTTTGCTATAATGTAGTACAAAGTCATCAAGGTGAAATGAAAATTGAGAGTAAACTCAATCAAGGAACCAAAGTAACAGTTACTTTTAATACAAAATCCCAAGCAGATAAAGAAGCGGTTAAAAGTGCTAAAACCTCAGCACCAATACTTACAGCCAGCCATCAGGTAAGTGGTGGTAAAGCCCAGCCGAGCCTCCTTATCATTGATGATGAAGATGAAGTATTAGAAATTTTAGAAAGCTATGTGGAAGATGATTACAATACAAGCTGCTTTAGCGATCCTAAGGAAGCGCTACAAGAGATTCGCCAGAAGCGATTTGATCTTATTATCTCTGATTTAAAAATGCCCGAACTCAGTGGATTAGATATCATAGATGAAGCAAAAAAGTCACAACCTGATACTCCCGTTCTTATTCTCACCGGTTTTGATAGAGGCGATCCCGAAGTCACTGAAGCTTTAGACCATGGAGCTAAAGATATCATCGGTAAGCCTGTAACAGATATCGATCAATTTCTATCAACTTTAGAAAACGCACTTGCTAAGAAAAGTGAGTGATGAAATCTCTCCTGCTTTTTTTTATTTTCATTTCTGGCACTTTATACGCCAACAACCCCTGTGTTACTTTAGCTAAAGAGCGACTTCTCCCGCTTTTTAATTCTTTTGATTTTAGAAAAAACCCTCTCACCACCGGTCTCGAATTTGAAGGAGTGGTGAATCGAGAAATAGGCCGTAAAGCTCTCGCGGAGGAGCTTTTTTCCTTTTTAAAAACAAAATATAGGCAGGTTGAAATCCATCACTACCCAAGAGAAATTTTAATTTCCTATCTTGAAAAAGGGGTGGAAAAAAGATGGAGTATCAAAGGGGACACCTCGATTATCAAAGGTCCTAAAGAACAAGATGTGGAAATTTCTTCCCCTATTTTTAATCATCCCAAAGAGATTCAACTTTTCCTTGATGCTTTAATCCATTTGAAAGCCAAAGGCTTAAGAGCGGATCCACTTTCTAGTGGCATTCATGTTCATATCGGATTTAAAGACGCCACCACCTCGGAAGTCCTCCTCTTAGGGGCCGTCTATGCCGCACTAGAGCCTCTGTTAATGAAAACTTTTCATGTGAGTTTGATTCGG
>CAYFLR010000036.1:3276-10331 GCA_964343805.1 uncultured bacterium | reverse complement strand
CAACCTCTTTAGTAAATTCGAAACGGCCGAATTTAGAATCTGGAACAGCACATTGGACATTCGGCAAATTGAACTTATGGTAGAGCTCTCTCAAAAATTAATCTGGTCGGTAAGAACCAAACATAAGCCATTACTTGATTATCTTGCTAAAACTCCAGAAAATAAAATTAGGCTGCAAGAGGTGGCTGTTATCTTAGGAATGGAAAAAGCAAAATGGCCCAGCACTCTTTCTAGTTTGAGTTCCAAATTACTGCGGGTGGGACAATTTGCTCAAAATGATTACAAAATGACCCTGATCGGCATTTTAACTGCCGCCCTGCTTTTACAATATCTCACTGATTATATGGGGCAAATTAAGCTCAACCTCCAGTGAATTAAGTCTCCTCGCTTTTTTTTACTTATAAAAGATTTTTACGCTTGCATAGCCCCACATATAGTGGCATGATCTTTTTGAAACCACATATATAATGTTTTCGCGCCAGAATTTAAAGATTTTATGGAATGGATTAGTTTATGAAATGTCCCGAATGTCAATCCTTAAGAGATCATGTGGTGGAATCTCGCCTTATTCAACAGGGAGAACTCACTCGTCGGAGGAGAGAGTGCTCTGATTGCCACTTTCGCTACACCACCTACGAACGCATTGAAGCCTCCTCTTTGATGGTCACCAAAAGAGATCAGCGCAGTGAACTCTATGATAGGCAGAAGATCTTTGACGGACTCACCCGCGCCTTTCAAAAGCGCCCCATAGAAATTAAGCAGATCGAAAAACTCGTCTTAGAGATAGAAACAGATATCCGAAGCAAATTTGATAGAGCGGTGCCAGCTGATGAAATTGGCAAAATAATTCTAAGTCGGCTCCACGGAATGGATCAAGTAGCCTATGTCCGCTTCGCTTCGGTTTATCGCAAATTTAATAATGTTGAGGCCTTTATCAAGGAAGTGAATGGCTTAATCAATAATAAATCAAAGGAGATGAACAAGGATGATTAACACCCAACAAGATTTACCCGTTCAGCAAGTGATCAAACGTAATAACCAAGTGGTGGCCTTTGATCTCGCCAAAATTACGGATGCCATAAATGGAGCCTTTAGTGCTGTGAGCGAACCCAATTATCAGCTATCCTCTGGCTTAGCGATGTTAGTTAATTATGAATTGGGTCAAAAATTTCCCGGTCGGAGCATTCCTGCGGTGGAAGAGATCCAAGATGTGGTGGAAAAAGTTTTGATGGCCAATAATCATCCGGAAGTGGCCAAAGCTTTCATCCTCTATCGAGATCGGCATCATAAATATCGAGAGGGACAAAAACTGGTACTCGATATTCAAAAGACCATGGACGGTTATTTAAAAATGTCGGATTGGCGAGTGCAAGAAAATAGCAATGTGGATTACTCACTAGGTGGTCTTATTTTACATAACTCAGGAGCAATTACCGCCAACTACTGGCTCAACAATATTTACTCGCAAGAGGTAGCATCGGCTCATAAGAATGGAGATTTTCATATTCACGATCTCTCTATGTTTTCAGGATACTGTGCGGGCTGGAGTTTAAAACAATTGCTGCAAGAGGGACTGGGAGGAGTGAGTGGAAAAATCAGCTCTTATCCTGCTAAACATCTTACCACCGCCGTGAATCAGATGATCAACTTTTTAGGAACTATGCAGAACGAGTGGGCTGGAGCACAGGCCTTCTCCAGCTTTGACACTTATCTTGCTCCTTTTGTAATTAAAGACAATCTCTCTTATAAAACCGTCAAACAATGCATTCAAAGTTTTGTTTTTAGTATGAACATTCCTTCCAGATGGGGATCACAAGCACCTTTCACCAATATCACTTTAGACTGGGTCCCCCCAGTGGATCTTAAAGATCAAAAGGTGATCATCGGTGGTAAAGAGGGAGATTTTACCTATGGCGATTGCCAAGCCGGAATGGACTTAATTAACAAAGCCTTCTTAGAAGTGATGATGGAAGGAGATGCCGAAGGAAGGGGTTTTTCCTACCCTATCCCCACCTACAACATCACCAAAGATTTTAATTGGGATTCTGAAAATGCCAATCTCCTTTTTAAAATGACCGCTAAATATGGAACCCCTTATTTCCAAAACTTTCTCAACTCCAACTTAGATCCCAGCGATGTGCGCAGTATGTGCTGCCGCCTTCAATTAGATAAACGGGAATTAAAAAATCGAGGCGGTGGCCTTTTCGGAGCGGATGAATTCACCGGTTCCATTGGCGTTGTGACCATCAATCTTCCTCGTCTGGGTTTTTTAGCCAATTCCCAAAAGGACTTTTTTAAAAAACTCGATCACCTAATGAGCCTGGCGGAAGAGTCTTTAGAGGTGAAAAGACAAATTATTGATTCTCTTATTTCCCAAGGGCTTTTTCCCTATAGCAAACGTTATTTGAAACACCTGAATAACCACTTTTCTACTATCGGTATTAACGGCATGCATGAGTGTTGCTTGAACTTTCTAGGCGAACCGATTACTTCTAAAAAAGGAAGCGCCTTTGCCAGTGAAGTGCTGGACTTTATGCGAAATAGGCTGGTCACTTCGCAAGAAAAAACCGGTAACCTTTATAATTTAGAAGCCACCCCCGCAGAGGGCACCTCTTATCGATTGGCGAAAATTGATAAAGAGAAATACCCCACTATCATCCAAGCGGGAGAAGAGGAACCCTATTACACCAACTCCAGTCATCTCCCAGTAAATTTCACCAGCGATATTTTTACCGCTCTCGATCTGCAAGATGAACTCCAAATTAAATACACCGGTGGCACGGTATTTCATGGCTTCTTAGGTGAATCCATCACCGATGTTACCACCTGTAAAAAACTGGTGCAAAAAATAGCCAGCGGTTACAGGCTCCCTTATTTCACCATCTCGCCCACCTTTTCCATCTGTGGGGAACATGGGCGCCTGCAAGGGGAAGTATTCAACTGTCCAGACTGCGGTGCGGACACCGAAGTTTACAGCCGAATTGTGGGATATTATCGTCCCGTACAAAACTGGAATATAGGTAAAAAATCGGAGTTTAAAGACCGTAAGGCCTATCAAATTCCAAGAGAGCATTCCGGTGCAGAGGTGGAAGATGTGAATGAAGCCTCTCGTTTTTTCAAACTCTTTTATTCGGAAACTTGCAGCAAATGTCCTCCCATCAAGGACTATATGGCAGATATAGATTTTAGAGTGGAAAGCTTTGATATCGGTCTCCCAGAAGGCTTAGAGGAAGCTCAAAAGTACAACATCTCCTCCCTCCCCAGCGTGGTGATGCTGGACGAAGATGAGAATGTTTTGGAGATGAGCCATACCTTAGAGGGAATAAAAAGATGTATATCGGCGGATTTACACCAACCTCATTTGTAGACTTTCCCGGAGAAATATGCAGCACCCTGTTTATTGCGGGGTGCAATTTTCGCTGTGGTTTTTGTCATAATCCTCCCCTTGCCCAGGCTCAGGTAGCAAAACAATCCTTTGCTTTAATTAAAAACTATCTAGAACAGGCCAAGGGAAAAAAGATCGACGGAGTTTGTATTACCGGGGGAGAGCCTACGCTCTATAAAAATCTGCCGGAGCTAATAAGAGAGATAAAGGCATTAGGACTCCTCGTCAAGGTGGATACGAATGGATCTCATCCTCATATTCTAAAAGAACTAGAATGTGATTATGTGGCCATGGATATTAAAACGGTTCCTAAAAACTACGATCAATTTATTCAGGATGAGAATATTTGGCAAAAAGTATTAACATCCATAAAATGGCTGCAAAAGCAAAGGCAATTTGATTATGAGTTTCGGACTACTTTGGTTCCCGGTTTCACTGACCAGGCTAAACTGCAAGAGATCGCAAAACTTATAGAACCTCATTCAAAATGGTTTTTACAGCCCTTTGATAATAGACAAACTCTCGATCCCTCCTATCAAGAGTTACAAACTTTTAACTCTAAAGAGATCACAAATTGGATGAATGAATTGAAAAAAGAAGTTCCAGAAGTTGCTTTAAGAGGATTAAATTGAGAGTTCTCCCACCATTTTTCCCATTAGAAAAATATCGGCCTGAGCATTCACATGAAAACTAGGAAGCGGTTTACCTGTGGCTTGGCTCATTAAAGAGGGAGTAACCAGGATATTTAAAATTTGGGGTTCCATACTGAACATTCCCACCACATCAATTTCCATATTAATACCGGTCACATTTATAAATAGGGGACTATTGGGATGATCCACGTTGGCAGCGTATTCTAGCAAAGAGTCTTGAGTATCTTTGGTGATCAAATCTCTCATGATGGAGATATCATGAATGCTTCTAGCAAATTCTGCCACTTGATCGGTGACTTTTTTCGACTTGCTGGTATCAGAATAAACAGTCAACTTGCCACCATGATCGATCAGCATGGCTTGCGGTTTCAACAAAGATCCGGTAAACCGGCCCGCCAACACCTGAGTGAGATCTATTTTAATATCCTCCTGATTTTTGAAAAAGAAGGAGATACTTTGAGTGCCATCTTGATTATTTTCCAGTTTGAGATGATCAATCTTTTGGATGATCATGGCGAGAATCTCGGGGGTGGTGAATTGGTATTTTTGCTCCAGGATCTTTAACGAAATGGAGATATCTTGGGCATTTAAGGATTGATCTCCCATATCCACAAAGAGCTTGAGTAAATAAAAGCTAACTCCTAAATAAAACTCATCATTTTCTAGATTAAAAATGGTTTGTAGCTCTCCAAACTCATCAATACTCGAGCTAAGTCGTTCATATAAGGGATAATTTACGGTCTTTAGAGGGGTCCATTCATCGATTTCCACCTGCTTGAGAGCGGAAGGAGTTCCACAAGCTAAAAACAGGCTCATCATGGTCAAAGTCAATAATATTTTAAGTGATTTTATCATCGGCACCCTCCCCAGCTCCAAATAATTGCAAGATGAGGGCCATTATGTAACACTCTGATAATAGGTATATATTGAAGAGAAATTGACTAATATATAGACAGAGAATGTCTAGAAACTACTCACTCGTCAGTGGGTGCATAGTTTTGATGATAGATATCCACCGCGGTTAAAAAGATAATACCCACCAAGGGACCGTAGAAAATCCCTGCCATGCCAAACACACTCATGCCGCCCATAATGGTAAAGAGCACAAACATGGAGTTTATTTTAATCTGATTCCCGATAAAACGGGGTTTAAATAAGTTCTCCGTGACCAAGGAAACCACTAGACAGAAGAAAAAGAGGAGAACGGACGCCATCACCTTCCCTTTAATCCATAAATAAATGCAAGCAGGAATGGTCACCACGGAAATGCCGACGAGGGGGATGAAAGCAAGGATAATCATGATGGTGGTCCATAAAAACACCGAGTTTAAGCCCGCCATCCAAAAGCCAATCCCTGCTAACCCACCTTGGATGAGACCTCCTAAACCATTACAAACCAAGGTCACATAGTTCATTTGATTAAACTTATCAATGATGAGTTCTTCTTGGTCGTCGGGCAAGGGTGAGAGTTTTAGGAAAAAGGCTTTTAACTTATCTCCCTCAGTGAATAGGGCATAGGTAACCAGGAGCATAATGAGCACATTAAAAAAGAAACCGAGGATGTTGCTCACCCAGGTATTCAATAAACTAAAAAGGATGCCTGATAGAGATTTTACCACCCCATAGACTTTACCTTGAATGGCCTCTATTGAGAGTTCCAGGTTGAGAGCATCAGCTCCATTTCGCACCGCGGAAGCAATGACCCCTTCCCCAAATAAAAAATCATGTACCGATCGATCGGTCAGAGCCTCTTTAAAATTTTGATAAAGGGAGATAGTCTCTTTAGAGAGCTGCAATGTTATATAGATACTGGGTAAAATGATAATAAGGGTGATTATTGAACAGGTAGCCAGAGCCGCACCCACTTTACTCCATTTCGTTTTCTCTATTATTTTACTGAAAAGAGGATAGAATGTTCCCGCAATGATCCCTCCAAAAATGACCGCACCAAAGAAGGGAGCAAAAAGAGTCCAGAGCAGATAAAGAATATAGAGAAAGACAGCGAGAAAAAAAATTGAGGTGATTTTTATTTGCATAATCTACTCTCCAATTGGTTGTTAAATAAACACCAAGTCCTTAACAATATCGAAATAGTCTCGTTCAAAATAGTCATGACTGCCCCGAAGCAAAGTGTATCGAGTGGATTGTATCAATTTTAGATTAACGAGCTTATGTTTATATGCATACAGACTGGACCTAGGGTCCTTATCAAGCTGATAATTCCCAGACATATTGATATGTTTAAGAGCGTTAAACAATACATACCTAAATCCATTCAGTATGTATGTTCCTGTCTTAAGGGCTGCCATCCAATAACGGTCATGAAACAATGGTCCTTTTCTTTTATAGAACCGGTTCACCGCTCGACTTAACTGTGAGTTAAACATACGCATTGCATCGCCAAATAGCATATCTCTCCCCAGCTTTCCTTCGTCCGTCTGCTTATCAAATTGTACAATAATGTGTATATGATTGGAAAGGATGGAATAAGCTGACAAAGCAATACCAGGTCTTTGCGATAGTAAATTTAATAAATGGATGATGGTCTTTTGCAGGCGAGGATGATTAAAGTTAACACCTTTGACAGCTGTCTTAACAGCAATATGATGAGGTTTTGCCGCTAAATACTTTCTAGGTTTGTGTGGTATCATACAGTGTCCCTTTCGATCACCAAGCAACTCATTTTCTAACAAATTAAGGGGAGAAAGTCCATAGCTAATATACTATTTTTTATAGATTTTTTGCTCCGCCCCAATACCTTCAAGGATTAAGGATGGTACTAAAAATACTTGACCAAAGAGCAGCTTAGTTCTAGTTATGGATCATGAAAATTTACATAAGCATCTTACTCATCTTTAATATTTTTATTTTATTAACTCCACTGCAAGCTCAAGAGAAGGTTGACCGTAGCTATAAATGGGAATTCTCTATCTCTGAAATCCTAATGCAATCCCAAGAGTACTTCCCCTATATATTTTCTGACTATGATTCTAAGATCCGTCCCTTTCCTGCCATTG
>CAYFLR010000036.1:2895-3266 GCA_964343805.1 uncultured bacterium | reverse complement strand
ATAAACTCACATCTAATAGTAATATTGCTTCGAGTCTAATCATCCCATTAAGAGAAGAGGAAATTAAGCTCACCGGAGAAGAACCAGATTCTTTCAACTTTAGTAAAACTCTTTTTTTTGGGGGTGATTACCAGCTGTTTTCCCTCCCCTTAAGCGATAAGGGCTGGCTAGAAATTAAACCCTCTTTAGGGATTCTTACCCCAATCAGTCACCGTTTTTTTTCTTACTTTATTCCCATAGCCCTAATGCGCTTTCGCATCTCCTTTAATAGTGGATCGGGTCTCTTATTCCATGGAGGTTATGCTGGCAGCATCGTCAAAGGAACCTTTTTCACCTCCTTTGGAGTGGGATACCGACTCTAATCTATTTTT
>CAYFLR010000036.1:2197-2885 GCA_964343805.1 uncultured bacterium | reverse complement strand
ATTGTACATTTTGATTATATTTGCTAAAAAACCAACTTCTTTTTATTAATTATCAACAAGAAAGGGAGATTTATGAAGTTTTTAAGCATTATATTTCTATTCAGCCTATTTTTCGTTCAGCTCCAGGCAGCGGACTCTTTTGAACCTAATAATACAGTAGACCGAGCTAAGTGGGTTAAGGCCCAGACTTATTCCGACTTAACCGCTGAAGGCGATAAAGATTGGTATAAGATCACAGTTCCTGCGAGCAGCACCTTAAAAGTTTCTGTCTCTTGTGATAGCCGCAATAATCGTCTCTATGTGATGTTGAAAAAAGGGCGTCGTACTCTTTCTTCTAAAGTATTGGAAGGGGGATCGGCTTCCGTTTCTAAAGACAGTTTAGAAGCCGGTGTTTATCATATTCTCCTTGGTGGCAGCACCAACAGCCCTATCAATTATGAACTCACAGTCGAGCTTACTGACAGCTATGGCAGCAGTGTCAGCGACAACAATCCAGAAGAAACTTATACGCCGACTCCAACACCAACACCTGATCCTCCCGCAACGACTCCAGATCCCGTTCCCGTTCCAGGAGCAATGGAATCAGATCGCTTAGAACCTAATGATTCCAGATCAGAAGCGCGTTTAGTACAAAAAGGAAAATACAACAACTTAAATATCATTAATTCCGATGATTGGTTTAAAGTAT
>CAYFLR010000036.1:0-2187 GCA_964343805.1 uncultured bacterium | reverse complement strand
TAACAGTACAGATTCTCTTCCAACATGAAGAGGGTGACTTAGATCTCGAACTCTATAAAGAGGGAGAAGAGCCTTATGATTCAGATTCCGAATCTGATAATGAAGATATCGTTGTAAACTCCACCTCTGCGGGTTATTACTATATTCGCGTCAAAGGTTATGACAATGATCGTAACTTTTACCAACTGGTTATTAATTTAGAAGATGAAGCGGTTGATCCTAATACTCCAGCCACTCCCGATGAGCCCATCAGCGAACCGACCCTTCCCAGAGATGAATTTGAACCCAATAACCGCAGATCTATGGCCAAGCCCATTGAATCTGGTGTCTACAATAACCTCACTTTAAACCGCGGGGTAGACTGGTATAGCGTCAGAGTTCCTGAGGGAGGAACCTTACGGGTTCAAATTAACTTTATTCATGAAAATGGAAATTTAGGACTCTACCTTTTTGATGGGGAAACCGAGATGACCTCTTCTGAAAGCAGCACCAACGTAGAATATGTAACGGAAAGCTTCTTAGGCGGACGAACTTACTTTATCAAAGTGGGTGGCTACTATGTAACTACCACCTACCAGATGCAAGTGGAAGTCAGCCCCTACTCTTTTCAAGAAAATTAATAGGTTTTTTTAGCTGCCAACCGATCGCAGTCACACTCTTTGGTGGCAGCTAAATACTTTCCTATCACCATTAAGGGAAATACATGGGGATAGGCATGATAGTCGATGTAAACATAGGCTGAATGTCCGATCCCCAAAATAGCATCATCCACCCACCGATTGTTATTATCCTTAAAATTATTTACTAAATACTGGAGTCCTTTTAAGAAAGTTTCTGATCTATAAAGACCCGCATAGTAGAAGGGCATTAGGGCCCAGGCGGTTTGGGTGGGAGTACTTTTTCCCTTACCTGCCAAAAAACTATGAGTATCACTATAAATGGTTTCGCCAAAGCCCCCATCCCGGTTCTGCTTGACCATAAGCCAGGCAAGAGGATTTACAATATAGGGACTGATTTTGGGCTCACCCGCTTTTAATAAGCCGATTAAAGCGGCGCTGGTTCCGTAGATATAATTCACTCCCCAGCGCCCTTTCCAGATCCATTTCTCTTTTAAAATGGTATCTTTTAAGTACTTTTTTGCTTTTGTGAGGGCTGCGGTAATGCCCAGTTGGTCCCCATATTTCGACCTGACCTCCACCAGCGCTTCCATCACGTGACCGGTAATATCTGGGGCACTCTCATCAAAGAGCTCTTCGTTATTAAGTCCTAAAATTGCGGTCCCCATTCTAAACAAAAAGTTACCATTTCCCCCTTTGGAAAAGGCCGCCCAACCTCCATCATCATTTTGCATCCTTAGAATCCACTCAGTGGCAAAGAGAATTTGCTCCTTAAAATCATCTCCTTGCTGAGCAAGTACTGGTAAAACTAAAGAGGCGGTATCCGCATCGGGCATATATTCTAACCCATAACCAAAGCCCAGCCCTCCAATATACTGACGCTCTTTGGAGGGGGCTTTCGACAGATAGTTTTTATACTCCCCTAAGGAAGGAATTCTTTCATCGGCAATGAGATATTGAGTGTTGGCCATATATTCACTGCTCTCTTTTAACAAAAGAGGATCATAGCCTGAAGCTGTGAGAGCCATCACCGCAAGGCTGGTATCCCAATTGCGTCCATCAAAGGGGAGTCCTTTATATGGATGGAGCCCTTTTAAGTAAATCTCTTCCACAAACTCTTTACCAAAAGCGATGGCCTTTTTCGCTTTCTTGGCAAGCGGTGTTTGCTCGGTGTATTTTAAAAACTCGGAAAGGGCATACATGGCAAAAAGAGTAGAGATAGCCTCCCCACTCCAACAACCGGTTTTGGGATTTTGAATTTCAAGCAATCGTTCAATCCAAGGCAGCTCTCCCGGAATTTTTTCTCTTTTGGGAGTGGGTAGTTTCTCTCGCGGATTTACCCAAAGCTCCTCTAATAAAATCTCTTTCCCCTCTTTGGATTTGGGAGCTCTTCTGATGTTATTATTTTTTAAAAATCCCATGGTAGCGGTACTGGTTTCGGTCCAACGAGCTAATGCCTTTAAACCTAAAGGAGTATCCGAACGCATAATGGGTGAAGGGATAAAGGGAATTACATTCCATTTTACGTTATTAGTCATGGCTAAATAGACCTTAACCAAATTGCTCTTAT
>CAYFLR010000035.1:49410-60452 GCA_964343805.1 uncultured bacterium | reverse complement strand
GGGCAGAATCTTTTTGCCCCTTTAATTGGGGAAGAGCCTAAATCATCAAAGGGGTTTGGGGCCCCTTTAATTGGGGAAGAGCCATTCTCACCTGAGATACTCAAAAAAAAAGCCCCCGTATGGGAGCTTTTTTTTGAATACCTCGGGTGGGAATCGAACCCACACTCTCTTGCGAGAAATAGATTTTGAGTCTACCGCGTCTACCAATTCCGCCACCGAGGCCTGAAAATTCAGGACTTAAATATTCGAGAATTGGAATCGAAATATTTAAGAGATGGTAACCTAGCAAATGGAATGAAATTCGTCTAGCAGAAAATCAGCTGGCGATGAATTCAAAAAAAAAGTATTCTGGTTAAAAAAAAAGGAGAAACTATGGCCAGCCTGTTTAGCAAAATGATCTTAGGGGAAATACCCTGTCATAAAGTATGGGATCAAAACAACATAATGGCAATACTAGATATCAATCCAATAAATGAAGGCCACTTACTAGTTATCCCACATGAAGAGGTTGACGATCTATTTAATTTAAGTAAGGAACGCTATCAAGAGATCTGGAACACAGTAAGATTAATCTCGGATGCACTAAAGAAAGCGTTCAATTGCCCACGTGTGGGAGTAGCTGTGGAAGGATTTCTCATACCTCATGCCCATATCCATCTCGTTCCGGTATATAATGGAAATGAACTCAATCCTAAACGAGCCAAACCTGCTTCAACAGAGGATTTAGAGAAATCACTGGCTCTTTTAAAAAAGGAGCTGCCTGAGTGAATAAAAAGAAACGCCTTAAAAAGCTCAATTCTGAGGTACTGGATGAAATCCATGACAAGTATGCCGAAGAAGCGAAGGCTAAATGGGGAGATACAGAAGCTTATAAACTCTCAAAAAAAAGGACGTCCCAATATACCAAGGAGGATTGGGAGCAAATCCAGAAGAAGGCAGATGCCATCAATCGCACTTTGGTCAATCATATGGATCAAGGCGTCAAAAGTGCCATTATCCAAGAGACGGTAGAAAAATGGCGTCAACATATTTGCACCTATTTCTATGAATGTTCCCCCCTGATGCTGAAGGAAATTGGCGAAGGTTACTTTGCTGATAAACGTTTCAAAGATCATTATGATAGTATCCATCCAGGACTCGCAGAATTCTTTCGCGATGCCATTGTTCACTATTATTATAAACAAGAACTTAAATCGGGAAAGATATAAGCCATTATGAAAAGTCTATTGAACCTTGTTATTCTATTTATAGGGATCACTTTAGTTTTGAATAACTGCAACCCTAAAGAGACTCTTACTAATATCGAAACAGAAAAAAAAGACAACCCCAGTCCCGTGCAAACCAATGATAATAACAACTCTCACACCAACTCCCCACCCAATCAGATCACATCTTTTAAAAAGGTACCTGATTTAAGAGGGGTTAACTTGACCACCATGTATAAGGTCAACGCCAGTCCCAAAGCATCACCCAAAAATTCACCTAAGAATTCGCCCAAAGCCTCTCCAAAACTTGTGAGTTTAGAAGATAAACCTTGTGAATCAAATAGCATTAATTTTCTTGTAAAGCCCATCATTCAAAGATCCTGTAAAATCGCCAAAATCCCCACCAAGCTAGTGATGGGATCCGTAGCGAAAAAAGGAGACGACTTTAAATGCGAAGATCTCCCCGATGAAAAGAAGCTCATTCCCAATCTCTACTGCACCCCCGCTTTCATGAAAGAACAAAAGGTCATCTCCAAGGGGTTTAATGCAGACCTTTATCACCGAATTAGTTTTAGTTCTTTCGCTGACAACGTGGGTGTGGGCTACTGGAATAAAGAGCGGAAAACAGTTTACCCTGCCACTATCCGCGTTTGGCAAAGAGATGAGAGTGAAAACATCATTCCCTTTTCCTGGGTTTATCTACCAGATCTAACCATGGGGGCAGCTTACTTTGAAACAGTTCCAAAAAGATATGAACTCCAAGGACAAGCTCTCTTTGAATTTAAAAACAACACCTCCATAGAAAAATGCCTAGACTCCCTCACCCCCGAAAACTGTTATTTTCAACGTTTCACCATTATCTCTAATGAGCAGAGTGAACATAAGCACTTCTTAAAGTCATATCACTTCACCATCTTGGCAGAAAAAAAAGAAGCCGCGGATCTGGTTCAAATGGAGGGTCTTTTTATCTATAAAAAAGAGGACCTGGAACGAGAGGCGGAAAAGCGAGATTATTTTAAAAGACTCATTCATCTTGATCGTCTCTACTTTCAAATGCTCAAAGTGGTGGATGTTCTTTGGATGAGACTTTTTTATCTCGATGCCGATGGCAATATCATAGCAGGTCCATCTGCTAACAGTGAAGGCGCCCCCTCCTTTGAGGATCTTACGGCCCCAGAGGGAGTCTGCCAAAAAGCGGGAGAGAAGAATTTTTCAAAATGTCCTGAAAAAGTTCTGGAAGAAAAGTATCATCAAAATTGGGTTGGCAAAGAGGATTTTCCTGCTCCCTCCATAGAGGATCAAAGTGCTATTTTTGAAGATGTTCCAGGAGATGAGTTGGTACTTAAAAACTAGTAACAAATACATAACAGCGGATGTTCTTGCATACAAGTTACTGTGGTAGTTTTACTCTTCCAGCTCACATCCAATACAGTATAATCTCCTACTTTAGCAAATTCACCGATATTTGAAGAGGTCCATCCTGAACAGTTTTCTGCTTCGCCCCCAGCAGTGGTACTACCAGTCCAAAATTCATCAGATACCCCGGTGGCGTCGGACATAGTCTCATTGGGAGTCGCCGAAACCAAATCATTGAAAGAACTCTTAACCACATTATCAGAAAATTGTCCTATGACGGGTTGAGTACCATCAAAGCCTTCATTGGTGGGTAAATTAGTGAGCTTATCTGAACTATCAATAGAGATAAAAGCCGCTATCCCGTTACAAACAATTTCATCAGGCTTTTCAGCGAGGCATTTACTATTGGCTCCTCCTCGACCTCCTAAAGCACCATCATAAACAACTGGTGTCTGATAGATAATCAAAGGACATTGGGAAAAACCATAGGTGGCACTTCCAATGGAAGAATTTACTAGACCGGTCTTAACTACTAAGGTTTTAATCACCACATCCGTCATGGCATTGCAGGAGATAGCTATGGGACTAGAATAGGTGGACGAACTAGTAGAGGGATCGGTCCCATCGGTTGTATAATAAATAGTGGCTCCCGTGGTGGTGGTGGCAATGGTGATGGTTTGATTTCCCGAAAAGGAATGGCCCGCAACCGGTGAGAAGGTAGTCGTAGCGGCTTGACTATTAATTTCGAAAACCCCAGCGGAGATATCTGAATTTTTCATATCATCTTTTATGGCGATGGCTTTAATGGTTTTACTGGTGCCAAATCCAGTGATAGCCACCGGCCCCGTGTACTCGATCGAGTTGGTGGAGGGGGTACTGGTATCGATAGTATAGTATATTGTAGCCCCCTCAGTTGCCGTGGTTAAAGTTATATTCTGATCTGAATCAAAAGAGCCAGCTGGTGGGTAAAAGGAAACAGCCACAACCTGACCCTCGGGTGTCACATTCCCCACCGTAATTTCCTGCATTCGGGGAGCACTATCAAAACCATCCTTATCTCGGTATTTGACATAAAGTTTCTTTAAACCAGGAGTTTCGAAAGTCCAGCTTTTTGTTTTAGTTACATTTTCCCAATTGGCCCCAATAAACTGGGGATCATCAGACACAATCATTTTAATATTATCTTCGGTGTATTCAAAGTTGAGTGTGACAGTTAAATCGATGGAAGTAGTGGCCCCCTCATTAATGGTAAATGTACCTTCAGCCCCAGTGGAAGGAGCCAAACTAAACTCTTCCAGTTCAGTGGTCTTTTTAGAAGCCACTTCGATCTGTTCCATCTCTTTACTTTTATAACCGTCATAATCAGCCCTTAAAGAAGCCCAAGTTCCTGCTGGCACATAGGAGATGGTGTATTTTCCATCATGATCCGTTTTGGCGGAAAATGAGGTTCCGGGTATATAAACATCTATACCCACATGATCAGTTTTTCCATGGAGTAGAAATTTACCCGAGATTTTTCCCAATTCAAGAGCTTTTATAGTACCGAGATTCTCTTTTTTTAAGACCACATCATCTAATTTTTTCCCATAAGGCTCTTTGTCATCAGCCTTAGAGATAACAATACTGACTTTGATCTCTTCTGTTTTAAGCAGTGAAGCTTCTTCTGGTATAGCTAAAACAAAGGATCCACTTTCATCGGTTGTGGTTTTATCATCAACACTACCTAGGACATAAACATCCGCATCAGCTAAAGGATCGGAGGTTCCATCAATGACCACTTCACCAGAAAGACCTTCAAGTGTGCTGGCGTCTTTTTTATCACCGTCCTTTTCTTCATCGTCCGCCTCTTCCTTCTTGGCTTCTTCGCTCTTTTCATCCTCACTCTCATCATCAGAATTTTTATCACAAGCCATAAAGCCAATCAGAGATAAGGTGCCAAAGATCGCCAATATAAAGGCAAAGGAACGAAAAGCACTACGAGCCGAACGAGCAGACATGATACCCCTCCTAGAATAATTTCAATGCAGATCAGTTATTTTTACCATATTTTGGGAGTTTTCTCTATAGAATTGAACTACTGATGGGCTCCGGTGCCTTTAATTTTCTTGGCTTTGGCTTTATATTTAAATAGACCCCCGGCCAGTTCTTCGATTTGGGAGAAGACCTTACTTTCGTCCACCGTGAGGTATTTTTTATCTTGCAGAATGGTTTTACCCCCTACCACGACAGTGTTCACTTCACTGCCATCAGAGGCCCAAAAGAGGTTTTCTAAAATGGTTTCAGGATAAGAAGGAATGAGATTTGGTTTTGAGAGATCAATTAAAACCATATCCGCATCTTTACCCGGAAGCAGGGACCCCTTATTTAGCCTGAGCATTTCGGCAGGGATGGTGGTGATCATTTGCAGGAGTTTTTTGACTGGTAAAACAGCCGGATCTTGATGATAGGCCTTTTGATACTGAGCGGCCAGTCGAGCAGCTGCAATGATATTTTGATTATCGGAAGATCCACTCCCATCGGTGGCAATGGCCACTCGAATATTACGTTTTTGCATTTCTAGTACGGGAGGCATTCCCGAACCTAATATGGTATTGGCAGTGGGATTATGAACAATGCCCACCCTATTTTTTTGCAGCAGATCGAGGTCGTTTTCCGTACACTGCACCTGATGGGCGATCAGGGTGGAATCATCTAGAAAACCGATTTCACTTAGGTACTCCACCGGAGTAACTTGGTACTTCTCTTTGAACCAGGCGGTGGTTTTTTTCTCTTCCGAGCTATGAATATGAATAAGACTCTTCTGCTCTTCGGCCCATTTCTTGAGAGCCTTTAACATCTCTGGGCTATTGGAAAAGTCTTGATCAGGCCCTGGAATAAAACGCACGTGGGGGTTTTGCCCATGCCGACTTAAATAATTATTAAGTCGATCCACCGCTTTAGCATAGGGCTGATCCAGAACCTCTTTATAAAAATTACGATCTTGTGATCCCACCGCAATGGTAAGATGGGTGGTTAGAAGATCGTTAGCTGCTACCAGTTCGTCAGCAAAGTTCTTTGCATAGTTACAAAGATGAGAAAGGCTGGCGGTAATGCCATAATACACATCATCCATGCGACTTTTTAGGAATGAAAGGTAGTTGGGAGAGTATCCAAATCGGGTGGTGAGCTCCTCCATATGTTTTTGAATATAAGAGGTGAAGGGATTCACTGATTCATCTAACCAGGTGGTGAGAGGAACATCTCTCGCAATTCCTATGATCGGAGATTCATGATCATGACCATGGGCTTTAATAAAACCTGGTAGGAGCAGGGCTTTATGCTTGGGAATCGGTTCATCTTTGGTACTACTTTGTATTAATGACTCGCTTTTTATTACTTCTAGAGAAGCTCCCAAGTCCTTTATCAGAAGCTTCTCTGCCTCTTTATTAAATTTACCAACCTCTCTAACTCCCGTTTCATCATAGATAATATAACCATCCACCAAAGGTTGCGGCTTTGCAGGATCATTAATTACAAATTGACTCCGAATAACATAAGGCATGACTGACTCCTAAAAACGGGACAGAAAATGGTAGTAAAAAAAATACATGGAAGTGGGTGATTAATCAAGTGTATACCCTTAAAGCCCTGGTAATCACCCTACAAAATTACCCATCAGTTTCAAAACGTTTACCAAAAGGAGCTGGATTATTAGGGGCCGATGGAGTATATTTTCAGAGCAAAACAGATCCATAAACACGAGGAGGAGATTATGCGCTTACCTAAAGCACTTACGTTAACATTTTTGACCCTTATTTTAAGTTTATTAACCATCAGCAGCGCTTCAGCCTTTGAAAGACAATTTGGTCTGGATGGACGCAGTGGTGCCCATGGAATGAATGGCTGGACACCTTCTACCCCAGCAGATCGTACCATTTTTGCAGGCCCCACTTTTGTAAATCTCAATCTGAGTGGACAAGATGGAGAAGATGGCACAGATGGAAAGAACGGGGAAGATGCCGCGTACTGTCATCAGCCCTATCGCCCGGAGAATGATCTCAGAGGAGCCCGAGGAGGCTATGGCGGAAATGCTGGAAATGGAGGAAATGGAGGAAGTAGCGCCTCTTTGATTGTGTATTTTCAAAATATTGAAGATATAAAAAATATATTTGTCAATGCCGCTCCCGGTAAAGGCGGGCAGGCAGGAACTTATGGACGGGGTGGACGAGGTTGCCGCTGTTATGATCATTTTTGGACAGTGGAGCATTGTACCACTACCGTGGATGGTAATGGGAACACTCATCAAACTTGCTATTCCGATCACTATCGTTGTCGTGATGGACGAGATGGTAAGAGGGGATCAAGTGGAACCAATGGATTCGATGGAGGAATGGGAGATATTTATCTTATTGAAAGCCCCGCTCTCCTAGAAGCGACATTGCCAGCAGCCAATGTTCCGATGGTCTCCATGACCAACGGACCTTTCACTCTTTCTAATTTACAATGGAGTGTTCAGCCAGGAGCCACTGGCCTATTTGCCCCCGGATCTTATATCAAAAATAGTTTCTATCTCTATGAAGGACGTATAGAAAAAGAACTGCAATTCATTTGGAATGCCGATCGCCCTCTGGCCGACTTTGCTGGACTCAATGTTTACGTGACTCTAGATCAAAGTGGAGCACTCACAGTTCGCTTTCCTAGCGATCTTTGGCTCGATTATGAAGTCATGGAAAATGCAGGAACCACCGAAATTATTGTTAACAATGCGTTTAAATCCTTGGAAGTGAAAAACCTCGAACTCACTTCCATCAGTGGGGTCGGAACCGATTTAATTGCTGTGGTTACCGATCACTCTGCCATTTCTCATCTGATCAATACCTCCTTCGATATCAAGTACTTTGTAAAAGGCTACATTTATTATAACTCGAAATTTATTGGTCCTGTAACCCCCGAGCTCATAGATGTAACAGCTGAAGCTCTAACCATCAGGGTGGGTCAGCTTCCCATCAAAGCCAAGTACTTAAAGAAGGGAAAAAAGATCCGCATAAGGCTGATCACTAAACGTCGTTTCAATGGCTATGAAACCGAATTAGAAGTGGTGAAAAACCACACTATAAAATAGGAGAAACCATCAGCAAGCGACTGATCATGATGTTTCTAGATGGTTGTGGGATCGGCCTGCCTGATTCCCACAACCCTTTTTGGGAGGTCAAATCTCCCTTTTTGCCACTTTATGAAGGTTTTAAAAACCTATCCCCCAATGCCACTATAAAGCCCATCGACTGTTTACTAGGGGTTCCTGGTGAGCCTCAAAGCGCCTCAGGACAGGCCACACTCTTTTCAGGTATTAATATTGCGAAAAAGTTAAAAAGACATGAACCGGCCTTTCCTGGTTCAGAGATTCGTAAAACCCTCTATGGCCAGAACCTGTTCAAAGGTCTTATAGAAAAAGGTAAAAGACCCACCTTTATCAACGCCTACCCCATGAAGGATGAGTTTTTTAAAAGAGGAGATATTAAACTGCAAGAGGATGGTAAATTAGTTGTCTCCTCTTCAATATCCAGAAGACCCTTAGTGTCAGTCACCACCACTTTGTTACTGGCTAACCAAATGAACCCTTACGGGCTATCGGATTTATGGAAAGCAAAGGCGATTTACCAAGATTACAGCAACAAGCTCCTACTTAAACAGGGGCTGGAAGTTAAAACCCTCACGCCAGATCGAGCCGGAGAGATCTTAGCTGAAAGATCACAGCATTTTGATCTTACCCTCTACGAGTATTTTCAAACCGACATCTACGGTCATAAAAAAAGCTACGAGGAGTGTGTGGAGCTCATCAAAAACTTAGCTATCTTCATAGAAACGGTGGTGAATAAAATGGATCAAGACACCACTTTACTCATTACCTCTGATCATGGAAACCTGGAGGATAAATCCACTAAGATTCACACCATGAATGAAATTCCCTTGCTTTGTTTTGGAAAAGGAAGAAAATTCTTTCCATTGAAGATTGCTTCATTGGTGGATGTGACTCCATCTATTATCCATTATTTAAGTTAACAATTGAACCAATATAGGTTAACCTTTTGGTAATTTATATATATCCATTAAAAGGTTCAGACTATGCCGGATATTCTAACTAAAAAAATTCTTATCATTGATGACGAACCCGATTCCATAGCGGTTATAAAAGGTTTCCTTGAGAGCTTAGAAAGTGACAAAATTAAATTTCTCATTGAAGAGGTCTATGATGGCAGTGAGTCGTTGGCTAAGATTAAATTCACTCCCTACGATCTCATCATTTGCGATCTTAAGATGCCGGTTTTAGATGGCCATGGAGTGATTGAATACATTAAAAAACAAGAGACCCCAAACCTTAAGACTCCCATTTTAATGCTCACCGCCTATGCTAAAGACCTAGATATTGACCTCAACGATCACAATATCCTACTCTATGAAAAGCCCATTGAACGAAGCAGATTCAATAATGCCATCTGTATCATTTTTAAAATTAAAAGGTGACGATACAAACCTATCCATTGCCAAAAATTTGCTTATCCCCCCCCATTTATGATAGAAGACAGTTCTTAAGTAAATGTAATAGTGAAAGAGGGGGAATATGACACTTACAATTACAGGCGCGGACCTTTCCATAGAAGATGTAGTCGATGTAGCCCGTTTCGGCAAAAAGGTTAAACTCCACAATGAATCTAAGAAGCGCATTCGCTTCTGCCGAAAAGTGGTGGAAGATAAAATAAAAGCCGGTGAAATCATGTACGGCATCAACACCGGTATTGGCGAATTTTCTGAAATGGTGCTGGATGATGAGCAAATCGCCAACTTTCAACGCTATCTCATCTATAATCATGCGGCTGGAATCGGAGACCCTGCTCCTATCGAATATATTCGAGGTGCTATGCTGGGACGTATTAATGTCCATGCCCATGGTAACTCAGGATGCCGATTAGAGATAACCCAAACCTTAGTTGATATGCTTAATAAAGGAGTCACTCCCTATGTGTGTCAGAAAGGATCTGTTGGAGCCTGTGGAGATCTTGCTCCTATGTCACAAATAGCCCTTCTTTTGATTGGTGAAGGACAGGCTTACTATAAAGGTGAGTTAATGGATGGCATGAAAGCCATGAAAAAAGCTAAAATAGATGTCCCTGGCCTGCAAGCTCGTGATGGGCTGGCGACTATCAATGGATCTAATGTCCTCACTGCCATGAGTGCGATTATGATTTACGACTCTGAAAGATGGCTCGCTCAAGCAGAGATTGCTGCCGCCATGAGTCTTGAGTCATTGAAAGCAAATATGAAACCTTACAGCCATGCGCTCCATGCTATTCGGGGTTTCAAAGGTGCGGTTCGTTGTGCCAAATCCATTCGAAAATTAGTTGAGGGCGGAGATTTAGCCAATGGAACTATCAAGTGTAAAGTGCAAGATGCCTACTCTATGAGATCCACTCCGCAAGTAATTGGAGCAGCTCATGATGCTCTTGCTTATGCTCGAAGTCAGGTAGAAATAGAGTTAAATGGAGTGGGTGATAACCCTATTTTCTTTCCTGAAGAAGATTTACAAATTTCAGGTGCTAACTTCCAAGGAACCCCCGTATCACTTCCTATGGATATGGTATCTTCTGCGATTACTATGGTGAGTGTTCTGTCTGAAAGAAGATTAAATAGACTCAATAACCCCGCTCTCAATGTAGGTTTACCTGCATTTCTTACAAAAGGGGCAGGTATGTTCTCTGGATTAATGCTCAGTCAATACACTGCGGATATGCAAATTGTGGAACAACGGATCCTTTCAGCTCCAGCTTCTATCCAATCGATTCCAGCTGCGGCAGATCAAGAGGACTTCGTATCCATGGGAATGAATACCGCCATCAAAAACTTTCAAATCCTCGATAATGCCTATGGGGTTTTAGGAATTGAATTTATGGCAGCCGCGCAAGCTCTCGATTTTCGAAAGTATAGATTTGGAGCCGGAGTCACTAAAGCCCATGAAGTGGTCAGAAGGTATGTGGAATTCCTCGATGAAGATCGTCCTCTCTATGTGGATCACACCAATATGAAAAACCTAGTGAAGTCAGGGGAAATTTTAGATGAGGTGGAAGAAGAGATCGGATCCTTACGCTAATCGAGGTGATCTAAGATATCTTTGAAGGCCAAAAGTTTTGAAGTAGACCCCTTCACTTTGATCTTGCCAAAGGTCAGAGCCATCGGGATATTTAAATCATCAGAGATAAATTTCTTAAAGACCCCTTTTTTAAAAATCACTAGACTATCGGCATCTTCTGCCTTTTCATCAGAGACCGCCATTTTTCCATCAGCCACTTCCACCGTCCAGATTTCCTCGTCGGACTCTAAAAGATGAAACACCACCGTGCCACTGAGATTTTTCTTCTCTTCATCCATGGAGCATAATTTTTCATAAGCTGCGGGTAAACCACTTTGAAATAGATCTTGAAAAGCCATGATCCCATCCTTTTTTTAATT
>CAYFLR010000035.1:44682-49400 GCA_964343805.1 uncultured bacterium | reverse complement strand
ATAACTTGAGCCGAAGTGTGACTGCTCTTGAGGTAAACCTTAGTTAAACTCTTTTGATCTACTTCAATAAAACCCATTCCTAGAGGGGGTAAATTTAAGGTCACACTCTCCTTCTTCGTCAACTTACTCAAAGTGGGTCCATGAAGGTGCCCACCTGACCAAGTAAAGTTATTTATACGTAGTCCAATATTGTTCTTAGTCATTTTATCATTGAATTGAGCAAAGGAGTTAGTTTTAAAAGCAAGAGAGTGATTATCAGTCAAAAGGGATTTAGCAAAGTGGAGAAGACTCCCCTCCACTGGTTCTGCCAGGGCAGACTCAATATTGGCTATTCCTTGCTTTTCACCTTGTAGTAATTTTTTTATAAAAGCAATCCCTCCCTTATCAATAAGGGTGTGTGAATCCTTATCCAACTCTACTCCTCCCACGCGATCAAATAAAAATTTAATCCATAAATAAGCACCTCCCCGCTGTTCGGGAGCTAAACCATTTTCTCCAGCTAGGCTCATAATTGCATAGGCAGAGGGGCTTCCTAAAAATTTAGCGATTAAAGCAAGATTATTTACTGATTGAAAGCCACACAGGTCTTCACCGAGATGAGCCAATCCTTCCTCCAGATAGATATGCTCTCTAAAATCCGCCGACCCTTTTTCGGCTGGAGGTTTCAATTCATAGATAAAAAGATGCACGAGTTCATGGCAGAGAGTCGCCAGCACCTGTGTTTCTGATAGAGGATGTTTATCTTGTGTTTGATCTGGCAGCGCTAAGAAAAGAACCGGTTCCCCATTTTTAATTCGGGCTCCGGGAGAGAAAAAACCCTGTATCACCTGTCCCTCTTGCTGCCACTCTTCATTGATTTTAGAACTAAGTACAATATTAAATGGAGTGGAAAGATTTCCCACAAGTTGGGATATCCTTGGATAGATCACCTTCTTCATCTTTTCTGCTAGAGTTGAAACAAAAGGGGATGTGGAATCAATACCCTCTCCAAAGAAAGAGTATTCAGATTCACTAATGAGTAACTCCGGATCCATCTCATCAAATTCCAGTGGATTTTGCGGCTGGGGAATATAAAAAGCCGCATATTTTGAGATAAAAGAAAATCTCTCTTCCTTGTCGGTTTCAGCAACCAAAGGAAAGGTGGGATCACTTTGCATGATGATATCTGCTGTTTGATCTTTGTCTATATTAACTGGAATGAGGAAAACTTGCTTGGCATCAGCACCCAAATCTATTTTCATCACACCTTCAGTCAAAGAGAGTATTTCAATAGATGTTTCACCCTCATTATCATTTCTGTTCCACTCCACCTCTCCCTCTGAATTACGGCAGGAGGTAAAACCCAGAAAAACAGATACAATAAGTAGGCCCCACCCTTTTTGTAAACCCAGTTTAAAAACGAAAATAATCACCTCTCGATAAAAAGTTCTGAGGATCCAGTCTTCATAACACTTATACAGCCAACGCAGCAGCCAACGCAATGGACGACTATTTATGGACGCCAACTAATTTTCCCAATCATATTGGGTATCTGTCAAGCGGTAACTGCTAACTCCAACCCATAAGCCAGACACCCTAACCCTTTTCTAACAAAAAAATTTCTTAAATGGGAAATTCAGCCTTGAGTATTACTTAGCTGTGAACTATCATATCTGCTAACCTTTTTACAACCAGACCATCAATTACAGGGAGTGTAATTATGAAAATGACAGACGTGAAGCTCAAAGCGCAGGCTTTAGGTATTCAACCTGGAAAAATGCGTAAAATGCAGCTTATTCATAATATTCAAGCATCTGAAGGCTATGAGCAGTGCTACGGTACTCGCACCACATGCCCCTTTAATGATTGTTGTTTCAGAAAAGACTGCTTTCAGACTGCAAAGAAAAATAATTAATAATTAAAAAATATTTTGGACATTTTATCATGAAGGCAAATCTAACTTTTTCAAAAGAGGAGTGCTCCAATCCCCACCAGGCAGTTGCCCAAGAATGGATTGATGTAAACGGAATAGGAGGCTACTCCTCAAGTACTATTATCAACTGTCACACCAGAAAGTATCATGGACTATTGGTAGCTGAACTAGATCAACCCAAGGGTCGCTATGTGTTACTATCCAAAGTAGAACCCTCTTTAGTGGTCAATGGCAAAGAACATGCGCTAGGCTGTAATAAATTCCCTGGTGTATTTCACCCCAACGGATACCAATACTTAGAATCATTTACCTACAATCTTTTTCCTCGCGCCATTTACCAAGTGGGGGACACGAAATTAAAGATGTCCACCCTGATGCTCAGTGGGGAAAACACTGTTTTAATTAAATATAAGATTTTAGAGGGAAGCAATGTTGTCACCTTAAGACTAAGACCTCAACTCGCCTATCGAGATAAACACTCACTGCAACATTATAATGAATTCCTCCAAATGCGCACCTACGTAGAGAAAAATGGATTTCATATTGAACCCTATCAAGGTATGCCCCCACTCTATATGAGCCTCAATCGAAAATGCTACTTCTACCCCTCTCCTCTCTGGAGCTTTAATTTGGAGTATATGGAAGAGCAAAAAAGGGGTTATGATTATTTAGAAGATCTGTTCTGCCCTGGCATTTTTGAAATTGAATTAAAACCTGGTAAGGAAGTGGTGCTTGCCGCATCAACTTCTGTCGTCAGTAACGCAAATAAAAAGTTTATTTCCGAAGTCAATCGTCGGAAAGGAAAACGAAAAGCGGCTGGAGAGGAAAATAATCTCATTGCCGAGCTCTCCTATCAATCCAATCAATTTATAATTAAAAACCATCGCAATGAAATGTCTATACTAGCGGGATACCACTGGTTTGCGGAATGGGGACGTGATGCCATGATTGCGCTACCTGGTTTAACCTTTCACCGCAGTCAACCCAAAGTGGGATTGGAAATTCTAAAGACCTTCGGTAAATATCAAAAAGATGGACTCATTCCAAACTATATATGTGAAGATCAAAATAGATGCTCCTACAATTCCATAGATGCCACCTTCTGGTATTTCTGGGCTTTACAAGAGTATAAAAAGACAGGCGGCACCTATAAGGAGATAAAAACCCACTTTGCTGAAACTCTCCGATCCATACTAGATATTCATATCAATGGCACGACACCCTACACCCATTTGCGCTTCGATGGATTACTCTATACAGGTAACGAAAGAACTCAACTCACCTGGATGGATGCCAATTCTAGGGGGATGCCAGTAACCCCCCGTTACGGCTGCCCAGTAGAAATTAATGCCCTTTGGTACAATGCCCTGATGTTCTGGATCGAGCTCTGCAAGAAATGGAAAATGACTGACCCACTGACTGAACAAGCAAAAACCATCACCGAGAAGCTAAAGAAGAACTTTGTGGCCAAGTTTTGGTGCAAAGAGACCGATTGCCTATTAGACGTTTATCGAGATGATTTTGCTGACGCTTCAGTGCGACCTAATCAGATTTTTGCCGTATCTCTGCCCTTCACTATGCTGGATAAAAAGAAGCAAAAGAAAGTGGTGGAAAAGGTAACCAAAGATTTGGTGACTCCCTATGGTTTAAGAACTTTAAGCCCCACTGATAAAAGGTTTAAACCCTATTATGCCGGAGATCAGGATACACGCGATGCAGCCTACCATCAAGGGACTGTTTGGCCTTGGCTCATAGGTCACTATGGAGATGCTTATCTAAAAGTTGCTAAAAGCCCCAAAGAGGGAAGCGCCTTTTTAGAAGAAAAGTTTACCCCTCTCCTCAAAGATTTTAACAAAGATTTTGGCATCGCAGCCATACCTGAAATCTATAACGGCAATCCACCCCACAAAGCGAATGGTTGTATTTCTCAAGCTTGGAGCATGGCTGAAGTACTCCGGCTATTTAAGCATATTGAAAAGGAGAAAAGTTGAAGGCTCTGATGTTCGGTTGGGAATTTCCTCCCCACATTAGTGGAGGGCTCGGGACAGCCTGCCATGGCTTAACTAAAGCTATGAGCCAGTTGGGTATAGATATTGACTTTGTATTACCTCGAATTGAGCAATCCTCACCAGAGAACCATTTATCCCTCTTTGATGCCAATGCCCTAATGACTGAGTTGGATCTGCAAGATCTTTCTACTACGGATGAACATTTTAAAACCATTCCTGTTGATTCACCTCTCACCCCTTATATTACTGAGCTCAAAACTAATCAAAAGGAAAAGCAGGGAATCACTGGAGGGTACGGTTCGGACATGTTGGCCGAAGTCTATAGATACAGTGGCATTGCAGAACTCATTGCAAATGAATCGGAATTCGATGTGATCCATGCCCATGATTGGATGACATTTCCAGCGGGAACCGTGGCAAAAATGGTCTCAGGGAAACCTCTAGTCATCCATGTTCACTCCACTGAGTTTGATCGTTCTGGAGAGGCCATTAACCCCAGTATTTTAGAAATAGAGCAGCAAGGATTTCGAGCTGCTGACTTGATTATAACTGTAAGTCATTACACCAAAGAGATCCTCGTTACTCGCTATGAAATCGATAAAGATAAAATTCATGTGGTGCATAATGCGGTGGAGCGAGAATCCCAAATCTCCTTTATCCCACCGGAGAAAACTCTTAAGGAAAAAATCGTCCTCTTTCTCGGGCGCATCACCTTTCAAAAAGGACCTGAGTATTTTCTCGCTGCAGCAGAAAAGGTGATAAAAGAGCTAGGCAATGTTCGCTTCGTAATGGCGGGA
>CAYFLR010000035.1:43104-44672 GCA_964343805.1 uncultured bacterium | reverse complement strand
TCCTGAGATGGTAGAGAAAATGGCAGATAAAGGTCTCGCGAAACACTTTCACTTCACCGGCTTTTTACAGGGTTCTCAAGTGGAAAAGATGTATGCGCTGAGTGACCTTTATGTGATGCCCAGTGTCTCTGAGCCCTTTGGGATCGCTCCTTTAGAAGCGATGGTTTACAATACTCCTGTTATTATATCCAAACAATCGGGGGTTGCGGAGGTACTTCCTCACGCTATTAAGGTGGATTTCTGGGATGTAGATAAATTAGCTGAAGGCATAATTTCAGTGTTACAAGACGATGAACTGGCAACCACAATGACCAGCCAAAATGCTGAGTATTTAAAGAATATCCGCTGGGAACAAGCGGCTAAAAAGGTGGCCCAACTCTACCAAACTGTTTCAGATAGGGAAAGGAACCATTGATTCCAATTTAGGATTTCCTCTATGACTGCAATCTGTTTCTACTTCCAAGTTCATCAGCCTTATCGACTCTCTCCCGATTATAGCTTTTTTGATATTGGAAATTCTCATCAATATGAAGATTGCCACAATAATAAAGATATTCTAAACAAAGTAGCACAGAAGTGTTATCTCCCAGCCAACCGCTTAATGGAAAAGTTAATTAAAAGGTATGGCTCTCAATTTAAAATATCCTATTCTATTTCCGGCACCGCCTTAGAACAGTTTTCTCAATATTGCCCGGAAGTACTCACTTCCTTTCAAAGGTTGGCAGATACCGGTTGTGTCGAATTTATTAATGAAACTTACTTTCACTCTTTGGCCTTTCTCTATTCCAAAGAGGAATTTAAAAGACAGGTGAATCGTCATAGCAAAACAATGGAAAGGCTTTTTAATCAAAAGCCCACCACCTTTCGAAATACCGAGTTAATCTATAATAACGATCTAGCGGAAACCATTCAAAAGATGGGGTTTAAAACGATTTTAACCGAAGGAGCCGATCGAATTTTAGGATGGAAATCCCCCAACCACCTTTATCAACCTGCAGGCTGCGCTTATTTAAAACTTTTACTAAAAAACTACCGACTCTCCGATGATATCGCCTTCCGGTTTTCCAATTCCGGTTGGGAGCATTACCCTCTCACCGCTGGCAAATATAGTCACTTTATTAATGAAGTGAGGGGAGAAGCAGAGGTAATTAATCTATTTATGGATTATGAAACGCTGGGAGAACATCAATGGGCGGACACCGGTATTTTTGAGTTTTTTGAAGATCTGCCTGAACTCCTGCTCGCACTCCCAAAGGTGGAATTTAAAACCCCGAGTGAAATCAGCAGTGAACTTTCCCCCGCCGCTTCAGTGAATGTACCTGATTATATATCTTGGGCAGATGCGGAAAGAGACACTTCAGCTTGGGTGGGCAACTCTCTTCAGTCCTCAGCGGCCGGTGAAATTTTTAGTTTAGAAAAGGCAGTATATAATCATAAAAATACTGATATAATCGACATTTGGCAGAAATTACAGACATCAGATCATTTCTACTATATGAGTACTAAATGGGAAGAAGATGGGGCCGTACATAATTACTTTAATCCGTATGAAAGTCCTCACCAAGCCT
>CAYFLR010000035.1:35404-43094 GCA_964343805.1 uncultured bacterium | reverse complement strand
CTTTATTACCTATATGAACGTAGTAAATGATCTTAATTATCAATTACAAAATTAGATTGAAACCAAGAGGGAAAAGCTATGAGTAAAAATCAATTAATTGAAGTTTCCTGGGAAGTTTGTAACAACGTAGGTGGTATCGGGACAGTTATTTGCTCAAAAGCAGATATCACCATGCAGAAATATAAAAACAACTACCTGACCCTAGGGCCATTGCTCTCCCAAAATTCTGACTTTATCGAAGACCAAGGGGTCGCAGACGAATATAAAGAGGTTCTCGAACGTCTAGCCGGTCGAGATATTAAATGCAAAGCAGGATTCTGGAATGTAAAAGCCAAACCCAAATGTCTGCTGATAGATTTTAAAGGCCTCATCCAAAGACAGGACAAAATTCTCTATAACCTATGGCATGATTTTGGCGTGGACTCCATGTTTGGCCAATGGGATTATATTGAGCCTGTCCTCTTTAGTACCGCCTGCGGAATGGTCATTGAAGAACTCACCCAACATTACGATGCCGATGATAAAATAATATGCCACTTTCATGAATGGCTCAGTGGAGCTGGTCTTCTCTATGCAAAAATTCATATCCCGGAAGTGAGCACGATCTTCACCACCCATGCTACTGTGTTAGGTCGAACTCTCTCTGCGGTAGATGATGATCTCTACCTCCATTTAGAAGAAATCGATGCGGTGCAAGAGGCTAAAAAACACAACGTCAGTGCAAAATATTCTATTGAAAATGTCTGTGCGCGAGAGGCAGACTGCTTTTGCTCTGTCAGTGATATTACCGCCAAAGAGTGCGATGCTCTTTTGGGTCACACCCCAGATGTAATTACCTACAACGGTTTTGATACTAAGGACATTCCTTCGATCAATCAAATCATGGAAGAGTTTCCAAATAAAAGAAAGAATCTATTGGAGTTTGCCTCCAAATTTCTACAGAAAGAGCTACCCGCAGAACAAACCAAAATCATCTCTATTGCCGGTCGTTATGAGTTCCATAACAAAGGAATTGACCTGCTATTAGAAAGTCTCTACCACTTGAATCAAGCCATGAAAGATAACAGCCCAGAAGGAACCAATGTGGTAACCTTCTTTTTCGTCATGGGTGGAGCCGTTGGCGTCCATGAGGAGGCCCTCCTCAGAGTAAGAGAAACCTTCTCGGGTTATGAATCTTCCACTGGAATTTCTACCCATTACCTTTCTGACGTACACAATGACCCTATTATCAACACTTGCAAAAGATTAAATCTATTCAATAACCCCGGTGACCCCTGTAATATAATTTTTGTTCCAGCCTATCTCGACGGCAATGACGGCATTTTAAACATTCCTTACTTTGACGCATTAGCCGGTTGCGATGTGGGAGTTTTTCCCTCTAACTATGAGCCTTGGGGCTATACTCCCCACGAAAGTATTGCCTATGGGGTTCCCGCTATCACTACCGACAAGGCGGGGTTCGGGCACTGGATCAACCAAAAAGAAAAAGGAAAATCCGGCGTGGTGGTACTGAACCGAATGGAAAATAGCTATAATAATGCCATCACTCAACTGACCGAATCCCTCCAGCATTTCATAGCTCTCACTGATGATCAAATGAGAACTGAAAAAAATAGAGCCTACAAAACAGCTCAAAAGTACACTTGGAAAATTCAATTTCCTAACTATGAAAAAGCCTATGAATTGGCCCTTTCTAAAAACAATGAGCGTTTGATGGGTCTCACCAAACTGCAAGAACTCCACCAAACCCAAACCAACTACATGGGAACAAACTCCACCATTCCACATTTAAGATCCTTTTCCATTGTTTCGGCAATGCCAGAAAAGTTAGATAAACTGGAAGAGATTGCTTACAATCTTTGGTGGGCCTATAATCCAAAGGTGCGGGATCTCTATATGCGACTGGACCCCGTCTTATGGGAAAAGGTTGGCAACAATCCCGTAGCCTTTTTACAACAGGTCAACACAGTCAAACTTAAAGAGGCGGTAAAAAATAAAGCTTTCATGAATCTCTATAAAGAAATGATTTCCCTTTATGAAGGCTATATCAGTGAGAGCAAAGCCTACACCAAATTCCGTCACATCTCTGCCAAAAAACCAGTGGCGTACTTCTCCATGGAGTTTGGAATCCATGAGGCCTTTCCTATCTACTCTGGAGGTTTAGGAATCCTGTCAGGAGACCATTTAAAAGCGGCTAGTGATATGAACATTCCACTCATTGGTTTTGGATTGCTTTATAAATATGGTTACTTTTCTCAAAAAATTGCTAAAGATGGTTCTCAACAAGAGGTGTTTGAAGAGAGCCACTTTGGACAGCTCCCCATAGAGCCGGTGGTAGACAAATTAGGAAAACGAATTCTCATCGCTGTCGAATTACCTGGACGCCAGCTTTTTGCCCAAGCATGGAAAGCAGAAGTGGGACGAACCACTCTCTATCTCTTGGATACCGACATTGATGAAAACTCCCGAGGGGATAGTAAAGTTACCGCTCAGCTCTACTGCTCTGATACCAGGCTCCGAGTGGAGCAGGAGATTCTGCTCGGAATTGGTGGCGCCAGACTGATTGAAGCTCTCGGTATTAACCCTTCAGTTTATCACCTCAACGAAGGTCACTCCGCCTTCTTAATGATCGAGCTGATTCGTGATTTGATGAAAAATAAGCAGCTTGATTTTGAAACCGCTTCCGAAGCGGTAAAAGCAAAAACGGTATTCACCACTCACACCCCTGTACCTGCTGGAAATGAAAGCTTTGAAAAGTCTTTGATAGAAAATTATTTCAAAAGCTATATCGAGCAGGCCGGTATCAAGTGGGAGCAATTTTGGAACCTTGGTCATTTTTATGCTGGAGAAAGCAGCAATTATGAGATGACTATTTTAGCCCTCAAACTGAGCCAAATTCGCAATGGTGTTTCTAAGCTCCATGGAGAGGTTTCCAGAGGTATGTGGAAAGACCTCTGGCGCGGATTCCTCCCTGAAGAAGTCCCCATTGGATCCATTACCAACGGAGTTCACTTTAGTTCATGGATCGCGGAAGATATGCGCAATGTAATTGAGTCCTATGCCCGTATCAATTGTCAATCCTCACTTTTAAAACCGGAAGAATGGCAAAAAATTTCAGAGATCCCCGACCGGATTGTATGGCAAACTCACACCTCACTCAAAAATAAACTTTTTGATTACATCATGAGAAGCGTGCAAACCAGCTGGACCCGAGAAGGAGAAGACCCTGCCCTCATTGATCAATTCCGTAGTCACTTGAATCCAGCAGCTTTGACCATCTGTTTTGCCAGACGATTTGCTACTTACAAACGCCCAACCCTGCTCTTCACTGATATTGAACGGATTCGTAAAATGGTTCTAAACACCACTCATCCGGTTCAATTTATTTTTGCAGGTAAAGCTCATCCCGCAGATAAAGGAGGAGCGGCACTCATTCAGGAGGTGGTGAATCTCTCTAAGCAGAAAGACTTTTTAGGTAAAATTATTTTCCTTGAAAACTACAATATTAAAGTCGCCCGCCTACTAGTAGCCGGAGTTGATGTCTGGTTGAATAACCCCATCAGACCCTTAGAAGCCAGTGGAACCAGTGGAATGAAAGCAGCCATTAACGGTGTCCCCAATGCCAGTATTTTAGATGGATGGTGGGATGAATCTTTTATATCGGGTGAGAAACATGGCTGGGCTATCGGGGATCGTACCATGTTAGAAAACCGTCACAATCAAGATCTCATTGATTCTGATCGTCTCTACAGCTGTTTAGAGGAAGAGGTGATTCCTATCTACTATAGTCGTAACTTAGACAATCTTCCTGAAAAATGGATTCAAATCATGAAGCAATCTATGATTGACGTGATTCCCAACTTCAACTGTCACCGTATGCTCAGTGAATATGTTTCCAATCTTTACGAGCCGGCTGCCGACAAAGGAAAACGCTTTTACAAAGATAATTTCCAGGTGGCTCACAATATTTCTTCTTGGAAAAAAAGACTCTCCACTCGTTTTTCCACCCTGCATATTCACGATATTCATATGGAAGGTTTGCAAGGAAATGTACTGCACTTTGAGGATGAACTTAAAGTAGCAGTGGCTATTCATTTAGGAAGAGTTGAAACCAATGAAGTGCAAGTAGAATTAGTAATTAAAACCATGGACGATGAACATGTTTCATACCCCATGAAAATGACTGAGCAAGAAGGCAACCAAGTGACTTACAGTGCCAATTTTAAATCCAATAAAACGGGTCGATTCCAATATGGCATCAGAGTCCTTCCTCGTCATCCTGAGCTTTGTAATAAGTATGAAACCGGATTAGTTTATTGGGCGTAAGATGGGTGAGTAAAGTATGTGTGGTTTTTTAGCGGTTTTTGAAATTGAAGAAAACCTAGATCAACTGCGAGATAAAGTCTTAGGGCATGTAAAAAAACTCCGGCACCGAGGCCCTGACTGGAGTGGCATTTACGATCAAGAGGGGGCAATTCTAGCTCATGAAAGATTATCCATAGTTGATATCGAGCATGGAGCCCAGCCCCTTTTAGATCCCCATGTGGGAAATGCTCTGGCTGTCAATGGGGAGATCTATAACCACCAAGATTTAAAAACCGGCTTGAAAAAAGATTACCCTTTTCAAACAGCTTCTGATTGCGAAGTGATCTTAGCTCTCTACCAAGAACAGGGAGTGGATTTTCTAACAAAACTCAACGGCATTTTCGCCTTTGCCCTCTATAACCCCAAAAAAAAGGACTACCTCATTGCCAGAGATCCCATTGGGGTCATTCCCCTCTACACGGGGCGAGATCAAAAAGGTCAGCTGTGGGTAGCTTCAGAGATGAAAGCTCTGCAGCATTGCAATCAAATTGAAGAGTTCCCTCCCGGACATTACAAGGTAAGAGGAAAAGAGCCTCAGAGATACTTCAATCCAAATTGGTTAGATAAAGATTATCTCCCTATTAATAAACCCAATTTAAAAACCCTCAAGGAGTTATTATCTAGCGCGGTTAAAAAACAATTGATGTGCGATGTTCCTTATGGTTTGCTCATTTCCGGAGGACTCGACTCTTCACTTATTTCTTCCATTGTCACCAAGTTTGCCGAAACCCGAGTGGAGAACGATAAGCAAGCCGCCTGGTGGCCAAGGCTCCACTCTTTTTCCATTGGCCTCGAAGATTCCCCGGATCTGCCGGCAGCCCAAAAAGTGGCTGATGCCATCGGTTCAGTGCATCACTCTATTACCTACACCATTCAAGAAGGACTGGACGCCATATCGGATGTGATCTATCACTTAGAGACCTTTGATGTAACTACCATTAGGGCAGCGACTCCTATGTATTTGATGGCCCGGCGCATTAAATCCATGGGTATCAAAATGGTCCTATCCGGAGAGGGTGCCGATGAGCTTTTTGGCGGTTACCTCTACTTTCATAAAGCCCCTAATGCTAGTGAAATGCAAAAAGAACTGGTGAGGAAAGTAACTAGGCTCCATCTCTATGATTGCTTAAGAGCGAACAAAGCCATGTCTGCTTGGGGTGTGGAAGCCAGAGTTCCCTTTCTGGATGTGGATTTTGTGAATTGGGTTATGGATATTGACCCCGCAGAAAAAATGATCACTCAAGAGAAAGCAGAAAAATACATTCTACGTAAAGCCTTTCACAAAGCACTGCCTGAAGAAATTTTATGGAGACAAAAAGAGCAGTTCTCTGACGGTGTTGGCTATAGCTGGATTGACTCGCTGAAAGAAAAGGCCAATGAAGAGGTGACCGATCGCATGATGGAACAAGCGGCTTATCGTTTTCAAGTCTCACCTCCACAAAATAAAGAAGAGTATTGGTATCGCAGTATTTTTGAAGAACACTTTCCAAATCCTGCTGCGGTGAAGTGCGTTCCCTCTGAACCCAGTATTGCCTGTAGCACTGCCACTGCCCTCAAGTGGGATAAATACTTCCAAAATATGAAAGACCCCTCAGGTCGAAGTGTGAACGATGTGCATAATCTCGGCATCAACCAGGTTTAACAAAAAATATATTTTCAATTTCATCAAAAAGCCCTTATAATTAAGACTGAACTCATCTCCAAAAATTGAACAGCTATTCGAGAATCTAGGTAAATCACCTAGTTTCCTGGGGAGTCCGTTATGCTAGCAACACGATTGATATTACTTATCACCTTGATATTACCGAGTTTTCTACTCCTACAGTGTGGGACCTCTATCTTCGATTTTAATACCAAGCCCACCACCGAAGCAGAGATTTTAGAAGCCACCAAACAGATCTTAGACAGCTCTGACCCAGACTATGATCAAGCCATCACCAACTTGGATGAACTTTGGGACTTAAACAATCTCTCAATTTACAAACAATTAAAGGCCTTTGCTATCTTAGGATCGGGAGGTTATGACATTTTTCAAATTATGACCAAGATGATTGATACCACCACCAGTTCATCATCCAGTAACAATAGTAACTCATCCACCACCTCTCTTCTATTAGATGACAACACTGAAAACACCTTCACTCTAATGGAGAGCGCAACCAGCTCCTCTGATTCCTCTTCTAGTAGCAGTAGCAGTGGATTTTTCATGAGCATTCAAAATATTTTACCCCAGCCGACGGATGCCAATCGAGCGATTCTCAAAAAGGGGTCTGATACTCTGGAGAAAATTCCTTCAGATGAGCAAACCACCTCCGTCACCTTTCAGAAGACTCTCATCTCCAGCTTAATTGTGGTTCAAACACTCCGTTCACTCACCTCCAATTTCGACCTATCCAATTTTGATCCTAGCAATGTGACCGCCGAAAAAATGAGCGATGCTCTCACTAGTATCAATGACGTACTAAAAAATACCACCGGGGAAGACAATGTGTTCTCCGAAGGAATCCAAATGGTCTCAGACAACATTGATAAAGGGGGTTGTAGCTACACCGACTACACCACCCAGGAGGCCAAAACCGCTGCTAAAAATGGAGTGATCGAGCCCTGCGAGTTGAATGCTTGTAGTGTGACCGTGGTCTCTTCAACAGGGGGGTGCTTCCAATGAAAAAAACAATCCTCTTACTCTTTACTTTTTTATTTATCTCTTCATCGATCCTGGGTGCCCTGGCTAATAATTACATTTCCACTTCGGCAGCAGGTCGAGGGAATAGTTATGTAGCCGGGGGAGATGAACCGGATGTAATCTTCTATAACCCCGCAGGACTTCGAAATAACCCCACTTGGCAGATCACCCTGCCTAACCTCTATGTAGGTCCAAATAAAGACTCCTGGAGCACAGTAGATAAATTTATTACCATGGCTCAAAGCCCAGGCAAAGTAGACGTGGCCGGCCTCATTAACGAATTCAGATCCGAATTCGGCAACGTGCATGGCCTTTCAGCAGGCGCTTATGCTGGTTTTAACAACACCCGCTTTGGCTTTTTCTTTATTGATATGGCCACCTCTCGCATGTCTCTGCGCGTTCCTGTCTTCCCTATGTTTAAAGCTGGTTTTGTTAACGACTTAGGACCCGCTGGCTTTGGAACCTATTCTTTCAATAAAGACATGATCGTTGTGGGCTTAACCCTTAAATACCTGTTTCGACAACAAGGAGATATTGATGCCAATATCGGAGACATTGCTAATCTCCTAGATACTTCCAGTAGCAGTAAAACCGCCGATGATATGATGGCCTTGAAAGTGGGAAGTGGAACCGGATTTGATT
>CAYFLR010000035.1:33994-35394 GCA_964343805.1 uncultured bacterium | reverse complement strand
AATATCCATCCCAAAGTTAAACTGGGTCTCTCTATGATTAATGTTTTTGGCACCAGCTTTACCGCCAATACCAGTTTAAAAGCTCCCGATACCATCCCCATGGCAATTCACACCGGTGTTTGGGGAATGCTTTTTAAACGCAATAGATTCACCTGGGATGCCTCTTTTGATATTCAAGACATGACCAATATCCTAGATGGCTTTGCCACCCGCATCCATATGGGAACAGAGGGTGCCTTCTGGGTAGGAAAAAATAAAATGGCCGCCCTTCGTCTGGGTCTCAATCAAGGCTACCTCACCTTCGGCGGAGGAGTTAACTTCTGGATCCTCAAAGCCAACTTTGCCTACTACACCCAAGAAACCGGCCCTAAAATCGGCATGCGCCCAGAAACCAAATACATCTTTAACCTCCAACTGGGATTTTAAAAAAAACTAAATGAAACTGAAGCTCCCTCCCCACACCGGCAAACGCTCCCTAATTGGTTTTATCATCTGTTATATTATTAATCTTTATCTGCTCTCTTACCCACGGCTGAAACCCACCTGGATCGACTTTCTGGTGGCCTTTGGTTTTTCAGCGGTGGTGATCGGGATTACGGTTTTTTATGTGAATCAAAATAGAAAGGATTGACTAAAAAAATAAAGATATGAATTCCCTTTTTCTTTTTATCTTTTTTCTTTTAATTGGTGTTTTTGGACACCCACACAGGCTGCATGGAACCGATTGTAAAGGACTGAATGAGAGCCACCTCGCCTCTCTATTTCCAGCTGTTGAAAGAAATTATCCCCAAAAATGGCATGAACAAAAAACTCCGGATATCGATACCAGAAGACTCGAACCTGCCTTAGATGCGGTTTTAAATGAATACCATGGGCAGGGAAAGGAGCCTCCGGCTCTTAGTATCAAGCCCTACCTTACCTGGTGGCAACAAGAAAAGGGTCTTTTCAATCGCAATTTCATAAAGAATAAAGATCAGCTCAAAGAATATGTCGCCAGAGAACATCTGACCTCTAGCAAGAAAGAGTCGGTGGCAAAAAATGGAGGAACTCCTGTCTATGAAGTAATAATAAATGGAGAAACCTTCTTTTTTCGCCCCATTGATGCGAATGATCCCTACAGTATGGATGTAGCCAGGTGGACCTTTGCAGCCTATCTTTTTAATAGAGTTTTAGGGCTTAATACGGTACCAGCGGCCAAAATTTGCGAGTTGGATGGCCAACTAGGGGTTTTGTCCGCCAAAGCAAAAGGAGTCATAAGATCAGAGTATGCGGGCCCTATTAAAGAATCCAGCCTCCATGATATCATTGCTTTTGAGTTCCTGACGGCGAACAGTGACCTTCATGTAAAAAATTATATGGTGGATAGCAACGGACATATGACGGTTTTCGACCATGGACTC
>CAYFLR010000035.1:15830-33984 GCA_964343805.1 uncultured bacterium | reverse complement strand
CTTATTCTCCAGCCTTCTTAAAAGCCATAAAAGAGACCTCCCCCACCAAAATTGAAGAGAGTCTTGCAAGCTACTTAACCGGATTTGAACTGCAATTGGTTCTCTTCCGATTAGAGGTGATGAAAAAGGACATAGAGTTGCGGGGTTTTTAACTATTCTAAACCCTCTGATAATTTCCGTCGTAGATTTGAGTGGTCTTTGAAAATAGCGATCTTCAAATACTTTTCCACTGGTTCTATAAAGTCGGTTTACCCCTTTGGCAATGGAGGAGAAAAAACTACGAAGGGCATTGTCTAATATGGAGATATTTCCTCCGCCCCTGGGAAAGAGGCAGATAACAACTCCTGCAAGAAGGCTTGATTATCAAGGGCTATAGAAGCACCAATTTAATCCTCACAAAAAGGATCTTGAGGGAGAAGTCCGCAAAGTAGAGACTTTATTTTTCATTTTCATTTTACAGCCCTTCCACATTTTAAGGGTGTTCCTCTTATTGGTTTTTCTACGGTGGTGATAGGAATTACCTTTTTTTAAGTGAATATGAATCGGGAGGATTAAAAAAGAAGAGTACCGGTTTTCTTTATCTCATGCAAAATGGGACTAGGTTCTTCTTTTGACATGTATTTATTTACGGAAAAGGGAACGGCCTGAATCTTTGAATTGACTCTTGCGGCGATTTTATTAATTTTTATTCCTTCTTCATAGGGATTGTCTTTGAAACTATTAGAAATAATAGCAAGATCTATATCGCTATCTTGATGCGGTTTTCCTTTGGCATAAGAGCCGAACAATATAATCATATCAATAGCTATACCATTTTGAATTAACTGCTCTCGAAAGTTAAAAGCTATTTCTTTAACTTCTCTAAAATCCATTCTCTGATTTCTCCTCCTTGCTCTACCTTTTCCTCAACAAATTGTTTATTTGCTTTCTTTTCAAGAGAATAATTTTCATCGGGATATCGAGTTTAAAGATTAAACTGATTAATTTCTACTAATAGATCAATCTGATCAGATGATAATTCTAAATCACATTTTTCTGCTAAATAAATCAGCCCATGGGCAAAGGGGGCTTATTCATTATTCTTTTTTACATAATAGGCTTTTAGAGCCTTTTCCAATGACAGATGTAAAAAGAAAAGTGCCTGAATAAAACTTTGGGTATGACTTACGATATCCTGTACGCTTTTAAAATCTTTATCGGAACCTATTTTCCAATAATTGATTAACTTTGTTATCTTCTCGTCAGGCAAAACTCCCCCCTTTTTAAATTCCTAGGAAAATTCCCTCTGATTGCCACGTCATTATAACTTTTCTCATGTCTTAATTATATATAAAAAAATAGAAGAGACATACCTCAATAGGGAATTCACAGACACCCCAAATACCTGCAGCCCGACTATACCTTTTCTACTCTTTACCTTAACGGACCTCCTTAACTAGCCAAAGCCCTCATCATGCTAATAATTGATGAGCTCTCCGTATAACGAGCATCCTTCGCCTGCCTCCCCCTACTAAAACCCAAGGCTTTAATAGTAAACCCAATTAACTTTAGAGGAAACCATCCATTCTTAAGTGCCAGGATGCAGAGGTTGGGATCTTCTTCAGGATTGTAGGAAACTTTTATGGACTTATTGCGATTCAAAAGAACATAGCGAAACCCTCTTATAATTTCGGTGGTAGATTTAAGCGGCATTTGAAAATAACGATCTTCAAATAATCGTCCGCAGCGATGATAAAGTCGGTTTACCCCTTTGGCAATGGAGGAGAAAAAACTACGCAAGGCATTGCCGAATAAATTGTCTAAAGGTAAGAGCCCCGGGTCTGTTTTAGGATCGTACTGAATTAACAGATGGAGGTGGTTCTTACACAGGCAGTAGGCAGAAACGGCGACGCCCGGTTTTGAACAGAGAATCTTAAGCTGTCTTAAAATAATAGCTCTAGCAAAGTGGTGATTGAAGTTGACTTTTTTAAGCCCGGTGGGGATAGTGATATGCAGAATGCGGTTTGAAAATAATTTTCGCTTTCTATGTGCAATCGCCATATGGTAAGCCTTTCAGCAGGGTGACAGCTGTGTTCCTTGTACCAAAATAAAAGTAAAATGCAAGTAAATAATGGGTGGGTTAACAATTTATAAGTCTTGATTGACAATGGTTACAGGCTATTATAACCAGAGGTTTTGATTGGGAGTTTTCCTCCGCCCTTAGGTAAGGGGCGGATAGCAACACTCTCTATAAGTACTCGTAGACAATGACTCTAGTCACACAATTCGGCATTAAATTTACAGAGTTTTTCTTCCAGACTGGCAATGCGGGATTTTAAAGACTCATTCTCTTCTTTCAGTTCTTGAATACCTTTTACTAGCTTCCAAGGAGAAGGAGTGGAAACACTTAAAAAGCCATCATCATTTTCTGTCACCATTTCAGGGTAAAGAGTTTGGACCTCTTGAGCAATCACTCCTGTCTCTCGAGTTTTGGTTTCCATGAAGGTAAAATCTTTGATATTAAATCCCATGAACCAATCCAAAATGGGACCGGTTTCTGTAATATTTTCCTTTTGTCTGATGTCAGAACTACATGACCAAGTCAATCCTCCACTGGCAGGCTGAGCTTCACATAAGGCGCCATCGTTTAATAAAAGAACATTATCATTGCTTCCAACGATTTCAAGTTTGCTATCAGGATCAGTGACTCCAATCCCTATGCTACCATCATGCTGTATTAGAAATAATGTATCATCATTCTTGTCATCTACTACAACCAGATCTGATGCAGCTCCCATACCTACTCCACTTGGAAGTATGGTAATACCTCCGTCTACATTTCTTCTTAGAAGAGGCCACACAGCCCCTCCATTTGGTCCGATAGCAATATCTCCTCCATTAACCTGAAGTTTACTTTGGGGTTCTGTAGTTCCAATACCCACATTCCCTTCAAAATAATTCGTCGCCGTTGCCCCTTGCTGATACAATCCATATAGATTATCAACCGTCGTTGTCCCTGAGGTCGCAGTATCAATCTTCACACCATAAGAGTTTGTAATCCTACCTGCTGTCCCAGTTATATGGCCATTTCTAGCCCATACTCCAATTTGTTGAGCTAAAATTCCCTCAAAATTGGAATCATCTACATAGGCATTGGCTGCCACTGCAATTCGATAACCAGAATCTGTTACTCCCGAGGAGATGTCATATTTATAGGCATAAAAGTCGCCTCCTTTGAAATTGTTAGTTTCATCAGCAGCTACTTCAACATCTTTCGAAATGGCGATAATGGCATTATTGGTGGTGGAGTTTTTAATAGTTAACATTGCATTGGGGTTGCTGGTTCCAATCCCCACACTACCAGTATTATAGTAGGCATTGTCCCCCTCCTTATAAAAAGTACTCGGTGGAAAGGTGATGTCATCCGCCACCCAAGAGGTTCCATTATATTTAAGAAATTTTCCATCAGCAGCATCACTCACCGAAAGTTTATCGGGAGTCACTGACCCTGCCGCTAGCTTGTCTGCAGTAATGGTGGCAGCAGAAATTTTATCTCCAGTCACGGCTTCAGCAGCTAGTTTGTCGGTGGTCACCGCCCCCCCCGCAATCTTGGCAGTAGAAACGATCCCATCCGCTACATCACTTGCCGTCACCGAGATAGTAAAAGTCTCCTCCGCCTGCAGCGTTGCAAAAACCAAAGAGTAAGCTGTGCCACTCACCAGGGTAAAAGCTTTCTTAGCGGCCGCTTTGATTTCATCTGCGGCTTGACTTAAAAGCTCCAGCTCCTCTTCATTTTCTTTAATAGATACGGCAGTTACGGAGTCGAGATTCTCACCCTTAATCAGCAGATAGGTGTCATGATGGATTATTTCAGTTATGAGAATTTTTGCAGAATCTGGGGTGGTTGTTGTGGTTTCCTTAGAGGATTGTTCGCTGTCTTTATTTACTGTGCTCACAGTATTAGCAGACTTCTTTTTTAAACCGCCCCCATCACAGGCCATTAAACCTATAATTAGAAAGAAAGAAAGAAAGAAAGAAAGACTTGGCATGATCTCCTCCAAACTAAAATTTAATGGAATACATGATTATATCATTTTTAAAAACAGGCTGAGAATAAAATAATAAACATGTTCCTTGCGTTCGTTTAACTTCATAATTATACTTCTAGTTTCCACAATGACAGTCATCCCTATGAGGCAAAAATGAGCCCCCTCTAGTTCCCCGAAGAGCCCCATTTAAGAAAGTCAACAGATCGGTTAATCATCCGGCCCTACCAGATGGAAGATTTTAAAGCTTGGCAGCGTGGGCTCTCCTCATGTCGACCTTCGCAAAATGAGCATGATCAGGGAGCTATCGGGGTGGAAAACTTGACTCAGTCAGATTTTAGTAAGATGTTAAAAAATCATGTCCTGTTTATGGAACATGATCGGCAGTATAATTTGGCCGTTTTCCACAAGGATAGCAGCACTCATCTGGGTGGAATGACTGTGACCATTAACGCTCGTTCCTCTTTTCAATCAGGCTACATAAGTTTTTACATCCACAATAATCATTGGCGCAAAGGCTATGGGAGCGAGGCTGTGAAAGCCACTTTAGAGATATGTTTTGAGCAGCTCCGATTATTTAGAATTGAAGCCACCGTGTTAGAAAACAACACCGCATCTAGAAGTGTATTGGAGAAGGCGAAATTTCAGTGTGAAGGATTAAAGCACAAATTCCAACACAATGGAGAAGAGTGGATGGATGTGATGATATATTCTACAAGAGCTGATCTTTGGGGCTATGATGATTTAAAACCTGAAATACGGTGGAATGCCAAAGAAGAGCTAATCAACCCTACTTAATTCAGCAGAATTCACCTCAGTATCTCATTGTTTATCAACGGTTAATAAGATAAAATTCCAATTAAAATAATTGTAACAAAAGTTTATAATTTCGGGTTTTTTACATCTTTTGATTCTTGTAAAGGGAGAAAAATAGAATGCTTAGGATAATACTCCTTTTCAGCCTGTTTACATATCAAGGTTTAGCAAAGCAGCATTTTGAAGAAATTACCCCCTCCATCGTCTATCGAGAGGTTTTAAAGATCGAACAAGATGTGGAACTCATAAAGAAACATTTGGGGCTCACTAAAATAAAAAAAGCAACTCCTGTCTTTGCCAACCTCCTTCCTAGACACTCTTGGCAGAAGGTTTATCTTATTCAACTAAAGATCAATCTCTTTCGAGAGCAAAGAGGGTTTCCAACACTGGCGGCAAACAATTTGCACCCGGTAAAAAAGCTCCCCCCTGGGGTGGTATATGAGCAGACTCAACGACTTCTCACGGAAATTTCCTTGCTAAAGAGGCGCCTAGAGATAAAGAAGAAAGTAAGGATTCCCCCCCTTGTCCCTGGCAAAAACTCTATAGATGTATTTAATAAGCTCAACCAGATCTCTCTTCAATGGGATATTATTAATCGCAGTGAGATTAGCCCTTCTGAGGTCTATGCTGAGTTAAAAAGAGTCAACGAAGATATTAATTCCATTTTGAAATTTTTACATATACAAGATTCTGCCTTCCCTCCCGCTAAAAAGGAAAATGTCATTCCGAGTGATTCACTTGCTAGCTCTTTTATACTATTAGAAGAGATTCATAGACTGCAGCAGTTGGCTGGGATAGACCGAATTGACTTAAGTGTCTTCAGCAATAAAAAACAAGTTTTGCCCTCGGATGTACTCAACATGGTTATCTTGATTTTAGCAGAATTGCAGACCATTAAAGCCCATCTCGGACTCTATCACCAACTGACACCACCCACCGAAAAACACAGTCAGAAAACCCCCGCTGAGGTGGACCAATTTTTGGGTTATTTAGCTAATAAATTGCGACTGATAAGATCCTTAAACTAGATGAGATAGGTTGAGGTATGATGAACATACAGAAGATTTTTCAATTAAGAAATTTAGGCCTCCGCTTTCGCTTCACTCTTTTGTTATACTTTCTCACCTTTTTTTCAATGGGTGTTGTTGGTTATTACGGTTATACCACAGCTGCAGATGCTTATTTAGAAAATGCCAAAGACTCAGTAGGAGACACCCTCACTTCAGTGACAGATAAAATCAATGAATTTAATAATCTCATCCATAAAGATCTCCAATTCTTCTCAAATAATTTTAGCTTAATTCAGCAGCAGTATTGGCTCGACATGCAAGATCAAAGGAAGCATCATCATTGGAAGGGTATTACTGAGGATATGTGGTTTGATTTTGTACAAAATTATGACCATTTCTTTAAAGTCCGCTTCATTGGACTACATGGTAAAGAAGAGATAGTAATTAGACGAGATCCTAAAACTAGAGAAGTTCGAGTCCTGCGTGAAGATCGGTATCAAGATCGAAAAACAGATGATTATTTTACTCAAGGTGTTTCATTAGCCAGAGATCATATTAATGTTGGCCCAATTGATCTCAATAGAGAGTATGGACAGATTGAGAAACCTTTAGTTCCAGTTTTTCGTTTATCTCAATCTGTCTTCGGTGAAAACAAAGTCAGATATGGAGTGGTAGTCCTGAATATCTTTGCCGATACCATCTTCAACTATATAAGAAATTTTGAAAAGAAAATAGCAAACAGACAGTTTTACCTAATCAATAAAAAAGGAGAATTCCTTTACCATAAAGACCCTGCCAAGACCTTCTCCCTCTTATTAGGACATGATTTTAGCTTTGAGTCACTCTACCCAAAAACTCTAGCCACTCTCAATGACAACACCTCTGGTGCCATCTTTATCAAGGACCATGTTCTTGGGTTTAAGAGGATATATCCCGATATTAATAACAAAGACTCCTACTTAATTTTAATCAGCACCGTCAGTGAGAGCGAAGTACTGAGTGGATTAACCAATTTTAAGATCGCCTTCTTTTCACTGGTCTTGATCATGGTGGTTTTAGTATTCATTTCATCCCATTTTTATATAGACGGTTTAATGAAGCCCCTGTTGTTTGTCACCAGACAATTGCAAATGCTCGGCAAAGGCCAAGTGAAAAGCGAAAAAATTGTTTACCATAACAATGATGAAATTCGACAAATGCTTGATTCAACTGAGCAAGTAACCCGCAGCATGCTAACACTTACTCTGCAAGCAGATTCCATTGCCCAAGGAAATTTCAATAGCAAAGTCAAACTTCTTTCGAATGAAGATGGCTTAGGCAATGCCATCAACAATATGACCCAAATTCTCCGCCAAAACCAATTATTTACCCTTCAGCAAAACTGGCATAAAGATGGCATTAATAAGCTCAGTGAAGAGCTGAGTGGCGACCACCCTAGCAAGATTCTGGCTGAGAAAGCACTTTCGTTTGTGGCTAATTATTTAGAAATGGGTCGAGGTGTTTTTTATGTCTATAACACCCACCAAAAGAGCCTCGATCTCTTGGGTGCTTATATGCTCTCCCAATATAAAGCTCCAGTTAGCTCTTTTATGTTAGGCGAGGGCTCAATAGGTCAAACCGCGTTAGAACTAAAACCTATCTTTTTGAAAGTTTATGAACATAACAAAACCGCCCCTATTCTGACAGGGACTTCTACCACAACCCCCTTTTATGTTTATACCCACCCGCTCATCAACGAAGAGGAGCTACTAGGAGTATTGGAAGTGAGTGGATTTAATGAGCTGGAAGAAGCCCGTATGGATTTTCTGGTTAATGCCACTCAAGTTATCACCTCTTTCCTATTTATGTCCCTGCAAAGAGAAAGAATAGCCAAACTTCTCATTCAAACAGAAGAAGCGGCACGACAATCCGAGAATCAACGAGAAGAGTTGCAAGAAACCAATGCTAAAATGGAAGAGCAGCAATCTCAGTTACAGCAACAAACTGAAGAATTAAGAGAAGCCAACGCCCAGATGGAAGAGCATCGACAGCAGCTAGAGCTCCAATCCAATGAGTTACAGCAAAAAAATGAAGCCTTAGAGAAGACTCAAGACGAAGTGAATGCCCGCGCTAAACAACTAGAAGAAGCCAACCAATACAAATCGGATTTCTTGGCCAATATGTCCCATGAACTAAGAACCCCGCTGAACTCTATAAATGTTATTTCCAAAATGATGTTAAGAAATGAAGACAACAAGTTTGATGAAGATACAGTAAAAAAATCCGAGGTAATTTTTAATTCAGGGAACGAATTATTGAGGCTGATAAATGATGTGCTCGATCTTTCCAAAATCGAAGCAGGACGAGTTGATCTCCACCAAGAGGATATACATACTGCTGAAATAGCAGATGAGATGAATGTCATGTTTAAGGAAACTTCCCATGAGAAAAAGATAGAATACCTAGTAGAAGATGAATTTAAAGACCATATTGTAAGTGATAGGCAAAAGTTGGTGCAAATTATCCGTAACCTACTTTCCAATGCCTTTAAGTTCACCTCCAAAGGAAGAATAAAACTCCAATTTTCAGAGAGTCAAAATCCACAGTATACTTTGCAAATAACCGTTACAGATACGGGAATAGGCATACCAAAGGATCAACTAGAAAAAATCTTTGAAGCTTTCAGGCAAGTAGATAGCTCAATATCAAGAATCTATGGAGGAACCGGGTTGGGACTTTCTATTTCTAAAGAGTTTGCCCAACTCCTGGGTGCCTCTTTAACGGTAGAAAGTGCCCCAAATAAAGGAAGTACCTTTACATTACTGGTCCCCTCTATGAGTCCTAGTAAAACTAAAGCTCCCCCCATTTTACCTCAAAAGGAGACCAAAGTAGCAAAAGGGGAATCTATCCTCATCATAGATGACGATAAGAATTTTATTACTAATATCACTTTTCTTAATGAGAAAAAGGGACTTGTCACTCTAGCTGCTCAAACTGGAAAAGAAGGGATTGAACTGGCTCGAAATCATCTGCCGGCAGGAATTATACTCGACTTAGGTTTGCCCGATATGAGAGGTGAAAAAGTATTAGAGTCATTAAAAACAGACATTAACCTTAAAGATATCCCCATTTATATAATATCTGCTCAAGATAGAGACCTATCTCTGATCGAGCAAGGGGCTTTGGGTTTTTTGCAAAAGCCGGTCACTGATAGCCAAATACAAAAAGCTGAGCAAACTTTACTGCAGTTTATTAGCAAAGAGCATAAAAACTTGCTTGTAGTTGAAGGCCCTGATTTAAAGCCGTCTATTATTTCTCCTTTTCTAGGGTCAAATACTAAATTGACTTCTCTTAACTGTGGTTTGGAAACCTTAGAAAAGCTTTCCCATAATCTCTATGACATATTATTTGTTGATTATCAGATGAAGAATATTGACTGTCTGGATTTTTGTAAGAAGGCTGCGGCTAGACAACCAGATCTCCCAATAGTTATTTATTGCAATGAGAACTTAAACGAGGAAAGGCATAGCAAGCTCAGCCTTTATTCAGAGAGCATCATACAAAAATGCCCTCAAGATAGCCGCCGGATTTCCAAAGAAATCGAGAGATTTCTAACCCAATCTTTAGAAAAGCAAGAACGGATCTCAAAACCTCCAAATATATCAGCATCAAAAAAATTAAAAGGCAAACGCATACTGGTGGCTGACGATGATCTAAGAAATCTTTATGTGTTAACCTCTTCATTAGAGCAAAATGGGGCGACTGTGGACAATGCCATAAATGGTAAAAAAGCATTAGATCTCCTAAACAAGGAGAAATGTGATTTAGTTATCATGGACATTATGATGCCCGAAATGGATGGATATAGCGCGATTAAGGCCATTCGATCCAATCCAATCTTAAGTGATATTACCATCATTGCCTTAACCGCCAAAGCGCTAAAAGAAGACCGGCAAAACTGTTTAAAGGCAGGTGCTGATGATTACCTTTCTAAACCTGTGGACTATGATATGTTAATAAATATGGTGCAAGCCTGGATTAAAAAAGGATGAGTATAACAATAAATAAAACAGGGCAATCCAGTTCACTCAATATAACTGGAGAAATTGAAAAAGAGCAATTAACAGAGATTGCAACTCTTATAGAAAACCCTCATCTTACCAACACCGAAGTATCTCTTTATGATGCCAGCTTCCTACCTACCAATCTTCTAAAACCACTCTATGATGCTTATCAAAAAAAGCGAATCACTCAAATATTTGTTTATAATCCGAGTTTAGTCACTTACCTCCATCACCTGGATTTCCCTTTTCTCTATAGACCCCCTCTCAGCGTCACCTCCAGTCCTTCGAGTAATATAAAAGCATTGGCTTTATGTGGCACAACTTCCCAAATAGATAAATTATGCAGCATCATTGAAGGACTACCTGATGGTAATATATCCATATTCGTAGCCCTCCAAGTGCCAAAAGATCAGCTTAACTTATTAGATGCCATTTTACAGATCAAAACGAACTACAGCTTAGTTTTACCCCACCATATGATACCTATCGAACCCAAAACAATCTATATTTCTCCCCCCTCCTTTAACATGAAAGTCCACAAGGGTTTTTTATATCTGACCCAAGATCAGAGTAAAGATCCTGCTAGACCCTCAATTGAGGCTCTTTACACCTCTTTGGCTAGGGAGTATGGGGATCATCTCATTGCCGCTTATTTAGATGACCAACTTTTAAATGATGATCACTCTATTCAACTCATAAATGATGTTGGTGGCTTAGCTATTATAGTAGATAGTGCAGAGGAAGAGACGTCCGGTAAGGAAAAAATTTTAAAATTATCACTAAAAGAAACCGCTTCTTTTTTGGGTGCAGCTAGCGATCCAACAACGGAACCAAGCCTCCCCCTTCTAAAAACCTTCTTCGAAGCGGTGGAAGAGCGTTATGGATATGCATTTCAATCTTATACGACCGGAACTTTAAGTCGTCGAGTCTCACAACACATGAGTCAATTGAAACTTGATTCTTTTTATGATTTTCAGAAATTGATTCTCACGAAATATAGTTATTTTGAAAAGTTGTTCACCGATCTTTGCATTGGAGTAACTGACTTTTTCCGCCATCCCCAGCAGTTAGCATTCTTAAGAGCCGAAGTCTTACCTTTTCTGAAGTCTTTCCCTCATCTCAAGATTTGGATAGCCGGCTGCTCTAGTGGTGAGACGGCCTATTCCCTTGCTATTTTACTTCATGAAGAAGGACTGTTAGATCAAACCCAAATTTATGCCACTGATATTAACCCTTCTTTTTTAAATCAGGCGAAAAATGGACTCTATGGAATTAAAAAGTGGGAAAAGTACGAAGAGAATTATAATATGTCAGGAGGAAAAGCAGATATAAAGGATTACTTTAAAAACTATGGAAGTTTTGTGGAAGTTGCCAACTTCTTGAAAAAGAAAATCCTTTTCTATCAGCACTCCTTGGCAGCAGATGGAGTCTTTAACGAATTTCAGTTAATAATATGTAGCAATGTTTTAATATATTTTAACAAAAACTTACAAAAGAAAGTGGCAAGATTGTTTTCCAAATCGCTTCATAAAGATGGGTTATTTATGTTGGGGGCAAAAGAAAACCTCAACTCTGGGGTGGGAGAAGATTATTTTTGTGAAGACAATATTTCTATGAGAATTTATAGATTAAACCAATAAAGGATCTAAATAATGAGTCAGCTTTTTAATATTTTAATTGTGGATGACATTCCTGAGAATCGCTATTCCTTAAAAACTTTACTAGAAAGACTCGATCAAATCAATATTATCGAAGCTGAATCAGGAGAACAAACCCTCGCTCTCGTTATTGAACAGCAAATTGATCTCATCCTGCTAGATATTCAAATGCCTGAAATGGATGGCTATGAAATTGCTAAACATCTGAAAATGACCTCTAAAAGTCGAGATATCCCCATTATATTTGTGACTGCAGTTTATAAATCAGAAGAGTTTGCAGAGCGTGGATATAAAGTCGGCGCCATTGATTATTTAACCAAACCCATTGATGACAATCTCCTGCTCAACCGAATTTCCCACTACATGAAACTTTTCCAAAGAGAGCAAAATCTCCACCAAGCACTCGAAGAACTTAAACAAAAAGAGGAAGCCCTGCAAGAAACTAACAAAGAATTAGAATTCCTGATTCGAGAAAGAACGGTTGAAATTAACCAAACCAGTGATTCCATCATCACCAGCGATCAAGATGGGAAGATTATCTTCTGGAATAAAGGGGCTCAAAAATTATTCAACTACACCCCAGAAGAGATAATGGGAAAACCCATCGCCGTTTTGATACCCGAAACCCATTTAGATGATCATGCCCAAGGAATAAAAGAAGTATTACAAACAGGCCAACATAAACACTCCAGTGAACCTTTGGAACTGATGGGCCTGCGTAAAGATCAATCCTTAGTTCCTATAGAAACGTCTTTTTCTTCTTACATAACCCATGAGGGAAACAGAATCTTTTCCTGTTTTATTAGAGATATCACTAAACGAACCGAGTTAGAACGATCTTTAAGAGTAGCTAAAGTAAAAGCTGAATACGCCAATCAATCAAAAAGTTCCTTTTTAGCGACTATGTCGCACGAGATACGCACTCCCATCAGTGGAATTCTTGGCATTACTAATTTATTAACAAGGAATAAGGATGAGGCGAAACAAAAAAAATACCTTGATCATCTGAAAACTTCAGGAGAATCCCTACTGAATATAATCAATGATATACTCGATCTCTCAAAAATCGAAGCCAACCATCTGCAATTGGAAATCAAACCTTTTAGCCTCCATTCTTTGCTCAATGAAATTATAGAAACAGCAAAAATTAAAGCCTCCAATAAAAATTTAAATTTCATCTTAGAAATTGATGAGAATATTGCTCATCAAGTGGAAAGTGACTCTCAGAGAATTCGACAAATCTTAACCAACCTGGTTGATAATGCACTTAAATATACCAAAGAAGGAACGGTCAACTTAAATGTGAAGTCAGGCGAAGATGACAATGTAGTTTTTATGGTAAAAGATACGGGCATTGGTATTCCGGCGAATTTTCTAGATGTTATGTATGACTCCTTTACCAGAGCGGATAATTCCACCAGCAGCCCCCATGGAGGCACCGGCTTAGGCCTAACTATTTGTCAAAAACTCGCAAAGTTTTTAAAAGGATCTATTACCATTGAAAGTAAAGAAGACCAAGGTACCACTGTAAACTTTACCGTTCCTCTCCCGGCAAAACTTGAAGAAAATGTAGAAACCCCTGAAACATCGGACATTCAACCCCATGAGAATCACTTACAAGAAGCTCTCTCCAATAAGCACATTCTATTGGTGGAAGACTTAGAGGTAAACAGAATCATTATTGAAGCTTATTTGGATCCCTTTCAGTGTAATATCAAAATAGCTGAAAACGGCTTAGAAGCGGTGGAAGCCTTCCAAAAAGGACGCTTTGATTTGGTGTTAATGGATATCAAAATGCCACTCATGGATGGATATGAAGCCACCGCAAAGATTCGCTCCTATGAAAAAAGTGAAGGATTAAAGCCCACTCCCATCATATCAATTACTGCTCACGCTATGCCGGAAGAGAAGGCTCAAAGTCTAGAGGCTGGATGTAACTACCATTTGACAAAACCCGTCAAACGAAAAGATTTTCTAAAAACCCTCCTGCAATTTCTTACTTAATCATCAATTTTAGAAAAAAGCTTTTCATCCGTATGAGGTAAAAAAAGCGCCGCAGTATATTGATCCATATAGCCGGGTTCATGATTCAAATTGAGATAGGTCATCCTCAATCTGGATGCTTGTTGAATTTGATAAGCTTCTTTTGAGAGCAAAAGATCCATACTGCCCTTTAAAGAGGTGTTGCCTAAATAGGTAAATTTTTCGTAAGGAAGGTTGGGAAAAAGGCCGATGGCTATGGCGTTTTTCAAATTTAAATTTTCACCAAAACCTCCGGCAATATAAAAATTCTCCACATGAGAAAAGTCCAGTTCCAGGTGATTTAATAAAAGTAAAGTGGCTGAAAAAATAGCCGCTTTGGCTCTGATGATATTGGCAATGTCATTTTCACTAATAGTTATTCGATTTATCAGTTTTAAGTAAATCTTCCCTTCACTACTGAGGAAAAGAGCGGGGCATGTTTCCCGATTGAACTTTCCCCGAGCATCTATCAGCCCCTTTTTGAAAAGTTCTGCTATAAGATCAATCATGGCAGAACCGCAAATACCTTCAGCTTTCCCACCTCCGATCACTTTCAAATGAAATTGCTCATTTGGAATATCGAGGGAAACATCAGAGATGGCTCCTTTCATAGCTCGCATGCCATGCTCTATACCTCCTCCTTCAAAGGCAGGCCCGGCAGAACAGGCACAGGTCATAAGAAAATCTTGATTGCCAATCACTAGCTCACCATTGGTGCCCACATCCATAAAAAGTGAGACCTGATCCTTTGTTTGATTTATCTCTGTGGCTAATATACCGGCGGTAATGTCTCCCCCCACATAGCTCCCCACATGGGGAGAGAAGAGCACCACTCCTTCTGGGTGAATAGCCAGATCCAGCTCTTTAGCCCGAAAAGCAGGAACATCTAAAAGAGCGGGAGTGTACGGATCCAAACGGATATATTCAGGAACTATTCCAAGCAGCAGATGAGTCATCACCGTATTCCCTGAGATGTGAGCAATCTTTATTTGCTCCGGGGAAAGTTCCGCTTCATCGATAAGGGATCGAGCCGTTTGATTAATACCTTGAATGGCGAGCTGCTTTAGTTCATCTATCCTTTCAGCATTCTTTGCATAGTTAATCCGGCTGATGATATCTGCCCCACAATCTTTTTGCCGATTATAGATGGTTTTATGACCCAGTACGTTGCCAGTTTCTAGATCTAATAGTGCCATGGCAATGGTGGTGGTTCCAAGATCAATAGCTAAACCAAATGATTTTCCTATGCTGTCACTGGCTTCAATATCAATAACTTTGACAGATTCTTCCAGAACTCGACTCAGGAAGACCTGTAAGGTTCCTCTATTTCTTCTTATCTCATTTGGCAGTTTTTGTATCAATGAGAGAGGGATATCAAGTTCTTCCTCCGGCAAAGCGTTTGCTAGTTCTTTCTTAAATCGATGGAAATCGCTAATGCCATCATCCATCTGAGCGGGCGGAAGGGTTAGAATGTAGCGTTCTAAGAGCGGTTGATGGTGGTACATAGAAGTGAATGATGAAATAGAGTGGGAAGTACTTGCCACTTCGAAAGAGGAAGTTAGGCTGGTCTTTGGGACTTTAACAACAAGATCCTCAGTTCCCACCGGCTTTTCGCAGGACAAGATGGACTTATTATCCAGTAGCACTTTGCATTTGCCACAGGTCCCACTGCCTCCACACTCAAGATTGATGGATATTCCAGCCAAATGGGCCGCTTCTGAAAGCAAAGTTCCACTGGCCACCTTCACGGTTTGGGTGTTTAGCTCATCCGAGTCAAATTCAAAAGTGATTTTGGGCATGATGGGTTCTCGTTAATTTAGGGAGTGTTCTTTCACAAATCCTTCTAAATCTGTCACTTCCCGCGGACCGATTTTAATTTTCCATCCAGGTAATTCCTCTTCCAATTCGCCGCTGATTTGAGAGATAAGCCCAGGAATGATGATTTCTCGGGTGTTCACCTTGGCTTCGAGTTCGGTCTCTTTTATAAATTTTCCAATAGAGGCTGCACTGAATTTTCCCGCTGCCCAGGCGGTTAACACGCTCATTCCTTCACATTCAGGCACCACCAACCAGGCGCTGACACCACAGTTTTCGATCTCGCCGGAAACCACAAAGAAGGTAAGTGAAAAATTGGTGGTGACAAAAACGGGAGAGCTTTGATCGGGCTCGCCCACACTGTAGATTTTAGGCTCCACCTGCACCGGGTTTTGAGGGTCAGTGTATATATTGAGTCGCAGGGTAAAGAGCGATGAAATAAGTGCGGGGTCAAAGGAGGGCAGCACCATCACCCCTCCATATTTGGTGATTTCAGTAACGGCATCCACCGTATCTTCAAGCATATCATTTCCGGTTAAATACCTCATAAAGGGATAGCCCAAAGGCTTAAAGCCATCTTCAATGGCGGTTTGGCGCACAAGAGAATTGATTTGCAGTCGATCCCGTAAAGAGAGATGACCAAAATCAAGCAGCAGGTTTTCTACCCCTGCCTCCTTCATTTTTTGAGAAAGTGCCACCAACTGATCAATTTCTTCAGAGCAGAGTGTGAGGGAGTGTCCAGTCTCTTTCACCGTTTCAACAAGACTTTCTACCATCTGGCTGTTTTCGGCATAGAGAATATTTTGAGCACCGGTGGTGATTTTAGCTGCTGCCACTAAAGCATCTCGATTGGTATGGCGCAGTGCTAAAGGCTTTTGAGTTTTCTTTGAAATATGATCTACGAGATCCGCAAACTCTGTTTCATTCGACTTTACCCCGGTCACTCCAATCAGATCCACGGTAAAAAGCTCTCCCACTCGTTCATAACGGTATTCATTGATCTGATTTAATAGAGCTCCTAACTCATCTTCCTTCAGGGTGTCAGACACCTCGACGCCAATGACGGTTCGATTCACAAAGGTCTTTTTATGGCGATAGAGCACTGTCTCCCCGCCGGTTTTAAGGGGAGAATGATTTCCTAAAGTCAGGGTTTTCACTGGTGGAGCATAGGCCGCACCCAGCTTAGCGACAGCTTCTTCGGAAGCATAAGGGCAAGCAGAGATGTCCGCTTTTTTAGCAGCTAGCTTCATAGCAAAAGCGAGGCATGTATTGGAACCACACTCTTTGCAGTTAGTTTTGGGTAATAGTTTTTGAATGTGTAAACCGGTTAAGGCCATTATGATTCTCCGTTCATCAAACGTTTAATAGTTTTTTGTAAAGCGAGGGTGGCTTCTGGATGATACATGATAAGAAGATCCGCCCCGGCATAGAGTAGAGAGGTGGCAGTGGAAAGTTCCCAAATGGCCGCTCTTTTGTGCAGATCTCCCCAAGAGGGAAATTCTGTTTCAGTGATGCGCATCTCTTTCATTTTGGCGCATTCAAAACCAGGAGTGACCACCATGGGAAGATTGAGCATTTTTTCTCCGTCAAGGCCGGTGAGTCTAATTCTCTCCATCCCTGAATAGGAGTACTCTAATCCGTATCCTAAAGCCCCGGTCATGGGATCGATCACCATTTTGTTTTCAGGTATGCCCATCCCCTTAAGTAAAATATTAAGCTGTTTAGCGATATTCACATCAATGGGACTTTGCCCCACGATGGTGTGATTATAGGCTAGCACCGCTCCGGCGATGGTTTTATAGTTATCTTGCTCTACCCAATTGAGCAGCAAGTTTTCACCGGCAAATTCAGCGGCCACCGCTTTCATTATCTCATTATTTTTTTCATAATGACCGTGACCGGTAATTATGAGCGGAACCTCCACCGCACTTAATACCGATTTGACCACCTTTACTGCATTTTCAGCAGAGAGATCTTCTCGTTCAGGATGGGTTCCCGCAAGGTTTACACTGATAAGCTCAGCTCCATATTTATCCACGCAAACCTTGGCCATTTGCGCCGGATTATGAATCAGCTCTCCCCATTTCTGCTTTAAGGAAACAGGGTATTTAGGGCTCACGCTATCAAAAACTTCCATGGCAATGCGAGGCGGGTTGGGTATCTCCCCTTCATAAAAATGAAAGGGCATCACATTGGCTCCCCCTAAAGTCACGGTATGCGAACGACTCCCCCCCTCTTTTTTAGTGGCTCCTAAGGTCACTAAACCCACCGGTTCTTCCGCTGCTAATCTTTTAATGGGGAAAGATTTGATATTTTTAAGCGGATCTTTTTTAGGTGGAGTTTTGATAACTTCTTTAGCTATCGGCGGAGGAGTAACGCTCTCCTCATTTACCAACGGAGTTCCACCCTTTAATACTTTACCCAATTCGCTCACAATATCTTGGGTGAGCGAGGATTTTAACTCAGAAACGATGGAGTTTTTCAACTCATCTTTTAAAGAGGTCAGCCAATCTTGATCAGGGGCTGCAGGGGTAACGATCTTTTCCTTTTGAACCTCTTCTTTTAGCGCTGGGGACGGAGATGGAGCAACTTCTAGAGTAGGACCATTCGGTTTAGATTCTTCCTCGTTCTCACTAAATTCACTCATATCAGCCATGGATAGCGCAGGATGGCTCACCTTTTCCATATGAGTTCGGATCTCATCGGGATTGGTGGCAATGCTTTCATCGGCAATTTTATCAATAAATTCCATCCCCTTTTGTTCA
>CAYFLR010000035.1:12917-15820 GCA_964343805.1 uncultured bacterium | reverse complement strand
ATCTCTTTTAACTCTTTGGTGACCCAAACCAGACGGTGATGACCGCCATCAGCAAAGAGAAATTTCTTGGAAGAGAGATAGATTTTTCCACATCCCATAAATCCAGGAGTCTGGACACCTCCGCCCACATTACCGGCTAAGGTGGAGAAGGTCATCCCCACCGGAGTGTCACCTGGAAACTCCCTATTCACCACCATCACTCCATTGCACTCAGGAACATAGGCGATAATTATTTCGAAACAACCACAACTGGTCATGGGGCGATCCATAATGGAGTATACACAAAAACTCTCCACAGCTTTGTGGGAGGTTTTGTATACATAGTCATTCACCCCTTTCCAGATTCCCTTTTTCGGATCGAGACACTCCCCCTTTTGGATCGGCTGATTGGGGCCAGTTTCATCTATTTGAAAAGCGGCTTTTCCATCTAGCCAATTGTAGGCTCCACAGAGGCCAAGCCTTTCAGGAGTAATCACACAAACATGGTCCGGGGCAAAAGATTGACAGAGTAAACAGGAGTAAAAAGTATCCACCGAATCATCGGTCATAGAGGCCATTCGATCGTTGCGCTCCAGGTAGACTTTTCTAGCCATTTGCAAGCGTTTTTCCACTTCTTTTGGTTCGGTCACGATGGTCACTTTTACCTTATCCACAATGGCGGGATAATGAGATAAAAAGGTAGCATGAATGATCTCACCAATATGCTTTAAACGGAGACCTTTGTCATATCCTGCCTTGGAAATTCTCATCCAGATGATATCTCTCTGTCCCATGTGCCATATACCTTCGGCTCCATTCACCAGATGGTGCAGCTGTCTCTCCAATATGGATTCGAAATCACTTTGCATCTTACGACCAGCCACTTCCACCCAGATGGCGATGGGATTGGAACTTCCCTCTTCCATCTCGGAAATGTCTGGACCCAACACCTCTATCTCTCCATCTTTAATGGCATCGATTTCCACCATGGTGACAAATTCAAAGCCGGTGGATTTATTTCCACCAAACTCCGCTCTAAAATCATTTTTACGAATGCGCTCTCCTTCAAAAGCAGGACCATATGGGGTAGGGATTGGGACTTCCGTTACCTTAATTTTGCACCCTCGCACCTCCAGGGCTTTTTCCACCATTTTTTCATGGGGAACATTAGATACCACATGCTCATAAGTGCAAACTCCAGTGGGTAAAATCTCAGGAATATCCGTATCGGCGATCACCGGAAAACCATAATTGATAGCGCCGGCAGCGAGAGCATACTTTTCGGCATCCACTTCCCCAAAGGCGAGTACAAAGGCAAAAATCCGATTTTGGTTGTAGGCTAAGTTTTTCTTAAAGTCACCTGGTTTAACTCCCCCAAAGGAGAGAGCGGCTCGATTCGCAAAACCCAGGGCATAAATAAGGGATGATACATCCTTACCAAAGGGAACCAAACGGGTTTCCCACCCTAATTGAATCCCCTCTTCCGCCAGCTGCTCGGCAAATTGCTTACCCCCTGCTGAGCCCCCCATAAATACATAGATATTTTTTTCTTGCAGCTCTTTGGCTATTTTTACTGCGATTTCATTGGTGGGGGCAGCCCCGGTAATGGCGGCAAAACCAGGAGCGGTACCATCTACAAATTCAATTCCCCGCTCACGCATAATCACATCACTAGCGGCTCCCAGCCAGATATCTTCTACCGGGGAGGGACCCACTAAGTATTTACAGGCTTCTATAATTTCACAGCTAAAAAGCGAAGAAATTCCTGCATCCAGAGCTCCCCCCAAATAGGGCAGCCACACATCAGGTTCGGGTCGTTCGGGCAGCAAGGTTTTTGCCTTTTGCAGGAGATCTCGTAAATCCCCCACTTTTCTTACCTTCTCACCCGTAAGAGAGTAAGTAATAGGCAAATAGTAAGCGGTATCTGGAAAGGCAATAGGAGTGTCTACCCCCTTTTGATCTATAACTTTGGACAGCATGGTTTCTGCCTGAGAGACAAAACTGATAGCTCCATCAATGGCACTGGTACAAATTTCTTTTGACATTAAATGTCCCTCCTATCTCTCATATCCATCAACTTACGCTCGGCCTTTTTATTGATTCCCAGCTTGTTCCTCCGGGTGTCCATAATTTCTAGAATAAGCTCACAGGCCGCTTCCGCATTGTCTTTCACATGAAAAGATCCTCCAAAAAGCTCGGCAGTGTCTTTTTCTAAAAAGTCAGTGACCGCCTCTGATCCACCGGTATGAAAAGGATGACCTAAAATCACATCAAAACCAGAAGCAACAAAGTAAAGTCCAATGGCGATGGCTTTCTCACTCATCCACTCAGGAGCCACTCCCACCACTGGAAGATCAGAAAAATCATCTCCTAAGCCCCCTTCTAAAACGATCTCACTGGCCGCTTCTAAAAGGCGAGTGTTATCCACACAACTTCCCATGTGGAGCACCGGAGGCATGCCCACTGCTTCACAAACTTCTCGTAAACCGGTGCCGGCATATTCATAGGCGGTTTCCGGAGTGAGCATTCCCTCTTTGGCGGAAGCCACTGCGGCACAACCCGTTTTTAGGATCAGGATATTGTTTTTAAGGAGCAACTTAGTAAGGGCATTGGTGTAGTGATCTACTTTTTGTTTAGGGTTATTACAGCCCACAATGCCCACCACCCCTTTAATCCTCCCGGCGATAATGGCATCGTTTAAGGGACGAAAAGAGGCGCGGAAAGATCCGCCCAACATATATTTTATGGCCTCCACACTACAGCCAGCCACCAGGGGCTTTTGTAAATTAGGAATAGAAACCTTGGCAGGATCTCGTTTTTCATAATTATTTATGGCAGTACGAATCAGAGATTTGGCGTTTTCGAGAGCCTCCGCTGCATTAAAACTTTGATGAGAGGCTCCAATGGTTTTAGCGGTATCGCTA
>CAYFLR010000035.1:4972-12907 GCA_964343805.1 uncultured bacterium | reverse complement strand
AAGCGGAAGCCACCTCTGTTAAAGCGGGCATACAGCACTGCACATCAATAATCATCATTTCCACTGCGCCTGTGACAATGGCAAGTTCTTGCTGGAGAAAGCTTCCCGCAATAGGAATCCCATGACGCATCAAAATCTCATTGGCGGTACAGCAAATACCGGCTAAAGTTATACCTTCCGCCCCTTTGTTTTTAGCTAATTCATTGAGCTCTGAATCACCGGCCGCAGCCACTAACATTTCAGAAAGAGCGGGCTCATGACCGTGCACTAAAATATTAACTGTCTTCTCTCCCAAAACTCCTAGGTTGGCACTACTTTTTACCGGTGAGGGCATGCCAAAAATAATATCCGATACCTGACCGGCCACCCTGGAACCTCCCCAACCATCAGCTAGGGCAGATTTAAAGGCGTTCATTAAAAGATTTTTATAGTCATGATCCACTCCCATATTAGTGCGGTGCAGGGATTCCACAATGGTGCGATCGATTCCTTCAGGGCTCACCCCGAGTCGGTTCCACAAGTTAACTCGCTTCACAGGAGCCAAGCGTAGGGTTTCTAAGTGCTGTTCTTGATTGCTAAATTCGAGTAAGAGCTTTTCAGAAAGTTCGAGAGCGATCTCCTTAGGACCTCGCTCAGTGGTTTCTACCCCATAAATCTCAGCCACCTTTTTTAAAGCAGCCACATCCTTCAGTTGATAATCCAGGGCTTTGCCCTCTGCTATTTTTTTAAGCAGTAAAACCAGATGTCGTCCATGATCGGAGTGAGCTGCCGATCCACTGGCCACCTCCATCAAAAAATTCCGAGCCACGATGGTATCTGCGCTGGCTCCGCAGATCCCTTTGGGAGCTTTTTTGGTGATCCGGCAAGGTCCCATATGACAAATTCGACAGCATATTCCGTTGGTGCCAAAGGTGCAGGCTTTTCCCTGCTGATCCAGTCGATCAAAACTGACGGATACCCCATCTTCCCTTGCTTTTTCCAAAGCCATTTGGGATGCAGGATCGCTGACTCTATCTTGGAGATTACTGGTGGTTGATTCTTTCATTTTATCTTCCTAATTGTTACATTATTTCTTTTAGAAAACCTTGTAAAGCCTCTACCACCTTATTGTTATCTGGCAGGGTGGTTAAATCTTTTCCCTCTTCGCCGAAGCTGGCCACCTCTCCATCCCAAGGAAGAAGAAGAGTTTGTTCGGGACTGATTTTTTCTAGAATTGCTCTTCCCGCTGTCGAGAGAGGGTGGTCTCCTTTTTTATTGATAATCACCGCAAGTTTTTTAAACTGAAGCTTCATCTCATGTGCCACATCCACCACTCGCTGAACGGTTTTTATGCCATTTAAGGAAGGCTCTCCCACAACTACCAGGAGGTCCACCTCATTCACAATCCGACGAGATAAATTTTCTAAACCCGCCTCATTATCGATCACCACATAGGGATAGCTCTTTTCAATCTCCCTTATAATATCGCCCAGCACATTGTTAGCATAGCAGTAGCAGCCAGGTCCTTCAGACCGTCCCATAGAGATGAGATCAAAATCATCAGCTTCTACTAAGCACTCGGCTATTTTCAATTCCAACAGATCCCGTTTACTCATACCGGTAGAAGCCCCTTCTTCAGAGAGCTTGCGAACATCCTCTCTAATTTGCCCTACAGAATTCTCAACCTGTACTCCCAGCACAGTATCAAGACACTGATTGGGGTCCGCATCAATGGCTAAAACTGGTTTATGCCCTGACTTTATGAGTCCCCCGATGATGAGCCCACTTAAGGTGCTTTTACCACATCCCCCCTTACCGGTGATGGCGATTTTATAACTATCCATTAATAGGTCTCTCTCAGTTTGGTGGATAAGCCTTTAAGGGCTGCAAATACCTTTTGGGCAGTCTCTAACGGCATGGAACCCGTTCCACAGGAAGGAGTAATAATGGAAGTTTTGTGAATTAACTCCCTATCAATTCCCGCTTCTTGGGAGAGATGAGCCACCCCTTTATTATATTGCTCCATAAGGGAGTCAACAGTTTGATCATTGATATCATCCGAAGTAGGAACCACACCCCAGGCTAACAGCCCGCCACCTTGCAAGAACTTTTTAACTGCCTCAGGGTAAAGAGCAATGGTTTCTCCATATTGAAAAGCATCAAAGTTCACCAGGTCCACACCCGCTTCGATTAAAATGCTCCAATCAGTATTTCCACAGCAATGAACACCAGCAATAGCTCCATCTAAATGAATGGCTTCAACCATCTCACTTAAAATGCCTACCACCTCTTCTCGGGTCACGGAAATATAGGTGGAAGAACCAAATGCCGATAGAATAGGCTCATCCACAAAGCAGATCACCTTTTCGGCATAAGGCTTAAACTTCTGAATTTGCCAACGACATTTTAAAGCCATGGCCTTTACCACCACATCACGAAACTCTTCGTTATAATAGATGGCTCTTTTAGTTTCATCCACCACCGTCAAAGCAAAGGAGACCGGTCCAGTGGTATGCACTTTCACAAAGGGCAGCTTTTCACCACTTGTTTTCAGTCGCTCTTCAAAGGCCACAATCCCCTTAGAGAAGTCGGGAGAAATACCAATGGAAGACCAATCCACATCGGCGGGGTCTCCTTCCATCGCAGTGAGGTAATTCTCATAAAAGGAGGCAAACTCTTCAGAGTAGTCACCCGTGGTATCAAAGAACATGCGCTCTTTGTCATAATCTATTTTAATACAAGGGAGACCTTCAGAATATTGGATTTCCATCTGCTCATTGAGATGTGTTTTTGGGAGTTGAGGCCAAACGGGAGCCTCTGGACAGGCATTGAATATCATTTCCAGGGCTGAATCAGGGTCTTGGTGTGGAAAACTGCCAATGGCGGTGGCTAAAAATTTTTGTGGTAAATCCATTCCTAGTACTTCTCCTTGTTATATTAATGCTAAAAGTGCTTCTAAATCTTTATCTATAGCTTGATAAAACTGAGGGTTGTTAGAACCTCCTGCCTGATCAAACTTATAAAACTCTTCAAAATAGGGAATAATGGTCAGATTATTTGGATCACCAAGACTTTTTCGGATACTTTCTTCCTCACCTTCCCTCACCTTATTGGCCACCGGAATCACCTTCTTGATACCAATGTCTTCCGCGAGGTCGCTGATTCGCTTATAGGTTTTTAAAGACCTTTGACCTGCATCCACCACCACTAAAAGAGCATCTACACCACTAGTAGTAGACCGTCCCAAATGCTCTACCCCAGCTTCCATGTCTAGAATAACCACTTCATCTCGGTGCAGGATTAAATTTTGCACCAGTGACTTTAAAAAGGTATTTTCTGCACAGGCACAGCCCGCCCCTCCCTTTTCAATTGCCCCCATCACTAAAAGGTCAATACCTTTATGTTGAAAGGCATACTTATCAGCCACATCGCTCACATCGGGGTTTAGCTTAAAAACACCTCCGTATTCATCACTGCGGCTACCGGTTCGTTCTTCGATCAGGGATTTTTGCTTGGCTATAGTTAGAATGTTCTCATGTTCAGAGGTGGGGATTCCCAAGGCAAGTGCCAGATCAGCATCAGGATCGGCATCCACAGCCAACACCTTCTTGCCCTTCCTCTGCAAAAAATAAGCTAAAAAGGCTGAAAGAGTCGACTTCCCCACACCGCCCTTACCCGACACGGCTAATTTCATTCCATCTCCTATTAATATGATCTCGACCAAAGTCACCGGTAAAGAATCATAAAAAAGAGATGGATGCTAGAATAAAAAGTGGGCTTTTGCACTTTTATTAATAGAGTATTAATCAGCCCACTCAAGTGAATCCGGCTTGGTTTCAGGAATGCTATAAAGTTCTAAGGTATTTCCCATGGGATCTTGAATGGTTATTCCCCAATAAGAATCTTTTCTCCACTCAGGTTTGGGAAAGAGCATGGGAGATTTATGCTCTTTGGCATTTTGATAGGCTTTTGTAAACTGCTCTAGGGGAAAAGAGAAACTAAATGAGGTTAAGTGACCTGAAGCGGCTTGATAACCAGGCTGCCATGCGAACTCCTTATGAGGCTCTAAGGGATAATCCCCTTCAAAGAACAGGATTTCTATTCCCGCTTTGATTGAGGCAAAGCCATACTCTTTGGAACCCTCAACTTCAAGCCCGAGAATATCTCCGTAAAATTTTATAATTTCATCCACATCATTACATAATAAGAATACAAAATTAAGTTTAGCTTGTGGTTGTGTCATGGTTTCTGCCCTCCCTAAAGAGTTAAAAAGATTCATAGTTAAAGTCAAAAAAAGAATAAGTTGTAATTTTTGTTTCATAACGTCCTCCTTGACTCTTACTTTAGTTCCTCCTAGCTAAAAATGTCCTATTGAATCCTGCTAATTTTTATATTTTTTTCGATACTCTCCTGGCGCCATCTTATGAACGGTCTTAAAAAGGTTGGAAAAAGTATTATAACTCTCATAGCCAATAGTAAAACTTATATCTATCAAACTTTTTTCACTATTTAATAGTAAATGCCTTGCTTCAGCCATTCTTCTCTCAATAATGTATTGTTTAATAGGTATGTTAAAAATTGATTTGAATACCCGACTCAAATGGGATTCTGCCACCCCCACAATAGCTGCCATTTCCTTGGTTGAAAGAGATATGCTCACCTCATTATCAATCATACGACGGAGCTTTAAGGCTCTGCGATAGAGATCCACTCGAGTGGATCTTTTTTTTGACCCAATTTGCTCTACCCGTTTATTGATATGGGTACGATCAGCCGCTAGGCATCCATCTAATTCATCTACTTTTGGCATTTCTATTTTTCCCTATGGCAAACTGGCTGCTAAGCGAAATCCAATGGTGGGCCATCTTCCATTCCAATCATCTTGACCACGAAAACTATAGGTGTTGCCCCCTTGCTTGTAATCACTGGTCCTTAGCTCTCTCATCCCCATGGTTCCAGGGTCTGGATCTTTATAAAAAGCAGCGGCATTTTCTGGTTTAACATTCCTAGCCCATTCACTCACATTGCCCATATGACGGGTTCCCATCCATTCGCTCACATTTCCCACCGGGTCATAAACGGGAAATTCTCCCACCATCACCGGTTTCAGCTCACCCACGGGATGAGTGGTATTCTCTGCATTTTCTGGCAGCCAACCATACTCTGTCATTTTTTCTGGTTTATCCACGAGAGGATAAGGAGGCGAGCTTCTTCCGCCATAACGCAACGCAAATTCCCATTCGGCGGCAGTGGGCAGGCGATAAATTAAACCCGGTTTATGATTAGGAAGGATCGTCCGAACCAAAGGATCCTCTTCTAAAATCAATTTATTCAACCGCTGTATAAAAGCTTCCGCATCGGATGAGTTGACTCGCTCCACCGGATGATCAGGGAGCATCTCTATTGATTTTCCGCGAAAGCTAAGCGATATTGCATTTCCCCCCTTCACAAAATGAGAAGGGTTTTCTCCCATCACCAAACTATACTGATATTGTGTCACCTGGGTGGACTGGATAAAATAGGGCTTTGTAATGGTAACTTCAGCATCCCAATGAGGTTTCCCCATCATAAACTTTCCTGGTTGCACCTTAGCAAGAAGTATTGGGTAGGTGGCCATGGCGGTTTTCGAACGCACTACTTCTTTCTCTTTTTTCTCTTTTTTCTCGCGTCTTACTCGCGGTTTGGCCCAATCTATCAACCTTCCTATATCTAAATGAGAGGGATCTTTTAAAAAACTTGCTAATCCCTCAAATTGCAAACTTAATGTGGCGTTGGATAAGGCTTCGACTTCAGAAATAGGGTTAATCACTTTGCCTTTTTCTAATTCACTCACAAAAATTTCTATATGCTTTTCCTTCAGTACATTTTGTTCAATGAGAGCTTCCATGTAAGCAATGAATCGATCAGATTTCTCTATTTGCAGTGAGGGATTGGAAAAACGCCCATGCTCTTGTTTAATAATTTCACAACTATCACTGGCAAAAGAAATATTACCACCTGCAATAGCTAAGGTTATTGTGCCCCAAATTAGAAGGAAAAATTTTATCATTTGTTACTCTGACTAAAGGTTATGATGCCATTATAGCAGCTCATTCTCGCTAGAATCAATGTGGCTTTCATTGTATTATATAGCTTATGCTCTTATTCCTCGATTACATGCTACTCCTCTTTCATTCCCTGCTGATCTTTTTCAACCTCTTTGGTTGGGCCTTACAAAAAACAAGAAAAGCCAATCTCATACTGCTATCTCTAACAGCTTTCTCCTGGATCATCTTAGGAATATGGTATGGAATCGGCTATTGCCCTTGTACTGATTGGCATTGGAATATCAAAAAGGAATTAGGGGAAACAGGTCTTCCGGCATCCTATATAAAATACTATGCGGACTTATTAACAGGAATGGATACAAATGCGGTTTTCATCGATTGGCTCACAGGTCTTTCCTTTGGAGGAGCCTTTATCATATCAATCATTTTAAACTTTAGAGATAAAAGAAATCATAACCGAACCTTAAAATAGGACTTGGCTCTCGCTGTTTGACATTGCTCTTCATTGAAAATGGGATCAAGAGGGGTAACTAAAATAAAATCATCATACTCTGGAGTCCCCGCCATGGCTCCACTATGCATTATATTACCTGGATCAGAAACATGAGGGAGATTAAAAAGAGCATGTGCTAGCTCATGAAGCATGGTCCAAGGAGCCCGGTATCTGCCAATGATCGAATGCCCTTTCATATACTTCATAAAGAATTGCTGTTCAAATACAGAAGTTAATAAATTGTCTTCCAATAGAAAAGGGGCGTATGCTGAAGCCAAAGTTCCCTGTCCCTCCAAGGTCCAGTTCAGACTCTCCACCCATATGATGGCTGGATTTTCATTTGGAAAATGCGAACCAAAAAGATGGGTTTCCCAATTGGTCAATTTATTCCCATTAAACCAAAAGGTTTCCCAAAAATTAAACTCATTTCCCCCTTCAATTAAATAGACTCGATCTAACCAGATAAAAATGGCACATGGATCCAGCTTTCGCTGCATATACCCCACTTCTTCCAATAACACCTCACGAGATGCAAGTCGCGATGGAGTGAGGATCAAGTTTATTTTGATGTAACGATCGTATTTTGTAGGAATTTTATTTTTATCCGATTGATAAATAAGAGTAAACCCAGGCTTTGTTAAGGGTTCTCCTTGAATAAGTGAAGAGAAAAGTAAAAATAATATAAAAAAAAGACCCACAGACCGATTTAGCACAAATTTTCCAATTATCTAATTATCATTATCTATACTCTAATTTTTATGTGTTTTCCATAATTCACTAGATATGTCAACATAAAAAAACCATTTACATGAACTATAACAAGTCTTTACCATTGACTTTTATTTCTATCATGATAGGTATTGCTGAACCCAAGGGTCTTTTTCCTAAGGGTTTGGAGACAAACAGCCGAATCCATTCTACGCTATACCCTCAGCCGGAGTGAATCATGAAGATAGATAATCTACCTCAACTTTTTAAGCAAACCAAAGAACGTTTTGGAAATGGAACCTGCTTTCTAACCCGACCTGGTCGCAATAAGCCCTTTACCGGTCCCACTTGGAGTGAGTTTTATGACATGAGTTATAAGCTTGCAGCCTCCCTTGCCGAGCAGGGATTAGAACCCGGTCAAAATGTAGCCATTTTAGCCGACAATCGCATGGAATGGATGATGGCGGATTGGGCGATTCTCATGAATGGCGCAGCAGATGTTCCCCGAGGGACAGATATCACCGACCAAGAGATGATTTATATCCTGAATCATTCAGATGCCCAGATGGTGTTTCTCGAAAATCAGAAAATGCTGACCCGCTTCGAAAAATTAAGATCAGAAATTCCGAAAATTGACACTGTCATAGTGATGGATCCAGGGTTTGTTGCCACGGATAATGACCTTGCCCTCTCTGACTTAATTGCTAA
>CAYFLR010000035.1:0-4962 GCA_964343805.1 uncultured bacterium | reverse complement strand
GGGTGATGCTCTCTCACAAAAATATGCTGCACCCTGTTCATTCCGTGCCCAAAGTATACGGATTTGACCACCGCGAGCGCACTTTATCCGTCCTCCCTATTTGGCATATTTTCGAACGAGCTATCGAATATGTATGTATAGGAATGGGCTCTGGAACCTACTATACCAACATTAGAAACCTTACCAAGGATTTCCAAGCAGTTAAACCCACCTTTATGGGTTCTGCTCCCAGGCTCTGGGAATTTGTATATCAGAAGATTATGGATCAGATCACCAAAAGCTCCCCTGCAAAACGAACCATTTTTAAACTGGCCATTCACGCCAGTCACCAGGTGAAAGAGGCGGAAAGGTTTTTTGGAGGACATCAATTTCAAATCTTTCCAGATTCCTTCTCTGCGAAATTAATTAAATCTCTCTTCCATACCTTCAATTGGTTTTTATGGCTGATACCCGCACTCTTACTTTCTTTCATCCCACGCACCTTAAGAAATACCCTCGGCGGTGAATTAAAAGCCACTGTTTCTGGAGGTGGAGCTCTCCCCTTTCACATTGATGAGTTTTTTTCTGACATTGGTATTTCCGTTTTAGAGGGCTACGGGATGACCGAAACCACATCTGCCATAACCGCAAGAACTTTTGAAAACAAGATCCTAGGCTCAGTAGGAGTTTGGATGCCCGAAACCATCATCCAAATAAGAAATTTAGACAACCAAAGCGAGGTGGTTCCCTGTGGCCAGAAAGGCGTGGTTTATGCCAAAGGACCTCAAATTATGAAAGGTTATTATAAAAACCCAGAAGAGACCCAAAAAACCATCATCGATGGCTGGATCAATACTGGAGATATGGGTATTCTCACCCACAATAACGTTCTCAAACTCACCGGTCGTGCTAAAGATACCATTGTTCTCACTTCAGGAGAAAATATCGAACCAGTTCCAATTGAAAATACACTCAACCAGTCTCCCCTCATCTCTCAAAATATGGTGGTAGGGCAAGATAAAAAGCAGCTAGGAGCTTTGATCGTTTTAGACGAAGATGGAATCGAAGCTTGGTTAAAAGAAGAAGAGCTTTCGGCATCTAGTCCAGAGTATCAAGACAGATTAACCTCTCGCCTGGCAAAAGAAATCAAGACTCATGTCTCTGCTCAAACTGGATTTAAATCATTTGAATTGGTGAAAGAGTTTCGCATCATAGAAAAGCCCTTTGAAGTGGGAGATGAACTCACCAACCTGTTTAAAATTAAACGCCACATTGTCACTGGAAAATATCAAGAGACGATTGATTCTATGTACAGCTAGAGGACTTTATCCAAGTGGTATAGCTAAAAAAGTGATCCCCTTTGGCCTTAACCTGAGCGGTTGAAGTGGTATTAATCCAGAAAACATCCTCTCCTTGGGTAATGACCTGACGGGCGGCAAGTAATAAGCGCCAATACCCTTTCCGCCGATACTCTTTTTTCACCGTCACCCAATAAAGAAACGAAGCCTCTTCAATATTGAGACAAGAGCCCCCAGCGAGCAGACGATCCTCTTTATCATAGAGCAAAACGAGATAGGTTTTATTCAGATGATCAGGAAACCTGTCTTCCATCTCTTTTAATACTGAGCGGTCCACATCAAACCCCTCTTTGACAAGTTCAGCAAACTCATCTTTGCTCTTATCATCATGATAGGGTGTGATCTTTAATCGGAGCCCTTCGGGTAAATTAAAAGGGCGAGCCCAGGTCCAAATATTCATGCACTCATCATGCAGTATCTCCCAACCCGCCGCTTTTAAAGTTTCCTCATTAGCTCTGTCCAAAGCAGGATCATTCAGATCATTTAAAAGACTGAGGTAAGGAAGCTTAGAATCATAAGAGGAGGAAGCGTGATCCTTGAAATAAGTCATCAAATACTCAATATCCTCTTTGTGAAGCTCCTCTCCAGGATTTAAAAAAACAGGAGATGTTTCTGGTTCTAAAAACCCCTTCACATGATAAAAACTAAATTTCTCTGGAAAGGAAGAGGGTCTATCTCCATAGAATCGAAAGGTGGAGATCCCTTTCTTTAACCAATCTATATTTTCCTTCATAAGAACTTCCTTCTAGGGCTTCGAGTTAAAAAGTTACCTGATCAAAAATATTAGCCACATCTTTCGTTCCCTCCGGGACCTGCTCATCAGCTAGGGGTTCTGCATCCTCAAAAAAGGAGAGAAAACCAGTGAGATCTTTTTCTTCAACATCATTCAATTCTAAAAACTTAGCAGCACTGAAGGTTTTGGTTTTATCAAAAAAGTCAGCCACAAATTGACACTTCTCGGCTTTGGTATCTAAACCGATAATGGTGGCTGTTTTATTATCTACACAGGCTTTGAATGCTTGATGTCCATTGTGAAAGTGTTCAGCAAAATAGGCTCCCTCTTTCCAAACCCCCTTTTCGATGTCAAAGCCTCCTTTGCCTGCAATGATGGTTCCGTATTTTCCTCGATCGTTACCTAGTTTTGCTAGAAATTGCTCTGTTTTAAAATTGATAAGCAGAATCATTCTTGCCCCCTCATCAGGAGAGTTAGAGGAAGACAATACTTGATTCACCGCGTAAATTCGAGCCGTTTTGCCATCTTTTTCTACTGTCATATAGGATTGTAATCCGCCTCCTCCCATGGTTCCCCCCTTATGCCAGGGAATCACACTATATCTTCCGTCTTTTTTGGCGTCTCCATTATAGAGATAGTGCTTCCAGCCCTCAGTGAAATATCTGTTATAAATACCTTGGATAGGGATAAGGTACTTATCCGGATCTCCTTTCTCAGTTATGGCGTTTTGCTTATAATCTTTTCCTGCGGCAAAGGAAATGGATTCAGGTTTGACCACCTTTGCCTCTCCCTCTTTGGAATAAGCATATTTTGCCAAGATCTCAGAGGTAAACACCATGCCTAATATGGAAAAGCTGCTAAATTGATAGGGCCCCATAGAGCTCATACCACTTTTAGTTTTACTGGCCTTCACTGCAGGGATCCACGTCTGATTCACTTTGTCGGCAATGGCCTTAGGACAATAAACATAAAAAGGCTGGTCATGGGAAATATTTCCCGCTCTCCCCCAACATTCAAAAGCAAAGAATCCCTGGAGACTAAGCACGTTCACTGGATCCCCTATGGAATGCATGCTCGAGCTTGGATTGTTACTATTGCTGTTAGAGGAAACAAGTCCCCCAACTAAGTTAGTTCCAATATCCAAAGTGGAGGCATCTAATTCTTCCGGGTTGGCCTTACCCGGTTCATTAATGGTGGGTAAAGCAGCGATAGATTCAGGTGTTACATCCACCGGTATATTAATGGCCAAAGTATTAGCCGCAGCCTCATCGCTGTTCTCACCCTCTTCCTTGTCTTCATCTTTGGAGGAGCAGCTCAGAGTAAAAGAACTTATCAGTACAAATAATATTATCCAGTTTTTCATTTTAAATAGCTGACTCACAAATCCCCCTTGCTGGTGATTAGTTTAGAAAGCTCGATCTTACATGAACTCTAATTGGCTGTAAATAGAACATCCGAAGTGATGAGCTGACTCACCTTATCCAAAGTTAAGAGGTAAAGGTGTCCCTATACTCAGGGAAACAGCTTCTATTATCTCTAATTCATGATAGGTAATTTCTTTGTCATATTTAATGACTTGCATACTTGCAAAAATGACTTTTTCTCGTTTATTCTCACTGAGCCGACTTAGCCTACTTAAAGCGGAAGCAAACCGATTCGCATCCCATTTGAATAAGTGCTCTTTACCAAAGTCTTTCCGTGTTAGAAATTTTCTCCCCTGATAATAGGCTTTGGTGATCTCACTTTGAGAAGAATGCCCCATCTGAGCAATCATTGAAAGCACATAACAACCAGCTTCTCCCGCGGATAGTGATTGATCACTCAACTTTTTCTTCCATGATTTACTTTTCAAATGATGCCATAAGATGGAGGCTAATATAAATTCAAAAACATCCACCTTTTGGTCCATCTGGATTAATTTTTCCACATGGGATAAAAGTTCTTCACTTTGATTGGGACTTAATTTTCTTATACACCGACTGGATAATAAGAGAATGTTCATCCGTTGCTCTGCAGGGCATTTAACCCCTTCTTTCACCGCTTTCATCAACTCTTCATAAACAGGCGGCTGACAATAAAGCTCTAGTTGGGTTAATTGCTTTTCACAGATCTTTTGATCTTCATCTAAAAATAATAAGTAAATGGCTACACTGGCTCCGAGAGGATCTTGAATCAGTTTTTTAAGGGGCGAAGGAAGTTGATTATAGAGTTGGAGATGTCTTTGTGAGAGACTAGAGCGAAGTTTATTTTCAGGGTTTGAAGCATCCAGATTTTCTAGATTTATTCGATCCCGAAAGCCTTTACGGTAATGAAGAGAGGGATGGGTAGGAAAACTTGGAGTGGAAACACTTTCTGCAAAGAACATATGACTGGCTTCCTTTCCAACACTGTTTTCAATTAAAGAGCCTTTTTTAGCGACCTTTTCTAATGCATCAAATACGGCATTATTTCGAGTGAATTGCACAGCGGAAGCATCGGCTAAAAGTTCCCTTTCCTCATTAATCTTACTTTTAAAATAGAGCCCAACTTGATAACCAATAAAACCAATTTTCTTAAAAAACACGGACATTATAATGACTGCGATGGGCGGCATAACCTTTTCTCTTTTTTCTTTTTCAGCTTTATCCACATACTCTATGACTTTGCTGCCAAAGGTATGAAAGATCAAAATCCCATGCAATACCCCCATCAATTGCATATTCATACGCATATCACCATTGACAATATGACTCAGTTCATGGGCAATCAATCCCTGTAATTCATCTCTATTTAGATTATTTATAGCCCCCTTAGTCACAGCAATCATAGCATTATTCACCGAACTCCCAATGGCAATGGCATTAATAGAATCTCCTTGCCCCAATATCAAGTAGATGGATGGCACCGGGATAC
>CAYFLR010000034.1:54475-61515 GCA_964343805.1 uncultured bacterium | reverse complement strand
TGTGTCACCTAAATGCTCGGTATAAAATGTTACCTAATTACAAGGTTGCACATATATTAGAATATAGCCCCCAACATTCCACCCGCGCTGAGCCATTCAATATGAGTGGTATACTCCCCAGGATCACTTTCAGTGGGTTTGCCACTATTGGCTTCCAGGCCATCTTTAACTGTGGCTTTATGGTTGCCCATGTTAAAGAAGAGATGGAAGCGAAAACCGGCGTAGCCAACTCCCATAAGAGCTCCCAGTTTATAGTAGCTGGCTTCAGCCTCTCGATAGTCGATCGTTCTGGTAAAAGTTTCATTTGCCTTTTGGTAGCCTTCTGTTTGGTCATCCCAATTTGAGCTGGTGGTGTATTTGAATATTGGATAGTGGAAGTAGGTTCTAAAATTGAAAATCTTGGTGGCAAATAGCTCCACTTCAGCTCCGACACTAAAAAAGGTCCAGGAGACGGTTTTTAATAGCGACTTCTCATTATGTGTTCCCGCATTAAATACACTTCGGTAGTAATTAAAGGGAAGAAGTTTGAAAATAAATGCTGAGTAAATATCTTTATTAAAATTTTTCCCCATTCGAAAACGGAGATCCACATCAAAATCGAAGGTGAAACCATTGGTTGTGACCTCTTTCCCTACTAGTCCCGTTGTTACGGTTCCCTCAACTTCATCGGGAGCTTCGAGTAGGTGAGGGGAGGCCCAAGTTTGGAAATTAGAGAGATGAGAGTATTGACCTGTTAAACCAATTCCAAACAGATCTTTCGCAAAAGTCCTTTTCTTTGCAAAACTTAGAGGATAGACGATTAACTCACCAATAGCGGTAAACATGGACACATTGGGGACGTCATTGCTGCTAATCTCTGTTTTGGTTTCATCGGTAGAGGTTGTATCTGATGAAGACGGCGGAATTCAAAGCCATTCACCTTTCCATAACCACCTCCAACATTGAATTGGATACGTGGGGCCAGGTTTACTTTTACTACACGATCTTCAAGAGATAGGCCGTCAAACCAGGCAACATGACCTGCTAACGATTTGACATTCATGTGGATTCGATGAATTCTGGCAATAGCTTTTGTTCTTTGAACTTCAGTGACCTGAACCAAAGCAACCTTCTTTCCTCTTCGAATCTGAACACCCTGGCCTTTAGGGTCTTTGACTCTTCTTTTTTTATAGACATAAAGGTAAGTCCCCGGTGTGATACCATGGTTTTTACCCATATCAAGTGTAACGGTTTTTTCCTTTGTATCATGGCTTAAAACATCTGCGAGATTAGCCAGTAGATTGGTTGTTAGGAAAAAGCTACAGATTAATAATCCCCATCTTTTCACCATTAGGATTCCTTTCCATCAATTATTCGATATATTTTTAACAACTTAGATTATAACATTCTAATAAGATGCTGAAAAGAAAGATTTTTCTATAAATTGATTGTGGGAAGAAATGGACTTAAATTAATAATTCTTGATTGATGAGTTTTGCATAAGTATTTCGGCCGGGGTCATAATTTGCTTGGTCTGGTTGCAAGACTTGCAACTGGCCACGATATTCCCTTTGGAAGACTTGCCGTTACGGGCAAGCGGCACAATATGGTCCATTGTTAGCTCTTGCGGGGAGTATTGCTTTTGACAATAATGGCAAGTACCTTGGGAGAGTTTAGTTTTCCACCATTGGCTCTGTCGCATTTTTCGAGCTTTGGCTCTCTCTCGGGATATATGGCGTTGATCTTTTTCGAAATAAATCCAATCATTCATAGATGTCTGATTAAGCCACTTTCCATAAAAAGTCAAATGATAATTCTGCTGTAAGGGATTGAGTTTCAAGTTTTTGTGGATTTAACCGAGACGATCTGAAATGGGTTTAATCCCGGATATTTAAGGTAAAACTATGTCATTATTCAGTTTCTTTATAAAATGGATGCTCATCTCCTTAATCATAGCTGCAGGGAATACCTGTATCCGTGTTAAAGATAAAAATAAGCTAAAAGACGAAGGGTTTTACGATGCTTCTAAAGTAAAAAGTTTGAATATTAACCTTTTTAATAAGCTAAAACCCTTAATCCAATCAACTGGTAAGGTTATCTATGATAAAGATCCTGATAATATAAAGCATGGTACGGTTTTTATGATTCATCCCAGTGGGTATTTTATTACTAACCACCATGTGATGATCCCTTGCCTAGAGGATGCCTATGGGAGTGACTTTAAAAAGAAGTACTCTGCACAGGATTTTTTAAATGAAGGAAAGGGAATTCTTTGTTCAAATTTCCATCTCTTACTTCCTCACAAAGTTTCTTTAAGCACGAATCAAATCGTTCTAGAACAGAAAAAATACTCTAAGGTCTACGTGATGGCCACACCATCTTATCTGGAATCGGAATGGCTTCCTAATGAACATTACCAAAAAGATTATTTTCTAGGTCGGATCTATGCTGAAAATCTTCATTCCTTTGACTTATCAAAGGCCATGCAACATAAATTTCCGAATCTCTATAGTACTATTTATATGTTGGGATACCCTGGGCAAACCTATCGCCATAATAATCTGACCTGGCTTATTAAAAAGTTGGAGGGAGATCAGAGTAAATTGAGTGACCAGCTCACCTCAGGCAACTTTTCTGGGTACTGTAAAGAGAAGCTCTCTCAGGCGGAAAAGGATGCCAAAGAAACATCAGATCAACTAAAATACCTTAAATATGTTAACGATCAAAAAGAATTTGATGAGGATTTGAAAGAAATTGCCTTTAATCTCCTTCCAAAATGGGAGGAGCGAGTGAGAGTGAAAAGTAAAAAGGCCAACGATTTGAAGACCTGCTCGGCTTATGTGATCAGAGCTGAGATGGATGAAGAGATGGTTGCGATTCAAAATACAATCTCCTTCGCTAAGCAACAGCAGGGTATTCACAAGAAGTACTTTGATGCAACTGGTGAGAATTTAAGAATTAGCTACGGGAGTATCTTGAAAAATGCCTCCGGTACACCCTATTTTATCTCTAATTTAGACAGCAGCGCTGGAAACAGCGGAAGTCCCATCATTAATGAACAGGGACTATTTATCGGTATTCACTTTTTAGGTAGCATTGACAATCGCTACTATTATCACGACTCACCGCTCACCAATAATTCTAAACAGCCCACTCATATTAAACTAAAGCAGATATATCAAGGGCTTAAGCTAGAGAGAATCTATATTAAGAAGGAATCTCTGTCTGATAATTCAGTCAATAATGATCCTTTACCGGGGCTTGAATCAGCATCTGACGGTAGGCCTACCAATGGAGGTCAGCACGAAGAAACCATTAGTAAGAGTGCAGATCTACAAAACGAAGCCTCAAACTCCACTTCAGATACTAAGGCAGAAGAGAGCGGAGAGTCGACTTATGAAGGCAAGGTTACAACCCAACCTACATATCCTAATAGAATTAACTCTGGTGGTTGCACTATCCGTTGGCCTTAGGCCAAAAGGTAACCACGACTTTGATTAGTAAGAGAGCCCATGGGGTACCATGCATAAGGAAGTCAAAGATATCTATCGGTTTAACTAAAGTCCCTTGAGCCAACATTTGCAGTTTCTCCCATATGTGGGGCGGTTTAAAAGGGGCCAGGCCCAAAGTTAAACACAAAATAACCAAAGTGCCCCAAGGCAGCTTATTTATAAATTCCATTTACCCTCCATCGGGATGGTGTAAATTGTAGATATTAAAGAATTATTAAGAAAAATTTATAAAACCCTCAAGTTTATCATGCGTCAGTTCGAGAACTTATTTAGACCCCCCTTTTGACAGGAAGTCAAATCATTATTACCAAAAATCCCCCCCAACTGAACATAGGTTCGAGGTGATCTCTTTCCTAGAGCGATTCGAGGAATTTGTCAACCTCTGACAGCAACTTTTTAAGGGAGTTTTTATGCAACAGTCCTTTATACTATCTATTATTTTATCCGGAATTCTTCTATTAACTGCTAGTTGTGGTTTGAAAAATGAAGATCCTACTTCTACTCCACAAAAGGATGTTAAAGGTCATATCCATGAGGGAGAGAATGTCATTTGTTTGCACGATCATCATAATGAAAAAGCGCATCTGGTGTCAGCCGAGGATGATGTGGAAGCTCAAGACTTTCAATATGACATTGAATACATGTCCAGCATGACCAGCAAATATAGAAAGAAGTTAGATAAGGCTCGTGATTTAATCAGTCAGGTGATTGCTATGCCTGAGTTTTATGATGCCATCGCCAATGTTCCAGAGTACACCTGTATAGCTGGGTCAGTAAGTGATCGCACTGGGGTTGAGAATTCTGAAGAGGCCGCCGCCTATATACATGATGCTGAAATTACTGTACGAGTGGGAACCTACTGGTCCTTTTCCAGAGCGAAAGCTAAAGCCTATTCCAATATCGTTAAATTCAATCGCCGTTATTCAAATCGTAAGTTGAAATTTATCACCAATACTCTCTTCCATGAAATGTTACATGTTGCAGGTTTTGGTCATTGTGGTAAGAATAATCCCAGAAGGTACACTTATTTGTATGATTCTGTCCCTTACAAAGTGGGAGACATCATGCAGCAATTTATCGAGCCATTATTGGCGGATGATACATCAGTGGAATAAAATATGAGTAATCAAAATGGTGGACAAAAGCCATGTGCTTTTGTGACGGGCATAAGCTCGGGTCTAGGGCTAGGTCTTGCTGAGGTTTTAATTGAACAAGGGTATACGGTTTATGGTCTAGCCCGTCGGTCTCCACCTTTGGTGCAAAATCCAAATTTACAATTCATCCATCTTGATCTCAATGAATTCGAAAAAATAAATCAAAAACTAGAAGGCTTTATTAAACCAGTTTCTAGGTTTGATCTAGTTATTCTCAATGCAGGTGTTTTAGGTGAGATTCAAGATCTTCAAGATTGCTCTTTGAAATCTTTGAAGGAGATAATGGATATAAATGTTTGGGCCAATAAGGTTTTATTGGATTCCCTTCTTTCTTTTATACCTCAAATTGATCAAGTTATAACTATCTCCTCAGGAGCTGCAGTTAATGGAAATCGAGGCTGGGGAGGATACGCTCTATCCAAAGCTGCTTTGAATATGCTTACTGCTCTCTATGCTGCTGAACGAAGTGAAACTCATTTTACTGCGCTAGCCCCTGGTTTAGTGGACACTGCAATGCAAGATTATATTTACCAAATAGAAGAAGTAGATAAATTTGCTTCTTTACAAAGAATTCAAAAAGCTAAAGGAACTGAGCAGATGCCCACTCCTTATCAGGCTGCTCAGATGATAGTAGAGCAACTTGCAAAGTTAAAAATGTATAAATCAGGTGATTTTGTAGATATAAGATCGCTGTAAATTCATGCAAGGAGGCTAAGTATGGCCCTTAAGGATCACGAGGACCCTTTTCTTTGGCTTGAAGAAGTAGAAGGAGAACGAGCTCTTACGTGGGTTAAAGAACAAAATCAGAAGGCTCTATCTAATTTAGAAAATCTTCCTTCCTTTGAACAGCTTTGGGCAAATAACAAAAAACTGCTCCATGCAAAAGATAAAGTTCCCTTTGCCTCCATTAGAGGAAACCTTGTTGTTAACTTCTGGCAAGATGACAAACATATTCGAGGTCTATTGAGAGAAACTCTTCTTTCTGATTATAACTTAAAGGGACAAGAGCGGTGGGAAACTCTTATCGATATGGATGACCTAGCTGAAAAAGAAGGTGAGTCCTGGGTTTATAAAGGAATCAATTGGCTCTCTGATGACTCAGATAAAGCTCTTTTGTTTCTTTCAAAAGGAGGAAAAGATGCCCTTGTGGTTCGTGAATTTGATCGATCTTTAAAAGCGTTTGTCTCCACTGGATTTGAACTGCTGGAGGCCAAATCCTATGTTGAATGGTATGATGAGGATCACCTGTTGGTGGCCACTTACATTGGGGAAGGGTCTCTGACTGAGTCCGGTTATCCGCGTACGGTTCGATTATTAAAAAGAGGAGAAGAATTATCGGAAAGCCCAGTGCTTTTTGAAGGTCAGAGTACTGATATGATGTGTTATCCTCTTGTGCATGGAACAAAAGAGGATAAAATTACCTTAATTGTCAATCGAACTTCTTTTTTTAAGGCAGACTATTACCTCTACAAGAATAATGAACTTAATAAATTACATCTTCCTTCTTTTGTTGAAGTTTATGGGATTTATCAAGGAATAATTATTTTTTCACTCGACTCTAATTGGGAAAGAGAGCGCGACACTATAGCCGAGGGAACCGTTCTAGGGGTTGCCCTTGATCAACTTTTATCATCCGATGAATTTGAACTTTCCCCAGCAATTATCTTTCAGCCTACAGAGAAAAAATTTATTAAGTCGGTGCATGTTTCTAGTAGCTACTTACTTATAAATACTTTAAATCTTATCAGTAGCGAGCTATTGAGGGTGACTTTATCTAATGGGAAATGGTGTAAGAAGGCTGTTGAGCTTCCCCCTTTTGGTACGGTAATTTGTCATGGCGGCAGTTATGAACATAATCGACTTTTTATAAATTATAGTAATTTTCTTACACCTCACATTAACTATCTCTATGACTTTGAAAATGGATCTTTGGTGGAAGTAAAAAAACTTCCTCCTCGATTCAAAAGTGATCACTTGCAGGTAGAGCAGAACTGCTGCCAGAACAAAGATGGAACAACTGTTTATTACTATCATATTGGACCCAAGAAAGATCAAAAAGAGGCTCCAGCCCCCACGATTCTTTATGGCTATGGTGGCTTCCGCCACTCTTTAGGACCTCAATATTCATCACTGATGGGAATTAACTGGTTAGAAAAAGGAGGGCACTATATTGTCGCCAATATCCGAGGAGGGGGGGAGTTTGGTCCAAAGTGGCATCAGGCTGGTTTAAGAGAAAATAGGCAGTTGGTTTTTGATGACTTTATTGCCATTGCTGAAGATTTAATTAAAAGAAATATCACAACTCCAGAGCAACTGGGAATAATGGGGGGAAGCAACGGAGGATTGTTGGTTGGGGCTTTCTTTACTCAAAGGCCTGATTTAAGCAACGCTGTGC
>CAYFLR010000034.1:43774-54465 GCA_964343805.1 uncultured bacterium | reverse complement strand
CCCTCTTTTAGATATGATGAGATACCATAAACTGCTTGCCGGTGCGAGTTGGATGGAAGAGTATGGTAATCCAGAAGATGAGACTTTAGCGCCCATAATCTTGAAGTACTCACCCTATCACAATGTAAGTAAAGATGAAAAGTACCCTAAGATCTTTTTTACTACTTCTACCAAAGATGATCGAGTTCACCCCGGACATGCAAGGAAAATGGTAGCTAAAATGCTCTCATTGGGGCATGACCTATTCTATTATGAAAATATGGAAGGAGGGCATGCTGGCAGTGCTAATTTAGATCAACTGGCTTATCAACTATCATTGGAGTTTGCTTACTTTATTCATCAATTGGGATTAAAAAAATTGGAGAAATGATGGGATGGGAAGCTTACCTAATAAAGAAGATTTCTTTAATCATTTTTCGTTCCGATTCCATTTTTGCAATTCCCAGAAGCATTTTTCCAAAGGGACGGAAGCTTTGTGTAACAGGATCAAAGACATTTAGAATATCCTCATCCATTTGAAAAAACAGAGTCTGCTGGTAGATAAAAAGCATCTCAGCAAAGTTGGTCATGTTTTGTTGAATCCGGTCTTGGAATTGGAGGGATTCAATCATAGGTTTGGTGTTTTCTGTAAATTTTTCAAACTGGTTCTCAATATCATGGATTTTTTCAATTAATTGAGTGAGCGCATCTGAATGTAAAATAAACTTTTTGTGTTTTACAAGCAATTGTCCATGGAGTGTTTTAAAAGCTTCCATGGAGTCAGATGAGTAATTGGAGAGCCTGTTTGCCTCTTTTAAGATGCTGTTAAGCTGATCACTGATTTTATTAATATTTTGCTCAGCTAGTTTATTAGATCTTAGCAAAAGCTTCTTATAGAAGTTGATGTACTGATCAAAAAAGTCTTCTATCGGCATTAGTGCTGAAATTTCAGTACTCAGCTGAAGAGGTGGAGCTTTTGATTTTGCTGATAGTATTCTTTTAAAATGAGATAAAAATATTTTACGTTCTCTTTCAGATGTAAAGTAACGGTATATTTTTGTAATGATAGGACCAAATTCAAAGTTGTCTTTGATATTATGCATGGTCAGTAGAGCGTCCATAAAATCTGTCACTTCTAGAAATGTAGAATGAAGATTTTTAATGATCTGAGTGATCATGTCATGGAATTGCAGCTCTGTTAAAAGTTCATCTAAATTGTCTTTTAAGAACTTGTAAAAGATGGGAACTGACTCTAGATGATTTTGATAAGTTGCAAGTGCTAAACGCAGCATTCGTCCGTCACCTGACTCATCAATCTTGGCATCTGGATTTGCTTCCAATTGTTCAATAATATAATTAACATTCTCATCAGCTTGTTTCGTCATGCGGATAAGATCATTATCAGAGAAGAGGTCGGCATAGAGGGTGCAAAACTTATTTATGGCATCTTGCTCAATTTCTTCATAGCTGGTATGAAAAACATCGAAAATAATAGATACGGATTCATTCAGAGTGGCTAATAAACTTTCACTAAACCTCTTTTCCAACTGGATCACATTTTGGAAATGAGTCGACTGGTTAAGGAGGTATAGTGTTTTCAGATCATCCATTCTTTTCTGCCATTAAAAAAATCTAACAAGAAATAATTGTACCATATTTTATCCCAAGGGGTTGTATAAAAAAACATTTTTCTATTTCTTTACAGTCTATTATGGAACTAAACATTTGTATACTCATTTATTAAGGGATCTTAATAAATGAGTAGCGTATTTGTTCTTTATGAGATCCCTTAACCTCGGAACTGGAAATATAGGCTTTGAGCCATCTATTATCAAATTGCTTGTCACACTGGCTCTGTGAACCTGCGGTTAGACACAAATTCTTAATCCAATGCCAAAAGAGCGGAGGGATGTCAAATCGGGGTTCGCTTTGTTTCATGAGTGTCGTCAAACTCACTCCGCTTGCTAGCGCCTCCGTAAAATGGCTAATTACATCCTTTCGAGCATAACTCAAAATAATATCTTTGATATGCTCTTGCAAATTATGTGCGGACAGACAATTACTGCCACCTCCACTACACATAAAATGGGTATCATAGTGAATGGGACTTTTTTGTAATTCTGGAGGGATCATCTCATGGATAAGATATTTTGCTTGGCTTTTATAATTTCTCAATGCGCGCTGATAATTCAGTTTTTGTTTGAAATCGGGCTGTTTTTTAGCGGGAGGCAAAAACTGCACCCAATAAGGAATGATCAATTGCTGGCTATCCTTGAATCTATTGATGGCAGAATGAAAACTTTTTACTCCTTGATCTCCTATATCACCAAATACAAAGAGTAGCTTTGGGTGCTGGGGGCAGTTTTTTATATCTGTCAGAGCTTGATTTAGACCTTGGGCAAGATTGCTTTTTATCTCAGCTTTCGGCAGTGCCACATAAGTTGCTTTTTTTAGCTCGCGAATAAATTCATAATAGTTCAAGGCTGTTTTTTCTTGGCAGAACTGTGATAGAGGGTGAGAAGGAAGCTCCGCTGAGTTTTTTAATGAGGAGTCGTAGAGGCGAAATCCAAATCTTAAATGAGATCGTTGAGTGGCTGCACTGGGTAGGATCTTTTTAAAGGTCGATGATGCAATATTAATCACACTCTCTTTGACTTTATTCAAATTGTTGAAACTCCCAATGAGAAAAAATATGTCTAAATGAGCAATATCTTGCAACTTGGAAAGGAGAAATTTTCTGCTTTCAAGGAATTTTGCAGGAGGATCATTGTGAGGTGCTGCCACCTTATAAATTTTTTCATTGGCCAGCTCCGATGGCAGATTATCCAATAGAAGTAGAGTGGGGTTTTCTAAATTTCCTGATTTATTATTCAGAGCTATTAGAGGTGCTTCCTTTAGGGTTGCTTCTTTTGTAGTTGCATAGATGTGAGCAGACATTACCTCTGGTGCGGGTTGAAATCGGGTTTTACTTCTCCAAAAGAGAAGCTCATTTTGATGAACCCATCCAGTTAACTGACTATTTTTATAGTGTAAGTTTTTGAATCGTGAGAGCAGTACGAGGTTGTTTGTTGGGTGTTTACCATATACAAAGTAAGGACTGTTGGTATAAAGGTGTTGGCAACGCCAATGACATTTTGAAGATGATGGGCTCGAATAAGCCTTTGATGGGCTTGGAGTTTGGATATCATCCTTAAATGCGTAAGCCTTCAGTGGGACATTATCTTCCACTATAGGATCTTTATTGCAAAGTAGATCTTTAGGGTCCATCCATCCCAATGCAGGATGTTTATATGATACTGCCACTTTTAATCTAGCGCTTAGCTTGCTAACATGAGTGACTACTAATCTGTCACCAAGTCTCCTCTTTGAATGGACCTTTGGTAATTTAGGATGGCTATAAACGGGGGCCCCTTCTCGGAGAACGATAAAGCTTTCTTCTTCACGGACTGGATGTTGTTTAAAAATAGCGTTGTAGGCAAATAACTTAAATTTATGTCCTTGGCAACTTCCTTCAATCAATTCTGATGAACTTTGGGCAGGGGGGAGGTTAGAGGTGTCTTGAACAATAGAGAGGGGGCTTGGAATTTGGCAACTAACTAAAAATACAATTATTAAGCCGAAAAAAGTCTTGAAAGGCAAAAGCTTCAGTTTCATTTTGTGCTCCGTTAGGATTCGGGATTTAACTCGGCTTCCATTGTAACACGAGTCCTCGTAGGGTTTAAACCCGTATCCTTAGAACTTTCAGAAAAACTGAGAAAGGGAGGTTTTTACCCTTAAATGTCCATTTAAATGTGGAAAAGGCTTGTAATATTTATGTAAAATGATATAAAACTACTTCCTCTGATTTCTGGAGGAATTATTTAAAATGTGAAGTGAGGTGATGTGTTCAATGCCAGGTATTAGAGTAAGAGAAGGCGAATCAATCGAAGGAGCCTTAAGGAAATTCAAGAGACAGTGTGAGCGTGCTGGTGTCGTTGCAGAGATTAGAAAGCGACAAGCATATGAAAAGCCTAGTGTACGTTCTAAGAGAAAAGCTCTAGCTGCTCGTAAGAGAGCATTGAAGCAAATGCGCAGAATTAATTCTGCTGTTTAGCCAAAGACCAAGCTTTGATGGTATTCTGGTATTCTTCAGAATACTATCGATGCTTACTTTAGAAAATCAAAAAAACTATCCACATCATCATCAAATTCTAGCTTATCATCACACAGAGGGCATTTGTATAGAGCGTCTATTTTTTCTTGAAATTCAGGATCTTTTGCTTTCTCTACTTCAATCATTGCTGGTTTTTCTGCCTTACAAGTTGCACAGTAGAGTGGAAGGGCAAAAGACTTTATTTCTGCGCCAGCCCTTAACTCATGGACAATATTCAGCTGATCGATAAAGAATGAAGGGCAATTTTGATATGTGATTTTTTTCCCTGAAAGCCCCTTAACGGAGACTATCCATTTTTTTATACCGTAGGAATTCATTCGTTGTAAATTTGAAAAGTCAAATATCAAAGGGTCATCATTGCTATCAGCTAGAGATCCTAAATCAGACTGTTCATTTAGAATTCCATCCAAATAGTATATTCCATCCTTTAGGTTGATACTAAACTTAGCTTTGTCTGGAATAGTCTTGGGCTTAAGGGAGTTGCTGTCTTGCTTTTTAAAAAGAAAGTCAAAATAGGTGGAAACATCATCGCAGAACTCTAAGTGGGTTTGACATTTCTCGCATTTAAAAAGTTGATTGATAGAGGTTCTAAAATTGGGAGTTTGTACCTGGGTTGATTTTATTTGTACATTTTGCTCATCTTTACAGTTTACACAGAAAAATGGAATAGAGAAGGATTCAATCTCTGCATTTCCTCGGAATTCTGACACAATATTCATTTGATCTACAATGAAAGAGGGGCAATTGCGGAAAATGATTCTACGATCTTTCTCACATTGGCGGCGCATTTGAATAAATTGTTTTAAACCAAAGGAATTGAGCCTGGTGACAGATTGAAAGTCAATGGTGAGTGGGTCTTCTGGCGCTTCAATAAGAAGGTCAAAATTGACCTTTTCATCCAGAATGCCTTTGAGATAGTAGATATTGCCGTCTTTTATTATACTAAATTCCTCAGTCATGGTACTTCCTAAAAAACAATAATAAAAAAAGATTGATCCTATAGATTTTAGCAGACTTGGTAAATTAATTGCTATGATAAATTAATGAATCATTAATTAAAAAGAATTATAAACAGGACTTCCTTTGGGATGCTTGGGTTTCTGCTCTTCAATAAAAATAGGAAGAATTGATTTATCAATACACTTAAAGGTATGGGCGATTTCATTAAGGGAACCCCCGGTGGGATTAAAATCCACCAAGGGTTGTTTTACTCCCATTGCCTTATTGAAGTCATTACTCCAATACACATTATTGAGAACCTTGTATTTTAATTTCATAATATCTAAAATTTCATCATTGGACTTTTTGCATATTTTCATAACTTTGGTAGGAATGACTCCAATTATTCGTGGATGACTGATCCTAAAATCATGTTGTAGTCTTGATATGGTATCGATAATTCGGTCTACACTGGCAATTCCTTCATGGGTGACTTCTGTGGGAACAATGACATAATTACTGGCATAGAGGGCTAAAACTAAACCAATGCTCAGGGAGGGGGCTGTGTCTATAAAAATGTAGTCATAGTCATTGCTCACTCGGATGAGCTCCAACTGTAGCCAACGATAAAACCCTGATTTCTTTTGTTTCATAACCCGAAGTTCAGTTTCTAAGAACTTATGGGAAGTCATCAAGTGTAGGTTTTTAATGTAGGTAGAACCAATGGCATTCTTAAAGCTCACCTCACCTTTTAATACGTCTGAGAGGGTATATGTACAATTATGGTGAATATAATTTTGCAAAGAGCCTTGGGAATCAAAATTAATCATTAATACTTTCATTCCATTGCGGCTAAGGTAGGCGCCATAATTTAGAACACAAGAGGTTTTGCCCACTCCGCCCTTATGGTTTGCAAATGAGATAATTGTAGCCATTGTTTATTGCCCCTGATTAAAATTAAAGAATATCTATTCAATTTTAGTTGAAGTGAGAAATTTAATCAATATTCAATTCCTTGCGGGGCAACTTTATTTGAGTTTATAGTGGTTTAGGGTTTGCTTAAAAAATGAGGGTGTTATAATTGTTATCATCTAAAACCCAAAAATTAGGAGTAACGAGAGTGAAAGTTTATATTATATGTAATGGCTGTGATCGGCGGTTACTTGATTCGGAGCAATTGCGTAATTACTTTACCCAAAATGGAGCGACTATAGTAAAAGATCCTGCAGTTGCAGATTATATTATTTTTAATACTTGTAGTTTTAGTCAAATTCAGGAAGACACCTGTATGCGGCTTATTAAAGAGTATAGTGGATATAATGGGGAGCTGATGATTGTCGGATGCTTGCCGGCTCTTTCTAAAGAAAAATTAGAGGGAGTGTTCAAAGGGAGATGTCTTCACACTCAAAATCTGGATCAAATTGGAGAGTACTTTCCTGATTTTAAGATTCCATTTAGTGAGATTAGCGATGCCGGACAACTGCACAAAGACCTGACATTATGGCAAAAGTTTTGGGCTAAATTTGATTGGTCCATCAATTTCTTCTATATCTGCTTGGTGGCCTTGAGATTTAAGATAAAACGTTATAATACCCCATTGCATCGGGGAATTAGAAAAGGGGGGTATTTAAGAATCAGTCGAGGTTGCTTTGATAAGTGCTCATATTGTGCGATTCCTAAGGCCATTGGCCCTCTTAAAAGTAAAACAATCGAAGAGTGTGTCAGTGATTATAAAAAACTGTTAGAGCAGAAGCATAAGGTGATTATCTTAACGGCTGATAATGTGGGCTCTTATGGAATAGATGTTAAAACTAACTTTGGTGAGTTATTACAAGCTTTGGATGAAGTGACCCCCGCGGGCGAAGTTGAATGGATCATAGGCGAATTTCACCCTATCTGGGTGATTAAGTATCATAAAGAGCTGGCAAAATATATTGAGAAACAGAGAATCAAAGAGTTAATGGTACCTATTCAATCAGGCAGTGAGAGAATTCTTAAGCTGATGAAACGAGACCCTCGTGTTACTGAAGTTGAAAAAATTCTAAAAGATTTTAAGATCATGAAACCTGAATTGATGCTTAACACCGATCTTATTGTGGGCTTTCCTTCAGAACAAATGGAAGAGTTTGAGCAAGGTATTCGTTTTGTTGAAAATGTGGGTTTCGATCAAGTTCAGTTATTTAAGTATTCGGATCGAAAAGGAACCAGAGCTTCTGAATTATCTGATAAGGTTTCTCAAAAAGAGGTGTTAAAAAGGTTAAAGTGGGCTATGAAGCGTTTAGATAAAGCAAATATAGGATATCTATATCAATGAAAATATGGCTTTTATCTCCCTTTTTAATTTGTTTAATTAGTTACATCCATCTTGCCATTTTTCAAAAGCAGATTTTTTTATTCAATACAGTTATTCATGAAAACGGTCGGTTGACTCTTTTGGGATCATTGTTTTATTTTGAACATTTCTTAGGGCAGATTCCTCAAAATATTGTTCTATCTTTCTTTTTAGCGGGGCTTTTAAATCATATTTATATCCCCACTAAAACTCGCTTGCAGAATACCTCACAAGAGCTCAAACTAGGGAAGTATCTCTTATCTATCGCTCTTCTCTTATTTGTCCTTGCTATCGGGGTCTCATGGATACGAGAAGGTTATGAGATGATGGTAAAGATTCTTTTTCAATATAAAGAAAATGATAAAATTTATGGTTATGGAGGAAATTGGAACCTCTCTTTTAGCAGCAACTTTACTGCTCTTTTCATGATAGTCAGCCTGTGTTATTTTCTGTATCCCTCTAAAGAAAATTCTCTTGCAGAAATAGACCCCTTCACCATTCGTTTTTTTGCCTTTGGGGCTGGTTTGCTCTTTCTTTTTGCTGCCCTCTGGGAAGTGAACCTACATACCTTTATTAAGCCGAGATACATATTACATAACGTAAGAGAGATTGTGACTAATTTTTTCTTTACCTTTTCATTACCAATTAGCTTTGCTATTGGGGTAGAGTATTTTCTCTTCAAAGATGTAGATTCCTATGGCAAAAGAGTTTTGCATTTTTTATCCTGGAAGCGCTCTTTATTTCCAGATACTAAATTCTTTGTGGTCATCTATCTATTTACTTTAGGCCTCATTCTATATCATGGTATTTGGGGGTTACAACATCAGGTTGCCAATTTTGCTCAACATCCAACCTTTAGTAGAGAGCCTTTGTCGGTAGGGTATTTATTTTCCCAGCATTGGTTTGAACATATGTTGGACTATCTTTTTATTTGCTGTTTGTCTTTAGGATTGCAAAAAACTATTCCTGCCACTTTTCCCCAGTTGAAAAAGTAACATTGCCTTCTTTCGGCATGGGAGTGTCGCAGTTACCACAATAGTATTGCTCATTTGTTTCTTCTAGTTCCTCATGGTGACAATGAATACAACGTGTTTTAAAAGTCGGTGGAGTGGAGTTGGGTGTAGATTTTTTTTGCATAGTAAAAATGGTGGCACTATTTAAAAAGTAATCTTTGGTAGACTGAACCTCAAGTCCAGCCTCTTCTGCCCAGCGAGTCACTTCATCTACATGGTGAAAGGTGGCCTGAGGAGTCCATAGCGCATCTCCCAGTAGATTGCGAATTTGAATATTATTTAGAGTTAAGCCTTGGTGGGCTTTAGTTATGAGAGTGACAACACTAAAAAGCCAAGTGGGAATAAACCGGAGAGGAATTAAAAAACGAATCGGGGCCCATAAATGAAATAACCACTGGTAAATACTAGGTGCCTTATAAAGAAAAATAATCACCTTTCCTCCTGGGGTGGTGACACGAGCGGCCTCTCTGAGACCTTGCTGGGGGTCAGGAGTATGATGAAGAACCCCAATGGAAATAGTATGATCAAAAGAATTATCTGCGAAAGGTACATTTAATGCGGTTCCATGGAAAATTTTAGCATCTGGGTTAATGGCAGCACAGTGTTTTATGGAGGGGCGGCTCAAGTCTAGGCAGGTTAATTTTCCCCCTCTTTGAATGAGCCCGTTAGCAATCTCTCCTTTGCCACAACCTAAATCCAAAATGGTGTGATCTTTAACTAAGGAGGTAGGAAAAATATCTTCTAAGTACTTTTTCCACCAAGCAATACGATCCTTTCCACCTTCAATAAAAGGATAGGTTTCATAGAAATTCTTAGTGAGCTGTTCTTTAGGTAAAAGTACTTTATTTTGTTTTTCCTTTTCCATTTGGCGACCCTTTTTAATATAATCATTATTAAAGGAACTAATTTAACATGAAAGAATCAAAAGTAAAATTTGTAATTATCGGAGCGGGAGTCAGCGGTTTAACTACTGCCTTTGAGTTGTGTAAGCAATACCCTGGGCAAGTATTGGTAATTGAGAAAGAAGAGCAAGCTGGTGGATTGTTGCGCACCATTAGAAAAGGGTCTGATAAATTTGATCTGGGTTCTCATAGAATTCATCATGCTTGTCAGGGAAGGGCCTTTGATTTTATAAAAAATTTGGTGGGTGAGAATTTTATTCAAAATGAAAGAAAAGGTAAACTAAGGTTAAAAAAAAGTTTCATTGATTACCCTATTTCCTCACTGAAGTTTTTTTTAGCACTTGGATTTTTGGAAACAATAGGGATCATCTTATCTCTTATTTATAACCGATTTCAACCGAGGAAACATACCAACCCTGAAGATGAGAATTATGAATCCTATTTAACAAGGTATGCTGGTCACCGTGCTTATCGTATCTTTTATGAACCTTATGCTCGAAAAGTATGGGGAGTCCATCCCAAATATATCTCCATTACCGCTGTAAAGAAAAGAATGTCTATGACCAAGCCATTGCATATTTTAATGGATATGGTGAGGCATTTGTTAGGAAAAAGGGATATATCTTTTTATTATTATGTTAGAGGAGGAATTGGGGTTATCACAGAAAAGTTAGAGAGAAAAATACTCGATCTTCAAGGTCGGTTTATTAAAGGAACAGATAGGTTTAGAATTCATCCTCATCATAAGGACCCTTCTATTGTTATAGATAACCAGGAGACAGTTTTTTTTGAAAAGCTAATTTCTACTATTCCTATTCAGGATATTTTAACTCGAGTAGAACCTCTTCCATCATTTCCTGCTGCTATTAGCAAACTCAATTGGAGGGGGCTCCGGGTGGTTTTCTTATATGTACAAGGAAATCCTGTGATTGATGGGGAAACTTTTTACTTTCCAGAAAGTGATTATTCATTTGGTAGGGTTTCAATTCCTAAGCGTTTTGATCCAGAGATGCAAAAGGATAATGGAATCACCTGCTTTTCATGTGAGATTCCCGTGGGAGAAAATTCTGTATGGCATGCTCAAGAAGGATTAGAATATGTCTGTTGGAATGGTTTGGTGAAAGCTGGTTTGATTAATAAAGATCAACCCATGATTCCTGACAAATCCTTCATTGTCCACTTGGATCATACCTATCCCATGTATTTGCATAACTGGGATCGTGATTTAAAAGTGGCGCTCAATTATTTAGCCCAGAATTTCAGTTGGCTATACTCTAGTGGTAAACTCGGTCTATTCTTACATTGCAACTTAGATCATAGTATTAAAATTGGGTTTTCTCTTGCTGAAGCGCTCAGTCAGGGAATTTCTCCTT
>CAYFLR010000034.1:18288-43764 GCA_964343805.1 uncultured bacterium | reverse complement strand
TTTATTTCATTCTTTTACCTTACGGGACTAATATGTGTGGCTTTGTTGGAATGTTGAACTTGGATTCTTCCAGGCGGGCCGATGGAATTGTCCAAAGTTTAGCAGCCCTCCAAGTTCATAGAGGTCCTGATGATGCCGGCTTGCTTAAGTCCGGTCCCTTTGCATTGGCTCACCAAAGATTGAGAATATTAGACTTGAGTGTGAATGGAACCCAACCCATGCAAACAAAGGATCGCAGTCACATATTAGGTTTTGCGGGGGAGGTCTATAACTACATTGAGATAAAAGAGAAGCTTTTAAATAAGGATCCTTCTATTCAATTTTCTTCGAAAACCGATACTGAAGTGGTTTTACAAGCAATTAAAAAGTGGGGACATGATGCCTTATCAGAGTTGAATGGAATGTTTGCTCTTTCCTATTTTGAGCCTTTGACAGGCAGATTGACCTTGGCTCGAGATCCCTTTGGTATCAAACCGCTTTTTTACCTTGTTCATAATAATCAATTCTGGTTTTCAACTGAAATAAAATCTCTGCTAAAAGTTCCAGGTTATGCTAGCAATCAAAACTTCGAGGCTCTTTTTCATTATTTCTCTTATAATTATATACCGGGAGAATTGACCGCTTTTACCGGTATTAAGGAGTTGTTGCCAGGGCATTTTTTGACCATTTCAGGTACTGATTCTGTGCCAAAAATATCATAAACTTATACCTCGGGAAGTCTCCCCATTATCAGAGAGCGAAATACATAAGAAAACCAGTCAACTGTTAATGGCTTCGGTGGAAAGACAGTTGCGTTCCCATGTGCCGGTGGGGGTTATGCTCTCTGGTGGTATGGATTCAAGTGTTCTTACTTGTTTAGTGAATGATATTCTGCCAACTGGCAATTTACATACCTTTGGACTCCGGTTTGATGATAGGAGTTTTGATGAGTCAAAAGATGCCCAGGCAGTAGCCAAACATTTTAATACCAATCATCATGATATTCATGTGACTCCCCAAAAAGTTATAGTATGCATGGATGAACACTTAGAATTTATCGACGAACCTTATGCGGATGGTGCGGCTATTCCTACTTATTTGTTATCTAAACAAGCAAAGCAAAATGTCGGTGTAGTGCTATCTGGTGAGGGAGGAGACGAGGTTTTCGGAGGGTATGAGACTTATTTAGCAAATAAGGTAAGAAATTGGTACCGCCATATTCCCTCTCCTATACGAAATCATTTCATAGCTCCTTTGGTAAATTTTTTACCTGTATCTCAAAAGAAATTGAGTTTTGATTTTAAAGCAAAACGATTTGTAAAAGGCGCTGAACTGTCAGCTTCTGAGGCCCATCACTATTGGCGCCATGTACTAAACCATAAGCAAAAGCAACATATGTTCAACCTTCCGATTGAGTCTTATCCTCCTTCTGTTCAACTTTTTCACTCTAAATTTCAAGAGTTGGATCATCGAGACGAACTCGATCGTCTTATGTGGGTGGATTTGCATTTTCACCTGCCTGATGATTTAATGATTAAGAATGATCGTATGACAATGGCTCACTCTTTGGAAGCAAGAGTGCCTTTTCTTGATACTGAACTGGTGTCATTTTTACTAAAAGTTCCTTCTCATCATAAGATTGTTGGTCGTCAACTAAAGTTTATAATGAGAGATCTTTTTAAGCATAGGCTTCCTCCCAGGATCATTTCCAAGAAAAAAAAGGGCCTCGAAATGCCATATTCTATTTGGATGTGCAAGGAGTTAAAAAAGCCATTGGCGGATCTGTTTACGAGTCAGAGAATTAAGAGAACTGAGTTGATTAACCCCGGTTTTGTGGATGATATTTGGCGAGATCATCAAAATCTTCGTCACGATCATGGTCGGTTTTTATGGGGGTTAGCCATGTATATACTTTGGTTTGAAAAGTATATCCTATAGGTCGAGCGAGCCATTATGCATTATTCATCTGAAGGGATTGAAGAGGGTAAGGGATCCCTTAAATTAAATACCTTTCGAAGGATTCTCCCCTTTTTTAAGGGAAAAGAGAAGCCTATTAAATGGTCCATGTTGGCTATTATTATAGCAACTACCTTTGGTGCTATGCTTCCCTTGGTCTTACGTGAATTAATTGATACAGCGATTCCCTCCAAGAAAATTGATCTTATTCTGATGATGTCCGGAGGCTATCTCTTTTTATTGATTGCCAATGAGGGGATAACTTACTTTCAATCCCTGCTGGTGGGGTATGTTGGAATTGATATTGTAAATGAGATCAAGCAGAAACTTTTTAAACATGCTCTTAAGTTGCCGGTGAAATTTTTTGACCATTTAGGATCTGGTAAACTGATTAGCCGTATTGAATCAGATTCCCAGCAACTCTTTATGCTTTTTTCTTCGGTGGGTATCCAACTTTTAAGCGCAGTTTTAACCATCAGCTTTTCATTAATAATCATGTGCTGGGTGAGCTGGAAACTCACTCTCTTCATTCTGGCAATTAGTCCTATTTATGTAGGGGGGGCCTATATTTTCTTCTCTAAAATGCGTCCCATGTACCGTAAAGATCGTGAGCTTTATGCCAATATAAGTGGTTTTTTAGGGGAGCATATACCAGCTATAAGACTCCTGCATGGGCTTTCGAGTATTCCTTGGAGCTTATCTACACTTGCCAAGCATAATCAGACTAAATTCAAATATGGTTTCAAGATCCACTTATTGGAATCCAGTGTTTGGTTTGTTTTGATGCTCACTCCTCAATTAGTTATTACTGCTATTTTGTACAAGAGCGTAACCTGGATTAAAGCAGATTTAATTACCATCGGTACCATTTGGATGTTTATACAGTATATTTACAGTGTCCTTTTTCCCATTATGCGAGTTTCGGAGCAAATAGGTGAGTTACAAAGAGCAGCTGGTGCTGCTGATCGCATCTTCGAAATCCTCGATACGGAACTGGAGTCCATCGAATTTGATAGGCCACCTCCTCCATTAAAGTTTGAGCATAGTATCGAATTTAAAGAGGTTTACTTTCATTATGAAGTTGATAAACCTGTGTTAAAAAATATCTCTTTTAAGGTAAATAAAGGTGAAACTATCGCCTTTGTTGGGGCGACGGGCTCAGGTAAGACCACAATTATGTCGCTGCTCTCTCGTTTTTATGACCCCATTGAAGGAGAAATCTTAATTGATGGGATCAATATTCAAAATTACACTAAGGAGCAATTGCGCCGTAAGATGAGCATCATTTTACAAGATATATTCTTGTTTCCCGCTAATGTGAAAGAGAATCTAAAAGCTTTGCGAAATGACATAGAGGATGAACAAGCCTACAGTGCCGCCAATCAACTGGGGGTCGATAAGTTTATCAATCGGTGGAGTGATAAATACGAAACAGATCTTTTTGAAGAGGGAAGTAACTTATCTTTTGGAGAGCGTCAATTGCTCTCATTTACTCGTTCTTTGACATTTAGTCCTGAAATTTTAATTATGGATGAAGCCACCAGTTCTGTTGATCCTTATACCGAAAAACTACTTCAAAACAGTATGTCAAAATTGATGAAGAATCGAACTTCTCTCATTATTGCCCATCGATTATCCACCATTACTGATGCACACAGAATTCTTGTAATAGATAAAGGAGAGTTGGTGGAAGAGGGGACTCATCACGAATTGATTAAACAACAGGGTCGATATGCCAAACTTCATCAAAGCCAACAGGAGTTGGTATGATTAAATATCTAGGATGGTTCTGGCAAGTATGGAAAACCGCGAAAAAGAAAATGGTGGCTGTGATTGTCTTTACTCTGGTTACCATTTTTGCCAAGACGGCTTTTCCCATTTTTCTGAAGCATATAGTGGATGAACTGGACTCAGATTACCAACCAGCCAATGCTTATAAACTTATCATCGTTTTCCTCTTTTTTGCCCTATTTGAAACTTTCTGCACTTCCGGACTTCCACTCTTTAGAGGCTATCTCAATATGCTTTTTGGAGTATTTATACGTAATAGATACTTTAAAATATTCACTTGCAAAGATTACTCATTTTTTCAAAAGTTTAGAACTGGAGATTTGCTCACTCGCCTAACCGATGATATCGATGGGTCTTGGATGAGAATTTACTGGTACTCTTGCTCTGGTATCCTTAGGCCTCTTGAAGCCATTTCTTTACTCCTATTTACTCTCGGCGTGATGTCCTACTACTCTTGGCCTTTAACTCTATGTACTTTTCTTCCTTTGCCCTTCTTAGTATTTGTGATGGCTAAAACAGAGGAACGAATGCTGATTTATACCGAAGAAAAGCAAAAATCCATATCTCACTGCAACAATGTTCTTGAGACTTGCTTTAATGGAATTCGGGTGGTTAAGACCACCTTAAGTGAAGGAGATCAAATTGCATCCTATGAAAAAGCTATAGAAGAACGAATTCGAAAAGAAAAAGATTTTTTAAAAATAAATCAGATTATCCATTTTTTTGCCATGTTAGTTAACCATTTAGGAAGTATTATCGTTGTTTTTATAGGTAGTATTTTGATGGTGAAGGGGCATTTGAGTTTAGGAACTCTCTTGCTTTTTATTACTTACTCGCAAACTTTGATAGAACCTATATGGACCCTGAGTATGTTTTATGCCTCTTCAAAACAGATTTTCCGCTATGTTGATCGTTTGGTGGAAACAGAAGAGTTTCCAGATAACCCTCAAGTTGAAGATTCAAAGTCCCTTTCATCCTTTAAGCAGCTCTCCTGTGAAGAGATTGGCTTTAAATACCAAACGGCCAATGAAATGGCTTTGAGCGGGGTTAATTTTGATTTAAAGCAGGGGGAAATGGTTGCGGTGGTGGGATCAGTTGGTTCAGGTAAAACCACTTTATTAGATCTTGTCTTTGGCGATTTAAGAACCATGGAAGGGATGATAAAAATAAATGAAATTCCCCAATCGCAAATTGACCCCACCTCCTTTTTTAATCGGGTTGGTTATATTCGTCAGAAAAACTTGCTTCTTTCGCTCTCCATTAAAGATAATCTTTCTTTGGGGCAGGATTTTAGCCCATCACAGATTGATGAGGCTCTTAAGAATGCCTTAGTAAAAGAGGAATTTACGGATTTATCTTCAGGTTTTGATACGGTTTTAGGGCAAAAAGGGGTGACTTTGTCGGGCGGACAAAAACAGAGATTATCTGTTGCCAGAAGCTTAATCAGGACTCCGGAACTGCTATTAATGGATGATTGTACTGCTGCCATGGATGCAGCTACTGAGCGATCCTTTTGGATTAATCTAAAAGAGGTGTTTCCTCACCTTTCTTATTTAGTGACGACCCATCGTTTAGCTACCGCCAGGCAAGCTGATCGTATCTTGGTATTGGAGCAAGGAAAACAGATTGAATATGGCACCCATGAAAAGCTTATGAGTTATTCTAGCCATTATCAAAAAATTATGTCTTCCCAAAAAATGGAATCGGCTTAATAAAGGCGAAAAGTAGAAGCAACTTGATTGACTTGATCTTCAAAGGATTGTTGACCATCTTTTAAAGAGCCGGTCTGTAATATGTAGACATGTTTTTTATGAGGCCACAGAAAATGGCGGAAATACCAGTAGGTATTGTCTTTTCTTCTTAAAGAGAAGCTGGTGGTGAAGCCCGGATGGACGCTAGGGGTTTGAGGCTTTCGCTCCAAAAGCATGGTCTCTCCTCCCCAATGTTTTTTCATCTGGTTTTGAATATGATTAATATAGGCATTCGTGAATTCATTTATGTCCAGTTGTCCTTGGGGTAAAACACGAACTTGCATTCCCGTGTGTTTATCTTTAGTAATGTTTAAGACAACAAAATTCTTGGCGTTAATTTCATCGAGTTTCCACGAAGTGGGATAAGCGAGTGAAAATTGATTTTTGGGGTCTTTTAAAAACCTAAAACCTTTGGGGAGATCAGATGGAATAGGTTGCTTTTGCTCTTGGGTAATTGCTTTAGGTTGTGGGGGTCGCGGTGAAGATTTTTGAGACTTGGAAATTATAAATACTAACAGACCAAACACTAAAAGGAGAACGATGCCATGGTAAAGAACTCTTCCCTGCTCTTTCTGGTTTATCATAAGCTCAGTCTAAGGGCTTAGTTATAGATCCGCGGTGGTGTTGGGTTCAAATTTTCCGTCTGCCAGGAAGCAGCCCCTTGTGCCTAAATCTGGCGGAACTTTTATAATAGGGATCATGTCATCGAGCTTGCTATTTTTACTGTCCTCCAGTTTAAAATCCCAGCTAATAACATTAGTTTCTCCGATGGTTTTACGCTCATAGCGGACATCAAAACTCTTATGGGTTAAGTCTCTGAGGCCTAAGCACGAGCTTTTAGTCACCACAACTTTGAGAAGATCTCCCTCCACCGTAAAGGTGCCCGCTCTTTCTTGTGTGCGAATACCTTTGAAATCCTGTGTGAATTCAATTTCTTGCCAAGAGTTTACTCCATTTTTAACTGAGATTATATAATAAAATAGATGTTTTCCATTGGAACTCTGCCAAATACTATTCCCATTGAGCTTTTCATCGCAAATCCAAGCATTTAAACCAGTGGTACAGGTTTTTGTTTCCTCTTTCGAAGGGGAAACGGTGGAGTCATCACTTGAGGGAGGTTGATAGTGATCTGATTTGATATCCGTTGGTCGTGTTGGAGTGGGAGTGACGGGATCTACCGTCTGAGTGGGTGACTTTTTTGCTTGTGGTAGCTTTTTGCTTTCACATCCTAGAAGTAAGGATAACATCAAAGAGACTGTCATCAGGAGTTTTGCATAAAACATAACCTCATTTCCTTTCACTATGTATCGACTCCAAGCCGAAATATTATAATGGTCTAGAATACTCATCGGTTTTTTTTCAAAAACATTAACTTCATAATTTATGTGTGGGTATCATCTGTTTGGGAGTAGGTTTAACATATTGAAATAAAAATGAAAAAATATTTGTGTTAATATATATTAAAGTTATATTTATTTAATCCGAAAAGTAGGAGGACTGAATAACTCTAAATAGCATGGGGAGTATGGTAATGAGAACAAATACCTTGAATCAAGGTTTTTCTACCCTAAAATACTTATGGCTTCTGGCTATGAGCCTCATATTAGTGGTTTTTCTGGGGGGGTGTGGGCCTTTTACGGAAAAGGAAGAAGACGTAGAGGATGGTGCAACCACTAAAACATCAGGTGGTATGGGTGCTGGATCAGGATGGAGTTCAGGTAATATAATTACTAATGGTTTAGGTATGGACCTAGTCTATGTTGCCGGCGGGCAATTTCAGATGGGGCATGATGAAGTTACCTTTGCTAAAGCACACAAGGTTGAAATTACCAAACCCTACTTTATTGGTCAAACTGAGGTGACTCAAGCTCAATGGAAAAAGCTTATGTCTACTACCAAAAGTTTCCAAAAAGGTTCAAGTTTACCTGTGGTTAATGTGAAATATTCTGAAATAGAGCAATTTCTTGAAAAACTCAGTAAGGAAGAGGGAAGGACTTATCGCCTGCCTACAGAGGCAGAATGGGAGAGGGCTTCTAGGGCCGGAACAGATTCATTGTTCTTTTGGGGCAATAGTCCTGAAGGTGGAAAGGGATACGCTAATTTTAATGGAATCGATGAACTTTGGAACAGTGAAATTGAAAAAGAAGAAGGTGAGGAACCTTTTCCTTATAAAGATGGATTTGAGAAGCTGGCAATAGTTAAGAGCTTTAAACCCAATGCTTGGGGTCTATATGATATGTTAGGTAATGCGCAGGAGGTGGTAGGTGATTGGTATGGTGAATACCCTGATAAACCCCTCAATGTGGATCCTAAAGGAACAGATCCTAGTAGTTCATGTAAAGTTCTTCGTGGAGGGGGTTGGATGAGTAAAAAAGGGGAGGCCTCTTCCTTTTCAAGAACAACTCTTTGTGATAGCAATCAGGAGGATTCAGTTGGATTTAGAGTTGTTATGGAGTTCGATTCTACAAAAGATAAATTGCCTACCAGTATGACTTCTGAGCTAACTTGTAAGGAAACTCTGGAAAGTGAACTAGAAGGCCAGGGTCTTGAGGTAAAGCCCTCATCTAATGGTCTCCGAATAATATTGGCAGAAGAAAAGCTATTTGAAACGGATAAAAGTATTCTAGTTGGAGCCTCTTCCTTATTAAGCAAGATGGCCACAACCATTGGTAAATATGGTGTGGGTACGGCTTTCCAAGTTTTAGGATACACTGATTGGATCGGTCAAAATGGCACAGCTTCTTCTGCAACTGGTAATTTTGCTCTGAGTACGCAACTGGATTAAAGGCTGCTTTAGCTAACAGTGGAAAAGATATTAGTTCTGTAACCTTTGAAGGAAAAGGCGAAGATAATACCATGAGAGATTGTATTCCCGCTGATTTTAAATCCATTTCCAGTGAAAGCTCTCAAATCTCTAAATTTAATAAACTCACTACCGCTAAACAAAAAGAGATAAAAAAGAAGTGCAAACCCAATCGTAGAATGGAGATAATGTATATTCTTACCGATTGTGAAACGCCATAAATTTTGTTACCTAGGTACCCGGAAAGTCGGAAAGTCGGAAAGTCGGAAAGTCAGCAGTCTGAACTCAGACCTCAGACCCCAGACCTCAGACTCCAGACCTCAGACCCCAGACCTCAGACCCCAGATTTAGTTAAAAACTGATAATATTTTTCAATGCCTTTTTCTAGGGAGGTAAATTGAATCGGACCTATGAGTTTTTGTAGTAATGAAATATTTAAAGAGCTTGAACTTATTTCACCATCAATTGAATCTCTCTTATCCATTTCCAAAGGCTTGCCTATCACTTTACTCACCATGGATAAAATGGATTCAAGGCTGGACGATTGCCCTGTCCCAATATTAATCGTGTGATTCCATATATTATTATCAATAAGCCGGTATATAATATCGGTTAGGTCCTGGATATAGAGATAGTCTCTCTCTGCCTTCATATTTCCTAATAACTTTACAGGCTTTCCTTTAATGCCGTTCACTAAAAAAGCCGTAATAACCCCCAAAGACTTGGCCGCATTTTGATAAGGTCCATAAGGATTGGCCACTCTGAGGTTTAAGTAGTTTATTCCATGGACTCGCTGGTAAAGTTGATTGTAGTGCTCAATACTGAGCTTGCCAATGGCATAGGGGGAGCAAGGTTCTGGAAAGGATTTTTCATCAGCATTTACTTGGTTGCCATACATAGCACCACCCGTAGAGCAAAAAACCATATGTTTGACATTGGATTTAACCATTAACTCGAGTAATTCAGCACTTCCAAGTATATTAGACTTAATGTCATAAACTTTATCGCATAAGCTGGTGCGTGGGTTGGTGGTACTAATACAATGGAAAACAATAGACTTCTTATCCAGGGCTTTTTTTAGATCGTATTTATTAAAAAAGTCGCCAATTTGAACTTTAATTTGGCTGGATTTTTCAATTTGCCGGTTATCTGGTATATTCCTACAAAAAAGAGTCACTTCATAGTTTTTTTCAGCAAAGGTGAGAGCTAAATTCTGACCTATAAAACCACCACCTAATATGACAATCTTTTTATTTTTCATAAAAGGACCTTTTATTGCAGCCAATTGATTCCTTTTTTGGCAGCTACAAAGTAGGGATTGAGCATCTCTTGTTTGTTATAATCTAATAATTTTTTATCTACTAATCTCACCAGTTCGCAACCAGATTCAAAAAGGATTATTTCAGCAGCGGCAGTATCCCATTCACTGGTTCCATTAAGCCTAGGGTAGATGTCAATTTCTCCTTCGGCGATCTTACACATTTTTATCGCAGAGCCATATTTAACAATATTTTGGATTTTATTCTTTAGAAAAAAATCAGTGGTAGCTTGATTCGCATGATACATGCTTTGGGCTCCAATGAGATCAGGTCGGTTTTGAGTATGACTGATTTTTTTTCCATTTAGAAAGGCTCCCTCTCCTTGGTTGGCATAGTAATTTAATTTCATGGTGGGACATATCACCACCCCCAAAGTAGGGCGTCCTTGCTCCATTAATGCAATATTGATCGTGAATTGTCCATTGTGGCGCAGAAAATTCTTAGTGCCGTCTAAGGGATCCACCAACCAGTATTGATTCCAACTTTTTCTTTCGGCATAAGGTGTTAGGTTTTCCTCGCTTTGTACTGGAAAACCAGAGAGTTTTTTTAATTCTGATTCGATATAGATACTCGATTCTGTATCGGCTTTGGTGACAGGAGAACCGTCTGTCTTTTCTTCTGCCTGCAAGTTTCGGTCATAATAATGGAGGATAATATTTGCCGCTTCTTGGGCTATATCGAGTACTTTATTTAGCAAATCTCCCTCCTCCTAGGTTTTGTTTAACTAAGACCATACTATAGCATAAACTGGATCTAAGAGAAGGGGCGAAGTTTTTTATTGGGCTAGGGGGAGTTCAAAAGCGGTCATTAGAATAGCAATTTCATTTTTAATGTTATTGCTGATTAGCCAACCTTTGAGACCTTTCCATTCCAATTCAATTTCTTTTTCTAACACCGTAACCTCTTCCAAATTTCCCATTTTCTTGTTGTATTCAAGAGAGATAATACGGTCATTAAGGCTTCCTAAATTGTCAACCACAGTCAGCAGTTGGAGGTAGCTGTTGGTGGTTTCAAAAGTACGATTTTGAATCACCTCAGGAAATAGAGGGATGTTGTGTTTTACTACCATTCTAATTCTCTTTCGAAAGTCATGGAATGCCTCAGCGCTATCATGGTCTAATAGAGATTCAATCACGACCACTTCATCAAATTCTCCCATTGCCAAGTTTAATGTAGCTTTTAGGAGCTTAGCTATGTTTTTAAATCCATTGAGGCGGCGACTGGGAAGGATGGTGATCTCGGTAGATATTATTTCACCAGCCTCATTCTTTTGGTTGTTGATATAAGGTCCCCAATAGAATTTGGTCAGTTTAGTTCTACTTTTATATAGACGATTCTTCATTTTACTAATAGCCAGTTTATGGCGTGCAAGTCTCTCTGGTGTTAGGAATCGCTCTTTCCAAAGGATCATACGATCCCTTTTTTCTGACAAGACAGTGGGGTCATAAACGGCATTTTCTGGACTAGAGATACTTTGTAAGTCATAAAGATCTTTAAAATCACCTAAGCGCGCATAGCCTTTATCTAAATCCTTTCTGAATTTTTTCCATAGATCCTTACGAACGGTGGTGCCCTCTACTTCTCCAGGAACTCTTACTAAACCAAAGGAATAGGCAAATAGGTCAAGTAGACCACGAAGTTTGCCTATGTTTTTTCTTAAGGCTTTCACCTGATGAGGAAGTGTATCCTCTTTAATAATTGCGAGCTCTTGTTCTAAGTGAAAGAGTTCTTGGATGATTCGCTGCTGCCCTAAATCTTTATAGGTGAGTTGGTTAATGTCCATTGGGCTAGGAAAGTTGGCCCAAGCGGTTCCAAAACCTAAAAGTAAAAAAAAGTAGACTAAAAAACGAAATTGTGTTTTAAGGTTCATCTGCCCATCTCCTTCGAAAATTTGTTAAGTATTTAAAATAATTAATAAAATATAATAATTATTAAAAATACTAAAAAAATATATAGTAAATCCAAAAAAAAAGCTAGACAAAAGTTGAAGAAAATGTAAAAAGATATGCGGTTATTGTTGGATCTGATTTACAAAAGGAGAATTTAATGAAAAAGTTAGTTGTATTATTCTGTTTGCTCTCTTCAGCTACTATCTACGCTGATTTCCAAGATGCAAACGAAGAAGTAAGAACCAGTCGTGGTAGATCATTTATTAGCTGGTGTCAAGCTTATCAAGATGGTGATTTAGACTACGGTGCACGTCATACCATGTATCAAATGCTATCTAGAGTTTATTTTCGTCGTAACGCGGGTTACTACAGCTCTGCTTCCGGTAACTGTTATGATGCTCGTGATCGTCTTCGTGATAAATACTCACTTAGCTTAACTGAAAGCCGTATCAAGGATCTCCGTCCGTTAGCTTCTTTAGCTGAGTTTCCACGTCTTCGTGAACTTATCATTGATAACAATGGAATTCGTGACCTGAGTGGAATTGGTAGATTAACTCAGTTAGAGTCTATCCGTTTAGATGAAAACTATGTTAATGATATTAGCCCATTAACAGGATTAACCAAGCTTCGTTACTTAGACCTTTCTGAGAACAAAGTTGATGATTGGTCACCTTTAGCTAGCATGACTAGCTTAGTTGAATTGAACCTATCTTACTGTGGTATTCACAGTGTTCGTTCTTTAGTAAATGCTGTAAAAAATCTTCCTAATTTACAGAAACTTATCTTATCAGCTAACGATATTACCGACAGCACTCCTTTAAACGAGTTAAACCCAAATATTGAGGTTGTTCTTTCTAAAGAAGATATGTGTAACAACATCATTAAGTCTAGCCCATTATGGCAGCGTGAACTCTGTCGTGAGTATGTATGTGATGGTTTAGATGAAATGACTGATGATCAGTACATGCTTCAGAAGAAATGGCGTCGTGAGTTCTGCGAAAGCACACCTCAAAGACCAGAAGATCGTCGTTTTACTCGATAATAATTTAATAATTTGAGCACTTACTTTAGGAGGAGTTGTGATGAAAAATTTTATATATATAATAAGTTTATGGTTACTTTTTTCCAATATTCAAGGGGCAGAGCAGCCATCAACCCTTCTAGAGTGGTGCGAACAATACAAATCAAGAAGATTAGATAGATCAGCCTACAATACAATGGACGCAATGCTCAGGACAATCAGCTATCGAGGCTGTCCTGATGCTGTGCGTAAACTTAACCGTTTAACTGAAATTGATTTAGATGAGCGTCGTATAACTAATTTATGGCCTCTCACTCTATTAAAAAACCTTTCCAAGCTCAGTCTTGAAAGTAATAGACTCGAAGATATTGGTCCTTTAAGTCAAATGACTTGGTTAGTGGATTTGGACATCGATGATAATCATATCAGTGATCTTACTCCACTTTCTACTTTAGTGAATTTAAAAACATTGAACCTAGATGGAAACTCTATCCGTGACATTTCTCCTCTTGCTAGTTTAACCAATCTTATCCATCTAGACCTTGATCAAAATGAAATACAAGACCTTTCTCCCCTTTCTGGCTTAGTCAATCTGACTTATCTTGATGTTGATGAGAATGGTTTAGTTGATATATCTGCACTATCTACCTTAGTGAATTTGGTAGAACTTGATCTTAAATTTAATGATATTGTTGACATTTCCCCCCTATCCACTCTGATTAATTTGACAGATCTCTCTATTCGAAGAAATCGAGTTGAGTCTATTGAAGCTCTCGCTTCTTTGAAAAAGATGGATGATTTAAAAATGAGTGAGAATTTTATTACAGATCTGACTCCTCTTACATCATTAAACAGGTTGAGAAAGTTAAATGCTTCTGTAAATGGAATTACTAGTCTTCAAGGACTTGCTAATAAACCTCTGATGGAAGAACTTTATTTAATGGACAACCGCATTACAGATATCTCTTTATTAGGCAATAATGACTTCTCTAGAGTGACTGATCTTGATCTTAGCTACAATGCCATTGCGGATTTAACTCCTATAGCCAATTTTAACTCCCTAATAAATCTTGTTGTAAAGAAAAATATGTTTACAGATATTAGTATGTTAGCTGGTTTAATATCCCTCCAGACATTAAATATTGGATACAATAACGTAACTGACGGAAGCCCTATTGCTCACCTGGTTAATATAAAGTTTTTAGATCTGGAGAGTACTCTTATCAGTGATGCTAGCTTTATCAGTCAATTACAAATGCTTGAAGATATTGATATTAGTAGAACTAATATACCTGCTGATCACTTTACTGCCTTGCTAGGGGCCGGCTTTCCTCTGTTAAAGGTCATTGAAGCAGAAGAAGTTAATCTAGAGCCAAGGACTCTTTTCCAGATTGGAACCTTAGTAAATGTAATGTTGGGTGAGGTGAGTTACTTAGAGCAGCCTATCTGTTCCGAAGCTAATTTACCCTCTTGGTTTACAGTATACTGTAATTAACTGGTGTCCAGAAACAAACTTCCGCTGTGTTGTCTGCAAAAATTGCTTCTTCACCGTACCTGTAATGTACTGTCTCATCACAATTGTTTTGTCGCCTTGCGGAAGCATGTTTTTGTTAGCCAGTCCTTAGTTCCTATTTCTAGGTATACTGCAATTAGGCTAACACAGTCATATATGTGAACGCACAGCTTATGGTTGTGCGTTTTTCGTTGATTCTTTCCTTTCTTAAATCTTATATTTCCTTTTTCTACCTATTTTGAGCTTGAAAATCCTCTTTTGATTTGTGAGTATGAGTGCTCGGTTTCAAACCAAATCAAAATGAAATAGTTCGTTACTATGAGAGAGGAGGATTTAATGAGTAAGCGTCGTGTTGTGATAATGGGTGCTGCTGGACGTGATTTCCATAATTTTAATGTCTATTACAGAGAAAATGAAGATTATGAGGTGGTAGCATTTACTGCGACTCAGATCCCTGATATTGAAGATAAAACTTATCCCCCTTCCTTAGCGGGTAAGTTATACCCAGATGGTATCCCCATTCGCCCTGAAGAAGAATTACTTGATATTATTGAGAACGATAAAGTGGATGAGGTGGTTTTTGCTTATAGTGATATCACGCACGAATATGTAATGCATGTGGCTTCTTCCGTAATTTCTGCCGGTGCAAACTTTACATTTTTAGGCCATAAGCAGACTACAGTAAAGTCAACTAAGCCTCTCATCTCTGTTTGTGCGGCTCGAACTGGTTGTGGTAAATCTCAAACAACTCGTAGAGTAACCAGAGTTTTACAAGAAATGGGTAAAAAAGTTGTGGCTATTAGACATCCAATGCCTTATGGCGATATTGGAGCTCAAGCTGTTCAACGCTTTGCTTCATTGGAAGACCTTAAAAAGCACAAATGTACTATCGAAGAAATGGAAGAGTATGAACCCTATATCCTTATGGGCAGCACCATCTTTGCTGGTGTTGATTATGAAGCCATTCTTAGAGAAGCTGAAAAAGAAGCGGATGTCATCATTTGGGATGGTGGTAACAATGATGCTCCTTTCTATGATTCTGATTTAGAGATTGTTGTAATCGATCCACATCGTCCAGGTCATGAGTTAAGATATCACCCAGGTGAAGTTAACTTCCGCCGTGCTGACGTATTCGTAATCAATAAAGTTGACAGTGCTGATTATGAGAATGTGGTTAATTTACGTGAAAACATTATGGCTGTTAACCCTGAAGCAACAATAATCGAAGCTGCTTCACCTCTGTTTGTTGATGATTATAAGCAGATCACTGACAGTGTTGTGCTTGCTGTAGAAGACGGACCAACTTTAACACATGGTGAAATGCAGTATGGCGCTGCTGTAGTAGCTGCTGAAAAATATGGTGCTGCTGAGATCGTCGATCCCAAACCTTTTGTAAGCGGTAAAATGGCAGAAACATTTGAAAAGTATCCCTACATTGGTGAATTATTACCAGCTATGGGCTATGGCGAAGAGCAGGTGAAAGATCTTGAGAAGACAATTAATAGTATCGATTGTGACCTCGTTCTCATTGGTACACCAATTGATCTGACACGCGTTATCAAAATCGACAAGCCAACTTTAAGGGTTAAGTACGAACTCCAAGAAATTGGTTCACCTAACCTAACAGATGTTTTAAAAGATCACTTCAATAAATAATTTGAAGTCTGAAGTATGTTGACGGACCCCCTCCTTTTCGCTATAAGGAGGGGGTTTTTTCGTTTTTATCAATTACAAGTGGGGAAGAAAGTGATTCGATCTCATATTTTAAGGATTTTAATCTTATTTTTAGCAATGATATTCGTAAATCAATTATCCGCCAGTGATCGCAACCCTAATCCTGATGAACTGATTGAAGTTGAGCCATGTTATGGATGTCCAGGGGTTGGAGAAAAGTGTTCTAACTATCCCACCGGTGCTGCAAGCAGTCACTTTGTTTTTGATTCAAATTATGCGGGCGGTGGATACTGGGAAATATTGGCCTGTCCCTCTACTTAGGCTCTGACTGTCCTCTTTTTTCTTGCCGGTCTCAAAATGAGTCCGTTTAACCTTTCCTTATTTAATAAAAAACTTAACTGACTTTCTCTCCTTAGAGCAGTATAATAAAATATTATAATTTCAAACTAATATCTAAGGTTAATTGATGAACCTCAAACAAAATTCGACTTTTCCTGGCTGGAGTGAAATTGATGAGGTTTTTCGCTCATGTGAACATGACCGGCAGGTTTATCAAGAGCTTATAAATTTATTTAATTCTAGAGATGATTACCATCTTTCTCTCATCTGTTTTGATCAACATGTGCCTCATCAGGCCTTTTTCTTGAGTAGCTTTTTTGCTAATCTAGAACTACCCAAACCCAGCTCATGGGATATATTTCAGATTCCCTACTTTATGTTGAAGTGGGGGGGGAAATCATTAATAACACCGGAAAATAGTGATCATTCCCCAATAGAAAAGAGCTTAGTTAGCCTTTTAAATAGTTATGAACCCGAGGCTGAGCTGATGTCCCATTTATGTGAATGGGATGAAGATTCCGTTCTTGCCGCTCCCTTTATGTCCGAAGGAAAAGTCATTGGGACAATGATTTTATGGGGAAAGTCTCTTTCTGTTGAACTGAATTCCTTGCTTGAACTGCTTGGCAAACAACTGTCCTATACTTTAGATATGTTGGCTTTAAGATTACAAAAAGATGAAGCCTTGCAGCAGGTAAGAAAATCTTCATTTTTACATGAAGCCAGTCAATCTTTGCTTCATTTGCATAAAACCCTCTATTCAATTCAGCAGCTTTCTAATCTTAAGATAACCTATCAAGAGATGTTTAAGGAGGCTTTGCAAATCATCATTCATTCTGCCATCTCTCAGTTTGATTCCATTCTTTCCATGGGGGCTTTTTATACGGCAGACAACAAAGAGAAAACTTTGAATTTGATTGCTGGACAGTTGGGTGATCGTTCTCTTTCCTTAAACGAGAGTCTTTCTTTTAAAGAGTTTCCCTCCATCAAAGAAACTTTAAAAGGAAATATTCTTTGCTCTGCTGATAGTGACCCTTGGTGTCATCAAGAGGAGAGTAATATTGAACCTTATGTACAGTATGTTATTCCAATCGTTTCCAAGCGAAAACTCCTCTCTCTTTTATTGGTCTATTTAAAAGACGGGCATAATTTAAATCTTGAAATTGAAGATTTTTATTCCGCAGTTACCAGTCCATTTGTGGGTATTATTGAGCGTAAAGAAGCCGAAGAAAAAATAAAACGGCAAACTGAAGAACTGAAAAAGGCCAATCAAGATCTGCAGCAACTAGATAAAATGAAGACTGCATTTTTAGCTACTGTCTCTCATGAGCTAAGAACTCCCCTCACTTCCATATTGGGTTTTTCTAAAATTATTAGAAAAAAGTCGCTTAGCCTGCTTAGAGATCTTGAGTCCACTCTAGAAAGTAAGCCAAGAAAAACGATCAATCGCATTTCTGATAATGCAGAAATTATTATTTCTGAATCCATCCGCTTGACCTCTATTATCAACGATGTATTAGATATTTCTAAAATGGAAGCGGGGAAGTTTGAGTGGGATATTCAATCTCACGATCTAACGAAAGTCCTGAATGATGGGGCGAAAGCCGTATCTTATCTCGTCGAGAATAAGGGCCTTAGCTTAGAAACCATCATACCTGATGATTTACCAGAGGTAATGTGCGATCGAGATCGTATTATTCAAGTAGTAATTAACTTACTTTCTAATGCTATCAAATATACTCCCAAGGGAAGTATTAAGATGTCGGTTCAAAAGGTCAAAGACTTTGTAAAGGTTGAGGTCACTGATACCGGAATCGGTATCCCTGCTGAATATAAAGATCAGGTTTTTGATAAATTTAAACAATTAGGAGATACTTTAACCGATAAGCCCCCTGGAACCGGATTGGGACTGCCTATATGTAAGCATATTATCAAAGAGCATAAAGGTCAGTTAGGTGTGGTGAGTGAGGTTGGAGTTGGCAGTACTTTCTATTTTACCATTCCTACCAGTTTAACTTAAGCCCTCAGCTGATTGATAAAACCAGCCGAGGACTGTTTCTCTATTGTAATTCTAATTCTAAAGTTTTGTTGATTTGATCCATAACAACACTGGGTCCAAAGTATTGGATAGGTCCTGGGGACATGTATTGGTCTTCATGAGCCCAGCTTTCTCGGTTTTCTAAGAGAGTTTGGAAAGGTTTGCCGTCTGCTTTAACTAAAGCTTTCTCTATAACCGGCTTGTCTTCACCGTGTCTTCTTTCGATCGTCATCATGGATGTGAGAGGGACACCGCCACATTCCCAGTTTTCATTTCCTTCAGCCAGGTTGGTGACACTCGCCATGTAACCAGTGTAGCCTTGGTTAAGGAGAGAAGCCGCGGTCATTCCTAAAGCATAGGTGTATTCGGCGTCAAAGTTAGAAGGAAAAGCGCAACGTCCTTCGTAGCCAAAGAAATGGTTAACTGCAGAGAATTTACCTTTAAATTGACCTTGCTCTTTGAGTTCGCTTAATCTCTTTTCGACTAAACTGATCAAAAGCTTCTCTGTCTCGATGCGTGAAACTTGGACGTTGCCATGAGGATCACGATCTAGAATGAGCTGGGTTTGAATATTTTCAGGTAGGAAAGTGTAAACAGGTTCTGCATCTTTGGAAAGCTGTCCACGAACAAATTCCACTTGCTCTTTGAGGCTGCCATAGCTTTGAAACTCTTCTGCTTTGGCAGAGAGTAGATCATTAATTTCGGCGATAAGAGTCTTAACTTCTGGAATAAACTCGATAAGTCCTTCTGGAATCAATGCGGTTCCGTAGTTTCGGCCTTCAGCAGCGCGCAGCATAATAGTTTTTACGATAGATTCGGTTAACTCTGAAAGAGTCATTTTCTTTTCTAATACTTCTTCGGATATGAGAGTGATATTTGGACGAGTTTGCAATGCTACTTCCAAAGCGATATGGCTGGCAGAACGACCCATGAGTCGAATAAAGTGCCAGTATTTTTTGGCGGAAAGTACGTCACGTCCGATATTTCCTACCAGATAGGAGTATACTTTGGTAGCGGTATCAAACCCAAAGGAGACGGGGATTTTATCAGTCTTAAGGTCACCATCAATGGTTTTAGGAACACCAATCACGTTACAGTTAACCTTCTCTTTCTTAAAATATTCGGCAAGCAAACCGGCATTGGTATTTGAATCATCTCCTCCAATCACAACCAGACCATCCAATTCCATCTCTTGTACTACTTTTTTGCAGGTAGCGAATTGTTCTGCACTTTCTATTTTGGTTCGACCACTTCCGATCATATCAAATCCCCCTGTGTTACGATGATGGGAGATGATTTCATCGGTAATTGTAATATAATCTTTTTCTAGAATTCCAGATGGTCCACCAAGGAAACCATGGAGGATGCTATTGGGATTCAGCTTCTTAACCGCATCAAAAAGTCCACCAATGACATTATGGCCACCGGGAGCCTGTCCACCTGATAATACAACACCAATTATAAGGGCTTTGGAGGGAGAAGGGTTACTGTCACTATTGCCGGAGAATTTAATTAAGGGCAACCCAAAGAGGTTGGGAAATAGGTCTTTTACAGGAGAATCACTGTTAGTATCTTCACTGGTGCTTTCTTCTTGGATATTTAAATGCTGTAAGTTCTCTTTTAGAACTTTGGGCACTTTAGGCTGATATTTTATACGTTCATTTTGCAAGTTGCTAATCGTTGTCATAGTAGCTCCTTTATGGTAAGAGAGAAAATTCTTAATGTGATCGGTTTGTAATATTTACAGACGGGAGATTTAAAGTCAATGTCAAACAACCATATATTCTACCTAATTGATGATAAAACATCTGTGACCCTCCATTCTTGTGAATGCACCAGTGTGGTCCAGGCTGCTTTAGATATCCATAAACCAGAGGGGTTAGCTGCCTACTTAATGGGTAAAAGCCTTACGGCTGCGGTGTTGATGGCAAGTTTTCAAAATGTATTTGAAACTCTCAATGTTAAGTTTATCTTTGATGAGAAATGGGCTTTTGTAAGTGAGGCTAACTGTCTAGGGCAGATTAGAGGCTATGGTCCAAATAATTTACCCTACGCTCAATCGGAGTTTCCCGGCTGCTTTCATCGCATTGATATTCAATCCATTCGTGCTTCCCATAAAACCAAGGAGCCTAGTAAAAGTTTTATAGATTTTAAGGGGGGAAATTTAGAAGAGGCCATTGACTATTACTATTTACAATCTGCTCAAGTTCCATCCTATTGTCGTCTGGTGGTGACCTTTGATGATAACAATCAATTGACTTTTGCAGGTGGGGTTATTTTACAAAAGCTCCCCGGTCCTCTTTTAGAGGAATTCAATCAATATCAAACACGATTGAAAGAGGTGGAAAATTTTAACTCTACCTTTATTAAGAGTGTCGATTCCCCCAGCCTCCTATTAGAAAACTTCTTAACTCCTTTAGGCAAGCCTATTTTAAAAGAAAAGACTCAGTTTGTCTGTTCATGCAGTCATGAGACCTTTGAACGAGGATTAGCTAGTTTACCCGCCAAAGATATTATGAATATTCTCAAAGAAGAGGGTTCTATTACCACCACCTGTCAGTACTGTAAGTCTGAGTATAATTTTTCTCGTGAGCAGTTAGAGAGCATCTTGAAAGTTCAGGTTGAATCTGATTAGTGCCCCTACTATTTATAAAATTGGCTAGTCAGTCAAAAATTAAACCCAAATATATTAGTTAGTTACCTATGTTATTTGTTTTTATCTTAAAAATTTAATTGACAAAATGATAAATAATTAATAAAAACTCTTTTACTACAAGATTTTACGAGTCCTACTTGTGTGGTAATACTTAAGTAATAAGGGAGAATTGTATGAATTCCAGGCCAATCTATTTTGTCCTTGTCATGGTGATAGGGTTATCTTTGCAAACTCTATCTCTCTATGCTGAAACCAGTGGTGAAGAAACTCCTTCCTACTGGCATGAAGTTGGCCTTAATTTTGATCAAGTTAAGAAAAATATTACCACTTCCTTTTGTTACGGTGATGAGCAGAGTAAAAAGCAGCTGCAAATATTAATTCAATGTGTGGGCTTGATTGATACAGCTCTTGCCATGCATAAGCCAGCGCTTATTCTATCTAGCTCACAATTAATCGAAAGCACGAGTTCAGATCTTCCTGTTAAGTATGGTGAAGTCTTTGAGGATTTTGGAGCTGTTCAGTTGGTCGCCAAAAATTCTGATGAGATGGTCTCCATGGAGTCTCTCTATAACCAAATGGCTCTATTTGCTAAAAGTCGCTTTGATTTCTGGCAAACCCACTTCGAACAAGAAAATCGTAAGAACATCGATTTTAATCAGCTCATTGATTGGATAGAAAAAAACCTGGTAAATACACTTTCAGAGGAGGAGCAAAGTAATTTAAGCGCTCAGCTTTTTAATGGTTATCTACAGGTTATTGATCCTCATGCCCATATTGTAAGTATTGCTGAATATCAGGAAGATCAACCTGATGAAAAAGATTCCTTGGTTGGGATGGGAGCTATGCTGAGCCGTCATGAGGAAGGGATTCAAATCTTTCGTGTTTATAATGATTCTCCTGCAAAAGAAGCCGGACTTATTCCTGGCGACATTATCCAAAAAATCGGACAAGATGTTGAAACTCCAGTGGATGTAACACCTGCTAATATGGACTTTCGTTCTTCTCTCGATCTAATAGTCGGAGAGGCTGATACCGGACTTCATCTCTGGGTAAAGAGAAAAGGCCGTGAAGAACTCATCTTAATGAACTTGGTAAGACGTAAAGTCACTACTGATTATCTCTTTGTTCAGGATATTTTTGAAGATGGAGAAATGGATGGAGAACCTATAAAGACAGCTCATCTCGTGGTATCAAGTTTTATGCCACCTCCCGGGCAATTCTGTTTGAAGTTTTATCGAACCCTGCTTGATTTAGAATCTCAAAATGTAAAGGGTCTCATTTTAGACCTACGTTCCAATCCAGGCGGTCATGTTCAGAATGCGGAGTGCATGGTGACGATGCTTGTTTCAGGGAAACAAGACTTAGTTAGTTTCCGTAATCCTCTCCCAGCAGAAAACGGAGGCCTCAGAGAGCCTAATGAGGGAGAAACGATCAGTGCTCAATTTGAACAAGCATTTGGTTTTGTTCTCACCGTGCTTATCAATGGCAGCTCTGCTTCTGCTTCTGAAATGGTTTCAGGCACTGTTCAGAATATTAAAAGAGGATTTGTTTTAGGAGAGACCTCTTTTGGTAAAGGTGTGAGGCAAACAGGGCGTCCATTGATTATGAAAAACGAATCACTATTTCCTTTTGATTTAGATAATGCTGAGAAAATCTTGCTCTTCTACACTGACGCTCAGTTCTTTTTTGAGTCAGGAGAGAAAGTATGGAGTAATCACTTGGTGGGTGTAGAGCCTGATTTTGAAGCCGAGTTTGACCCCTTTTCTGAGATGGACAGTGATAGTTTTAAAGAAAAATATCTATACGCAGAAGCTTATCCCAAAGCTCAAATGATTCTTCCTTTTGATGCTCCTGAAAACCGAGAGTGGGCCATTGATTATTTAGAACACTGCTCCATTCAAACCGGGTTTGCTACTGAGCGTTATCAAAATCCTGATAAAACAGGAGACTTTCAGGTCTTAAAAACAAGAGATATCCTTAGCTGTATTTATCAAACATTTGCTGCTGAAGATGAACAAGATAGTGAAGAGAATAATACAGAAAATAATGAAGAAGTGAGCCTTGCTAACTAAATTAATTAAAGGGACTGGGAATTCTCTAGAAACCAATTGGGTAGAATAGCACGAACCGGTCCCATTTTGATTGCCTTTGTTCGTCATTACTAAATAGCCTCCCTCATTTTTATCCCGATCAAAAAAAGGATCCCCCTCCTGCGATAAAAAGGTTTGAGGGCCGGACGAATTTTTTAAAATCAGCTCTTCTACTGGCTGCAGAGCGGCTTTTTTCAATTCCTGATGAGACATTTTCCCCGCCTTTCCTTCCATGGTAATCACATCTACTACTAAAGAAGCATGTTGGAATTTTCGTTCACAAGGATGGGGGAGACAATAAAGAGGGTGGAGATACCCTTTAAAATAACGATCTAAAGAAAAAATAGGGTAAGAAAGGGGAACAGGTATTTTTTGTAGCAGAGCGTGCTTCAATAGTTCTAGCCCTTTTTGATCTTCTGGAGTGATGGTGATACTGGTGTAGTTTTCTGGCAGAACTCCCAATCTTTGAAAAAATTTGCGAGGGGTATAAACCTCTCCTTTCCACTTAAATCGTTCATTGACTTTAGGTGGCTTTTTCCCATAGACCAGAGCTAACTCTGAAAATAGTTTCTCTTTATCTTTTTGGAATTCTTTTGCTTTACTTTGATTTTGAAAGAGTACTTCAAAATGTTTGACCACTTTCTTTTTTAGGTGTTGATAATCAAGAGGGGGTTTGGGTTGTTGGGATTTGAATTTATGTTGAAATATTTCTTCTGGTACGATACCCGCTTTGGCAAGCAGTTTAAATCCACGCTCTATTTTCCTGCCCTCTTTAATTTTTGCCAGTCGTTTAAGTGGGGTTTTTCCTTTGACCACCCAAAGGAGCTGTTCATAAAAATGATAAAAACCCAAATATTCCTCAGAAAGATCGAGTTCTTCATCCTCTCGCTCTAAATAAATAGATTCAATAAAAGCTGTGAGGGTATATGCCCAACAAAATCCCACTGGACCTTGTTTTTTAGCCACGGATTGCTTTATTTTAACTGTATCTAATTCACTCTTATTTTTGCGCATACGGCAAGATGTAGACAAAATAAGAGCAATAAAACATCCCCCTATGAGAGGGAGCCATTTGTTCATTTTGACCTCTTTGTTTTTTTGATGGTTATAATTATTCTAACATAGATTAGACCCCTTAAACAGGGCTTAGTTGATCTTTGAGTAGGTCCTGCAGGATAGAAAGTTCCCATCTGATATCATCTAGGATAGCTGGGTTTTCAAAACCTTTAAGCTGTTCTGCATCTTTAGGGTATTTTTCGTAAAAGGTAACTGTGTTTCTGAGGACTTGAATATAGTTCATTAAGATTTTTTCTAAATCTCCGTGATCCAGCCAACGGTCTCCAAACTCTTTATGCACTTCAGAGAGTTCACTGGATTTAAGAGCAAATTTAATCACCTCTACACAGCTAATATTGTAATAGCGATAATACTCAATGGTTTTGCTGGGAGGTGTTTTGAGAGTAAACTGATGAGCTTTTTTATTGAATCCACGGTGATTGCGGGGGCGCTTGGCTTTACTTGCTATCGTGATTTTATCAAACTCTTCTGGGTAATCATGATGGTAGAGATCTTTAAATAGAGGAGACAGCTCAGGACTTCTATTTTTATGGGCCATGCCATTAAATTGCCTGGCATTCACTCCCAATCCCGCCAGTAACTTATAGCTAAACTGACGGCTTCTTGCAAAACCAGCAATACAAAGCCCCATTTTGTTACCGAACTGGAGAGCACATCGTCCTAAGGGGGTGATACTTCCTTGCTTATCAATATAACGGAGTGTCTTTAGCCGGGAGAAGAGATTATAGATTTCTTCTTGCTGTTTGGGGCGAGCTCCTTTTTTCCTTCTTCCTTTGGTGCGTTTGGGTTTAGGAGTGCCTATGTTTTTTAACTTCCAACGCTCAAAGGAGTGGGCTACAAAGTGACGGGTCTTTTCAAAATCTTCCCCCACTAAATTGTAGATGCCTAAGAGGGCAAAGAGATCAAAGGTTGGAATGGGTTTGAGCCAGGCATGATATTCATCGCTATAGAGAAAGCAAGGGTAGAGATTAACGATGTTATAACCAAACGGATCATATCCTCTTCTTCCCAGTCGTCCTAACATTTGCCTGACTTCAATATCACTGAATTTCTCTTTGCCTTCTTTGCCTCCCCGTTCAATATCTAAAAAAATGCCACTGCGCATAGCAAAGTTGACCCCCACACAGATTGCACTGGTGCTCACGAGGAATTTCAAGAGCCTTCCTTTCGCCAGCACCTCGATGCAGAGTTTTTCACTGTAGGAGAGTCCTGCATGATAATACCCTAAGCCTCTTTTTAAAATGGCTTCTCTCAGATCCGGTCGTAAGTTTTCAGCTGAGAGATGACTTTTGGTTAAACCTTCCAAGATATTTTGCCTATCTTGCTCTGGGAGCAGTGAGGCGTGATGGTTTATATAAGTAAATGCTTGGGCTATTCTTTGGCGAGTTCCTACAAAAAATATAGTGGGAAACAGGCGCAAAGTATCGATGGATTTCAAAATAGAGGAGAGTTCGGTGTGCCTAACTTTAGAACCCTCGTACTCTCTGCGGGAGGGCATCACTAAGGCTTTGTCTTTTTCTAGTATAATGTCTTTTATATGAACCGGCCGTTTTTGATGGTGATAAGTTTTGATGGGTCTTTGG
>CAYFLR010000034.1:12072-18278 GCA_964343805.1 uncultured bacterium | reverse complement strand
ATACTTTGGAGCCAGCTCTGAATTTCATGTAGATTGTCCACGGTTGCAGTGGCGGCTAAAAATTGAATGTTCCTCTGGGCAATAAGAATAAAGGCAAATTCCCAGTTTCGTCCTCTTTCTGGGTCTGCAATAAATTGCCATTCGTCAATGACTATAAAAGTGGCTTGTCTCTCCTCGGTATGATCCGAAAGGATTTGAAAGAGGATCTCTTGGGTCATAATGACCAAGGGAGCTCCCTGCTTCTCTTTTATATCACCGGTGGATATTCCCACCTGAGAAGTGCCAAATAAATCTTGAAATTCCCTGTATTTATCATTGGATAGCGATTTTATGGGAGTGGTGTAATAGATTTTGGCCTCTCTATTTTTCTTCCAAATACTTTTTATGTGTTCTTCTGCTACAAAGGTTTTCCCTGCTGAGGTGGGGGCGTGGAGAAAGAGTGAGTTCTCATTTTTTAGTATTTCCAGGCATTTAAGTTGCCAAGCATCGGGTGAAAAGGGTCTATTGGGGATATTAATATCAATATCTTTTAGATGGAGAACTTCCGCTTCAAAATTCCTAGTATTCTTATTCTGAGAAGGTTCTTTGCGTTTTTTCTTGGGGGGAATTCGAGATCTTGGTTTTGAAGTTTTGGATGGTCTTCGATTGATGTGAATCTCCCTAACAAGTGCAAAGGATGAGTTTTGATGAATTTAAGAATAGCAAAATTCTATTTACTTTCATAGCGAATACTGCTAGTTATCATTTATGGAAGAGCGGTATCTTAAGGTGGGAATCTTGGGTGGTTCCTTTGATCCCATACATCAATCTCACATAAACATTGCAAAGCTTCTTTTACGAGAAGACTTAGAGTGGTATTCTCCATCTAATCAAACATCAACTCCTTCCACCTTTCAATTAGATCAAATTTGGCTCACTCCTGATTATTCTCCTTTGCTAGAAAAGCAGTTTCAAGGCTATGAGCACCGTCTTAATATGATGAATTTAGCTATTGAACCCTTTAATAAGATAAGGCTTTTTGATTATAAGATTAAAAATCAAATTGTGGGCGGAACACTTGCCTTTTTCGAGCAATTAAGGAGTGATAAGTGCTTTGAAGGAATTACCTTTTACTTTGTCATGGGAACCGATTGTGTAAAGAATTTTCATGAGTGGGCTGACTATCAAAAACTAGCAGCAACAGTCCCCTTTGTCATTGTTCCCAGAAAAGGCATTACCTTACCTTATGAAGAGAATTTAATGAAAGAACCTCATCTCTGGTTGGCGGATAAAACAGGTCAACAGGTTGAGGGAATATCTTCTTCTAAGGTCAGAGAAACTCTTTCCCAGCGAGGGGAGATAGGTAAGGAAAACCAATGGATTTCTCCCCAAGTCTATCAATATATCCAATCTCATGGTCTTTATAGGGACTCTTATTGATAAACTCTGGCTGATTTTACACTGGGTTTGCGGTAGTTAATAAAGTATTTCTTACTATCTTTATAGCGATTGGCGTCAAAGAAGAAGTCCACATTGAGATGATACTCTCTTTTTTGGGCAGTGGAGAGGTCAATAAATAACCCTAAGGGAGTTTTTACATCCCCTAACCAACTTCTGGAATCTAAGACTTCTCCTGCAGGTGGGCGCTTGACATCATAGAGTTGGGGTTCGATTATAGTTTCTACCACATCATTCTCTAGGTACATGCGAACAAATACGGTGGAAGAGTCTTTCTTACCAATAATATAAGGATATTTTCCAAATGAATTTTTTATTCTTTTAGCTTTTTCAGGAGTCGTTAGGTGAGGGACATTGGTTTCGTAGGTTCCCCCCTTTAAGTGGATTCCGTAAAAAATACCCGATGCCGGGTGAAAATAGGTGGAAGCATCAAATGGAAATTCGATAGTGGTGGGGAAAGTCACCTGATTTACAAAAAAGGAAACCTCTGAAAAAAGGTTGGTTTTTAACTCTTTGAAGAGGGTTTTATATGAAACTCCAATGGCTAAGATGGCCCTGATAGGCCCCACTCTCCATTCCTCTAAAAAGGCTCCAAATTCTTTGGAACGGAAGGTCATGGCAAAAAAGTATTTAAAATTAAGAAAGTAGAGGTACTGACTCCCTGATAAAACCTCCTTGTTGCCAAACACCACCTTATCCATCAACAGATAATTATCTGGCTTAAAGTAGTAAGCATATTGATTGGTTCTAATGATGTGCATCTCTTTATCGAATTTCACATAGGTGACGGTGGATCGATCGAGCTTGTGCATTGGGTCATAAACCATATAAAAATACAGGGCTTTTTCTCCATTGGGCTGGGAGACTTTCACCTCATGAATCGGGAGGCCTTTGGGCAAATCATTTTTACTGGGTACTTTCTCTCCCAGGTCGGTTCCCATGATGACCAGTTCATCATTTTTATCAAAGTAGCCATCATCTGTATTGCGTGTATATCCGATTCCGTTTTCCAGTACATAGTTGCCATTTCTGTTTACTTCATCAATTTGGAAGGGAATGGGACTAAAGTTCTTTTTACCATCAGAGGTGATCTTAAATTGAAAGGCTGCATAGTGTTTAATAGGGTATCCTAGCATATCAGGCAGTGCTTTTCCTTTAATTATGATAGGAAGGCGGTATAAATCTTGATTAACTTCACTGCCTATAAGGGAATGCAAGGAAAGTATTAACACGATAATTTGCAGGCTGTATTTGGTCATGCCCCCATCCCTTGCCCTTTTTTACTATTATACAGAATAGATAACTACCTACTTTACTAACTCTTTGAAGTCTTGACAATTTTAATTTGGAATTGAGAGGAGAATAGGGAGTAAAATTGGCAAATTACCAAATATAGTTTTATAAAAATTCAAAATGTGTTATACTTAAGGAGTATTTCTTTTTAATTAAAAACCCCCCATTTTTGATTGAATACCCCCCAATTCACCTTTAATTGTTTCGTCTGTATAGGGGGAGTTTTATGCATCGATTGGTTATCCGACCTTTTATCCTAGCCTTATCACTTTTTATTTTTGTTTCTCCGGTCCTTTCGGGAGAAGAGCTTAAAAATCAAGATCTTGCCATCAAGAAAATGAAAAAAATCAAGTCTAAGAAGTATATGTATCTTTCCTACAAAAGATATTCATCCTTAGTATCCACCTATTTTGCTACCAAAGGGGGAGTGACTCAAGAACTTTTAGATAAACATCAATTTGAGCCTCTCTATTTAACCAATGAAGAAGGGTATCAGGCTGAAGGTTATATATACGTTCCTGAAGAGCCGAGAGCATTTATTGTTTGTGTCGCTGGAATTGGAGGAACCAAAACTAGTGATTCTCTGAGAATGTGCGCCAGAGAGGTGAGGAAAAGACATAATGTGGGAGTAGTCATTTTTGAAAACCCCACCGGTGCTGATTGGATCCGAAGAAATTTCCGAATCATGGTTTCTGGCTATGAAACCGGTTGGGATCTCTATTTAAACTTAAAAGCTTTAAGAGGGCATCCAGTGTATGGTCCTTTTATCAAAGAACTGAATTTAATCGGTTTTAGCCTGGGGGGAAATGATGTTTCCTATGCCTCCTATTTTGATTCTGTAAAAGAAACTAATGTGATTGATGGTTCTGTGATGACGGTAAGTGGTCCCGCCAATCGTTATGAAGCCATTCGTCATGTGCGCAGAAAAGTAGGAGTATTAGGTTATGTTATTAGATCTATCATGCGGGAATCTTTTCGTGGCGGTTTAGAGGTCATTCGCCAGTATTCAGATATCACCGAAGATGAGTTTGCCTATCAAATGCCCATGGACGATTTAACTGCTGAACTTTTTCTGCCCGCAGCCAGAGAGTATCTATTAAATCATCCTCATCATTTGGATCAAGATGAAAACAATCAAAACATGATTCAATTACCTATCAGGTACGCTGAAGAATTGACGGTGGAACATGTAAAGCAAATGTTTCAACATGATAAATATCTACCCAAAGTGACCAAGCCTATATTATTTTTACATGCCAAAAATGACAAAGTGGTGACCTATAAAAACATCCGAGACACGGTTTCTCTTTATGATGATAAGCCCAATATTGGTTTCCGTATTACCAAATGGGGAGGTCATATCGGTTTTTATAGTGCCTACGGTCGAGGGTGGCTCAGTCGAAATATCCTCCGCTATGTTCAGTATTGGGGTAAGTTCGATAAAGAGCACTATGAATTGCCTTAAATCCGTAAATCAGTGAAGTCGGTACGGTCGAGGGTCTAACTCCTGAACGAATCGAAGTAAAATATGGTATTTAGGGGAACATTACAACATTACATTATGACACTCTCTACCAGAATCTTGCTGGAATCTGTAATATTTCTTTACTCCTAAACTCAATATTTTCAGCGTTATTCACAAGAATTCCGAATGGTAAATTATGTTCAATCACAAAGTTTTTTAAGGACTTTAGCATTTTTGCAGGCGTTTCAATGCCAAACTTTATTTCAATAGGGAAAATACCATTTTTATTGTGAATGATTAGGTCTATTTCGGCACCTCCCCTAGTTCTATAGTAATGAAAGGAGCTTTTAAAAAAGGACTTTGCTTCTATACCTTTGATGATTTCTTCCATAACAAATGATTCGAAAGATCTTCCTATGATGGGGTGCATCTCCAAGGCCTCAAAATTTTTTATTTTGAGTAAGTTGTGAACAATACCAAGATCTCGGACATGGCCTTTTGGCATTTTGGTAATTTCTTTTTGCACATTATGCTCAAAACTAGTTAGAGTTCGCCAAAAAAAAGTACCATCGGCAATCTTTATGTAATCATTGATGGTGGGCTCACTAACATCAATTGACCTTGCAAAATCGCTTTTCTTAATAATAGTTGCTGTTGAATTTGAAAGCATCGAAATGAACTTTTGATAACGAATTGAGTTCATCTTGGGAAAAAGAGCCTTGAGATCTCTATTTATGTAAGTATCTATGTAATTATTCATCCAAAGTTCATAGTTTACTTCATCGAAATCTATAATAGCTTTTGGATATCCTCCATGAAACCAAAAATTAAAAAGTCTATTGAGGTCTGGGGTGGCAACAGGTGGGGTATTGCTTAATATATCATCTATTTTTTTTCCATCAAAAAGATCAAAAAGGGGTGTGAGTGGTTCTTCATCAAATTCATTAAGTTTAAATGTTCCTAATTCGATAATACCTATTCTTCCAGCCAAACTTTCAGAAGCATTTTTTAGTAGTGCTGGTGAGCTTGAGCCAGTTAGTATAAAACGACCATTTTTTTCACGGTCATCATCGATAACTCCTCTTAGAGTTTCAAAAAGCTCAGGGTATTTTTGAGCCTCATCTATAATGACTTTGTTGTCATGTCTTTGGAAAAAGAATTTTGGGTCAGAAGAGATCAGCTCATAATGTTCGCGATCTTCTAGATCATAATAAGACCATGCTTCATTTTCCTTATGCAATACATTCTGTTGTTTGGCGAGAAAGGTTTTACCTGTTTGCCGAGCACCGATGATGAGAGCGGCAGGGAATGATTCTAGTATTTTTAATAACTTATGCTGTATGTTTCTTTTTTTTACATGCATAAACTAAAGTATAACATTAGAATATGCATGTAACAAGGTCTGGTTTGTGTGTATCCTCACTCAATAGAGTTAGAAATGAAAGGTGAATTCAGTATTTGGGGAGGTGTTGAGTGCAATTCATGGTCTTTTAAAAGGATTATTATCCTTATTGAAGGAAGACAAATCAGGGTTGGAGTTTAGAATAGCGTCAATGGAGCTAGGGTCACTAACATAGTTATTATCAATATACAAAACATACAAATAGGATAAATTCGCTAGAGGGCTAACATTTTCAATCCTATTATTACTGAGAAATAATTTTCTTAAATAGGTGATTGATCCCAACGGAGAAATATCAGAAATCAGATTGTGATCTAATTTTACATAACGTAAGTTTTCAAACCCTTGTAGGGGGGAAAGATCTTCAATTTGGTTATAACTGAAATCTATGGAAGTTAGATTAGGGAGCTTTTTTAATACGGCAATATCAGAAATGGCATCATTATTACTAAAATTAATATCCTTTAAAATGGGGATCCACTCTAAGGGAGTTAAAATTTTTATTTTATTATTTGCCATGTCCAAAGTCTGAAGCCAAAGAAGCCCTTTGAGCGGGCTAAGGTCGGTTAAAAAGTTTTTATCTAGTTTTAATTCAACTAGGTATTTTAA
>CAYFLR010000034.1:10146-12062 GCA_964343805.1 uncultured bacterium | reverse complement strand
TCATTTGGGGGAGCGCTTTAATTCTATTATTATTGAAATTGAGAGCAGATATGTTTTTGAGTCCGGTTATTGCTGTTAGATCGGTAATTGCATTATAGCTGAGATCTAATTCCTCCAGAAACCGAAGGTCTTTTAAAGGGCTAATGTCTTGAAGTTGAGAGTTAACCTCTGGTGAACTATCACTTTCATTGCAAATTTTACATTGGTAACTCAGCTGTTTAAGCAACTCTAAATATCTGACCGCTTCTAAGTTAACGATTCCTGGATTATTGTTTAAATTTAAATAATGAAGATTTCCTAGTGCCATAAGATGGGTAATGTCTTTTATTTGATTCGATTCAAGATTGAGTTCTTCCAAAAAAGCCAAAGAAGAGAGGGGGCGGATATCCTTTATTTTATTATTTCTTAGATTGAGAACTTTGAGTTTGGATAAGCCTTGGATGGGCGTCAGGTTTTTTATTTTGTTTCCTTTGAGTATAAGGTTTTCAAGGGATTTTAAAGGTTCTAGGAAAGTTATACTTTCGATTCCTTTGTTCACTAGTTCCAAAGATTTGAGTCGGGTTAAATAAGAAATAAAATTATATGAGTCTGTTTTATGGAGGATCCTCAGGCTTTCTAGATTGGTTAGTTGTGATAGAGTATCTAAATTCCGGTTATGCTCTGTCAGCAGTTCTAGTTTTTTAAGATTCTTTAGCTTGGCTATGGGACTTATATCCAGTGGTTGATAGTTATATAAAATTAATGTTTCGAGTTGGGGAAATTCTTGTAAGTCATTGATATTTTTTAAACTGAATGCATATAAATCGAGATATTTAAGCGAGGTTAAATTCTTAATAGGTGAAATATCTCTCATTGATGTGTTGTTAAGACGCAGATAATTAAGTTGAGAGATTTGGTTTAGAGGTTCGAGTGAGACTGTTCCATCTATTTCGATGGCTAGATGCTTCAAGTTTTTTAATTTCACTAAGGGAGCTATGTTTTTAACTTCTGAGAACATTAAACTGAGTTTTTCTAGCTGAGGAATCTTTAACAGAGGTTCTAAATCATCAATAGGATTCAGACTTAATTCCAGGGTTTTCAAATTCTTTAGGGTGGAAAATGAAGGGATAGATTTTATATTCATGTCAAAAAGCCAAAGTTCTTCTAATTGAGCAAGATCAGAAAGACTTTCAAACTCTGTGAGTAAGTTGCGAGAGAGATTTAAATATTTTAGTGAATTTAAAGCTGTTAGGCCTGGTAGATGATGAATTTTATTTCCCTCTAATATGAGGTGCTCTAGTTTATCCAAAGCGAGAAGAGGTTGGATATCAGTGATTTGGTTGTCGGAAAGATCTAACCGTTTCAAATTATTGAAATGTGAGAGTGGAGTAATGTCCGAAATTTCATGATCTTTGATATCTAATTCCTCCAAACGGAGGAGCTGCCTATAGGAATCTTCGCAATCGGTTGTTGGTTCTGGTATAGATTTTTGGAGGGCAAGCAGGGTGTTAGCTAGAGTTCTAGATAGTCGAGTATCTTTACAATAGTCTAAGTAGGACCTTTCATTTGATTTTAGAGGAAAAGAAAGGAAAAAGAAGCCTAGAATTATAAAAAAATAGAAAACCTTCATCTTGTAATTAATCATACACTTTTTATTGCATCCTCTCCTGCAAAATTGTTAAATGCCTTTGTCTAAAGTTATCTTATAACCTTCTTTTTGGATTTTAATACGATGTCTGTTTTGCTCTTAGTTGCGGTCAGTTTTTTCAGCTATATTGCCGCCTATCATCTTTACGGCAAATTTATTGCCCGCAAAATATTTTCTTTAAGTGGAATCAATAAAACTCCCGCTGTAGAACTCGAAGATGGTCAAGACTATGCTCCTTCTCCGAAAGGGGTGGTTTTTGGTCATCACTTTACTTCCATTGCAGGGACAG
>CAYFLR010000034.1:8115-10036 GCA_964343805.1 uncultured bacterium | reverse complement strand
CATTTAAATTCAGGATGTTAATTATCTGGCCTCTTTTGGAGTAAAATTTGCATCTCAATTATTTCTTTAAACTGATTTTATATTAGCCAAAGGAGAGATAATGTCTTTATCAAAAAAATCAAATCTTATTCAAGGGATCACCATGAGTTTAGTGATATTAATTCTAGCCCTCATGATTATAGGTTGTGAGAGTTCTCCAGAGGCTGGTAAAAGTAGCTTACAGGAAGTGAGCGATATTCAATCCATGCAGAAAAGAACCGATGGTCGCTTTGATGTGATCTGCCAAGATGGATCTCGAGAAGTGGTGGGTGAAATGGATATCTTGAATAACGAAGTCTGCACTGCCGAAATACCAAACTACTATTCCGGGGCTATTTATGGAAGATCTGATAGCTGTTCTCAAAGCGAAATTGTAGCGGTGGTGAATGAGTATACCAATTGCAGTGAACTAAGTTCTACTGATATTGCCTGGAGTATTAAAGTGGGGGGACAGTGCCGTAACATTCCTGATACCAATGTCCAAAAAGCCTGCTTTTTAATTAAAGCTGAAGGATCTGATGTTATTTATGGTCGATCCGATAGCTGCTCCGATGACACTATGATTGGGGCCGTAGATGAATTCACAGATTGTAATCAATTTAGCGAGACCGAAAATGCTTGGAGTATTAAGGTGGGGGGGCAGTGTCAGAATATCAGCGACACCAATGCCAAGCAGGCCTGCATGATTATAAAAGGGAAAAATCATGATGTGATCTATGGTCGATCTGATTCCTGCGATGACGATGATATGGTAGCTATTGTCGAAGATCACACTAACTGTCAAAGCCTAAGTAATACTGATATCGCCTGGAGTATAAAAGTAGATGGTCAGTGTAAAAATATCTCTGATACCAACGTGAGACATGCCTGTCTAATTATTAAGTCTCAAGATGCCAATATTATTTATGGTCGATCTGATAGCTGTTCAGATGATCATATGGTGGCTTTTGTGGATTATTATACCAACTGTGATGATCTCAGTAGCAGTGAAGTGGCTTGGAGTATCAAGGTGAATAATAGATGTAAGAATATCAGTGATACCGATGTGAGAAAAGCATGCTTACTGATCAAATCTGAAGGCTTCTAAAGATATATAAGTTTTAATTTCAAGGAGCTCATGGTACTCATAAAATACACGAGCTCTTAAACATCATTCATTTATGAGGTGCCTTTTTATGGTATTTAAACTTGCCTTGATCTGTGCTTTTTCGTTTGTCTCTTTTACATCATCATTTGCTCGATCTGCAATGACAGCACCGCCGGAAGTCTGGGTGGAAGGATTAAAATTCCCCAACTCACTTTTGGAGGGAGAATCCCCCGTTATGACTCGGGCGAGAGTTTTACTAGAACCAAAAGGATTTACTTCCTTGCTCCCGCATATTATGCCCTCACCAGTCCAAGGAGAAGCAGGAAGCTGCCTCTATATGTCTCTCACTGGAAACGCTGAATGGTGGCTAGCTAAATTAGATCCAGCTGCTTCTAAAGAAATCGATGGGCCTATAGATTTGAGTGAGCGCTATTTAATGAATATTGCGGGAATCGATGAAGGTGAAAATGGGGTTGAGAATTGGAAGACAGACTCCATCTTTCTATTCAATCACACCGGTTTTGGCGTATTAAATAGTGAGTATCGTTTTACCAAAGGCTTCTATAAAGAAGATGAAAACGAGGATTTAATCGTCGCCGAAGAGGATGATGAAGAGGCCTCTTATGGAACCTCTTTTAATTGGATCGATCTTCACCCTGAAAACATCGAGTCTCCCGTGAGTCTTCCCACCTTTGAACGGGAAATCATATTTGCTGATCCTGAATCCAATCAGTGGAATGTGGGAATTGCTCCAGGGGACATTGTTGAAAAGGTAAAAACGGCTCTGCAAGAAAA
>CAYFLR010000034.1:4999-8105 GCA_964343805.1 uncultured bacterium | reverse complement strand
CAGGTGGTCTACAATCATTACGGTTATTGGCATGCGGTGATGATCGTGGGGTTTGATGATGAAGTCAGTTCTGGTACCTGTAAATTTACGGTTAATACCGCACCCTATTTAGCTAAAAAAGCGGGGCAATGGGCAGAAGAGGCGGAAACTGAAACGGATCCTGAGAAGAAAGAAAAACTTTTGAAACGGGTGAAACGTTATACCGAACTCAGTGAAAAACTCACCGCCTCCTTAGAATCAACCGGGAAATGTCAGGGTAAAGGGGTATTCTATGTTCGAGATTCCTTATACAAAGATCCTGATGGTGGAATTTATGATTATGATCCTGCTCGTGAAGGTGAAGAAACCAATATTGGGAAAAAAGTCATTCTAAGAGAGTATGAGTGGCTGCGTCACCTTTCCAATCATGTGTTGCAAATTAAGATACAAGAAGAGGGGATGTAGAATCGAAAGATTTATTATTTGTTCTTTTTCTTTTCCTGTTTTTGTTGCTTCAAAATCTTTTCAATCAACTCTGCTTTATTCACAGAGGGCTTAATATTGGTGACTCCCTGATCCACCAGAATGTTGATTAATTCTTCTTTGGTCTTATCTCTAAGTTTAGATTTACTATACTTTTTACCAGAATTGTCTTGTCCGGGAGCCGCTGTAGGCTGGGCTTTATCCGCATTCGCCGCTTCTGTTTTTACCGATGAGAGATCCATTTTAGGAGCGGATCCGGTAGAAGGTGGCACGCCAAGTAAATCATCTTGCACAGCAGGGGTGGGCTCCGGCTTTGGAGGCTTTGGTTTTTTCATCGCAGGAGCTTGAGCTGCAGGCGCCTGAGTAGGTTGCGGTTTAGGAGGCTCTGGTTTTTTCATTGCTGGAGCTTGAGCTGCAGGCGCTTGAGTAGGTTGTGGTTTAGGAGGTTCTGGTTTTTTCATAACAGGAGCTTGAGCTGCAGGCGCCTGAGCAGGTTCAGGCTTAGGGGGTTCTGGTTTTTTCATTACTGGAGCTTGAGCTGCGGGAGTCGGTGCCGGCTCTGGTTTAGGAGGCTCAGGCTTCTTTAAATCAGGGGTTTTAAAAGGGTCCGCATTGAGATCAGGTTTGGGTATATCTGGTTTTTGAGGCTGTGGAATGCTACTCACATTGGTGGAAGTTTGGAATTTGGGTAAAGTGAGTTTTCCTTTGAAAAACGGCTCTGGTCGGTCTACTTTTCCTTTTAGGAATTGGGCCTGGGTGGTAAGGAATTGACCGGTTTTTTCAGAAGTAAAAATCCATCCGTAAACGGCCTGATTGGCTAGGTTTTTCATTTTATTTACAAGGTCGGTTTTTACCAATAGCTCTTCTTCTAATTTGATTGCTTTGGCAATGACCACTCCGGCAAGACGTGAAGAGAGGTCGATGATGGAGTTGGGTTTAAAGTTGTATACCATAGTTAGCTCTCCCATTGTATAATAGAATTTGCTTCTATTATACTAGGTTATTGGGTTTTTGGATATAAAAACAATTTTGGTTGTGATGAAATGAAATTTTTAAGTCTAATGACTTTGAATCTTATAAGAAATTATGGCACCCCCAATGTAAATTAAGCGGTCAATATTACCCTCCTGATAGTGTTTGTAAGAAAATGAAAAATTGTAGAAAAGTAAGTATTGAACAGAGGAAGTTTAGCGGTATTAGTGGTATTTTAAGTCGAGTGAAGGTGAGGCAAATCCATATAATTCCCATCAACAAAATCATGAGAACTAACTCTTTGAAGCTGCAGCTAAAAAACCAAATTCTTGCTTTCTCGCAAGAAAAGCCTCGGGCAAAATATAAAAACCTGCATTATATCTGGACTCAGGTGAATAGCCCTAAGTATGGAGCTCAAATCGTAGAGCTGGGTTATGGCATTCCTAATAATGACGGGTATTTTGTTTTAACCGGTAGCTGTCTTTGGAACTAATCACAGGGTGGGATGCATGGACAGCTGATCTCTTGATAATCGATAGTTTTACAACACAATCCAGCAGCTCCAGGAGTCCCGCAGGCACAGGGGGGGGATCCTTTGGCTGCGCAGTACTCACACCAACAGTTGACCAGAATACTGAAAGATTGATCGCTGTAACCCACACTGTCCGAAGCACGCAGAGTAAATTCAAAGGTGCCTCCTTCTGTTGGGGTGCCTGAAATTTCACCCGAATTATTATTTAAATTCATTCCTGCGGGAATGGAGCCAGAATTGAGAGAGTAGGTGATGGAGTTCGGACCATCACTATCTTTTGCCGTGGTTTGGATACTTCCTGCTTGATCTTTTAAAACTGTGCCTAAAGAGCCGGCCACGGTTTCCCAGGTGGGAGCTGTATAGATTCCGAGGATAAACTCACGACTTATTTTATTAAGACCATCAGAAACTAGAATGGTTATATTAAAGGTTCCTGCTGAGGTGGAGGTTCCCTCTAGTTTTCCAGTTGTTTTATCAAATGTCATTCCGTCCGGTAAAGACCCGGATATGAGTTCGTATATTAGCGTTTCTGGGCCATCATCATCGCTGGCTGTGATTTGAAATGAGTTGGGTTGGCCTAGAACACCGCTGGCTAGAATCTCTGGTTTACCTATTGATTCCCATACGGGAGGCTTGTTGTCTGGTGTATTGTTATTGGATTGAGCGACGGTTGTATCTTCAATACTTTTATCTAATTTTTCCAAATAGTAGGTTAAGTCTCGCTCTGATTGTTGGTTCTCTTGCTCTTCATATTCCCCTTTCAAATCAGTGCTAAGGTTCTTTTCAATGCTGTCTAATTTTTGCTTAGTTTGTTGATGATAGCTGGGTTCACTTATTTTGGTTTCCATGACTATCTTCAGGCTTAAGTAAGATATCCAATCGAGTTCAGAGCTGGTATTATCAGTGATAGCTTCAATTTCTTTAGAACTATAGAGATTTCCTAACTCATAATATTCGGCCAACCTTTTCTTGCTCATAATGGGAATGCCTAGCTGACTAAAACTTTTTACTAATTTGGAAGTGGCATGGTTGAGGGGGATTTGGAGGTTGTCTTTGTCTATTATTGCTAAAGTTGAAAGCAGAGGGGGGCTTTTAGTGATTTTCTCCTTGTAGATATTCAGTAAAAATATCGCAGGGGGG
>CAYFLR010000034.1:1009-4989 GCA_964343805.1 uncultured bacterium | reverse complement strand
GTTGTTACCATTATAGGAATAAGGCCGGCTTTTAACTCGCTTTTCGAAAGAGAGGTCCAGTCTTCTAATGAATTTTCATTATGACCTATTTCACTGGACTCTAAATCCTTAATTTCCGCATCCAATTTATTAATAATGCCGTAGGGGAGTTTTTTTATTTGGAGATAGAGGTTCTCCTTATTTCCTCTCACGAGCTTTGGTGAAACCTTGGGGGAGACTTTAGGGCTGACTTTAGGAGATACTTTGGGGGAGACTTTAGGTGAGGCTTTGCTATTTAATCGGAGCACATTTAAATCAATCTGGGCAACTCGGATATTGTCAGCTTGTTTAGGGGGAGTGAGTTCCTCTTTTTGAGGAGCTGGGAGTGGTTTGTCGTCACAGGTAAAAAAGATAAGGGCGCAAAGCAGTAGGGAAGCTAAAATCCTAAGAGATAAATGGTTAACCTTAATAGCTTTTTCCTTTGTTGGTAGATATTTGGGTTTATATCAAAATTGCTGTAGGGAGTCAATTTTCAACCGCTGCGAAAAAAAACAAATTCTTGCTTTCTCGCAAGAAAAGCCTCGATCAAAATATAAAAACCTGCATTATAGTTCGGCCCAGGTGAATAGTCCTAAACATGGCGGAACGAATTTGTAGGAGTTAGGTAATAAATTATGCCGTTAACCGACTTTCAAAAAGAGCTGGCCCAACTACAGGCGGTGAATAGAAGCGAATCGATAGATTAAACAAATTAACAATTAAACAGTGAAGTGCAGGGTAACCTGCACCTCAACAGAAACTTTAAAGTAGATCTTTTACAACCTCGCGCTCTTTCTCTAATTCATCAACGGTGGCTTGAATTTTCTCTCTTAAATAGTTGTCCCACTCAAAACCTTCGACAAATTCCCAATCCCCTTTGCCTGTGCTCTTACATGGCATAGAGAAAATAAGATTTTCTGGGATGCCATAAGGATTGCCATTGCTCCAAACAGCGGAACTAAAAGCTTCACCAGCAGGTGTTGGAGTGACGAGAGAGTTAACCGCATCAATACAGGAAGAGGCAGCAGAAGCAGCAGAGGACTTTCCACGGGCTGCGATAATTTCTGCGCCACGCTTAGCCACTTTACTGTTGAATTCACCTTGAAGGTAATCAAGGTCGTTGATCACTTTTTCAACTGGCTCACCTTTAATTGTAGCATTATGATAGTCCACAACCTGAGTGGTGGAATGGTTTCCCCAGATAATCATATTTTTTACATCGGTGACCATGGTGCCCGATTTTTTGGCCAGTTGAGTCATGGCTCTATTTTGATCAAGGCGTGTCATGGCGTGAAAGCGATCCTTTGGTATATCAGGAGCATTGCTTAAAGTGATCAGACAGTTGGTGTTACATGGGTTACCCACAACAACAACTCTCACGTCAGAAGCAGCCGCTTCGTTGAGTGCTTTTCCAACTGCTGTAAAAATAGGACCATTTTCTTTGATCAGGTCAGCTCTTTCCATGCCAGGACCGCGAGGTTTAGCACCAACAAGGAGTGCCCAATTTACATCGGTCATGGCTGTTTTGGTGTTATCTGTTAGTACAATGTCGTGCAATAATGGAAAAGCACAATCATCAAGTTCCATGGCGACCCCTTCTAAGGCTTTCATGGCTACAGGCAGCTCTAATATGTTCAAGGCAACGGGCTGCTCGGGCCCAAAAAGATCGCCTCTCGCTATACGAAAAAGAAGACTGTAATTAATTTGCCCAGCACCACCAGTAACAGCTACGCGAATAGGATTTTTTGACATACGATACCCCCTTAATATAACCCTAGATCCTCAGAGCTTTTTGAAAGGCAGGCGGCAATCATTGCACTCCAAAGTTTACGCAAAAATCCTCGATTTACCCCGGTAAATCTGCAATTTTTGTGTAAACTTTGAAGCACAAGCATCACCACCGTCCAGATCAAAAAGTTCTGAGGATCTAGGCTAAACAGATTTAGTACGAAAGGGATTATAGACCAACCTACCTCTGTGTCAAGTAACATTATTATTCCTTAATGAGTTGTATTATTTCGTTATTTGAAGGTGATACCTCTTTAATGTGTGATACATTTTTGCTAGTATGTCTTAACTTAAAAATTATGTAGAATTTCCTGAACATAAATTGGAGGAAATAAAGATGAAAATGGCCAAGTTGCTGTATGATGATCAAGAAATTGAACTTCCGATGATTGAAGGAACCCGCGGAGAACGTGCGGTGGATATTCGTCAGCTCAGAAGTAAAACCGGTTTGATCACCCTAGACCCAAGCTACGGAAACACCGGATCCTGTTTTTCAGATATTACCTTTATCGATGGTGAAAAAGGGATTTTGGTTTATCGCGGAATTCCCATTGAAGTGTTGGCAGAAAAATCCAACTTTGTTGAGACGGCCTATCTCCTTATTTATGGAAAACTTCCCACTCAAAAGCAATTAGACAAATTTAAAGATGGATTGATGCGTCACTCTATGCTGCATGAAGGAATGAGACACTTTTTTGAAGGTTTTCCAGATCATGCTCATCCCATGTCTATTTTGTCTTCCATGGTTTGTTCCATGTCGGCATTTGCTCCTGAATGCTTAGAAACTAATCCTGGACAGAAAACTCATGAAGAAAATGTAATGAGAATTCTCTCTTCGGTGAGGACATTAGCTGCTTTTGCTTATAAAAAATCCATCGGCCAGCCATTCATTTACCCTCGTCACGACTTGGGATTTGTGGGTAACTTTTTGAATATGATGTTTGATACCCCGGCCGTTCAATACGATGTGGACCCTGATGTTAAAAAGGCACTGGATCTGCTTTTTATTCTTCATGCCGATCATGAGCAAAACTGCTCGGCTTCTACCGTTCGCCTGGTTGGTTCTTCATTAACCAATCTCTATGCCAGTGTATCAGCTGGGGTATCCGCATTATGGGGTTCTCGCCATGGGGGAGCAAATCAAGCGGTACTCGAAATGCTCAATAAAATCCATGAAGATGGACATAATCCAAAACGCTTTATTGATCGTGCAAAAGATAAAAACGATCCGTTTAAACTGATGGGATTTGGTCATCGTGTCTATAAAAACAATGACCCTAGAGCCACAGTGATTAAAAAATCTGCTGATAAAGTTTTAAGTAAATTGGGTGTGGACGATCCTTTATTAGACATTGCAAAGCAACTCGAGCATGCCGCTTTAACCGATGAGTATTTTATCGAGCGTAAACTCTATCCCAATATCGACTTCTATTCTGGTATCATTTATAAAGCTATTGGTATTCCAGTGAACATGTTTACGGTTATGTTTGCCATCGCTAGAGTTTCTGGCTGGATTACTCAATTCAAAGAAATGCGAATGGAACCCGGTAACAAGATTGGCCGCCCTCGCCAGATCTATACTGGAACACCTACTGCTGACTACATTCCTATCGAAGATAGAAAATAAACGAGAAACCTCCCTGCTTTGGGGAGGTTTTGTCTCTCTCTCATCAATTCCTCAAGCTCTTTAGATTTACCCAAAATTGTATAAGTTTATTAAATTGTAAAAAATTTACTTTTATGTTATAATTTGTATATAAAAGTAAATTTAGGGGGTAAAGTGAAAGAAAAAAGAAAGCTAACCAAAAAAGCTTGGCTGATTGTTGAAACCGCCCAGAAACTATTCTTCAAACACGGCAGTCAACGAATTCGTCTCGAAGAGATATGCCAGACTGCGGGGGTCAGTAAGATGACCTTCTATAAATATTTTAAGAATAAAGAGGATTTAGCGCTATTCATTTTAGAAAAACTCTTTGATGAAGCAGAACAAAGGTTTTTTAAAATCAACGAATCTGGGGTCCCATTCGCTGAAAAATGGCATCAAATTTTTGATTTAAAAATAGAGATGCAGGCTCGTCTAGGAGGAGAGTTTTTAAAAGAGCTTTTAAATCCCGAGTCTTCATTTAATGAATACATTAAAAAAAGACAGCAGAACTCCATTAAGATGAGCCTCG
>CAYFLR010000034.1:0-999 GCA_964343805.1 uncultured bacterium | reverse complement strand
AAAATAAAAAAAATTATTTGAAAAAGCCATTAAAAAAGGGGATCTCAGAAATAACATGCCACTGCCTTTTATCATGTTTATTTTGCAACAAATGGTGGATTGGGTGACTCATCCTGCGGTGACGGGGATGTTACCTGATATGAAAGATCGCATTAAAACCATCAACGAGTATGTTTTTTATGGAATTCTAGGTGAACCTAAGGAGAGTAAAAAATGAAAGCTAAAGTTTATTTGATAACTTTGTTTTTACTTATGACCTCTTCTCTTTTGGGGACGGAAGTGGAATGGGGGGGGCAGGTTCTTTTTCAAAGTGATCTCTCTTTTGAAAAGAAATCCGATTCTCCTTTTAATTTGAGTTATATTCCTGAAGTGGCTTCCACCAAATTCTTAAATGATCAAATCACCTATGATTTAGAGGTCTCCTTCTATTTAACTGCTCAAGGTACATATGACCAACTAGATGAAAAACAAGATGCCGATTTTTATAGGGCTCGCCTCAGGTTACAAAGTGAAAAGTTAGAGATACGATTGGGCTTACAAAAACTCAATTTTGGTCCGGCCAAAATACTAAGGGTCCTTAAGTGGTTCGATCAAATTGATCCCCGAGATAGTTCTGGCTTTACTAAAGGGGTCAACGCTTTATTACTCCGGTTTTACACTGATGATGATCAAAAGGTATGGTTGTGGGGGTTAGCTGAAAATTATGAGCCTTTGGGGTTTTCAGTTTTTAAATCTAAAAAAAGTTGGCCTGAATTTGGAGGTCGCTATGAATTTCCAGTACCTATGGGTGAGATGGGCCTTACCCTTCATCAACGTGAGTTAGAAAGAGACATTTTTCTTTTGCCTAAAAACGAAAAACGGATAGCAATGGATGGATTTTGGGATGTGGGCGTGGGACTTTGGATGGAATGGGCCACTTTTTGGCTTGCTCCCGATCACATAATGGCCCGAGAACAACACTTTGCCATGATAGGCGTCGACTATACTTTCGATATGGGA
>CAYFLR010000033.1:56184-62337 GCA_964343805.1 uncultured bacterium | reverse complement strand
GACAGTACACTATATGTACGGACTTGAAGTGGTTTTTGAAGTCAACACAGTGGATAGTGGGTTGGCAAACATAAACCGCCAGCCACAAGGCGACGAGAAAACCACGAAAGGACAGTACACTATATGTACGGACTTGAAGTGGTTTTTGAAGTCAACACAGTGGATGGTGGTTTAGGGAAGCCAACTAATTGGCTTTGTAGAGGCTGCCTAAAGCCTCATCATAAAGCAGAGTAAAATTACCTGAGTTAACAACTTTTTTACCTCTCACAGCCCCCATCATCGTTCCATTGCTAGTAAAATGCACCTCAGTATAGGGAGCGTAAATTACTCCTACAAAGTCACTATTGCCACCGACTTTAACCCCTTCACCTGAACCTTTGTAGGCTGACATAATAACAAAGTCAGCGGGAACATTTTCATTGACCATTCCATTTCCTGAAATATTAACTTTACCTGTGGCATAAACACTTAAAGTGGCTTTCTTGGAAATATTAAAACTGGCATTACCACTTATAGTAAATTCACCCTCATCCGCCACAAAGAAAATAAATTCACCTGGACCCTCTAAGGTCAAAGTAGCATTGCTAGTGATGGATACTTTCTTATAATGATAGACTCCAGATTGAAGGGTTTCCTCATCATTTCCAGCAACAATCAATTCATCAGTGGCGGTCTTACCTGCTTTCACATCTTTAAATAAGGTAGCTAAATCTAATGGGTCGCAATTATTATCGAAACTGACGGCTTCAGCATTTTCAGCGGTAGGACCATCGATATCTGCATTACCTTTGGTAGTAATTTTGCCAGTAGATCGAACTACACGTTTTTTAGCAGGACCTGCTATATCTGAGTTACTGGTCAAGGTAATATCACTATTCTTACCGTAGGTCATCACATCCCCTTTAACAGTCACATTACCACTCAAGGTAATAGGGGAATCGGGCATTAAACTGATTATGCTTCCGTTTCCTAATTTCTTTTTCCCTGTGGTTGAATTATAGCTATCAAAGTCACTATTAGAAGAGAATGAAACTCCATAACACCCTATAACACCGGTATGCCAGGGTTTAACGAATGTTTGGTTTCTTTCTCCCACATTGTTATTTTCATTACCAGTAGAACTTGCAATGGTGTCATCATCGTCGGTTCGACTCACCACATGCCGACTGGCTGAATTCGCCCCAACCACCTGATCATCATCTTTGATTGTTCGCTCTTCACCTTCAAACTCTGCCTTCTTTAATTGACTGGCTATTTGATCGAGTCGGCTTTTGTCTAGTTTTTGATTATTTCCCACCATAATAGGCTTGGGTGAGGTAGAGTTATTATTACTATTTGACTGGTCCAAGACACCATCGCAACTGAGAAAAGTAAAAACTAAGAACGCGCAAAGTACCAAGTTTAAAAGGTTCATCCTCCACCCCTCCTCTAATATGTTTCTTGACATTTTAATTGAATGATTGAGCTACAAAACTTTAACTATTTAAATATATCGGTTCAAGACTTTTTAGAATGGAAGTAAGGAAAAGTGGGCATAAACTCTTATATCCAATCAGGTTGTTTGTGGTCCATCCTGATAAAGACAGGTATAATAGATTCCAACTAAAAAGGCTATTTATAACCTACCTCAAAGTGGGATACTACTAGGAATCACAACAGAGAGAGACCTTTGGCAGGACTTAAGTGATGAGGAGCTCATTAATTTACCCCTCTTTCAGCAGCTTCTATCAAATATAAAAAGTATTATTTTGTAAACCCAGCTCTCACTTCCTACCTAGACTCTATTAAGTTTAACCAGTAATCTTTTCCGTAGTTAGAATCCCAATATTGGAAAATCCCATAAGATTGGATATAAAACCAGAGCTGCATAGATGAGACGTTCGAAGGAAGTATAATGAGCTTACTACTAGATGCCTGCATTAATTTGTTTCCCCACCTATCTCTCAAAATATACTCAGGACTTCCAGCAGGATGGATAGTAAATCCATACTTACCCACGCTATGGGCTCCCAGAGCATAGGCACGTTTCACACTGTAATTAACACAAAGCACCGTGCCCGCCTTTAATGAGTATTTAAGATTAGGTGACTGCCAACTGTTAGACTCAGAAGGTGCAAACATATTCAACCAGTTATCACACTTTTCCTCTAATACGGTAAAGAAATAAGGCTTTCCTTGATACTTATCTTCAACTCTTTTACCCTCAAGATCTTCATAAAGAAACCAAATCTTTAAAGACTTTTTTATATTAGATGGCAGACTCAATCGTGTTTTGGCCTGATAGAATTCTTCCCTAGAGTATTCCAATTCCATTTCAAGGTTTTTAGTTTCATCATTATCCATCTGATAGAAGAGAGTGACCCTTTTCGGATTACGCCCATTAATCCCTTTAAAATTAAGTCGCTCATAATTGATCTCTATCACCAAATCTTTTCCCCCCGTCAGATAGAAAAGAGCCAATCTATTTCCATAGTCAGGATAGAGATTGGGGAAATTTATTTTTTCTTCTGCCCTTATTTGGAAAATAAAAGTTTTGATAAATAATCCACTGGGAGCTTCTTCATTTCCTCTAAGGCTGAAGGTATATTGGGGGTTATCATCAAAGGGTTCATCTGCTGTAATATTCAAACTAAAAAATAGGCCAATAATAAATGTAAGGTAAATTTTAATTTTGGAAGGCATAAGAATCTCCTAAAAAAGGTTAAAAACCTATCCCTTATGCCGGACTTATTGATTAAATGGAAGGAAGGGTGTTCTGAATGGTTTGATTTTAAAACTGAATAGCTGGCTCTAATTACCTTAGAACCAGCTTAAAAAAATTATTTCACCTGAAAACGTGCTACGACCTTCCTTTTAAGAAGAAGTTCGTTGTCAGATAATTTGTCATCTCCAGCAATGGAAGGAATAACTCGGGTCTCAATGGAAATTTGTTCAGGTGCAATGCCCTGTTGCAATAAAACCTTTTTAACCGCAGCTGCCCTTTTTAAAGCCAGTTTGTTATTGATATACTTCGGTCCACGTGGATCAGAATCCCCCATTAACTTCAGACTTAAAGAAGGGTTCTTTTTGAGGGTATTAGCTAAAGAAGTGATATTCTTTCTTGCCTGTAGATTGAGTTTTACCTGATTAGTTTCAAAAAAGGCCACGGGAATATCATAGCTGGATAGAATTTTCTTTACGGTAGGCACATTTTTAAACTTTGAAATGGTATCCGCTTGAACAGCAATTTGATTCCTCAAAGTTTCAATTTTTTGCTCTAGGCTTTTGATTCTCACATTTTGGACTCTAGGATCTGTGAACTTACTAATATCTTCATCCCATTGATGCATAAAGTAAATGGACAAACGAGCTTCATTCAAGAGCTTTCTAACGTCCTCTACTTCTTCAAGCGCCTTGCTTTCTAAATATTCACGGCTATAGGGAAGTTCTAACTTAGGAGCATCATTAAGAAGAGCTACAGCATGTTCAAACTTATCCTTCATAAGCTCAGTTGTTTGAGGAAGACGGGCTTCCATATTATACTTTTCAATCTGAACCATCTCATCTTGAACTTCAAAAAAGATAGAGGGAGCATCCTCTGGAATGGTGTTACACCCTGTTATTGCAAATAAAAATACAAATACTAAAAAAGAAGGAACCAGTTTCTTGGTTGTAGACATAAAAACCTCGATGAAATGTTAAGGTAAAAATTGTTAGGCTATCTTCTAAATTGAAATTGACCCTTCGTCAAGAACTGAATTGTTTAAATTTATTAACACCAATAAGGTACGCAGAAAGAAAGGTTGAATCATCCCATCCAACCCGCCTTAATCACTACTTTTTAACATTAGCAAACCCCTTTTTATTGTTTTTTATACTTGCATTTGGCTTTTTACCATGCTAGGATCCCCCTGTTTTAAACAATTCCTAAAATGAATGTTTATTTACAGGAGGTTAACTTGAAAGTAATAATTAACTACAAGAAATTAAATGGATTTTCTTACCTATCTCTTTCCCTAATATCAATACTCTTATTGTTTCAATGTTCGGAGTCACCTACCAAAAGTGAGTTAAAAATTCAGGGTGGAGGTGAAGTAACTCATGACAATGTCCTTGCCAAATCTACAGTGGCTCTTTTGGACTCTCAAGGACAGTTCTTCTGCAGTGGAACTCTTATTACAAGAAGAAGTGTAGTCACTGCTGCTCACTGTTATGAAGCATCTAAAGGCCAAGCTATTCAGATCTCTTTCGGAACGAATATTAATTACAGCACAAAAATTCAATCACTCCACAAATTCGTAAATAAAGATTATAACAAAAATGCAATGAATGATGGTACTTACAGCTATCCGGTTTATGACATTGGACTTGTTGTTCTCCCACAACCTGCCCCCAGTAACTTTGTCCCCATGCCTATCCTACCCCGATCTTTGCAAAAAAACGAGCCTATCTATTTAGCAGGATTTGGATCAACTCCAGTAGGACAAGTGGTTCGTCCTGGAGTAGGAATACTACGATCTGTCAATGCTTCCATCTATGAAATCTATAACAATGGTGAATTTCAGTTTATTTCTGACACCTATGAAAAAGGGTTTTGTCGAGGAGATTCAGGTGGTCCAGCCGCTGTATTTATAAATAATCAGATTTGGCTCATTGGCGTAGCCTCTCGTATGGCCGATCCAGGATACTGTACAGGTAATTGTTGTTACACTGGGATTTATACTGATATCACCCGATTTACCGATTGGATCGAGCGTGCCAGTCGTGCTGGTCAAATTCCCAGTCCTTAAACACTGATAGGATCCCCCCTCTTTTCCTGCTATAGTTTCAAATAGATACAATGAAACTATAAAATAGGGAATGAAATCCATGGAAAAGATTGACGGCCTGAATCCACTTCTCAGACAGCTTGTTAAAAATTCACTGGTAATATTTGGTGAGATTCTCCAAGAGGAAATCGGTAAAAAGCAGTACAAAAGCATAGAAAGTTTGCGCTTAAAATTCAAAGCTCTGAGAGAGGCTTCAGCATCCCAAGTAGAAGAAGAACTTGCCCGTAGCTTAAAAAAATTTCGAAAAATGACCAGTCCCGAGCTTTTGACTCTGGCCCGTTCTTTCTCCATTATGCTGGAGTTAATCAATGCCTGCGAATATGCTTTTCGCAGTTCAAGATTACAAAAGAGACCTCAAGCCATTGAAAAAATGGATCTGGAAAGAATTGTACTTGTATTGACCGCCCATCCTACTGAGGTTCGCTCCAAGGAGATGGTCTTTCTTTTTCATCAAATAATCAAACTCCTGGTAAGAGCCCTAGAAGAGAATTTTTCTACCATTCAAAACAGACTTAAGCATTACCTCCGTTTGGTATGGAATATTCCCATCGCTAATTTAGAAAAGCCCAGCGTTCATGATGAGGCAGAGTACATCTACTCGCTCTCACTCCAACCTGAAAATATTGATCGCCTCATTCATCTCTATCTAGCAGGCCAAAAGGTTTTTCTTCGCACCTGGGTAGGAGGCGATAAAGATGGTCATCCTGGAGTGACTGAAAAAGAATTTCTGGAAAGCCTTCAGCTCTCACGTAGATATATCACTCGCTATTTAAGAGATAATTTAAGTCTGGTGAGGCAGGAAATTTCACTTTTATCCGCCTGTGATAAACTCAGAACAAGATCAAAGTCCTTAACTAAAAAAATAGATAAAGTGATAGAGAAGGTGAAAAACCTCGACACTCTAACCCCCAAAGATGGTCAAAGAGTCAAAGATATTCAAAGGCATCTTTTTATGGCTAAACGCAGTTACCACCAACTGCTCCATGAGCCCTCAATGGAGATGATAAAAATACAAACTCTCTTTAGTATTTTTCCTGGTTTAGTAATTCCTTTAGAGCTGCGAGAAGATGCAAGTATCATTAGCAAAGCCCTCAAACAAAAAAAGCCCAAAACTATTGCCAGAATGCTTCAAACACTCTCTCAAGTAGCAGAGGGTGGGGAAGCCATTTGGTATAGTCGAGCTCTGATTATTAGTCATACCACCACCTCACAAGATGTTTTAAATGGATACAGTTTAGTCAAACAAAATTTATCACAATCTCTGCCTGTGGTCCCACTTTTTGAGGATCGAGTGGCGTTAGAAAATTGCGAGAAAATCATTAAAGAGGTACTGGAAAATAACAAA
>CAYFLR010000033.1:53902-56174 GCA_964343805.1 uncultured bacterium | reverse complement strand
TACACAAAGCACTTTGGCCAACAATTTGAACTTATGTTGGGATACTCTGATTCCAGTAAAGAGAGCGGCATCCTAGCCAGCCGTGTTTTAATCAAAGACTGCATGCATAAAACCGATAAACTTTTGCGTAAATACAAACTGAAACCCATTTTCTTTCACGGAGCCGGAGGCAGCATTGCTAGGGGAGGTGGAGATGTGGAAGAGCAGTTGGCCTGGTGGCCCACTACTGCCATTCGTAATTTTAAGGCTACGATTCAAGGAGAGGTGGTTTTCCGGATATTTGCCACCCCTGAGCTCCTCCAACGTCAGATCGAAAAAGTGGCCCATCAATCATTGAAAAAACGGGCAGGAAGTCCCCCCATAAAGGAAATTAGACAGTTCGCAAAACTTTCAAGCGCTCATTATAAAAACATCCTGGAGGAGGAGGATTTTCTAAAAGTTTTAGAAAAAGCCACTCCCTATATGAAGATCAATACTTTAAATATTGGATCCAGACCCAGCCGCAGGGGATCTTCTATCGAGCTTTCATCCCTGAGAGCTATACCTTGGGTCTTATGCTGGGTGCAAAACAGACTGGTTCTTCCCGCTTGGTGGGGTTTAGGGTCCGCCTGGGAGAATCTCTCTCCCAAAGAAAAGTTAGAACTCATCAGAATTTTCAAGGAAGTAAATTACTTTACACTTTGGCAAAGCAAGTGAGCTATACTTTGGCAACCGTAAATCTACCCATTTGGAATACCTATTTAAAGGCGAGCTCCTTACCGAAAGACATCGAACAGAAGTACAGGAAGTTATCTAAAAAAGAGTACTCTTTAACTCGGGATTGGCTATTTTATTGCACTGGAAAAAAACACATACTATCTCATAAAAAATGGCTAGAAGAGAGTATCTATCTACGAAGCTCTTACATTCACCCCATTAACTTAATCCAAATCATAGCCCTAGAAAGGAACATAGAAAAACTATTTAATATTTCAGTCACGGGAATCGCCGGAGGCATGTTCACCTCCGGTTAGGGAATGATTACTTATTTTTTTGAACGAAATCCTTTAATTTTAAAATCTTTTTTCTTTTTACCTTTAAAACGATTGCCTAGCTCGTCACTTTCTTTCATCTTAAACTTTTTTACTCTGGTTCTTAGATGTTGATTTCCTGTTTGTACTTCTCGTTGAACAGGTGCATTATGCTGCTGAATTTGCGCCGGTTGAGGATTTTGAGTGGTCACGGTTCTTGTTGTAGTTACAGTTCTTGGTTGTTGAGCGGGTGCCGGTCTTCGAACAGGTTGTCTATTCCCTTGAGTTAATGCACTTCTCACCATACCACCAGGTAAACTACCTAAATTTCCAATACCCAAGCCATAAAGTGAAGAACTCAATATGAAGGAACAAAATAGAAAACAAACACCAGAAATAATTTTATTCATCAACCCCTCCCAATAAAAAAAGGTTATATCGTACTTTTCGGTTTTGCATGAACTCACTTGAGTTGACCGGATAACTATCTATAAATAAGCAGGTATTTAAAGCTCCATCTCATGAGTTTTTTTGTTGTTGCATTTTCCCAAGTTACCGCTTCTTCTAAAGACTCATGTTGACAAAAAGATCTAAATTGTTAATTTATTTAGTAAATTTTATAAAAAGAGGAGACTTATGAAAATTCATGGCTTTACATGGCTTTTGTTTTATTTGTTTTTTTTAGGAGTTCCTCTCAGGGGGCAGGAGAGTTATGATATACCTAGCTGTAATTACAAAAGAATTGATCTTAAAACCAATCTAATCGCTCCCTTAGGTGAGGTGGATCAAATTTTCCAAAGAGGGGCTGAGTTTAACATCGGCATCATTTTTCCTAAGCCAGAATTTTTTCCGGACTTTCTTCCTTCGCCGCTAGCTGAATATAATTTTGTCAGTTTTTTTGGAGCTGATAAAAGCCTGCTTTTCAATGGACCTTCACTGGGGGGGAAATACACTTTCCCACTATCTAAACCTACTCCAACAGGTCCCTCTAACCATTTAACCATTTCCCTCTCCTATGGTCCTGGCTTTTTGATTACCACCAAACACCACCTATCAAAATCCAGCACCACTGGAGTAATAACCAGCAAAATTGGCTTTGAACATCACTTAAATCATCTGGTTATAGGGGGCACCCTCACCATGGGATCCTTGCAGGATACCAAGACCTCGGCCCACTTTGTTGGATTAGGATTAATGATAGGATTTCCTAACCAGTCCTGCAAAAGCAAATATGAGTCCTTTACACCGGATCAATATTGTCA
>CAYFLR010000033.1:49284-53892 GCA_964343805.1 uncultured bacterium | reverse complement strand
AGAGATGATCACCTTTTTTGAGGAAAAAATAATGACCACTGCATTAAGGGTATTCTGGATAGCACTTTTTAGCTCTTTAGGGCTTTTTAATAACTGTACCAAAGAAATTTCCGGATTGTTTAATGAAGGAAAATTAAGGATTGAGTTCAGAGGAAAAGAACTCAATCCCAATCAAACTATTAACCTCGGAGACACCACTGTCAATTCAGAGTTCCTCCAGAGTATAAAACTTATAAATAAGGGAGATGATCCCATCTTTCTAAAGGCTCTTGAAAAAATAAAATCCAATGACTTTTTCGTTATTCCCAACTTTAAACTGGATTTTATTGATCCAGGTGACTCCATCTCCATCCCCTTGATGTTTCAGCCCGGACAAATCAAAAAGTTAAATACAGAGCTGGTATTTGAAATAGAAGAGTTGGGTCTTTTTAAGATCGCCATAGCAGGCGAAGGAAGTATCCGCCAGAACACTCGAATGAAACGAGCTGTTAATACGGTTCAATCGATCTCTTTAACCACCAATGATACCATCTTATTAGTAAAAAACTGCTACCTTTATAAGTCGGTGGATCAGGGAATTAGTTTTCAAATAATTGCAAAAGCAAATACTGACCCCCAAACCAATTGTGCCCGCACCGTTACAGTACATAAAGATAGGGTTTATCTGAATACCGATAAAAATATTTACACTTCAAAAGATGAGGGAGAAACTTTTACCCCGCTTACCCTTGATGACAAGTTAAAAGATATTAAAAGAAACTGTATCCATATAACTGATGAATCCCTACTTATTGGCACAGATATCGGTTTGGTGGTATCGAAAGATGAGGGTCAAACCTATGAATTAAAAACCAGGAAAGATGGTTTAGGTCATAACCAAATTCATGGAATTTATGAAGATTCAAAAGAGAACCTCTATTTTGCTACCGATGGAGGTCTAGCCATTTCTACCAATGGAGCCCAGTCATTCGAAAACAAAACCACCAGCAATGGGCTCGGCAGTAATATCATCAATAAAGTTCTTATTAATGATGAAGACCATATATGGGTAGGTACCAATGTGGGACTTTATATTTCAATTGACCGAGCTGAAACTTTTAATTTAGCTTTAACGGGAGAAAAGGTAACCGGATTATCTATCAACGACTTTACTATTACACCAGAAGAGACCATCTTAGCCAGTACTCCCGAAGGGGTATTTATTACCTCAAAGGTTAGTAATAACAGTGTCAGCGAGGAAAAGCAGATAACCGATCAGTACACAAATTCTATAAAAACAAATAGTAAGAATTACACCTACATTGCCTCCGATACTGGTTTTATTATTACTGAGGACAGGGGAACTGATCTGGTTCGGAAGACCATTACCGAAGGTTTAGAAAATACCATAAATAAAATATTCGTAGATAAAACAGGTCATATTTATGGAGCAACGGATGGGGGCCTCCTCATTTCCAAAGATGGGGGAACTAACTACAAGCTCTACACCACCAAAGACGGACTCTCCTCCAACAAAGTAAGAGATATATTTCAAGATGCGAACGATGATATATGGGTCATTACTGATATATCCGTGTCTATATCGGAAGATGGTGGAGAAACATTTACCACCAAGCCACTTACTGGAATAGATGAGCCAAGCAAAGTAAGAAGTATCGAGAAAAGCGAAGAGGGAAATGTCTATGCGATGCTATCAGATTCCATCATTATTTCTAAAGATGGAGGAAAGAGTTTCGATCAAACCATCAAATCTGACTCCTTAGGCGAGCGCAAACTGACCGATATTCATGTGAAATCAGATCAAGAGATTTACTGTACAACAGATGAAGGAGTTATTGTCTCAAAAGATGGTGGGGATTCCTTTTCGGTATTAGCTAGTAGAGAGAAATTTGAGAATAAGTGGTTGCTTGGTATTCACCTCGATGCCGATGGAACCCTTTATGTAACCAATCAAAAAGGGGTTTATTTCTCTACCAACTTAGGAGTGACCTTCAATGAAATGGAAGGTCTCAAAGAGCAAAAAACCATGGGCATCTATATTGATCAAAAGGGTCAATTTATGGCATCAACTCCCAAAGGAATTGCTACTTCAAGTAATAAAGGAATCAGTTTTAAGTTTAAAATATTTTATCAGCCCATTCCCCTTTTTCCAATTCCAGAGAGAGAGCCTCCCCCACCTCATGAACCAGATGGACCAGATAGAGAAAAGCCTGTGCCTCCTGAACATTTAGAAATGCATAATCCAGCACATCCTCTCGGAAATTTAAACACTCCTGAGATATTAGTAAGAGGAGTTATGGAAGGAGCAAAAGTAGCTCTTTATTTAGTAGATGATTGCACCGGAAGACATAGTAACTATGTGGAAGCTCATGGCGATTCAGTAGAAATCGTTACCTTTCCGCTTCCTGATGGAACACATACTATTTATGCCCAGCAATCTGTCGAGGGAATACCATCTGAATGCTCTAAACATTTTGTTACCTATGAACTCGACACCGAAATAGCCCCCCTTCATCAATTCATCTTGCACGACCCATCCCACTCTCCCGGAAATGTCCCTCAGGTTCAAGTTCGAGTGACCGATGCTGAAGAAGAAGGATCCTGTGCCGTCTTTTTAGAAGGGACCTGCCACGAACCTCACAGCGATTGGGAGCCGGTTATAAATGGTATATGCGATGTTCCCACCCATCCTCTTCCTCCTGGTAACCACCGTCTTTTTGTACAGCAACGAGACAAGGCAGGAAATGAATCTCCTTGCTCTCCAGACTTTTTAAATTATGATTATATCCCTGATTAATAACAGGAGGAATTATGAGAGTTTTTTGTTTCGTCTTACTGGTTCTTGTCTCATTGAATCAATGTATCCCTTATCAGGTATTTAATTCCCATCTTCACCCTACTAACCATTTTATGGTCATGGCCAATCCAGCCTCCAATGAGGGTCCTTTTGTTGAAGAAACAGAAGTAGAACTGATTTCATCTCTACCAGAAGCAACCATATATTACACCCTGGATGGTTCTTTTCCAGACATAGATTCGAAGGTTTACAAAGCACCGATTGTGATTAAGAAGAACTCAACTTTGAATTTTTTTGCCATCGCACCTAACAGCAATTCTCCATACAATGGTCGGAGTGTTCCCATGGAAGAAGAGGTGGAATCCATTTATTTTAGTGAGGAATATGAATTTGAACCAGTAAAAAAAGAGGAAAGTAAAGAATGAATACTCAATTATTAATCTTTATTTTTACCCTCACTTTATGCTTTGTTATTAGACCAATCTTTGCTCAAGATTGTAAAGGAATGCAGGATCAGGCATCCCACTTACCAGGAGGGAGCCCTTATAGTAAACTTCTAACTGATTTGAGGGCCGAGCCACCCAATGTAGATGCATTACGTAGTACTATAGTAAAGTTTGAAAAGCTCGACTCAGAGGGAACGGTTAGAATTGATCAGTACCAAGGAAAAAAGGCCGATGTGGAGGGAATGAACAACCGTGGGATATATTTATATACCCACCAAACTGCACCCAGGCAAAGATTCCTAAAGGTTCTCTCCTCCAGTACTAACAACCGCACTGTAGTCACACTATTAGAAAATAGTGTTGCAGGAGTTAAACATGGTGCGCCTAAGCTTTTAAATTGGGGAGAAATTCATGGGGTAGAAAAATGGCCCTATCTGTTTTTGGAATTTGAGCATGCCTTTCCCGGAGAAAAAGTCATTACCTGGAAAGACTTTCGACCTACTGACAAGTTTGAGAATGAAGGTTTTGGTTATAAAAACTTCCCACCCGCTGTGCAGAAAACTATTCTTGAGAAAATTGGAAAAATTATAAATAGCATAGCGACGGATGCCATTTCACCTCGTGATTTAGATTTTCTAATCACTCAAGATGGTCGGGTTAAACCTATAGACTGCGATTGGTGGATTCTATCCGCACCCAAAGAACATATTCGCAAAACCCTGCATGAAGAAGTTATAAAACGGGTGGTAGATCACTTTCCGAAAGAGATGTCTACAGCCTTTTTAAAGACTCTTCCTCCATGGCTACACCCTTGAAACTTTGTTTATGATGGCGAAATGCCTGTTTCAACTGTCTAAACTTTTTGGTTGTATAACCAAGTGGACCAAATCTAATTTCTTCATAGAGTGCAATCCACTGTTTCAGATTATTTAAGGGAATACCCCCTCCCTTCATGGCTTTAATATCTTCAAAGCAATAGGGTTTGATAATAATTTCAACTTCCGATCTTAGTTTTTGTAGTTTTCTTACGGTGGGTTTATTCCCTGCAAATTTCTTAATTCGTAAGAAACCAGGCAATTGGTCGGTGACATAAAGGTAAATAACTAAAATGATCGGAGCGATGAGAAGGAGGAACAAGCCCCACTTCTTAAAATTATCCATAGAGGGTCGCCAAGAGGTCAGAGAGAATTTAGCTTTATCTTTTACAAACCTCCAGGATGATTTCACTGCCTTTCTCTGCTGATTGATATCATAACCAATGACATACCTGTACCAATAGGCTGCAAAAAAGTCCTGCATCAACATCATTTGTGTTAAAAAACTCGTCCGAGGTCTCTCTGTAGCCGGAGTAAAATCAATAGGTAT
>CAYFLR010000033.1:37224-49274 GCA_964343805.1 uncultured bacterium | reverse complement strand
CATGCCAATACTCCACCCAGGCATGAGAATCATTTTGCCTAACCGTTATGGCATTACCCACCACCCCTTGAGTGATTCTAAAACCAGAAATAATCCGACTGGGAACTCCAGCGGCCCGAAGCATCAGATGAGTAGCTGTTGCATACCATTGACAGTGACCCTTTCTGCTCTCGTTCAGAAAGTAATTCAATTTGACCCACATCTGATGATCTTTATCTAGAGATTTTAGATTTGGAATCTTTTGCTTTATCTCTTCTTCCAAAACAAAGCTGCTACCAAAACGGTTTTTAGAAAAGTAGTTGCCGATACCTTTTACCTTTTCTGAGTTCACCGCCTTTTCACCTAAAGTTTTTGATATAAAATCCTCCCACCAGGATTTCAAATGAGAAGGTATTGGAGGTATGAAGAGGGAGTGATGTTTTAAGCTTTTCAGTTCTTGGGTACCCCCTACTATCTTATAGTGAACTCTTTTTAGTGAGCCTTTGGCCAAAGCCCATTCCCCGGTGTAAGTTTGATCTAAATATCTCGTTCGCCAGGTCCTTGGAAGATCTACATAACTGGTTCCATAGGATATGGGGAGAATATTGGTTGGCAAGGCCTCTCTTATCACATCAATTTTTATCGGAGGAATGAAATTCTTTCGGTTCTCTCTTAGAATATAGCTGTATCTGGTTTCTCCTGACTTGCGAGCAGGGATCCATTTCCCATCTTTCCACTCACTGAGAACTCGTGCTTTTAAGAGATTATAAGGAAAAACTTGTTTCATCTGTTTGGGGGTTATATTTTCTGGTAAAAAAATTCTTAAGGCGGGAGGTGATAAATCGTTAGGGCTGCTCCCAAAGCTACCTAAAGATAGGGTCTCGCTATACCCGACTTGATCCTTTTGAAAACTACGGAAACTCATGGAAAAACTGTTATGCACTCTGGGAAGTAGGGGAAAAATAAGAATACTCCCAAGTATAACTACCACCGTAAATCCCATCACAAATTTATAATAGCTTTGAGGAAGAGGAACATGAAAGTTCTGAGTAAAACGCCTTTGAAACTCGCTTTCAATAAACAAAGCACTTAAGGCGAGGGCGATTATTATTACATAAACAAAGATCATTCCCCCCATATAAAAATCAGGGGTAAAGGCTGTTGCTAAACAAAGAGTGATGAAGGTCACGCCCAATCTAAAACTGACGTTTCGAAGTGAAGAAGGTCGAAACCATAAAAGGCTAGTGAAACAGGGAAGGGCATGAGCTGAAATAATAAGAGGGTGCCATTTAAATTTAAAAACTAAAAAGAGCGCTCCAAAAATAACACTGGCGGAGAGGAAAATACTCAAAGCATCATTAATATAAAATTTGACCTTTTTATAAAGCAAGAAGAGTTTGAGAGCCCCCGGTAGAAACAGAATGAGAGTGATAATTTCTAAATTCACTTCAAAGGTTAACAATAAGGTGGTAATAACCCATAATTCCAAAGTCGGTGTTAACAAATGAACCAATTTGAGTGGAGTCATCGGTTCTTCCCCTTAAACACGGGCTGCGTCGTGGCCAATTGATTCAATGCTTGAATCGGGTCAGTAATAATATGAAGGCCCAAATGGTTATTTAAAACCAATTGCAGCGCTCCTCCTAAACTTAAGTTTAAATAAAAGTAGGAGGCCGTATCGGTGATGCGCTGTTCAAAATTTTCCGTTTCAAAGGCATCAAAGAACAGCTGTAACTCTCGATCGGTGTTTTGCCCTTTGGGCAGGATTAACTCTTTAGATTTTAAGTATTGTCGCCAAATAATTCGTCTAAAATCATCTCCCCGTTGCCAATAACCCACATCTTCTCCATAGTTGCGAGTGCTCCATTTAAAAAAGAGATCTGAATCCACATGGGTTGATTGCCCTTGCTGCTTACGGGCCGGTTCTAATTTATGATCAGCAGGTTGAGGTAATTTTTTAAAAGGCCATATAATCCTTTTTCCATTGGAGAGTTTATAACTCACTTTATGAAAGAAACCGAAAGGAAATTGAGTGGAACAACCTTCATATTGCCATTCATAATTTCCACGCTTTTCAAAGATATAATCTGCGGTCACTTCGCGACTGGATTTACCTGGTAGATAAGGAATAAAAACAAAAGAGATAAAGTTCTTTTCTTCGAGTTGATATTCACCCACTTCCAGACAGAATAGAGGAATAGCCGAAGTGTTAGTGATAGTAAAAATATCTTGGCAACGATTGCCAACCCGGGCTCTTCTAACTTTCCTCTTCCATTTTATTGAAATGACAGCAAGGTCGGATAATACACCTGACAAGATCAGGATACCTAAGATAAAACTCTCCAATAAAAAAAGGAGGTTGTTTCCTGAAAAGATAGCGGTAGCCCCTAACATAATCGCTAAGAAAATATACCACTTGCCGGCAAGAGTGAGTTTTAATCGGCGTTGAATTTTCATTTGGGTCTGGGCACACTATCTAAAATATTGGCAATGATCTCTCTTTTTAAATCACTATTTTGATCTCCTTCATGCAGGCGAATGCGATGAGCAAGAGCCGGAATGGCCATATCGACCGCTTCCATCGGAGAGACAAAATCCTTCCCCCTAATAAAACTTAAAGTCTTGGCCGCATCAAAAAATTGAAGTCCTCCTCTCACCGAAATACCTGAATGGATTTCACTGTGATTTCTCGTCTTATTAAAAATCTCAAAACCATAATGAATGAGACTTTCATCAATATGGGTATTTATTGCCGCCTGATGTAAACTGGCATATTCCTCTAAAGAAAACTCTGCACTCATGGTTTCTTTCACTTCAGTTATTTCATGCCCATTTAACTGCTTATAAATGGCTATTTCGTCTCCTTTTTCAGGAATATCCATTGGAATATTCAACATAAAGCGATCCAGTTGACTCTCGGCCAGCGGGAAAACACCATGGGATTCATAGGCATTTTGGGTAGCAATAACAAAAAAGGGCGAGGGCAAAGTGTAGGTCACTCCATCCACACTCACAGTCTTTTCTGCCATGGCTTCTAATAGAGCAGATTGAGTTTTCGGACTGGTGCGATTGAGCTCATCCGCCAGCAAAAAGTTACAAAAAATGGGACCCTTTTGAAACTCTAAATTAGTCCCTTCATTAGTCGGGCGAAACCAACCAATGAGTTCTCCCGGTAACAGATCGCTGGTCATCTGAATACGGGCAAAAGAACCTTGAAATGCGGCAGCTAAGGCTTTGGCTAAAGAGGTTTTACCCACTCCGGGAGATCCTTCAATAAGGAGATGACCTTGAGCCAAAAAGGCGGTGAGAATCACTTCAATCACCTGCTTTTGACCTTTGATCTGCTCATCTAAAGAGGATTCGAGTTGATTTAATCGAGTTCGTAAGTGAGTCATATCTAGTTCTTTTGGCATAAATCTAACCTATGGCAAATTAAGTGGACAATAGGGTTTCGTTATTTCCTTTTGATTAGGACAAACATATGTATTCAGTTCGGGATGAGATGATAAAAAATTAATCCGATAGCGACCTTTGGGATGCCCTAAGTTGGAACCACCATAACCACAGGTGGCTCTTAGGGCTATGGAGACTTTTTCTAACTTCTCACTCTGACTCAAGCCTTTCCCTTTGAGAGAAAAAGCAAAGATTTGATGAGCGAGGTAATCTGCTCCTATCTCACTCTCTACCCCCTCTCTCAAGGCAGATGAAACCTTAGTAGAAAGGGTATCTATATAGCTTTGGATCTCACCTTGTAAGCATTTTTCTACCGCCGGAAAGGTCTTTTTGCGGGGATAAAGCAACAAATGACTCATTTCATGAGCCAATATAAAGTAAATAGCATCTTTTGATAGTAGGGTGCGAGTTAACTCTCCTCCCACAAAGATCACAACTTTAGAAACCGCCGATGTTTCAAAGAGCATGGAAGGGTTCTTGGTATAATCTGTAGCAATACTTGCTCGATCCACAATGATATTTAAGTAGGATTCCACCCCCGGATTTAATGGATATTGCCGGAAAAAAAGTAGGACATCTTTTTTAACCTCCTCTAGGGTAGAAAGCCAAAGTTGAAGCCTTTTATTAAAACCACTTTTTTCTTGATAAAGAGTGACCAAAGTAGATATTTCATCTTCCTTTAAAACTTGATGCCCTTTAAAAAGTTCCTCTTTGATTTGGCATAGCAACTGACGCTGCTCTAAATAGAGTTTTCTTGATAAGGCGTGGTTCACCATCGGGATAACTTCTTTATAGCCGCTCTTCTCCATAACTCGACAGCTGTACTCATAAAACTGATGACAGGGATCGGCAGGAATAGAGAACAAAACCTTTTCCTCTTTTAGAATTCTCTTTTTATATTGGTCAAAGACTTTTAAAGGGTCGAGTTCTTCGGGTAAGAAGCAGGTAGTCTGGTTATCGGCTGTATCTACCCTACTCGGCTCTGCTGTTTTACAAGAAAAAAGGCCTAGGATAGTTACTAAAAATAGAATGAAATATTGGATATAAATAATGAGCCGCCTCCAGCCGTTTTTACCTTGGATCCTCAGAACTTTTTGAGGATCCAAGTTTTACTCTAATTGTATCAAACTAGCATAGAGGTGACTAATTATTTGATTTTTCGGTTAATCGTCAAAGAAGAAATGAGAGGCTCTTAAGATCAACCCTTCCTGCATAGTAGGGTCTGCGAAAACTAGGACCGCACAGCTTGAGTATTTGCGAGAGTCACCATCTTTAATGCCAGGTTCAGAGGTTTTATAATAAAACTTGGAAAGTCCGTCGTTCTTGTTCATTATTTTGATGAGCTTTTTGGCTTTATGCTGTCTTTCACGCATCGAAAACTGTTTATCGGCCCGATAAGCATCTGGGGATTGCTTTAAATAGACACATTCAACTAAAGCTTGCTCTAGTTTCGTTTGTGAATTAATCAGCTGGGCTTTATGACCGAGGAGTTTACTGGTTCTAATCACACCAATATCATAAGAAATCACATAATGGTCCTTATTCTTTTTATCTCGGCTAATATTCCAGCCTTCCACTTCATAGCGTCCGGCTCTTTTCGTATAGGTGCCTCTTAAAAGGTAGGTGGCTTCACTCCCAATTTTACTGAGTCTTTTGGCAATTTGTTTGTTATTGGCCCATATATTGGAACTAAAGGGGGAAACTAACAAGGCAATAATTAATAATTTTTTCACTTTATCTCCTTTCGATTAAAAAAGAAGATGTGATATAATTTATTTTTATTTTAGTCAATACAAATAATAAATATTTTTTATATTATTTTCAGTTATTTATTTAATCTATTTTTATTTAACAGGAACAACCTCACCCCCTCTGTTTTCGCAGAATAATGGAGTTGAAGCCTTTTCAAAGTATTTTATAAAATTGGGATCAATTCTAGAACCGGTTAAAAAGGGTTTATAAAAACGACAACCGGCAAATTTCTTAAATTCATCACTACATCCTTTATCAGACCAGGTTACTTTAGATCCTCCGAGAGATTGACAAAACTCCTTTTTTAAAGTAGCAATGGGATACATACTTCCAACAAACTCTTCACACCTTTTTTCACCATCACTGTATTCTGAAGTACAACTGCCAAAAATTTGATCCTTATTTGGATAATAGAATTCGCCTGGAAAGTTTTTATTTTTAGGAAAGTCGTATTTTAAAGAAGGAATAAGATCCCATTTAATTACATCTAGATCCTTTTTATAATCTTTAGCACCCCCCGACATAATTGTTATATCAATCATAAAAGTTCGATCTTCTTTTATAAGAAATTCATATCCATATCCTTTATATCCGTTTTTCTCTTTAATTTCATTAGGCTTAGCATTTTTTATGAATTTCTCTAATTCTTTAACCTTACGAGGAGAATCGTTGATAATTATTTCAAGATATTGTCTATTATTTTCACTGTTTTTAAACCTGGTCCTTAGCCACACCTGATTAAATGGATCATTTTCTTGTTGGGTATAAACCTGAATACTTTGGGCCATTTCATCAATAGCCTCACTGTTTATCAGCTTAAGCAGCTCATGCCTAAAGCCATACTCTACTTTACTCTCATCCACCATGGGATTTTTTTCATAGGGATAAATCTTTTTACTCTTACTGCCACCGGTTTTCGATTTATCCATGTCATGTTCACCCATTCCTAGACTCGAATTTTTACCCTCACCTTTTGATCCCATGGCTAGACTTTTACTAGTATAAATAGGTCAACTGGGACCACAGTTTTGGTAACCGAGAATAACGGTAAACATCAAGCTGCCAACGAATGTGATAAGACCTTGTTTACTATTCATTTCTTAACCTTTCCCTTTTAGAATTAAATACCGTCATATTTACCAACTCCCAGAAGCACCTCCGCCAAATGAGGAACCTCCGCCAAATCCTCCGGAACTTCCACGACTGACTAGGCTCTGCAAAAAGGTAATAATGAGAAACCCACAGATGCTGAGCCAAATCCATCCCCAACCAGTTTTTCCATTTCTAAAACAATGAATGGCAGCAAAGACGGTAATTATTATAAAAATTGCGATTATAATTTGCCATTTATAATACTCAAACCACGAAACATAGCTTACAAAAGTTTTGATAACTGCTTCAGTTCCTTGAACGATGCCATGGCTGTATCGATCCTCTTTAAAGTGAGGAATAAATTTTTGATCAATCACTTTTTTCATAACATCATTGTAGCGAGTGCCAAATCCTCCCCCAAGTTCAATTCTCATTTGACGATCTTCCAGCGCGACCAGGATCATGACTCCTTTATTTTTTTCTACATTTCCCACTCCCCACTCATTGAAAAGAGCCGTTGCATAACTTTCAATCGTACTAAAATCCTGGCTGATTTGTTTGATCGTCACTATGGTAATTTCTATTCCGGTCTGTAATTCAATCTGCTTTAACATTTGATACAATCTTTCATCATCTCCTTCAGAAATGAGACCTGCAAAGTCATTTATGTAATTATCATAAGGAATGGGTAAACCCGACTCTGAATAAGAGACCTCGTCAGGCTTGTTATTAAGATGATCTTCATCAAACTGATTGCTAAGAAGAACTGACAAGTTACTAAAATAAAGAAGGAGTCCTAGGCTAAGTAAAAAAATCGATCTCGAATTAAAATCTCCAACAAAATATCTAACCATGCCACATCCCTATAAAGTTGTTTTAATTATTCGGCTTTGTAAGTGATCGTTAAATTGGCAGTACCAAAGTTACTTACATTATATTCACCTGTAGTGGAACTATCAGAACCAAACAGCTGAGATAATGTTATCATTTGTGTTTTGGTAGTCTCTCCATTTTTCGGCATTAATTTACTAAAAGATATGGCATCTCGATCTAATTCATCACCATTAAAAAAACTAGAAAAAAGATCCGCCTCTTTGAAGATTATTACTAAATCAATATTTTCTATATTTACATCTTTTAGATTTTCTATAAAAGCTTCAAAGACTTCTGTTCCAGTAAGAGTGATATTAAGATCGGTGTATTCCACCACCGTCTCTTTGTCAAGGCTAGCTGAAACCTCAACTTCTCGAGTTTTTTTAAGTTCAATTACTTTGTTATTTTTTACATCGTAAAGCCCCACTACAAAATAGTAATCAGAAGCAGAAAAGAGATCATTCATAATGTCAGTGGATATTTTATCAATAGAGATCAAAATAGAATCTTTGGATTGAATAAACTCATCTTGTAGATATATTACCCTTTTTATTAAATCACCTTTCTCTTGTTCTGTAAGTGCTGCTGCATATCCCTCATAATCTTCAGTGTCGATTCGAAGAGGCAGCCGATACTTTTTAATTAAGCTTACCAAGTCTTTTTCTGTCTCTTGCTCTCTTGTTAGCACTTCAGTAGAAGGACTGGAAGATTCTTCTGATTTCACACCAGAAGTATCATCACTTTCATTTGCACAGCCTAAATGAAGGGAAAGTAAAAGCAATGCAACGGTGAGTCTCAACATGGTAAACCTCCAGTAATATAATTATGATTTGCTTTCGGCAAATTGATGTTAGAAGTTGAAAGTTAAGTTTAACTATTAGTTTTAGCTAGGAAAAGAGGAGAGGAAAATACATGATCCCTTTCATGTTTCTTGAAATTAACAAGTAATTAAAATGTTGATAAGTTTAACCCCTGTTTACATCCTCGGTAACCTTTTGTAAACACAGGTTTTTCTAGTCGATTTTAAGCTGTCCCGGCCTTTAACCGAAGTGTTCATAACATCTACATAAGAGAGGATGACATGCAATCAAAATGGATCTTTTTGATCTTGATTTTTCTGACATTATTGGGCAACTGCTAGAAAAGACAAACAAATTCAGAACTAAAACAGCAAAGAGGGAGTGTTTCTACCCAAAAGAAATTCCTTACTCCTCTAGCAAATTTGGCAGTAAGGGATAACTATCTGATTAAACAAGACGACCTGAATTGGCTTGGATCCAAATTCTTTATCAAACATGACTTAGAGCGACAATTCAATTACACTATCAATGCATGGCACACTGATTTTAAAGAAGCCCTAGTGTTTCTCTACAATCGACTCTATGACGACCAGATTGCCATGAAAAGATTTACCTACATCCTCGACTCACAAAAAAATAAACATGCCTATTCAGATATAATGTCCATGTTTCAATTAATTGAGGAACTCTATCCACCTGATAAAGTAGCCAACTTCTTTAAGAACCATGTTTATCTTTACATTTATAGAGCTATCTCAGGCTTTACCTGTAATCTTGATGTGGGTGTACTCGTTGCTGAGCACTATCGCCCCTATGAAGACTTTGATATGGAAGTCTTTTTTGGCTACCAACTGATTAATTTTCTGGCAACCCATTTTCCTGATGATCCAGATACCATAAGAATAAAAAATAACTATGGAAAGCTCTTTAAATACCTCTCTTTCTTAAGGGAATCTAATGGGGAAATGCTCATTTCTTATCAAGGACCTTTTCCTCATTATTTTAAAGGATCTAACTATAAAAAAACACTTCAAGATAACCCACCTCTAGCTTACGAAAAGCAGGCATGTATGGAATACAAGAAAAGCCTCGCCAGTGAGATGCATATAATCCTAGGTGATATAGTGGATCGATTTAATAAAGAGACTTTGCTCCCAAGAGAAAAGAAAAAACAAACTAAATCATTTACCCATATCAACTTAGATTCCGAAAAAATTAACTGCCCTAAGTTCTTACGAAATATGGGTCGAGTTCTAGATGTCTTCAGATCACTTGGGTTCAATATGGCGGAAGATCGAAATTTCTTGCAAGTCACTATGGAACACCAAGATCTAATTAAAAAAGGACATAGTCGAGGGCAAGGGGTGGAGTTTCATACTGGAGCTAATCAAAACACGGGAGAGAAGGAAATTGAAGTTGCGGGTCATACCAAAGCTGGCTGGGAAACAGAAAACCAAGACTCTTTCACCATCACAATAGAAAATATTTCCAAAAAAGGTAAATTTATATCTATTGATTGGAATCAGTTGATAAATGAACATCGTCTACTGATAAAAAGTGAATTAGATTTACTCCACACAGAACTGCTTCCAAATATGGAAGTCAGGCTATTAACCGCCGACCCTAAAAAGAGTAAAAAGAGTTTTAAACGCTGTTGGAAGAGTTGGTCATCCGCCGGTCAAGCACGGATAAAGCTAGGTAGTACCATAATTCCCTTAATGCCATAGGAGATTTAAATAATGAAAAAACTATTAATAGTCTGCATGGCTTTTTTAATACTCACATCATGTAAACAACGGAAAGATAACGATTCCTCAGTAAAAATGGTTATGAATGAGCAATTGGGTTTTTCTTATCCACTATTCAAAATAACTAAAGAAGAGAGCTATAGCATTAATAACAAGTCTGTCATTGCAACTGAACATTGGAATACCTACATTAGATCTATACAGAATCTATTTTGGAGATGGACTCAGAGCTATATCTCTGCTCACGGAGAATTTAGTCAAGAGCAACGAGCCTTTGCCCAACAAAACAAAACCAACTTTCTAGATAAAGATCACTTTCATTTAATGAAAAACATTGAGTTCTACTTCACGCAAGGAGATCTAGTACGAAGCATTGTGGCATATGTGGCCCACCACACTCCAGATTTAGAAGATACATTTTTCTGTCGAAAAGTATCCCATATGAATGTAAAAAATGGTGAAAAAACGAAACAATTGAGAACCGAATTAGAACTTTATCAAAATTTCATTCTCCTAGTCTATGCAGAGTCCATAAACAATGACTCAGTGTTATCTTCAAAAGTCGCAACTTACCTATCCCACTATCCTTCCATCTTACTTTATTTAAAAAACCTTGTGAAAGGACATAGAACGCAAATCTCTAATAATCAATTTCAACTTTTAATACGTCTAAAAAATCAACCAGAGGCCATCGGCAAATATATTTCAGAGGAAAAAATCCATAAGCACTTAATTAATGATAAGCATATGTATAAATACCTGCAAGGTAGAACCTGTGAGCAGAAAATCCAAGACTATGCCAAAATGAGGCAAGAGCTTTTGGCTATCATACCAGAGAACTGGACGTTCAAAGGAAAGGTAAATTATCACCGATTAACTTTACCTAAAGATTATCAAAAGGTCAGTGATCATGATCAAATCCAAAACTTTGCATCCAGTGATAAACTTCCAGAATTATTAAGAGCCCTGGTAGCCATTCCTAAGCTACTTATGAATATGGGTTTTGAGGTGGAAGAAAGATGGGGAACTGAAGACTCATTTGTCATTAAGGGACAAGAAAATAGTTATGCCAATATTGAGGTATCTGCCCGTGTTTCCAATCAATCAGCAGACGCAAGCATTTCCTCCTCTTCCAAAGATTCTACAGCAGATACAAAGCTTATAAAGAAGAAAAGAGTCCTTTTGAAAGGAAAGGCCTACTTAATTGCCCTCGGGCAATATAACAATGAAACTAAAAACCTAATTGAAGGTGAACTGGAAGAAATTACTGAACTCATCCGAACTATTGAAACTTCCTTAGGAGATCTTGATCCGGATATGGAGTTTTCTGCTGTCTGGAATAAGTTGGAGGAAATTCAGAAAAGTTACCTTATTATTGATGGCAAGGAGAGATTACTCGCTCCCACACTTTCATCTTGGTGACAAACTATTCGCCACTTTACCCACCAGTTCCATCATCCGCGAAACATACCCCCATTCATTGTCGTACCAAGCAATGATTTTGATTTGAGTTTCATTCAATACCGAAGTGGATAAAGCATCAATTACCGAAGATCTAGATTCATGAAGGTAATCTATAGACACTAAGGGTTTAGGCTCGTAACCAAAAAATGCTGAAAGTTCCCCTTCTGCTGCAGTTTTTAGCACATGATTCACCTCTTCTTTAGAGGTTTTATTTTCCACCTCAAAAACACAATCCACTATGGAGCTATTTTGAATAGGAACTCTAATCGCCATCGTTTCAATACGCCCTTTAAGTTCAGGAAAAATTTTCACAATAGCTTTAGAGGAACCTGAGGTGGTTGGTATTAAAGAAGTGGATGAGGAACGAGCTCTTCTTAAATCTTTATGAAAACGATCTATAATTCTTTGTGTATTGGTCACATCATGAATAGTAGTAATAGTTCCATGTTTGATTTTAAAACTTTCATTAATCGTTTTAACAATGGGAGAAAGGGCATTGGTGGTACAAGAAGCGGAGGTAACAATGTGGTTTTTTTCTGAATCATAAAGGTGATCATTGATACCCATTACAATATTTAGAACATCCTCATCTTTAACCGGGGTAGAAGCTATAACCTTCTTTACACCAAAATCAAAATAGGGCAGTAAAGCCTCCTTGGTTTTAAAATGTCCGGTGCAATCTAATACCATATCTGCTTTTATATCAGACCAAGGCAATTCACTTAGGGAGCTAACAGAACTAAAGGAGATTTTCTGATCAGCCACCATAAAAGTTTTTTCATCGACCATTGAAACAGCTTGATTCCATTTACCGTGAACAGAGTCATATTTTACTAAATGGGCCGCGGCTTCTGCGGTTCCAGCTGGATCATTGATATGAACGATTTCT
>CAYFLR010000033.1:33604-37214 GCA_964343805.1 uncultured bacterium | reverse complement strand
GCATACCCAGTCGTCCCATACGGCCAAAACCATTTATTGCTAATCGAATACCCATATTATCTCCCTCATTCACAATTTTTTTCTAAGAGACAATTGAATATACTGGATATTCTTAAAAGTAAATATTTATTTCCCGATAGGTTTTTTTCATCTCTTAAGCTAGAATGATGCAAAATAACACTTATCTTTTGAGGGAGAGTCTAATGAAAGAACGATTGAGAAATTTATTATGTCTATTAATTACTTTTTTAATTATCGGCATCATGGCCGGTTGTGAACTCCCAAAAGATGATGCAGAAAACGATAATAGCACCACTGAAGAAGAGGTTGCTGAAACAACGGATGAAACAGTGGCTTCGGAAAGTGAGCCTGAAATCAAAGAGGAATCCGTAGGCGGTATGCCTGCTCAAACCGAAGCGGCCACTATTGAAACAACCACCCCGGAAGAAGTTCAAACCACCGCCAATACCCTTTTGAATATGTCAGGAGCTCTTTCTCTCAATCTCCTTTCAAGTAGCAGCGCTAGTCTCATAAAAGGCGAAGGGGGAGGTGGTTGCCCTCAAGAAGCGGGTATGTTTTGTATTACTACTATGTTTGCCATGATATTTGATATGGCCACAGGTCCTGCCAATTGCAATTTCAAACTGCTTTTAAAAGACCCCGATGGCAACGATCGGGAACCGCGAAAAGTAGAAGGAAAAGAGATCTATTTCGTGGATGGTTTTGGCACCATCGGGATGGGAGATAACGGAGTAGTGCAATGCCCTAAACACAAAACTGTTTTTGATTGGGCGAAAAAAGTCGGTCTCATGAAAGGCGGAACCATCTCTAAACCCAGTGAAAACGATGACACCTTCTACCCACCTACCCGTCTGGTCATTTATAAAAAAGCAGATGGCAAATTTGCTTGGAAAATTGTGTTTTTCCCCTCTGACTTCGTCGATGATATTGTAAAACGTGTTCCCTTCCTTAAAGGGATTAAGAATCATACCTTGGATTTCGTTGCCTATCATGGTTCCCATAAACAAGGGGAAGAAGTTGGCAAGGGGTCTGGAGATGTGACTTTAGATTGGGATGAACTGCATCGCATGATGGAGATGTTCAATAGCATGGATGATGAAGGCGAAGAAGAGGACGATGAGGGTATGCCAAAAGGAAAAATAAAAGTGGTTTATGATATGGAGGATGACCCGACTCATTACACCATGAGCTTTTTAGGTGACTTTAGCATGGGCGATGGCGATCTCCCCTTCCTAGAGGATACTCCAGTAACTGTCTACAAATCATCGGGTGAGAATTATCTCCATTTTGCAACATCCGAAATGCCCGGAGGAGATGATGAGGAAGAAGAAGCTGAGCTTATCAAAAGTGAGGAAGAAGAGGATGAAGGTCCCATTGCCAACGTTCAATATTGTACCAAAACTGATGAGAGCCAAGATGGACTCTTTGCTGAAATCAAAGCCTCCTCTATTGCTGAAAGCCAGTTCTTAAAAGATTTAGAAATCCATTTTCAAATCATTTGGAAAGATTTACCGGATGGAGAAGTGATACCTGATGACTACGAACTCTCCATGCTGGCTTCCGGAGGTCCTTATATTTATGGAGATGTAGATCTTAGAGCAGGAAGAAAAGATGGCGATATTTTTAACGGATTTCGCATCAAAGTACCAAAATGTGAAGCTCTCGATGCGGATGCTATCGCCACCTACAATGCTCAGATGACAACTCATATGGGCAAAGATGTAGAGATCTTTGATTCCGAAGGTTACTTTATAATGGGGCTGGATAAATTCGGATCTGGAGCCTCTCCTACTTTCACCACGGCAGCAAAAATACTGGAAGGCTTTCCAACTTTTACTAAGTTCCAACTGATCGATGTAAAGGAAGAGGGAGCCACCCCTGTGATAGAATAATTATTTTATAATTGCGGGTTCTTCAGCGTTTGAAAAATAGAGTCTGGCACAGTCATAGATCAATTCACTGGAGTATTCACACGTTAAACCTGGGGATGCCATTTCACATTTCGCCCCAGGAAAGGTTATCTCACTCAAGAGTCCATTTTGAGAGAGAGGAGTGCATTTAATATCTTTGACACAGCCTTGGCCATTGTCATACTTAGGAGCCACACCATCAATCCAATTACAACTATTAACTGCAATAATGGTCTCATGATTGAGGCATTCAGCTTGATCATCAATGGAGATTCCTAACTCACTGGGATCCACTGTGATATATTTTCTGGCTAGTAAGTTGGAAGTCACATAATCACTATTTATTTCAAAAACATCTAAAATGATTTCCAACTGACCTCCCACATAATTCCAGGAAGTAACAATATTCACAGCATCAAAGTTAATATTGGATCTACCAATTTTATTATTCACTTTAGTAAATTCAAGTTTTTCATCAATACTTTCGATAATAGTGCGGCTAATGTCTGTTTCTAAGACCGAACATGATCCTCCTTGTTCATTCAGTTTTTGGATAAAAATAACATTATTAAAAGATTGCCAGCCTGAAAGTCTCGATGTTTCACGACGGGTTGTCAGATAATCAATCCCATAGGCTGCCTGATCTAAAGCCTTTAGCTGGTCAATCCAAGTACTGAGTTCATCATCAAACGCTCCTCCCGACGCTCCACTTTCACCCTCTCTCACCACTTTGCCAAAACAGGTGGTTTCCCGATCGACCCCAAAGGCCACGAGGGTATTCGTGTGTTCGAGGTTTAACAGATCGATATGGGTATCATTGGCAAGATCTGTCACTTGGGCAGAATAAATGGAAACCGTCAAATTTCCTTGACCATCGTGCTCCCAATGGGCATAAATCACAGCCGATTCAGGATTTAACAGATGAGAAGTATCTGACTCCCCCGAATAATCAACCACTCTAATGCCATGTGGATCAATAAAAGAAGAAAGAATTTGCTGCTTGATACGATCTTCGGTAATGGAACAGCTAGAAGAAATAGAATGATCTGTGCTCACACCACTTTTTATGTCTTCCATAGAAAGACCTTTGCCCTTTTCGAGGATGTGCAGAAAATAATAATTGGAGATCACTAAATCAGCTGTTCCATTGGTCTCATTGGTTTTATTATTTCCATCAACCAAACTTTTCAAATTACCGGCAAATTCTTCATAAAAAACAGCCAAACTTGCAGGGTCTCCAGCACCTACGACCAGGCCTTTATTTCCCGTTGATCCATCGGACTTAACCTGGGCTTCATTTTTCTCACAACCACTTGCAATAACTAAAAAAGAAATGAGTAAGATCCATTTAAAATACATCATATTTGCTCCAGATCGTTGGATTATTCATACCTTTTGCTTATCGTGATTCCTTTTTAGCTCCTTGATTATTAGGAATTTTCTCTTTAATTTCAATATGTTATTGAGGGTGAATTATTTCTCTAAAAATCTACACTAATGTAATTAACAGGCGATTATGTCCCCCCTTACGCGGGCCGCCCTCCGTGGGCCGCCCTCCGTGGGCCGCCCTCCGTGGGCCGCCCTAATTCGCATGGGAAAATGTCCCATTTGTGCCGCGGATAGTTTATCCGAAGGAGAATCGGGACCTTTTGAGAGTAAATTAGTCCCGTTTGTGCCGC
>CAYFLR010000033.1:23523-33504 GCA_964343805.1 uncultured bacterium | reverse complement strand
TTATCCGAAGGAGAATCGGGACCTTTTGAGAGTAAATTAGTCCCGTTTGTGCCGCGGATAGTTTATCCGAAGGAGAATCGGGACCTTTTGAGAATAAATTAGTCCCGTTTGTGCCACGGATAGATTATCCGAAGGAGAATCGGGACTCACTATTTTATAATTTTGGCGGCCCACGGAGGGCGGCCCACACAAGTTGACAATTTGACTCAAGTATTTTCAGCTAAGAAGCGTCTTTTCCACTCAACCTTTTTTCGACCTAAGGTCAGTTCTATAAAACTCTTATTGAAACCCTTCTTAGGTTGAGTGAGAGAACCCGTATTAATGTAGGGAGGCTGCTCTAGATCTTTATGGATATGGCTTAAAATGACCAATTTAACCGTGGTATGCACCGCTAAACCTAAGGCGGACTTTTCCATTTGTTTATCTGCATAGCCTGGGGTGTAGCGACTGCCCCTCTTTAGTTCACGGAATATAGGTATTAAACTAATACCTGCAAGCGGACCCATCAGTAAGGGAGCGAGAAACCAAGAAGGAATCATAAAAATGAGGATTAGAACTATGTACAACCTGTTTAAAAAAAGCCTCTCTCTGGTTTTAATTGGATCGGTCATAGTAGGAGCTAGGGTATAAGAGGCAATAACTTTCACGGTATTGATGGGTAATTTTTGTTCAGCAGCATAAAGCGCTTCCTTATCACGAATATAATCACTGCTCGGATATTTATAGTCACGAGAGAGTTTTATGATCTTTTCAGCACCTCGGATAAAATGCCAAAGCATGCGCACCATACCCCATTTATAGCGTTTAATTAACCACGCTAAAGATTTAACTCCATCTTGTTCGACCCTGAGAGTCAGATCGTTTAAGTCTTCTCCTAAGGTTTTTTGTAGATGCTTTCCGAGTAGAACTCCAAGGGGATAAATACTTGCAGATTGGGAAGATTCCTCTATAAGCAAAGGGTGAAGCACCGCGTTATCAGAATCATATTGACTCCCATGCTCAATATGAACCACATTGCGTGGACGATAAAACCAAAGAGGAAATTGAATGCGTGTGAGCAGTTGGGGTTTCAGTTTTCTTTTTAAAATAAGTCGTTTTATTTTTTCTTGAACCAATCGACTGAAAAGCTCTTGATCATGATTTCCTGCGATAAAAACCACATCCCCTTTGGCTATGATAATGTTTGCAAGGGCATCAAAAAACTCTGGGCAATTACTATCTAACTCATCGAGCGCTTCAATCACCGGTAAGGGGGTAATGGAACCACCGGGTATCAAAATAAAGTCAAAAAGATCTCCATTAAACACCAGGGTGATTCTCTCACCTTTCTTTAATCGACTAAGAGCCTCATCAATAACAATTGTAAGCTCGCCCATTTGTGGATGCTGAGGATGAAGATGCACATCCCCGACGATTAGATAAACATTTGGCTTAAGTATTCTCATGCTAACTATTATAGCATACTTAAATTAAAGGGAAAAAAAGTCGAGTTGAGAGTCACTCGACTTTTCAATATTTGAGGGTATGGAGGATCTATTTTAAATTGGAGCAAATTCTTTCAAAAGGTCTGAAAAAGCGGATGATACCTGAATTATCTCGGTATTTAAATTTGATAGGGCTTCTGCTTTTATCCATGGAAATACCAATAATTTCACCTTGCCATTCATCATGTCGACCTCCACTCAAGATACTGTAATCAAAAGTCACCTCGGTCATATCTTCATTTACCTGTATTGGATAGGAAACATAAAGGCTGGTATCACTATAATTTGTTTTGACAGTGTAAGCCTCTTCATCCCGCTTTTCAACCACCTGCAAAAAACAGGGCTTGTGCTTATTATCAACCCCTTTATAAGTACGAATAGATATACCCTTTTTAACTTCCTCAACTTGCTTTAGACTCGATGGATTCTCAGATCCGCAAGCATTTAAAACGAAGGCACTTAAAATTGCAAAAACTATCCATGTGTATTTCATTTTGAACTCCTCTTTTTTTGATTCCTCTTTAGATTGAATGCCCCTTAGGGACCTCCTTGTTCTAACACAAACTGAATTATCATTCAAGTTTTTTTGGCATTTTACTAATTTTTAATTTAATTACTTTTATTTTCAATAACTTAAAATTAAAGACATATAGTAAAATCTACAATAAAATTGAACAATATTCAGTTATCTTATTGTTTTTATAGATATATAAATGATAAAATAAAGTTGAATGATCATTCAATTTATCTAAGGAACAGCCTAATGAATACTCCCCCTCCTCCTAAGCCATCAAAAGGACAGAAAAAAAAAGAAGAGATCATCCAAGGAGCTTTGGAATGTTTCGCCGAATATGGATTAGGAGGAACCACTTTGGGGCAGATTGGGCGTCATCTTAATCTCAGCCCCTCCCTTTTGCTTTACCACTTCAAAGACTTAGATCAAATATTCCAGCTGGTGGTTCAAAAAGTGGTGGCTCATGGACGACAATTAGCCGAAGAGGCTATGGCCGAAGCCAAGAACGCTGAAGGGTTACTTAGGATCTATATAGAGGCCCTCTTTGACTGGATGAGTTTCCATCCTAAATACCGAATTATCTATATGCAGTTTTATCATCAAACTCTATTCAAACCGGAAATTAGGTATCTGCAAAACCAAATATTGGAGGGGGGATATCAAAATATCCTCGGTATTTTGCAGTGGGGAATCAAAGAAAAAAAGTTCCCACCCACTCAAATGGAAATCAAAGTCAAAATGGCTCAAGATTTAATTACGGGAGCCCTCATTCGTATGACGACATCTCTAGAACAATCAAATATCACACTTCATAAAATCCAAACCTATCAAACCATCTTAGCTCTTTTTTCTCTCAAAGAACTAGAACTTTGAAGGCGTTGTCTGCTCAGTTTTTATAACATTAGCATAAATTTGCCCCTTGACTCCCACATGGTCGATGAGCCTGGGTAAAAAATCCTCTGAGACTGGGAAACTGGAAAAATCCCTTATAAGTTCTATTGGCTTTTGCTTCACAACTTTGGGAAGTTCGACCCATCTAATAATCCATGTGGTCTTTTCATTGGTAAAGCTGTCAATATGATCAAAAACAATATCTTCCTGATCACGATCTGCTTTGAAAATATAAAAAGGCTTTCCATCCCCCCGCTGGGCGACCACATAATCAAGAACTCCACAATCAGAATCCTCTTTGATTTGATAAGTGATGAGATTTTGACTCAGAAAAAAAGCATCGGTTTTTAAACAGAGATGATCTGACCTTAAATCTTGACCACTCACTTCGTAAGTACCCTCTGCTTCATGAGCGCTCATAGTTTTACCATGGCTGGGAAGTTCGATAGATTGCTTTAATTTATTAATATAGCTACTGGCTTTATCCAAGAAGTCAGGAGGTTCTGGCATGGCAAGTCTTGTAGTAGTTGAGTCACTTTCTGGGAGTTCAAATAGATCATCCATCCAGTCCACTTTATGATAGAGAGCTTCGCTATTTCGCTGTTTTTCATTTATTACATCTTTGGCCCCGGCTTCATTTCTCATGATGGTCTGAGAGAATATTTCCGCAAAAGGCTCTTCGGTATTTGGAGCATAGCTACTATAATAATTTCCTGTTTTCATTGTCTCTTTGGGAATAAAAGTATCTTTTATCAAACCATCATCACTTTTTAAATCCCTCCACTCTGGAGAGTTTACATTGTAGGTGTAGTACCAATGAAGTTGCTCGGCAAGACTCAGGTTATCCCAAACTTCATGACCGACCTCATGAGCAATAGTCTGAGTTGCACGACTAGGCGAGAGGTTATCTCTAAATAAAAGAAGATTGTCATTATAATAATATCTTCCAATCACTCCCCCCTTTAATCCCTTTATCCCTTCTTTAGCAAGTTTTTTAAAATCTTTTTCTCCGGTTTCAATCACCGTAATGGGGCCATCAATCAACTCTTTGGTTGCGGGTGTTAATCCTCGAACGACCTCTAATAGACGCTCTTGCTTATGGCTACTCATCCGATCCACATTACCAAAAACACCTCCCGTTTCTTTTAAAGCTTTTTTAGGTGTCCATTTGGGAACCGCCAACGTGTAATCTGGGGGGGGAGGGTTATCCTTTGCAAACACCACATTCCCCCCTTTTCTTTCCATCATAGAGCCCACTAAATTTGCATTGTTTTCGCTAAGAGGCTGTTCATAAAATGACAGCTGGAGATAGGTGTATTGACCACCATTGGGGGCCGTTTTTAAATCATTTTGATAGTAGGGTAATTGCACGGGCAGTGGTCTTTTTTCTTTTTTATCGGGGGAGGGATTTTTTTTAATGACTTGGGGAGATAAATCTTTAGCAATTTTTTCTCGCCCATTCCCACAACTTACTGTAACCATGCAAAAAAATAATAAACAAGATACAATTCTACAACTGCAAAGCATAAGCCCAGCCCTCGATGAAACTATTGGTGCTATGGAATAAAAATATTACAACAAACTCATATTACTTTTCGGAATTTTGAGCTGAATCCCTTACAATTTCTGAGTTTTCTTTTGTTTTCTGTAGGTTGGTAATAAGGAAGTAATCTGATAAGAGAAAATATCTTGTTATTTTTAAGGGAAATTAGCTAAATGCGTACTAATAGCTCGAGAAATAGTCTTTAAGTTAAATGATCTTACTTTTAAATCATCCTTTGGGGGAAGTTGATTGTTAAAGTTTACAAAAAGAGCTTTTCCTTGATACATCTTTTCAAATTCCTCTTCACTTAACAGCTGGTGACCCAAAACTGGATCTTTTATATGAATCACCCCATTATGATAGGCAGTAAAAACCGTAAAGTGATTGAGCATCTTTTTCTTTAAAAAAACGAGGATAGGAATGTTAGCTTGATAGAGATCATTTGGTTTTATAGCTAAGCCGGTGGCCTTAAACCCCATACCCTCGGCGGCATCTCTCAAGTTTTTGAGTGAAAGCCCTTCATCTAAAATCTGTTGATACTCCTTTTTCGAGACACTCTTTTTAATGGAATTTAGAATATCTTTTTCCAAAATCCCTTTCTTAAAGTAATTCATTAAGGTGGCTAAAGACGCAGACCCACAAGAATAATCAAATTTCTGCATCACAATCTGCTCTTGTTTCAAAGATAAAAAGGTTTTAAATACAATTTCACTTTGTGCCTCGATTTTTCCAGCATAAAAGATGAAAAGAGTCAAAGGTAACCATTTTAAAATTGGGTTGACCATGATAATTCCAAGGTGGTGGCTTTATTTGATTGCAAGGTTAAGCTGGGTCTTAGGTAATTATCTCCCACTATATTGTAGCTTAACGAGGTTCTTAAAAACTGGCTTTCGGCAGAACTCCCCTTCACTTCTTCATCATCTCTTACTAGATTATCATGGTAATTAAAACCAAAGGAGAAGACCTGAGAGAGCTCATTGTTAAAACCGATACCTACCCCCATTTCTCCGGCAAAAGAAAAATAAGCATCATAATTCAAATCTTGTTGTTCAGTTTTAATGATGTATTCACTTTGATAGTTGACTGACGTATTAAGGTAAACCATTAATGGATTATGGGTTTTACTGAGGGTCAATGCCAAGGAATGCCTCCACTTTCCTTGATTAATTAATAACGTCATATCCGGTGGATCTTTTTTTGTGAGGGGATAAGATGAACTCCAGTTAAGAGTGAGGCTGGGCCTCTTAATCTGCTCTTGGAGTATATTTAATTTTAAGCTCAACTGTAACTTGGCCAGATCTTCATGGGTAAACTTTTTATCCGGTAAAATTTCTAGTGTTTTGTTGGTTTTAATAACATAGGGGAGTGATAAAGATGTCTCAATGACCTTGGTCCACCCATAATTAACACTAAAATTATAATTTAATTGTGCCATCTCACCGTGCAGAGTACGGTTAACAGCAAGACTAACATCAGTTTTTCCCGAAGGCAGAGTCAATCCCGTTTGCTCATAAAAGGAATATCTCACATCCTTTTCATCGTTTTCTTCGGCATAAAGATTTGAACAAAAGATCACACTGAAGATAAAAATAAGCTTAATCACATGCACTCCTTATCTCTCAAGAAGCTTTGTTTCCAGAAAAATGAGTTTTATCATTATCTATGAAAGACCTATAATCAGGACGGTCTGTTATGATACCATCGATGCCCTCTTCCAGGAAATATTTAAAGAGCTGCTTATCATTAATTGTCCATCCATAGACCGGGACATTCAACTTTTGGAAGGCTTTCATATAACCAAGACCAAACCTCTGCAGCCAAGTGTACTTTATATGAAAAGTTCTGTTTTTAAGCGGATAAAAGGCCATCAACTTTATAAAATAGAGGAGTGATAAAATTTTAATCTCTCCCCGGCTTAAAAAATGTTTTGTGGCCGGTATATGCTTAAGTAGTTCTTTGTTGGTGGCGGTATCAAAGCTCCCCACTATCATAGATGGATAGAGAGAGTATGAATCGAGTAGTTTTTTCAAATGATGGACATTAAAATTGCTATGGGGCTTTACTTCTAATATAAATGAAAATTTTTGTTCTTTTGCAAAATCAAGAAACTCTTTAAGAGTAGGGATGCCAACTCCCTTCCCTCGGAAGGGATAGGTCTTTCCTTTATCTTTAGTAAAATGATAAGCCGCATCCAATTTTCTGGCTTCAACGAGGGTTAAATCTTCTATTTGGTGATTTTGATCAGTGGTTCTTTCAGTGGTGGGATCGTGAAAAATGACAAACTCCCCATCTTTGGTAGTTCTAATATCTAATTCGATCATTTCACACTGATACTCTAAAATAGATTTCTCAAAAGCCAAAAGAGTATTTTCTGGATAGAGAGCCGCTCCTCCCCGGTGGGATATTAATTGAAAAGATGAGTTTAAATTCTTATTCATTATTTTTAATTATAGCACAACTTTGATAGAGTTATAGAAAAGCTTACTTGCTGCCGATTGATTAGAGGATGGTATGAAGAATTATTTGTCATTTTTGATATGCATTTGTATTTTTTTCAATCTCAAGATTCATGCCAATCAATGTCAGGACTTGGATTTGAAGCATATTGACTTTCAAACCAAGGCACTTCCAGGTGTGTCGGTGGAACCTGCCCGGAAGGAGGTTTTTATCAATTGGACCAAGGATGTACTTAAACAATTAGAGTCACCTTCTTATACTGGTAAATTGACTTTGGAACTATCAGCAAGAGGAAACACAGCTGACTTTAAACATCGATGCGCCCTTGAATCAGATAAAAGGCATTTAAGAGCCACCGCCGGGATAGAAGGTGATTATTCTACCTCATCTCATGTTCCTAGAGAGGCACTGGGTATGTACACTCATGAAATGGGCCATTACTTTCAAGAGAGCTACTATCACAATAAAGTTCATCGCATCATGTACACCTTGGAATATGACTATAGGATGCAACAAAACCTTCCCTATATCAAACATCCCTATTGGGAATTTTTTGCTGACATGTTTGCCATTACAGTTTTTAAGGATCCTACCATAATGCACCGTTCTGTTGATGTGATGAACCAAGGGCAAATCCCAACCATTGGGAACAGAGATTCATCGAAAATGGATCCAGTGAGAAGAAGTGCTCTTTTTCATTGGACAGAAGCTGAAATTAATAAACTGGAAGCTTGGGAATTGTACGCTGTTTTGGGGCCGACACGCACCCACCTTTGGTTTCGTCATATGAAAGATAAAAACTATAATCCCAGGGCATTTTTAGAAACTCTCATGGATGGAATTGGTGAGCATATCCAGGGTCGCATTGAGGCAAAACAATTTAACGCCTTGGACCCGATGGAATTTAATGCTCAAATGATTCAGATCTTTGATCGTAAAATCAAGGATAATCACCAACAAATTTACCTACCATAGGCGGGATGGGGAGGATAAGGATATCTGCCAGCATAAGGATGAGGCATATACCCTGGAGGAGGCATCATTCCAGGAGGTGGCATCATACCTGGAGGTGGATAATTTCCATTAAAACCTGGATGTGGCGGATAACTGGGTCCATATGCTGGTGGATAAGCAGGTCCATACACATCAGGAATATAAGGGTCAAAATCGGTTCCTGTTAAAGAGGCTGTCCCACCACCGATGGCCGCTGCCGCTCCGGCGATAAGAATAGGTAAAAAGAAAAAACTCCCTCGAGTTTCTTCCATTTGACTCGCATCAAGCTGCTTGGCGTTTTTAAAAGGTAGGTTAAGTTTATCTTCGTCTAGGTTGCTAGCAAAAACGGATGAGGACAATAACATCAGACTGATAATTGAGGCTGTTACTTTTTTCATTTTTCATCTCCTTGTTTAGTTTTCTATTCTAAGCATTAATTAGAATATGCGAATATACTTATATAACTACCCCCTTTTTGTCAACACTCAACTGATAACCCTCTATTTTAATTAATACTATTTATCAAACAGCAAGAAATTTCTTTGCTAAAAAAAACCATTAATAAAGGGATAAAGGGAATTAGAGAGAAATAAAATTAATGGGTAGGGATATGGGCATGTTGCTGACTTTGCCGTTTAGGTAACTTGACAAAACGACCTGTTGGTCACATAGTTGAGCAACTTACCCTGGTAAATATTACTATAAAAAATGCAAAAATCTTCAAAACACCCTCCTAAATAGTAAAAAAATAGATTTTATATAGTCATTCCTCCCTCTCCGTGAGAAAATAAATGAGATATAAATATACCACATTCAGCGAGGGCAATATGCAAAAAGGACTATGGCTTTTTATAATTTTATTCTCTTTAATTCTATCTCAGCACAGCTGCACCCGAGGTACCGGAGAAAAGGATAAAAATGATAACAACCAAGGCTCTTCGGGAAGTGGCAATAAAGGCAGTGGGAGCGGAAGTTCATCCAGTGGCACCACCAGTTCCAGTTTAAATATTGCCACCGTAGCTGATCAAATTGCCATCTTAGATGAGGAATTGATTCCTGACTCGCTCTCTTATGATTCGGGAGATTCCACTTCCGATACGATTGTGGTGGGAAATCTAGTCTCTACCAGTACCGGTATGTGTGCTGATGGATTGCTTGATTGCCAACCTCAACTCCTGAGAAAATATATGGAAGGAATTAAAAAAGTGGTCTCTGCCATTGGAAATGTATTTAGCGGAAACTACCAAGGGCAAATCGCGGTGGCCTCGGGGAGTGGTTCGCTGGTTCCCAATGGCGAAACATCCATCTCCGCCATCGCCTATCAAGTAACCAGCTCCACCAATTATGAGCTCTGGTTTAAAAACAGTGACGCCGCATCCTTTTTATATGCTCGCATCAATGGCAGCCGCTACGATATTCAAATTGATTTTGCGAAAGGAAAAGATATTTTAAATAGCTCCCATGAGAGTGGAAAAATTGAGGTAAGTATCACCTATGAATCAGCCGATGCATGGCACATTAGAAGCCGCTTTGTGGGTCGTCCCTGCAACAGCGAAAACCCCGGAGGGCCAAGCAACCTAGCCTATTTTGTTACAAAAACTGATTCCAGCATTCAAGGAAAGGCTATGCTTTACCACCCCCGATTTGGTAAAGATGTGACCTGCGATACCGCTTCAACCAATGATAGCAAGATGCTCATCTATACCGATTTTATTGCGGGCAGTACTAATGCCACCGCCTCCATTTTTGCTCTGCCTGCCACCCTCGCTAGCACCACTTGGATCGCAGACTATTCCATTGATAAATTTAGTAGTAACTTTGCCACCAAATGCAATGATGATGGTCACTCACTCGGTTCCGCCAATGCTCTTTCTACCTATAAAAATCCCCTATGCATTTCTACTTCAACGGTAACTTTTGGTGGAGCTTGCTCTTCTAGCGATACATCCATTGCGGGAGCTTCTTACAATACTATCAATAATTGGATTGCTCCCAAATTACTGGCAGAGTATGAAACCGATGATATCGCCCTCACCGGAGATTCCATTATGGCTGAAGATGTTTCCACTACCACCGAAGCGGAAACCACCAAAGTCTCG
>CAYFLR010000033.1:21866-23492 GCA_964343805.1 uncultured bacterium | reverse complement strand
TAGCTCTGAAGCAGATGGGGCCAGATCGGTTTTTGCCGTAGATATGGATGGAGATGATGACATAGATGTGCTCTCTGCCTCCGCGGATGATGATAAGATCTTATGGTATGAAAACGACGGAGAAGAGAGCTTTACCACTCACACCATTACCAGCACCGCTGATGGAGCTCACTCCGTTTTTGCAGTAGATATGGATAAAGATGGAGATATGGATGTTCTTTCTGCCTCCACTTTAGATGATAAGATAGTCTGGTACGAAAATGGAGGATCGGAAAATTTTACCGCACACACTATTTCAGACAGTGCAGATGGAGCTCATCAAGTTTTTGCCATCGATTTAGATGAAGATGGAGACATGGATGTATTGGCAGCCATTCAATTTGATAATATGATTGCCTGGTATGAAAACGATGGATCCAATTCCTTTACCGAAAAAGTCATTACTACGGATGCCAAAGAAGCCAAATCAGTTTATGCCAAAGATGTTGATGGAGATGGTGATTTAGATGTGATCTCTGCTTCCTGGACCGATCATAAAATTGCCTGGTACAAAAACGATGGATCAGAAAACTTTACTGCGGCTACCATTTCCACCGAGGCTGAGAACGCACGCTTTGTTTTTGCAGTGGATTTAGATGGAGATGAAGATGTGGATGTTCTTTCAGCTTCCGTAGCAGATGGAAAAATCGCCTGCTATGAAAATGATGGCAATGAAACTTTCACTTCTCACAATCTCACCTTAGGAGCTGAAAGTATCAGAGCACTTTATCCAACTGACTTAGATGGTGACAATGATATAGATATTGTCGCCAACTACAAAAAAGGGATTGTGGTTTGGCTGGAAAATGATGGCACCGAGAATTTTACCACTCATACCATCAGCACTGATGTGGATACCGTTACCTCGGTGTTTGTGATCGATATGGATGGGGACGGAGATTTAGATGTGCTCTCCACTTCCAAGGCGGACGACAAAATTATGTGGTATGAAAATAGGCTCAAGTAGAGAGAGATCAGGGAGAAGATTTAAGAGCATCCAATTGCTGTTTTAATTTGGTTCCATCCATGATGCCATTTATTTCTACTTCCACTCGGCGATCTTCGGCCTTGGCTGCGGGTGTTATGACTTCACGGTGAGCCGCTGTGACTCCCATCAAGTCCATGCGACTCGCGGCAATCCCACCTTTTTCTAAAATACTCCCCGCTTTTTTAGCTCTTTTATTAGCGAGCTTGGCATTGAGTTTGGCATTCCCCGTAGCATCGGTATAGCCAAATAGAGTCAATCGTCCCCAGTTCTCTTTTTCTTTTGCTAAAATGACAGCCAGTTTTTCCAATATTCCTTCCGCTTTCTTACTCAACCTGGAGCTGGAAGATTGAAAATGCAAGATAGGATGTCTAAAGAGGTAGGAACTTGCAAGCCAAGCCTTTTTTATAGTCTCGATCTTATTTTTTAATCCGCCGGGAAGTCCCGCTTGACCACTTTTGACTTGTTTATAGATTATAAGATCCACTCTTTGGGGTGAACCTTTTCCTGGTTTTAAATTCTCTTTACTGAGTAAAATCTTGCCCGCAGATAAACCCTGTTTAATGAGTAACAGTCGTATGGACTCGGCCCTCTTGGTCGCG
>CAYFLR010000033.1:21091-21856 GCA_964343805.1 uncultured bacterium | reverse complement strand
AAAAAATCCTTGTACTCTGACTCCATCCCAATGAGTCTTTTGGGATAGAAGAACATCGCTAATATCTTTGATAAAGAGGGTCGCTTTGTCGCTGGGTTTGGTTCCCAAAATTTCAAAAAGAATTACCTCAGAACCCACCGTCACCTCACTTTTAACAGGGGCGGCTTTCTTTACAACTTTGTTTTCAGATCCTAGCTCATGCTCTCTGCGATGCTCATATTTAAAATTGACGGAGAGTAAAAGGGGCATCATAAAATGAAATTGCCCACTGATGGGTTGGAAAAGTAAGCCAGATAAGACCGAAAAGTCATAGCCTAAATAGTGAAATCGATAATCACCAGCCAGACCAAAAAAGAGATCCAACCTTAACTCATCGGTTTCAGGATCAATCTCTTGAGAGATGGTTCCCACTGGAAAGTGAAGCCAAGGTCCTAATGATAGTTCTTTCCATGTCTTATATAGGAAATTTACATCAACAAAAGGCCCCATTAGAGAGGCATCTGAAGCAAGTTCGGAATCACTACTCCCCAAGCTAAAATACTGAAAACCCAAGCTCACCATCAAGGGATTGCCTTTGACGAGGCGACCATAACCCACCGAAGTACTCAGTTTATAGCCGGATAAAGAGATATCAAAGGGAGGCTGATTGCCACTAAGATAGGCAAATCCACTTTTTACTTGCAACAGATGAAACATGGACAATACCGGTAGGGACAGAGGTCACTCAATATGAATATGACGGCGAGGGATACCGGGTTAAAAGAA
>CAYFLR010000033.1:19467-21081 GCA_964343805.1 uncultured bacterium | reverse complement strand
CGCTCTTAAGGAAAAAGAAAGCACCAAGCAGCAGGTAAGCCAAAGATAAACCCTCATAACAAAGTCCCATAAATTATTGATGTTGCATGCAATATATCAAAAAAGGAGGGGCCTCGTAAAGTAACGACACTCATAAGATTCAATTTTTGATATACTTTGATGATTCTCTCGTAAAAAAAGGAGCGCTATTATGAAAAGTACCCTACTCTTTTTATTTTCTTTAAGCCTTATTATAGGTCTTTTTAATTGTGGTTTAATCAAAGAACCGGAGGAAGAAAAAGAAGAACCCCAATTGGAAAACAATAACTCGTCCAATAAGAAAGACAGTAAAGAAATAGATGAAGAAGAAAAGGAGGAAAAAGAAAATGATAACTCCAGCGCTGAGGATAATACTGGGGGTAAAAAGAAAGAGGAAGATCAATATTCGGGACAAAGTAACACGGGATCGGGCAGCAGTTCTGGTCAAGGGAGCGGGCAAGGTGCCTATGTGGCTATACCAACCAGCTTAGCCATAAAAACTATTTCATCTAGCAAAATCACACTTAAATGGTCATCGGTCGCCGGAGCTGACTCTTATGAGCTCTATCGGGATAATAATGAAGGAGGAAATTTTTCTGACAAAATCTATAGCGGATCAGACTATGAATTTACCGATGCAACACCAGAGGCAAGTATTCCTTACTACTACAAACTCTTAGCCGTAAAAGGAACTACCAAAAGCCAATTAAGCACAGCGGTGGAAGCCACCATTGACAACTCTCAAATACCAGCTCCTCCCATGAATTTGCAAATCGATAATATAGAGGAAAAACAGCTACGACTAAGATGGACGGGGCAAGGCGTCACCTCCTTCCAAGTTTATTTTGCAACCGCTGCCAATGGCCCCTACACTTTAAAGCATGACAATGTCCCCACTACTGCCAATACAGGTCTAGGAATCGGAACTCTTACTCCCAGCACCACCTACTATTTTAAAGTAGTGGCTCTTAATGGGGTCTATATGAGTGACTTTTCCAACTATAAAAGTGCCACCACTTTAGACCAAGTCGTAGCTACCCTCACCATGTCCCCTTCAGAGACCACCATCGATCCGCAAAACTGTACCTTAACCACCACCACCGAAGGGGCTTCCATTTACTATACAACAGATGGGAGCGATCCCACTGCCAGTTCAACCCTTTACACGACACCTTTTCTTTTAAATCAAAATGTAACCATAAAAGCCATTGCCATGAAAGATGGATGGGTCAGCACTGCTATTGTCAATCGAACCTATAATGTTCAAGTTGAAGAAGTGACGGCAGACTCTCTCACCTCTTCCTATACCAGTGCTCAAACTATCAGCGTTTCAGATGTTCCGGCGGGAGCCACTCTTGCCTATCGATTTAGAAACACTCAAGATTGGATCACTTTTACAGGAGGTTTTACCGTCTTTGCAGGGGGACTTTTAAGTGTGCAGATAAAAGTGTCTAAAACGGATTTGACCGACCGAATTCAAAACATTGGCAGCACCACCATAAAGTCCATGTACTATCTGGAGTCCGATACTAATAAAGTTTTTGAATATGTAGAAACCAATTCCAGCGATGATATAGAAATCACAGGTTTAGATAA
>CAYFLR010000033.1:18069-19457 GCA_964343805.1 uncultured bacterium | reverse complement strand
CACTAAGGTGGCTGTATTGGATGGATTCATTTACTATGTGAGCGGAGGAACCATCTATCGTCACCTCTCAGGAGGAACTGATGAGGCGGTAAGTGGAGTGGAAGCAGGGACAGTGATCGATGTTCATGGAGACAATGTAAACGAGAATCTCCTTTATATCATCGGCAACAGTGTCTTTTATCATAACGGGGATGCCGCAGAAGATGAGTACACCGGAGCAAATAACACACCCATTTTAGGCATTTGTGGTGAATGGGAAATGAATGGTGTAACTTATGTTGCAAATACCAAAAGAGTCTATAGATATCCTGGCACTGAAATCACCGGGTTTGATAATGCAGCCACCACCATCGATGTCACCCCTTTAAGCGCCTCCGCTTACAGTGGTCTCTACTATTTAAGAGATAATGGTATCATCTATAAATACGGCTCGGGCGGAGCGGATGATACGGTTCTTGCTAATGTGGATAATGATAATATAATTTCATTTAATGGGTATTAACAAAGAGGTTTCCAAATGGATATTTTGGATATTACAGAAGAAGATATTAGGCTATATTTTGATGTTGGCCTAGCAATTGTTCTTGTAGTTTTGACAATTGTGGCTCTTTTTTTCAATCGCCTGAGAGTGACCATTCGAAAATTTAAAAAAGCAAAGAAAATTCTGTTAGGTGATGCTAAAGATAACCAGCTGGTGAGATTTCGAGGGCAAGTTGTTGTCAAAGAGCCTCTTATAGCTCCTCTCAGCCAAAGACCTTGTGCCGTTTACTATATTAAAGTAGAAAAACCAGGAGACTACAGACGTAATTATATAGATGCAAAAACTTATATTGAGGATACAAAAGGAATTGATTTTCTATTAAAAAATGATGAGCACTATGCTTTTGTACGGTTCCAAAAAGCGGTGTTTCTTTTCGATAAAGATCATTCAGACTGCTCAGGAACCTTTGATGATGCCGATGAAACCATGGAAGCTCTTTTGGAAAAATATGGAATGTCCAGTACCAACTTTTTGGGCTTTAATAAAGACCTTGCCTACTATGAAGCAGTTTTCGAAATAAATGAATTCATAGCAGTCTGTGGAGTGGGTGTTTGGGAAGACATCGATATCTACCCTCAACTCACCTTTTTAAAAGAGCAAGGAATAAACAAGGTCTACGTTTTTAAAACCGATCGAAAGAATAGGCTGCAAGTTTCAGATAACCCCGACATATTAAAGTTGAGATAATTTTTTGATGGAGGTTAATTTGCCTCGCGACAGAAGGAAAAGCCGGCCTTAATCTCGCAAAGGGCTGACTGCAGCTCATAAATTTGCTGTTTTAAAATTTGGTTTTCCTCTTCGAGTTGGGTGGTTTTCTCATGTTGCTCTTTAAAAACTTCCACCAAGA
>CAYFLR010000033.1:0-18059 GCA_964343805.1 uncultured bacterium | reverse complement strand
ACACTGGTGAATTTGGAATACTCTACAGCTTTGTATCCATCATTTCCCCGTAGTAACTAAATCAGGAAGAACCTCCTCGACCTCTTGAGCGATAAAACCATACTGCATCTCATCACCAAAGGCCCGTTTAGGAAATTCATCTTTTTTCCATTTGTAGGTGACGCCTCTTAACCCTAGAACCTTTTCACTGGCATCTTCGATGGTATTTATCTCTTTTTTAAATCTTATATCCGAAGCTGTTTGCCATGAGTCCCCATAAGCATTTCCATTCACCCGAATGCGATATCCGCCTGTGCTATCAGTGCCAAATGAGGTTTCTCTACTAGAGCTAACCACAATACCCGCCTCATGATTTTGCATACCACCCTGCCCCACTCGGAATGAGCTGTCAGGAGCATAATTTCCCACATACCAGGCAGATGAATCGGCTTCGTTTACAAAAACCGCATAGGCCCCTTTATCGGTATGGCCGGTTCGAATGTTCAAATCGGTATGGCGGGAGGAGATCTTTAACAAGGAAGGTTTGGTGAATTTAATTAGCTCGACTTTTGCCATTTTTTAAAGGCTAAGCACAAGGTGCCAAACCATATATCAAGGATTTCCATAATTTCGGGTTGAGTTTTAAAAGAGCACCGTAAATACTGAGTTGTTCAAAAAACCATTGATTACTAATTTATCACTCTATCCTCGCTTTGCTATTCAAGTGTTTTAGAAGGGCGGAGGAGAAAGCTAACAGCAGAGCTGTATTTCCAGTAATATAAAACCTCTCTATGCCCTAATTATCAACTATCTAAAGCTTTCCACAATTGACTTTTTTGTTTGAATATATTAGATAAAAATACTACATAATCCTTGCATAGCAAGGAGGAACATCAATTGAATACATTAATCCCTCATCGCTCAAGAAGGCTATTTCATAAAAGGTCCCATCATATCACTATTAGAACTTCCATTAAGGGTATACGATTAGATAAAGAGCCATTTTTAAGTAAGGCAAAAGAGTATCTGGTAGCTTTTTCCCGATCAAATGGTATTGCCGTCAATACTTGGGCTATCAAAGCAAATCACATCCATATTATATGTCAGTTCTCGCCTGCTACAGATGGGAAGGGAAAAAACAGTCTTGATATTGGTAAAGTTTTTGGTAACGCCTTGAGAACTCTATTTTCATCTATTGCTAAGTTTTGTAATCGAAGACTAAATAGAAGGGGCACCTTTTGGCAGGATCGCTACTTTATTAGACCTTTAAAAACCGCCAGAGAAGTAGTGCATTGTTTCAAATATGTTATTTGTAACAACATAGGTAGAAATCCCAACCCGCTTATGGACGAACAAGTGAGCCTTTTTGATCAGTTGTTTAATAATCTTCACTTACCAATTCTGGGATGGACGGCCACCTGGCTTGGTATCAAAGAAGGAGACTGGCTTTCATATAAAAAAGCACTCCTTGCTTGCATTCCATAAAATGGCAAAAGTCGAGCTAATTAATAAGACACTCCCCTTCTTCTATGGAGTCATTATCATGATCAATTTCTTCCACTAAAAAGGAAGCGAGAATTACATCTTCTCCATCAACTAAATCGAGCTTATAAAGAATCTCGGAAGAGTAGGTCTCCTCTTTGATTTCTCTGACGCCTTCAACCCAGGTTTCTCTTTCTTTACAAATCTTTATCTTTTCACCGCGTCTGTTATACCTTTCTCGGCAGACCTCTCTCACTCTCAATTCTTCGCAAGATTCGGTGTAATAGTTTTCTTGTTGATTGAAATGCTCTATTTTGAAAACAGAAGCCTTCACTTTTAAGCCGGTACTTACAGAAACAAACTCTTTATCATAAAGAGCCAAGAAGGGAGACAAAGAGAAAGAGATATCATCTCGGCTAAAATCAATGGATTGTCCGTTTAATAAAATTAAACTTAACCTGATTAAATCCTGATCTTTTAAAAGGGTGAGTTCAAAATGAGAAAATTGCTGAGGAGCTTTCTTCACCATCACAAGATGATCTCTCCCTTTTCCAACTTCGGATACCAACCGAATGATTGAATTTAAGGATCCCAAAAAGGGTTCACAGCGAGGGACCGATCTTAAAAATGTAAGGTCACTTTTAGAAAGCTTTCTCGGAGCCTCCTGTGCAATTAAAGCAAATCTTAAATCATTAAGCCGTAGATTCATATTTAACTGGGTCATAATGGAATCGACACTTGCTAATTCGGAGCCACTACAAAGACCATAATCCGCTCCAGGATCCTCTTCAACCACTCGATACTCATTAAAGTCATCGGGAAATTTCCAAATATCGGGAGTTATAGATAGGGAGTTCCCGCTTGGCAGAGAGACATCAACAGCAGAGTATATCCGAGTCTCTATGAATGGGCGCGAAAAAGTTTCTGCTTGGATTGTAAAAGATAGCAGAGCTGTTAGGCTTAGGAACAGGTTAATTAAGATAATTTTTTGCATTGGATCCCCCTTCGTAAATTCAATTTTTTAAAACAGCCCGACTAGTAGCAAATACTATGCCACTTAAAAAAATTATTTATTTTAAGAGGTTGTGAAAATAGTAGCCGTTTGATTATCTATAGAAGTGGTATAGTTTTGAATCCGACTCGAATTGTTGCATTTTGCAGTAAGTGTCCAAGCTGAGTCTCATTACATGATTTCATGGGGCATCCTTGACACCTTTTAAACAATAGAGCTACTTAGGTTCTTCTTCTTTATTATATCTATCAAAATGATATGCTAGAGCAAATACGAGGCAGACAACACCTAAAAACACACTTAAAAATAAGTCCTCTTGATTAAATAATAGAATATATATCGCTAATATATAGGTGGAGGTTGAGTAATTATTTTTGTTCTTTAAATAAGAGAATCTTTCTCTCCCTTGGAGAAAAAACCGGATCCCTTTTTTGGAAATCATAAGGATCAAGTTATTAATACCTAAGGCTAAAACAAAAACAAGGAGCTTAGACAATATAAAAGTTGAAGGAATTAAATACTTCAGCAGCAAGATGATAGTAATTTCTAAAGGTATAAATAGAGCAATTTTTATATTTTTTTTTGAAAGTTTTATTTTCATATGACACGACCTTTGTTGCTTTTTTTTAATCAAGATCATCGATCTTAGATAAAAAGACTTAGCAATTACTGTTCCAAAAAGGTCAAAACAAAAAAACTCCGAAACCCAGTCTTGGGCCTCGGAGTTTTAATAGCACTTAATAGGCTTTATCTATTTAGAAAGTCATCAACTCTGGAAAAAGCATGAGTTCTTCTTCAAATAGGGGCTGCTCTATAACCTCTGGTTGATCTTCGCTCACTGTTTCTCCCTTAGTAAGGAAATTCCAAGTTAATTCGATAGTCTCTAGGCTGCCACAGTAGTAGTGGTAGTATGGTCCGTAATGATGAAAGAGGAGCTCTTCAACTTGGCTAGCGGAGGCTTCCGCTTTCTCTAAGAAGATTGGCCACCATGGACGGAGGTGACACTGTGGTCCTTGATGCTCAGTGGGGCGTCCAGTTTCTCCCTCAGTGACGAGGCTTCCTACGTAATCAGCATTCTTGTAAACTTGATCAATTTGCTGACGCATTTTCTTAACCACATCCAGGCTTAAAACTCCGTTACTTGTTGCTTGGTAAAATTGAACGGTGACACGAATGGGGTAGCGATCATCTCTTTGGATAGCAAGTTCATCAATTTCCATAAATGGGCCTTCGGTTTCGCCGTGTCCGATAACTGCTTCTTCTACGTCGGGAGTACTATCAGGAGCTCCACCTCTATGAAGAGTTTCCATTGCCATGTACATCATAGGTAAGTATCTTTGCTTACGTACATTCTTTAAAGGAACTTGAATCATGAGAACCATGTTAAGACCTTCTTTATCGTTGGCAGCGATACTGACTTCGTTAGATACGCTGGCACCTTCACGGAAGTCGCTGATACGCTCTCCAGTGAAAGAGGCTTTCTGACCATTTTCGTTAAAGAAAAGGCGCTGACCATGACCATAGTAGTGTCCTCCTTCAAAGGAATCGCGAGAGTAGTCAATTATAGTAGCACTGGTTCCTTCGCGGGTAGCCAGGATAGTAAGAACTGCTGGTTGATCTTCATAGGATTGGTAGTTAAAAATGACAGGATTAAAAATCGCCTTATCACCTTGAGGCACAGGAAGTAAAGCATGCTGAGCACTTACGAGTACGTGGGAATCACGAGGAGCAAGAAGAGACTGCTTCTCCCCTTTCCAGCTACGCTCATTGGAAAGGTACTTTCTAAAATTACCAAGGTATTCAGTCAGAGAGATCTTTTTGAGGCCTTCGCCCTTCTCATTTCCTACTAATAGGTTAAATTTACTAGGAGGAAGATCGGCTGTCTTATCGTTAAAGTTGTCGTATCTTAAAACCGGCATTAAAACGGGTTTAATTTTCTCTGAATTTTTAGGGTCGGCAGTTTGCACTTGAATCGTCACATCACTGATGTTGTCACCCCAAACGGAGTTTTTAGTACGGCCAGTATCTTCCCAAGTTACATTTAAAAGAGAGAGACCGACTTTTTTAGCCAGTTTTTGAGCATCGGGGCTATAAACCATCTGCTCGGTGTTTTGAACGGCTTTTAGGTATTTTTGGTAACGGGTTACAACGTTTTCTGCAAAAAGGCTGTTTAAGCTTAGCCATGGAAGTGTGGCAATCATGAGCCATAAGTTTGTTCTTTTCATTATATAAATCCTTTGTATAAATTAATGTTAATACATCTCTTTTCTGGGATTCTTTATAATGCGTTTAGAAAATTATTGGAAATTATTTAAAATGACCCACTTGATTAGTTTAACTAATCTATATTAGCATTTTATAATACTAATGATAACATATTATAATAATGGGATTTATTTTTATCAATACATCTGATAGAGGGTTTTTAACTGCTGGTTGATCTTTTCTAGGGTTTGATTAAATTCTGCCTGAACTTCGTCTCTTCGTTGTTTATATTTATTGAAAAGTTCGATTCTTTTGGCATCATTCTTATCTTGTCGAATAGCCGCTTTTTCTTTAGCCGTTTTCATCACTAAATCCACATAGGCTCGCCGAGCCTTTGCGGCTGCTTCCTGTTTAGCTGATTGGGTTTTAGAGGCTTCTTGATTACTTTTCGAATCGGTGGAAAACCAGCCTGAGCCAGAACTAGTTTTTGCTCTTTTTTCTGGAACATAGAAAAGCTCATCCATGGTTGGGTGATCTATTTCTGTAAAATACCCTTTAAAACCCTCTCTGGAACGCCAAATACAGGGAGTATAACGGGACTCTTTATGGCTGGAACTAGAATAATGCACCTGTTCTCTAAAGTGAGAGCATCTCAGCCAATTGTGACCGGTGATCTTTTTTCCTCTGTAGGTATATTCTAAGGGTTTAAAATCATTTTTACAGAAAAAGTTTTTGGTCTGTCTCTCATTGGCTGCGTATATAATGCAAAGCTCACCCTCCTCGAGTAAATTCCGGTAAGGATTTACAATATTACGATCTTGGCTCTCATAACTATTCTTTAGTCTTCTGCGATCACTGTCAAGGTTGAGTTGAAGTTGATGACGATCCTTTTCAAGATGATAAATTTTTTGAGTAATCCCTAAATAATCTCGTGGACAGTCAGCCGCTTTAAAGGCTTCTATACTACGATTTGAATCTATGTTGATGGTGACAGTCTGTTGGGCATTCATGGAAGTGGTAGAGTTAAATAAGAATAAGCCAGTCTCGCCTCCCCCTATACCATCCGACTTATTAGTAAGAGAAGAACTCTGATTAATGGTGGTTTGATTTCTTTTTTTATCATAGGTGTCTAAAGTGAGCTCCCGAGCATAATTAATGCAATATGACTTTTGTACATCCTCCCTACTAATAGAGTCATCTCCTGGACGATCCCCATGACAGACATCCCCACGATTTAATTGGGTGGTGCTTGCAATTTCTTGCTTACCACTTTTACAATAGACAGTATAGGTACCGTTTCCATTGGATTCAAAACGTTCCATATCAATGGTGGCTTTCACTTCTGAATTATTTGGTGACTGCACTGTTTTACAAGCAAAAGAGAATAGATAAACCAATAAGAAAAAAAGCCCTAATTTCATAAACTTCTCCTTTTTAAAATCCATCCAAATTTTTATCGGTCTAAAACGGGGCTTCTTTAATAATATATACTAAGGTATGATACTCAAAAAAACTATCAATCTATCGAGGATGCGTTATGAAGAACTGGTATCTCCTGCTTTGCTCAACTTTTTTTTACTACTCTTTTGCCTGGGCCCACTCCACCGAGCAAGTTTCCTTCCAAGGGGGATTACAAATTAAAACCTGCCAAGTGGAAGGAGATTCCCCCTCTTCCAATTGTGAGATCCTATTTGACCATAAAGAGTTATTGGAAATAGAACTAAAAAAGGGACTAGGAGCTGATACCTCTGCGAGTTATCAATTTGGTCAATCCTCTAAAATCTATACGGTGAGAGAGCTCGGCAACCAGGTGCTCTTTATTATCAATTATAGTGTTCGAAAAGAGATAGATAGCCAAGGGCAGCCCACCTACTTTTTAGTGGCTCAATTGATGGTGGCAGATAATGAAACTCACAAAACTTCGGATGTTCCCACCCTCACTCTTGAGTTAGGACATGGATTCCATATCAGGAAAGGAACACTCTCTGGACCCACTGTTTTAAAAAAGGGAGTGCTCTATTTTCCAGTTCTTAACTTTGCGAGCAAGGATTTATAATGAAATTGCCCTCTTTCCTAAGGAAGGAACTAAACTCGATCTGATACGGATCGAAAGGATAAAGTTCCTCTGGTATTTCTCTCTATGATGCTACTTGATTATACCACCCCGTTTAGATAGCACTTTGGTTATTTGGTGGGATTATAAACATCAAAACCATTGCTATAACAGCCCACTAAAGAAGATTAAAGAGGTAGCATACTATAATTTTACATTTATTTTTATAATCCTACCAATTATCAATCAACATCCACCCATCAGGAATTACCTTATTTAGTCCTTCCACCATTTCCCGATAGTATTAAGTAAGAGTTGTGCGTTAAATTGTGGGTGTAAATCCTCTCTGCCCGCCTATAAGCAGACATCCTTAAAAGGATTTTTTGGATTTACACCCACCCTTAAGCGCATAATAAACTAAATTACCATAGGAGAATATATGAGCAAACGGCTTGTTTTGCCTCTCCTTTTTCTACTCATCTGCTCCAGTGAACTGAAAGCCTCTGGCTGTAATCAAGTTAAAGATCGAATCAACCAACTGTTCTTTTTCCCTCGCCTGCATCAAAATAAACTCTTAAATGGGGATCTAAATAGTTGGACGAAGTTTATCAAACATCTAGCTCGTAAAGGATCAACCAAGAGAAGCCTCTTACAACCCAATGATAAATATGTCCAGGCTCTTTTAAAAATGACACCTACTGAAAAAAGTAAGCTTCTTGAAGTTATTGGAGAGCAATATCTAGTTGCACTAGAAATAAAAAGAAAAACAGAAACCAAAGATCCCAACACGGTAGGGAAAAGATATCTGGATCGATTGGTCAATTTACTCATTCCCGTAGAAGAGCATCTCATAAAACCAATCAAAGCAGGTATTCACCCCCAAAAGGCTTATAGCAGTTATGCTCAAATTCTGACTGATTCTTTATTTCCCCATAGAAAAGTAGGAGATTACAATGCAGAAGCAGTGATCAGTTTGGCCAAGCAAATTCGTGAGACCATGATGGCCAATCCAAAAGCTCTTATCACTTTAAAGGATAGTTGGAAACTGTATCTGTTTGGCAGCATCCCAAATTTCCGGGCCAATTTTAAGAGTTCTGATATTGACCTGGCAGAATTGGGAGTAAATTCTTATAAAGCACCAGATCAAATTAATCGAGACCTAGCCCAGAATAAAGCGGCAATGGACGGAAGTTATCCCAAAGTCGAAACCATTGCTCCCGATACTTTCATCACCCATTTTGCGGTTTTTAGTCCGGTTATGATCAAGATCACTGAAAAGGGTCTATTCTTAATGGTCCACAGTAATCAAATCGTTTGGGATAAACCTCATGACTCCCCGATGATCACCAGCTTTAAAGAGTATCCTTTACAATAAGTTTAAATGGCAAAGCCGAAACCTAAATCATAAAGTACATTCTTATGATTATCTCCTTTAGGAGTTAGATTCGTAACACTCTGACATGAATTGGTGTGTTTTATATTGGCTGAGAGAGCTTTGGATTCAACATAGCCGACTCCCATATTCAAATTTAAACCCGATGCCCAGTACCATTGATAGCCGATTCCAATTGTGGCAACTAAATTATTTCCTTTCTCTTTAAAACTATTCTCACAACCCTCCAAATGGGATTCTATACCGGTTGTTTCATACTGCCCTAATAAAATCGCATCAGACACATAAAACCCATCACTAAAACCATTCTTTGCAAAAACAAAATCAGCTCTAATACCCATGTTTAAAGATTGGATTTGATGATTGTAATCATCATCTGATTTGGCTTGGTATTTGAACCCCACCAAACCTATATTCAAGTTTTGCAGTAAGGCATACATGAGTTCAAAATTCACATTGAAGTTATCTTTAACCAAACCAAAATGCATCATCGGAGCATTTTGAGAACGAAAGTTAATGGTTTTAGTTCCTTGACCTAATATACTGAAAGTGAAAAAAAAGATAGGAATCAAAATAAATAATTTCTTCATAACTCCCCCCAAATTAAGTTTGATTCCTCTAAGTACTTTTTTGGTAGGTTTTCTTAATTATATTTATATTATATCTAATTTAGTATCATTTGTCAATACTTTTATAAAGGTATAAATTTTTAATACTTTTAAGATATCAACTTCATTATGTTCCCAACTTCCACACCCCAGAATGAGAACCCCTGGATATCAAGGTCAACGGCAAAGCAGTGGCCAAAGGCGAAATGATGGTGATTAATGATTTATTTGGAATCAAAGTCACTGAAGTAACCTAGGAGGATTCACTTTCCTTATCAATATCAAGTTGAGTCAGAGGAAAAAACTGCATATTTACAGCCACCACCACATCAGAGGCAGATTCTTTTCCTGTATAGGTATTTATCTGTTTTCTAAACTTGCGAATTTCACTTTTGATAAGGTTAAATTCCTGCAAAGATAGGGTCATGGTGGTGTTACTAATTTCTCTATTTTTAGGTGGGACACAATCTATAGCTGATTTTGCAAGGTCTATCATCGATTTATGATAGCACTCAACCCCTTCCCAAGGGATTTCATCCTCAGTATTAAAATCTTGAATTATTTTAGAATAGGATTTGGTTTCTTGATCAAATTTGATACATTTGAGCCGCACTAACAACTCCAAACTGGCCTCAGCCTCCGCTTCACTAATAGGAGGTGATAATTGATTTGCAATCCATTCTGGATCAGATCTAAAATGATCCACTCCCACCAATTCAAAAATGACCGCATGATACCACTTGCTAAAAAAATCAAGCTGATCTTGGATAGAAGTGGGTAGAGATTCTTTCTTTATTTGTAATAAGCGATCTAATAAGGGCTCACGTTTTTTAATGGTGGTGGCATTGGTGTATTCACGGAGGATTTTAAGATACTTTCTTTTGACACCTGAAAGTTTTAAACGGTTGGTTATCATATTCAAAGTATGAACCGTCATTTTCCTTTTGCCATTGGCAATTAACCAAGCAACATTGCAAGAGCCCAAACCCAAATCCTCGGTAAAGTGAACCCAGGAATAGGGACCTTTCTGTGCTTTTTTGATATTGGCGTAAAGTTTTTGGAGATAGTCTTTGTAATCTTGAAATTGAAGAGGAGAAAGTTCAGCTGCGGCTAATTGAATTTGCTGAAGTCGGTGCTCCTTATCTCTAGCTAGTCTTCCCAAAAAGACACCTCTTAAACTTAAAATGAGCGGATATACTCTCTATCGTAAATTTTTTCAGTTACTAAAGGAGTTTATTTTAAATCTATTATATCAATATATTATAAACTTTAAAAGCCAATCTAAATATAGGATTAGCTAAGAATTACAGTCCCCATCTACCTCATCCACAGAGAGCCTTTTTTCTGATAGCCCAACTTGGTTCCCTCAGGGTATGTCTGTCCACAGGTAGCATCTTGCTCAGTATTGCGAATTAAGATAAAACCTCTCGTCGGATCGTCTAAATAACCAACCCAACCGGTTTCATTTCCATTTTTCCATCCCCATAAGCCTTTTTCTACTAGGACCGCGTCCACTCTACTTTTTTGAAAAGAGGTGCAAAAACCATTGCTATCAGGGCCTACCGTATAATACCCCTTGGAAGTGATCCCATTGTTATGCATTGAAACAATATTCTCATTATTTACAAATACATGGATTTTTATATTATTGCTTTCGGTAACAGTAGATGTCTTCAACAAAGCAGAAACACGATCCCAAGATAGACGTCCAATAAGTTTAGGGTTGATCACCTCTTTCTCAATAGGGAAGTCATCCTGTTTGATGGTATTGATAAGTAAGGTCCATCCGCCCTCATCACTCTCCATATCACAGTAAACCTCAAAACTATTATTGCTGTTACCGTTATTATTATCATTGTCTTGAAATGGATTCACATCATACATTCCACTTTCAGTGGCGCCTGCTTCAAGGTGCTCATAGCAATTAGCAGGAGCCCTTTTATTCTTTATTAGGATACTGCTTTGCACCGTATTCTCAATGCCGTTGGCAGTAGTAAATTGAGCAAAAAGAGTCTTCTCTCCATAGGAATCAAAGGTGTAGGTTAAACTCTCTGAAACCGGATCAGTAATTTCGGTATAAGAGACCCCGCTAAAGTGAGCATTTTCTGAAACTCGATACATAGCGGCATTAGGAGAGTAAAATAGTTTAATTTTTACCTCTTTTGAGTGAGTCTCAGGAGCCCCTCCTTCAATCACTATGGAACCTTGCACCCCAGTATCTAAAAAGAGCATAACTTTATCCACTAAAGTAGTTTCTTCTGATTTAACCAGAATAGCTTTTAGTGTGATGGTTTTGTACCCAACTAATTCCACTTGCAACTTCCAAATACCTTCAGGCACATTCGAGATAACATATTTACCATCCTCGTCTGTTTTCGCCATATAGGAGGTTCCTGGGATATAGATATCCACCCCACTCTCTTCTCCTTTAGATGTCACCACTACACCTTGTATTTTTCCAGTTTTAGGCACTTCCACATTTCCCAAGTCGTTTGACTTGCTCACATCTATTTCATCTAGTTTCTTTCCAAAACTCCCATCATCCAACTCCTTATATACAATGAGAGTGGTAGTGGAATCATTTTCATCATGGTTAACCAACTTAGGAGATACCTTGGGAGAAACCTTAGGCGAGACTTTGGGAGATACATTCGGGTTATATTTTAATTCAAATTTTCCCTCTTTATCCGACAAAATTGCATTTTTTTCGTCACCCAGCTGATAGACTTTAGCACTCTCTAAGGGGGTTTTTTCCCCCTTTTTTAAAAGGGTGCCAGAGAGGAGAATCCCTTCCTCTTTGGGCTCATTATCGTCCTTTTTATCCTCATCAGAGCCCGAAGGATTGCCCACATTCACCGCACAGGCGACGAACAACCCGATCAAAATAACAAAAAGAAAAACCTTATTTACTAAACCAGACTTCATAAACAATGCCATTCTCCCTATTTAATCCAAACCGATCCGCTCATTGACTGACCTGTAAAAGCACTAGAAGGATAGGCTTTTCCGCAGGTTTGATCTCCATTGGTATCCCGAAAAATTACAAAACCTTTATTGGGTGAGGGGGTATAACCTGTCCAGCCACCAGCATTCCCATTTCTCCAACCAAAACCTTCCCCCTCGGTAAAACTTGCAGAATGAGGACCTTCTAGATATTCTGTACATAATCCGTTTTGGTTGGGACCCACTGTATACATCCCCTCTCCATATTCTCCTTGGATACTTAAAGATACTGTATAGCCCCCAGCCACAAGTTTAATGTTATTTTTATCGCTCACTTTGGATACTTTATGCAAAAGAGATATTCTATCCCATGAAAGACGTCCCATTTTACCAAGGTTTAAACTCTCTTCCTCTTCTGGAAATCCTCCCTCTGGAGAGTTTACTAAAAGAGTCCAACCACCTCCATTACTTTCCATATCACAGTAAACCTGAAAGGAATCATTGTTATTATCATGATCCGGATGCACCTCATACATGCCACTTTCAGTGACGCCGGACTGATAATAGGCATAACAGTTATCTGGTGCCTGTTTTTCTTTTTTGATTAGAATGGAACTTTGAACCGTGTTATCGATGCCATTTGTGGTGGAAAATTGAGCATAAAGGGTTTTTTCCCCAAAGCTGTCAAAGGAATATTTTATGGTCATAGAAACAGGGTCGGTTATTTCGGCATAAGAAACAGAGCTAAAGTGAGCATTTTCAGAAACCCTATACAATGCTGCATTGGGTGAATAAAATAGTTTTACCGAGACCTCTTGGGAATGAGTCTCCGCGGCCCCTCCCTCTATAATAATGGAACCTTGCACACCGGTATCTATAAAGAGCATAATTTTGTCAACCAGAGTCGTTTCATTAGATTTAACTGTTATATCATTGAGGGTGACTGATTTATACCCCACCTTCTCGACTTGCAAGGTCCATACTCCCTCTGGAACATTAGAAATCTCATATTTTCCCTCATCATCAGTTTTAGCCATATAAGAAGTTCCAGGAATAAAAAGATCAATCCCACTTTCCTTACCTTTAGAAGTCACTACAAAGCCCTGAATCTTACCCGCTTTTGGAACTTCTACTTGACCAATATTATTTGACTTGGTGGCATCTACATTATCAATTCGTTTTCCAAAACTCCCCTCCTCCAATTTTTTAAAAATAATAAGGGTCGTTTTATCCTCCCCACCATAAACCAATTTAGGAGAGACCTTTGGGGAGACCTTAGGAGAAACACTGGGATTATATTTAATTTTAAATGATCCATCTTTAGAGGATCGCACTGCATTTTTCTCATCGCCTAATTGATATACTTTGGCATCCGCTAATGCCACCTTATCTCCTTTTTTGAGAAGTTTTCCTTCAATGACAATGTCCTTACTCGGATCCCCATCCCCATCCCCATCATCATCAGAAGGTCCCGCTGGGTTACCTACATTCACAGCACAAGCAATCATTAAGCTGAGTAATAATTTTAGAATAATAATTCTTAGCATCGTCTTTTTGATTAAATCCAATTGATCCCTCCCTTACCGAATCCAAAGCGACCCAGGTAGTAATTTTGGATTTGTAGCGTTGGTTGGATAGGCTTCTCCACAAGTATTGTCACCATTAGATGCCCGAGAAATCATAAACCCTCTTTCTGGATGGTCTAAATAGCCCGTCCACCCCCCATTATTACCATTCTTCCATGCCCATTCAGAACCTTCGGTATAAACTCCTTCAAAAGGGCCATCTAAGAATTCAGAGCACAATCCGTTGGCATCAGGAGCCACAACAAAGTAGCCCATTTTATAATTCCCCCCGGTATTCATGGAAACCACTTCCTCGTTCACATGGATTTTTAAATTATTTTTCTCTGTTACCTTGCTAACTTTATGCAACAGAGAAACTCGCTGCCATGAAAGCCGACCGGTATTATTGTTATTTAAGGTTTCCACCTCATTAGGTATGCCCCCTGATGGCGCATTTATTAACAATGTCCAACCACCACCATCATTTTCTAAATCACAAAAGACCTCAAAGCTATTGTTATTATTTTGTTCAGGAGCTATTTTATACATTCCACTTTTACTTTCCCCCATTTCTTGATGAGCTAAACAGTTAACCAATGCAATCGGTTCTGGTTGGACAATTTCCTCAGGTTCTTCATTATTGTTATTATTATTTGTCTTTATTGGTGTTTCTAATGGTTGTAAAACCTCCGCCGGCAACACCGTGATCTGGCCCGGGGTGACCTTTATGCCTTGTAAATAAAGGGGATAGTAATCCTCTTTTTCAAGATACAGATCCCACACACCTTCAGGAATTTTATCCAGAATATAGACACCATTCTCATCTGTTTCATCCTGATACTTAGTTCCAATTACTTCCATCACTAATTTATCAGCCTCTCCCCATGGGTTTATTACCTGACCTTTTATTTGCCCTGTAGGTGATACGGCAATAGAACCCAGTTGTGCCGATTTGGTAGAACTAAGACCATCAATCCGAAGGCCTAAACTCTCACCCTGATCATAAGAAATAACAATACTTATATCTTTGTCATTATTGACTACTAATTTAGGGGAAGCTTTAGGGGATGCCTTGGGAGATACTTTGGGAGAAGCCTTGGGTGAGACTTTTTGAACGGTTAAAGAAAACTTACCTTCAGAATCTGATTTAACTTTTTCTTTAGGGTACCCTAATTGATGGACAGCCGCTCCCTCCAGTGGCTTTCCAGCTTTGGAAGTGAGTGTCCCTTCAATAGAAACCCCATTATCTTCTGAAGGTTCAACTTTACTTTTTGGGTTATCATCGTCACAGGTGACAAACAAAAAAATTGGTAAAGCTATAATGAATACTAACCTAAAAAAATGAGTATTTTTCATTTGCAAGCATCATTAATTAGTTAGAATTATTTGCGGCAGTGGTTGGATCATAGTTTTTATCTCTCACCGTCATTGCAAGCTTTGCAGTTTGGGTGGCTATCTGATCAGTTACAGTAACTTCTAGGCTGCATGTGCCTACATTGGCGGTCAAAGGAGTTCCTGTCAAAATACCTGTGGTGGAATCAATAGCCAAAAAACTACATGTGTTGGTTTCGGCTAAACTCCACATTTCCCCTTGTTCTGTATAATACCCAATATCAATAGTACAACTATAAGCTTCATTTTCTTTGCTTTCAACTTGGCAACTTTTTATTGAAAAAGGAATTTGATCCAAGACAACTTTTAATTTTGAGTAACAACTATTATCAACTGGATTATATCCCTCATAGGTAGAGCAAGTAACTTTTCCTTTACACTCTCCATTGACGTTCACTTCATCCTCTTTGCATTCCAATTTAATTTTGGTAAGATTTTCAGAGGCAATCAGTTCATTAAGCAAAGTGGAGACAGTTTTCAAAGGTGTCACCATCATTTTAGTGGCTTTTAAATCAGCCAACGCATTTGCAGCATTAGCCTCTAAAATATATCCTTCAGCTACCTGATTAACAGAAGTTTCTATCTTAATAATATCAGCCATAATAGAGTTTATTTGCTGAGTCAAATTCAAGGTAAGATTGCTGTTCACTTTGGTCACAGTAGCTTCAATAAACTTACTGGGAGCTCCTTTATTTGCAGCTAAAATTTGGTTCATCCCCTTCAACTTCATGGATTTTTCTAAAGCAGCCGAGAGATGAAAGATTTCCATCTGTTTAAGAGGATTGGTGGCCAGTTGGTTTTTTATATAGGAAGTAGAAAGCGAAGCAATGCTATCCACTTTCAATTCCTTGGTTAGATCTAAAATGGCCACCAATTCATCTTGAATTTTCTTAATTTCTGCCACTAAATCATCATACTTTTTAATGAATGTTGGAGTCATCAAAGTGCGATTATTAAAGGTTAAGAGATCAACAGCCACAGTGGTACTTGGAGAAAAATCTGCAGATAAATCTCCTCCTGCTTCGGATAATTTGAGTAATGTGGCAAGCAGAGGAAATTCATCTTCCTCAGTCACATGAGTGATACGGACAACAACTAAGTAATCCCCTTTGCCTTTTATAGGTTCTAATTTAAAATTCAATATCCCATCAACTAGCACACTCTCACTCACATCAGGAGCCAAAGCAGCGGGAGTAAAATCTCCATCTTTTTTTACCGAGACATAGAGATCTTTAAAGGTAGTCGCATTGGCCATTTCAGATAGAGTCCGAGGTATAAACTGCACAGTCACTTTGTACTTGTCTTTGCTAGCTGCACTAGCGGCTAACTTTTTAGCACCTGAAGGAAAAACATCTATATTGCCTTTTATGGAGTGATAGGTATTAAGGTCCGTGTTAACCTTATTGCTGTTACTATTATCCGATTTTTTCACGATAGGTTGAGCAACAACATTCTTTTTCTTTTTTGCCTTGGGCATTATTTTAGGCTTATCTGAACAATAAAACAACGAGACCGCCAGCAAAAGCAGGAGTAAACCACTTCTAAACCATATGTAATTCATTCACTCTCCTTCAGAGAAAACTCAGTAATTATAAAAATATAGAACCATTACATTATAAATGAATATTAAGCTGTTCGTCTACTAAGGAATGAAGGAATTATGGAGCGTCCATTCCAGTTCTAAAACCAGAAACATTGCTACTAAAACAAACAGTACCTGCGGACCTTGCTGAAACTCTCCCCATGTAGGGTTGACTTGCCCAATGCCCTCCACGTAAAACCTTTTTAAAATGAGTGGGAACCTCACGCGGACCTTTAGGATTCGCCGCTGGGCTCATTTCATAGTAATCTTTATCATACCAATCCGAAACCCACTCTGAGGCATTTCCGGCTAAATCATATAATGTAAAAGAATTTGGTTCAAATGACCCTACTGGAGCTAACTTCTCCACCTCATCAAAGTATGAGTCTGGAAAAATGGATTCCCCAAGAGCTGACTCTAAAGAGGAGCACAGACCACTTTCTACTTCCTCTAGATTACATTTCCGTATATCAGAACGGTGTTCATTACCAAAGTTCTCAAAAATCCCAACCCCTTTTAAATCCTCTTCTTCATTGCTCCACACCTCCTCATTTCCCCAATACCAAATGTCTTCAGTACCCCCTCCAATGGCATACTCCCACTCCGCTTCGGTAAGTAATCGCTTACCAGCCCACTTGGCATATGCATTGGCATCGTTCCAACTCATATGGATGACAGGGTGATCCATCACTTCACTTATATCAGAACCTTCTCCATCGGGATTTTTCCAACTTGCAAAACTCACCCACTCCATTTCTAGAGATCCTTCCCCCATGACATAACTCCCCTCATACTTTTCAGCATCCGTTTTATAGCCTGTTGCTTGCACAAACCTAGAAAATTGGGCATTGGTCACTTCAAATTGATCAATATAAAAAGAATCGAGAGCAATTTCATGAAGAGGAAATTCATGGCTTATTTCATGGTCCTCTGGCACCAGGTCTTCTAGAATCTCCTGAGACGATCCCATTAAAAAAGTGGCTTCTTTGATTAAAATCATATTATTGTTAGAATTTGCCTCCGCTACAAAATGATCGATGCTTCGGATAGCACAATTATCATTTTCTATAATTTCGGCAATCTCTCCTCCAGGCAACTTATCATCTAGGAAACTATCAGCGGGAGCTAATTGATCTAAAATATCGGGAGGCTCTTCATCTTTTGAATCTTTTTTCTCTTTAAAGATAGGAACACTTGGCAAAGGCTCCTTTACCTCCCCTTCAGAAGAGGTCTCTTCTTTCTTCTCTTCTTCATTTAGATAGTCCTCCACCTCTTTCTCACTCGGAAGTTTCTCTAAATCTTTCTCATCCAATCGACTGCACGAACAAAAACACATCAACAAAAGCATACAAAAGAATGAAAATATAAAGCTTTTCACCATTATGCTTCCCCTTTGAAAATAAATTGGGGGATGATTGAAAGGTGCTATAAATAAGAAGACTTTGTGGATTCCTCTAATTAGTAGACTTATTATTTAAAGACCCTCACTTTTTCCCTGACCGCCTCAATCGGCTCTTATTTATTAAACTTCAATTTTCACTGTAACCCTTTATTATCATATGAAAATAAAGGGCTACTTTTATGGATGGAATTTCAAATAGTGAATAATCAGAGCTTGCTAATGGGTTGAATTACATTGAAAGCTCTTTTCAATGTATTCACCATAAAGACCTCCTACCATCAAAGCCACTTGGTCATTACTACCCTGGGGACCTTGTCGACCCTGATTGTAAATCACATTATTATTCCAATTGTAGTGTCGTCCCGTGAGCACCACCATTGCATACTGACGATTATTATGCTTGAAAGTAAGTGAATGGTGAAAGGGCTCATCATAACTTCCAG
>CAYFLR010000032.1:54737-65064 GCA_964343805.1 uncultured bacterium | reverse complement strand
TCTATTGAGCAAGATGCTGATTTGATATTTTTTGTGTATCGGGATGAGGTCTATCACCCCAATACAGAAGATGCAGGAACAGCGGAATTGATTATCGGGAAGAACCGTCATGGTGCCACCGATTCGGTTAAAACAGCTTTCTTAAAAGAGTACACATTATTTCAAAATTTATATGAAGAATAGAAAAGGAGTCTGAAATGGCAAGAGAAAGAACATATGTAATGATTAAGCCTGATGGTGTTCAACGTGGATTAATCGGAGATGTGATATCAAGGTTTGAACGTAAGGGACTTCAGTTAGCTGCAATGAGTTTATCTATGGTTGAGCCAGAAAAAGCCCATAATCATTATGGGTTTTTAAAGGATAAGCCATTTTATAATGATCTCATTTCCTTTATTACTTCTAGCCCTGTCGTTAAGATGGTTTGGGAAGGTGAAAATGCTATTAACTTTGTTCGATCAGTAGTGGGTCTAACAAATCCAATGGAAGCTACTCCAGGTACTATTAGAGCAGACTATGCAGTTTCCGTACAAAACAATATTGTTCATGCATCTGATGGTCCTGACACCGCAGAAAAAGAAATAGCAAACTTTTTTAGCAAAGAAGAGCTGGTGAACTATGATCTTTGTACCACTTCTTGGCTCGGAGAGTGATAGTAGAATAAGGCTTTAAAAATTAGGGTTTGAGTCATAAAATTAACCTATTGAAAGGGTAGAATTTTATGACTCGAACTTGGCAAAAGATTAAAACACATCATCAGCCCACAATTTTACTTCTTCATATCTCAAGGTTTTTTGAGTTTTCCATTCACTTCTTTAAGTACACTAATTAGTTGATTTGGTTATCATTGTTTAATATTGGTCGGAAATTTTACCTGATATCGCCAAAAATAGACCTATAATGGTGGTATGTAAGGCAGAATTGTAAAGAATCTATCCAGTTTATGAGGATCGGGAACCTAATCTCGGCAAAAGCAGAAACATTCCCATCGTTTAAACTGAGAAGCTCTGAGGATTTGAGACTAAAATGCAGTAGACTTCTCATGAAATATCCGGGTAAAATAGTCCTTAACAATATAAATAGTTAAGGACCCTACTTATGGAAAAACAGGACGTAATTAAGCAATACAATGACCAGCACAAAGAAGATTTTGTTAGCACTAAGACCATCCTTTCGCTCGAAGAGTTTCTGGATGTGGTGGCTGAAAAACCCCAATTCCATGCTCGATCCACATCTGAGTACTTGGTAGATATGTTTGATTACTTCTCTCGTAAGGGGAAGAAGGAAAATAGTCTATTTAATGGACAAATTTTATCTGATGTATTTGTGGTTGGGCAAGAAGAGGTTGAATCACGCATATATAGGATCCTAAAGAATTTTTCTCATAGTGGTGAGGCCAACCGTTTGATTCTCCTGCATGGTCCTAATGGATCTTCCAAGTCGAGTCTGGCAGAGGCGCTCTTTCGCGGGATGGAAAGCTATTCGCAACAAGATGAAGGGGCTCTCTATAGATTCAATTGGATCTTTCCTAATGAGAGAGTTATGACAGATGCTGTGAGCACTCAAAATGAACCTATCGGTTTTGGAGGGAGCGGTAGGGGAGGTCAGTTAGATTCTTTTGCCCACCTTGAAGATTTTCAAATTGCCTGTAAGCTCATTTGTGAACTCCGAGATAACCCCCTCTTTCTCTTTCCTGAAGGTATTAGGACCGGTTTTTTCCAAGATTTATTAAAGGGAAAGCGGATTAAGAAAAAGGTTATGAAAAACTTTTTAAACCAGATTGCCGGTGGTTCTCTATGCAAAAAATGTCAGCAAATTTTCCAAAATCTGATCACAGTCTACAAAGGAGATCTGGTTAAGGTCTTCAAACATATTCAGGTAGAAAGATACACCTATTCCAAAAAGTATCGAGTGGGTCTGGCAACTGTAGAGCCGCAAATGCACATTGATGCTAATGAGCGTCAGATCACTATGGATAACAACTTTCAAAATCTGCCAAGCGTTCTCCAAAACCTTAGATTTTTTGAGCCGGCAGGAGATCTTATTGATGCCAACCGAGGGGTTATTGAATACTCAGATTTGTTAAAAAGACCGGTGGAAACCTATAAATATCTTTTAACAACGGTAGAGAAAGGAACCGTAAAGCTTCCTAACTCATTGGTTTATTCCGATGTGATTATGATTGGTAGTACCAATGAAAAGCACTTGGATGCTTTTAAACAATCACCCGATTTTGCCAGCTTTAAAGGCAGAATAGAGCTTATTACTGTGCCTTATCTGCTTGAATATCACAAAGAGCAAGATATTTATCAAGATGATGTGAAGGCAGTCTCTTTGCGAAAGCATGTGACTCCTCACTCGGTTGAGTTGCTTTGTCTTTGGGCGGTGTTGACCCGTCTTTTTAAACCGAACCCAGATAGTTTTCCTCAAAAAATTCGTTACATCATTCGAAAATTAACTCCGATAGATAAGGCAAAAATCTACGATTTAAATGATGTTCCTAGCTATTTTAACGAAAAAGAGCAAGAAGAGTTCCGCCCCTTTATAAAAGATTTACGTTTAGAAACGGTAGGAACTGTAGCCTATGAAGGTCGATTTGGTGCTTCTGCCAGGGAGCTAAAGCTCATTATTCAACACGCTTCTCAAAATTCTGAACATGCCTGTCTCAATTTTCTGTCCATCATGGAAGAGTTAAAGTGGTTGGTGAAAGATAAGTCTGTTTATGAATTCCTCCAAATTGAGGCCAGAGATCAATATCACCGACCAGCAGATTTTATTAAGACGGTGGAAAAAGAATTCTTAGAAATTTTTGAAAGAGAACTCTATCAAGCGATGGATCTCATTCAGGAAGATAAACAGTCGGATCTTTTTAAGAAGTATGTCAGTCATGTGACAGCCTTTATCAAAAAGGAAAAAGTCTTCAGTTCTATTTCTAAAAATTACGAAGATCCCGATGAGCAGTTCATGCAGGATATTGAATCCAAGATAGGTAAAACCGGTAATAAAACCGAGTTTCGCAATGCCATCTTATCTAAAATTGGTGCTTTCAAAATTGATCACCCCAACGAGGAAGTGGTTTTGGAGCAAGTTCTTAAAGTTCACTACGATAGCTTAAGCCATAATTTTTATAAATCAAAACGGGTTCTCATCAACCAAGTTTATAGTGACATGTTATTACTCGGGACAGATAATGAATCGATCTTAACTAAGGAAAGAATCGAACGATCCAAACTCGTCTTCAGTAACATGTGCAAGGAATTCGGTTACTGTAACGAATGTGTCAAAGTAAGTCTAGCTCACCTTGTTCAAGCCCTCGAAAAAGAAGTCAAAAAATAATCTCTTGCCTTTCCAATTGAGATGCGTTATGGGTTAAAATACCATTAATTGCATAATAATTTTCTTTAGGGAGGTACTATGAAGGCCTTATTAGTCTGTGTTATGGGACTATTTGTTGCGGAGATTGGTTTATCAACTGATATTGCGGTGATTGATTCTGGGGTGGACTTAAAGCATGCCGAATTGGCTCCTAAGGCTTGGTTTAATCCTGGTGAAACAGCTGATAATGGTGTCGATGATGAGCAAAATGGCTATAAAGATGATGTTCATGGCTGGAACTTTGCAGAAAAGAACAACGAGATCATCGATTACAAATATCTCGGAACCTTTTCAGATGATGTTTATAAATTCTTTGAAATTCAATTGAAGGTGATTCATAAGACCGCCACTGAAGAGGAAATCTCTTGGGCCAAAGGGAAAGCCGCTGATGAAACCTTTGTTGCTGAATTAATGAAATTTGGTAACTTTATTCATGGAACTCATGTTGCGGGTATTACTGCAGAGAATGCCGATCATAATAAAATCATGGCTATTAAACTGATTCCTACCGAGACACCAACACCAGGCGCTTCTCTTTTTCAACCTTTCTTGGGTGAGACTACTAGAAAAATTGGTTTTTTCAAAGATCTTATGATCAAAATGTTGATGGATGGAATCGTAAGTCAACAAGCCAAAATGCTGGTTCAAGTGGGTCAATATGTAAATCAACAACAGATGAAAGTAGCCAACTGTTCTTTTGGTCTGGGTATGACGCAGGCTCGTATGATTGCTAATCAAATCTTCGGTATTGCTAAAGTAGAAAATCCAACCGAAGAAGACACTGAAAAATACGCCAAGATCTTGATGGAAAAGATGCTGACAAAAACTAAAGGTTTTATTGATGCAGCTCCTAATACCCTGTTTGTAATTGCTGCTGGGAATGAAGGGACCAACAATGATGAGTTACCTGTATCCCCCGCCAACATTAAAACTGATAATACTATTTCTGTAGCTGCAACCTTTGATTACAAAGAGCTAGCAGTATTCTCCAACTTTGGAACTAAAATGGTTGAAGTGGCGGCACCAGGAGTTGGTATTAGATCTGCTATTCCTGGAGATGAGTATCTTCATTTCAGTGGTACCAGCCAAGCGGCACCCGCTGTTGCTAATGTAGCTGGGCAAATCTTAAATAAGAATCCTGATCTGACACCTAAGCAGGTGAAAGAGATTATTATGGGAACCGTAGATTACAAAGGGTTTCTTAAAAATAAAATCACATCTGGTGGTATGATCAACACTGAAAGAGCTGTTTATGCTGCTGAGCTCAGTGCTGAATATAAGCTGGCTGAAGCTATCGAAATCGCCCGTGAAAAAATTCGTGATGTGGAAGTTCCTGATAGCTTAGGCGAAAGAATGGGACAGGCTCAGCCTCTTTTCTCACTGCCTCTACCTAGTCCTATCAAACTTAGCAAGTAATTTTTTAAGAGTGCCCTCTCTTCCTTATTGAGAGGGTGCTTTTATTTCTTCCTACCTTAGTACAGCAAACTTTCCAACTCATAGCTATAGGGTAGCCCCAAGCAGAGTCTTATAAGTTCTAGAACTTCGAGTTCAGTGACAGTTATTTTTCGATCATATCTAACAATTTTGATGCAGGCTGAATAAATATGCTGTTTTGATTTGGGTGTTAATTTTTCAATTCCTAAAATGGCTTTATTAAACTTACGATCATTCCATTTGAATGCTGGAAGTAATCGAAGTTTAGCTCCTTCTAGTTTGTTACCCACTTGTTTAAATGCTGAAGAAACCATGTTTTGCTCATCATGTCCGAAGTGGGCGACTAGATTAATAAGGTAATTGATGGATTCATTTTTTGAAAGGGGGACAGCGTTTATTTTTAATTTCCATCCCTGACTTTGTAAATGTCGAGTGATCATTTCTGAATAGAGATACTCTTTGAGATCAACCTGATTGTCCGCCTCAATGAGCAGTTTTATAGCATGCATAAATTCTTCTATTTGAGGGCCACTCAGCTGTTTCAAGGGGGCTATGATTGTATTAAGAATCTGTAGGTGATGTTTCTCCTGAATTTGCAATCCCTCATCAATGGATTTAACTAATCGATCATAGACCAAGGGTTGGATAGATTGTTTTAATCTAAACAGTTGCTTCTCTTTATAATAATCATCGGTACTTAAAAACAGATGATAGGCCACAATGCAGGCTCCCAATGATCCATCCACCATATTCGTTACTTCATCAGGAATACGGTTTCTTCTTAAGGAGATGGCGTGATCTGTATTTTCAATGGAATCTCTCCCCCTGCTTTGGTCTGGTAAGGAGTCAATTCTGCTATTCGACAGGGATTGACTCCGATCTAAAGGAGTGGGATGAGTGGACAGAATCTTTGGGGGCTCTACTTCAGCGAAAAAGGTAAAGCTGCGGCCTTCATTTTTAAAGTTTTCAAACCTTGATCCCAATTGACGTACTTTTTTTAAAGCATTTTTGAGGCCATTGCTGCGAGTTAGTTGAATAGCCATAGCATCTGCAATAAACTCCCTTTGTCTATTAATAAAGGCGGTAAATTGGTACGAAAGTTGGGATGCGGTAAACCCCACAATGGCAAAGGGGAGAAAGATAATTGCAGCTAAGGGATGAACAAAGATCACAAATGACATCAGAGTACAAGTCACAGCTAAAGACTGAAGCAATAGGTCTAACTTGATATCTCCACTGGCAATATGAGAAACTTCATGGGCCACTAAACCCTGGAGTTCATCACGTTCTAAATGGTCTAAAGCACCTTGGGTGACAGCTACAACTGCGTTAAAAGGATTTCCTCCGGAAGCCACGGCATTGATTCCCTTTTCATCGAATAAATAAGTGGGTGGCGTAGGGAGCCCTGCGGCGATAGCCATCTCTTCCACCACATTTAAAAGGATTCTTTTCTTGGGATCTTTAGTGTCATATGTAACTAACTTTGCTTTCTTATCTTCAAAAAAAGTTTGTCCTGGTTCTTTTATCATTCCTTTGTAAATTGATATTCCAATTCCAAACAGGGATGTAATAATTATAAAAAATAACACACCGGCCATAGTGGGACTTACCGACTCTATAAAGTCCATAGGGTTATTAAAAAGCATCTTCCAGGCCGTAGGAGCCCCAGTAAATCCTTCAAAGAACATAGTGGGGAGGGTAACTATGATAGTGGTAGTTAAGAGGACGGCAATGATAACAAAGAATAAAATATAAACAAAGGTGTAGAAATGGGACTTGGTTCTGGCTTTTTCTTGCTGTTCAAAAAAATCAATCATGTCTTTTTCCTAAAGGTTTAGCTTTTCTAAATAGTCTCTGGAGGCTTCAAAACCCTGTTTCTTCTTCTCTAGCTCTTTGAGAAGTCCCGGAATTTTGTCTTTGGGAACTGTGATTTTAATTTTCATGTCATTGGCAATGAAAATGATTCCAATCCCACCAATAAAGGAGGATAAGAGCAGCCCTTTTCTTTTGACTCGTTTAGTGGATCGATAGAAACTGAGAAACATTCTCCGTCCAACTGTGCTAAAAAAGCTTCTTATCACGCTTCCCATAGCTATAAATGTAGTCCAAGGGAGGTCCACCGTAATATCTTCATTGGCTGCCACCGCCGCACGAAATTTTGCAATCAACTCATCATTGGCTTGTTGTCTCTCCTGCAATTCTGTTAATAGGTGATTGATCTCTTTTCTTAATTTATCTTTCTTCTGATCACTTAAACTCTGACTTATCTTTGCTAACTCATTGGAGTCTGATCCAGGCTGAATTCCCACTAAACCTTGCAAATGGGATGACATGTTATTCAGATTATCAAACAACCTGTTAGTTTTCTCATCTCCCACTTCCTCATCTAATTCCATATCTTCAAATGCGCTCATTCCTTCATAAATGCCTAAAAATACGGTAAAAATCAGCATGAATTTCAGGTGCATATTTAAACCAAAGGCATATCCGGCCCCCAGTTTAGTCTGGGTAGGATACTCTCTTTTCAAAACATTGACCGCCTCATTGACTCCCCGATTTTTGGCGATTTGAATGATGCGGTGATCCACCTTATCTGAGATAAAATCCCGTTGAGGCAAATAAATAGGAGTATAGTAATTCATCAAGCTATAGGCATTGGATGTGATACTGACTATAAGGTCTATCCAATTCTGGTATTTATCCATTTTACCGACGACCCGATCAATCCAATTGGGATCACGGACAAAGCCCAACTCCTTTAAAGATCCCGCAAGAGACTTAACCGAAATTTCAGCCTCAATCCTTCTTACTATATGCTCATGGAAAGCTTCTGAGATCCCATTTCTAAATAAATAACGCAAAGAAAAGTGGTCTAAGTGAGACTGTAAATACACATCCACCAGCACTGATTCTAATCTGGAGTAACGAATTCCTTTTTTGAAATCTAAATCACGTAAGACCTGTCTGAATTCTTTCCTTTCTCCTTTGGGCATTTTTTGCCAGCGGGATTCAAAAGAGATGGCATCGTACCCCTTATATTCACCAATTGCCTCTAAAAAGGCGAGTTTCTCCACCGCAGAAGCGGGGACTTCCCCTTTTAAAGCTTCCACTCCTCTCGTTTTGAGCTTAGCCAAATAATAGGATTTTTTTTCTTTTAACACTTGGATACTAAACACGCGTGATCGGGACTTTGAATTAAAACGCTGCCAGAGGGGTGAGCAACCCGTTTCTGCTTTCAAAGTTTTTTGAGGTATGAACAAGAAGTATAGGATCAATAGAAATAGGATGTTTATAAAGAATTTCATTTGTGGCTCACTTGAGGAAGCCTGAGTCTAATCAGTTTATATAACTAAGAAACTTCCTAAGTTGAAAGTTACTAATCATTCATTTGGTCTACTTTCCTAATGTCTTTGGGAGTAATTAATTTATCGTCACCAAGAGTACAGACATTAGGGGGGTTGGAAAAACGCCTTCCATCAAAAGTCTCAATTTCTATGGGCCACAAACGATTTATCAAGCCCACAGTAGGATTGGCACATAATGTTATTTTCTTTATTTTAGTCCCTTTTTCCCAAAGTGGCAGGTATTTGACTTTCATGCCGTATAAATTTCCTTGCGACCATACGGTAATGACCCCTTTTTTGCCTAATTCATAAAAATTCTTAACAACAGAAGCTGAAAGAACTTCAGCATATTTGATTCTGATCATTTCCTTAAATCTGAGCCACTGGAGTTCCAGTTGACTGACGGGGCCATCTTTTTGTACGATTTGTATATCGAACCTTAGAGCAAAGTGGGGTTTGTTATCCCAAGTTTTATCATTGTTGAGGGATACATGAATAATCTCCATATCGTCTTCATTTTGAGCCTCTAAGGTTAACCACTCCCCACTGTTAACTTGTGAAACCTGGATCTCTTTAGCGGACGCTGATTCAGGTTGTCTATCTTTACAACTCATTAAAGTCATTAAAGAAAGTATTAGCAAGTAGGTTATTGTTTTCATATTTTGGCTCCTATCGTAGTTTTTTATTAAATTCGGTAAATTTACAATTTCCTTTAATTAATTTTGCTTCATCAATAATGACTGGAGGGGGAATGTGAATCAAAAATATCGTAATATTCCCTTTTATATTCATATGTTGACAATTTACTACCTCATAACTCAGAAATACTAACTACTATGTCATGAGATTTCTAATAATAATATCAAATTGACAAATTGCAAAAAGGCAAAAAAGTCTTATTGTTAACTAGCCATAGACATAGTATAAATTCAGATTAGAAAGGCTATTCATTCAAATATCAAATTTAGAAAGGGATGATTTATGTTTACTTTTATCAAACTCACTCTTGGTGGTCTGCTTGTGTTTTCTTTGATGGGATGTAAGTGCGACAACAAATCTCTCACAGATAAAGACACCATAGTGGTAGCCTTTGAATCCATGCCGGTTAATTTAGATACTCGCTTTGCTACCGGAGCTAACTCCCAATATGTGAGCCGTTTATTGAATGTGAGCCTCATTCGATATGATCAAAATACTAAACTTACTCCCTATGCTGCTGAGAAATGGACGCTGCTCTCTCCCACCCATTATCGTTTTACATTAAGAAAAGGAATCCGTTTTCAAAACGGCCAGCTACTTACTGCCAGAGATGTGAAAGCCACCTTTGATAATGTGAGAGACCCCAATGTAAAACCCCCTTCACCTCGCTCTCATGGTCTTAAAATTGTGGCTGATATCAAAGTTGTGGACCAAAATACGGTGGACTTTATTCTTAAACATCCCCACGCCCCTTTTGTCGGAGAGCTGGTCATTGGCATTATCCCTGCATCCTTGGTAAATGATCCCAATTATCATAAAAAGCTAATTGGTGCAGGTCCCTATAAGTTTGTAGAAAAAACCGACAGTAATATCCGCCTCACTCGGAATGTGGATTACTTTTTAGGAGTGGCAAAGACTCCGAATCTTCTATTTAAAGTTATCAAAGACCCCAATACCATGTATCTTAAGATGCTAGAAGGAAGTGTGGATCTGATTCAAAATAGTCTTCCTAAAAATAAACTCGCCTCTCTCACCGAGAAGGGTTTTAAAATTCAAAAGCAAAAAGGTCTTAACACTGCTTACTTAGGATTTAATTTTGATGATAAAATACTCAGTCAAAAGTTGGTGAGACAAGCCATTGCCTATTCTCTGAACAAAGAAGAGATCATAAAATATGAACTTCTAGAGATGGCCGATGCTGCAGATAGTTTAATGCCTCCCTTTTCTCCTTTCTATGAGCCAGGTGTGAGGAAGTATAATTTAGACCTAAAACAGGCGAAGGCTCTGCTTGATCAAGCGGGTTTTAAAGATCCAGATGGAGATGGTCCAAAGCCTCGCTTTACTTTGGAGTTTAAAACTTTCAACAACAAAACTCAAATTGGTATTGCTAAGTTGATTGGGGCTCAACTAAAGAAAGTAGGTATTGGAGTGAAGGTTCTATCTTATGAATGGGGAACTTTTTACCGTGATGTAAA
>CAYFLR010000032.1:41880-54634 GCA_964343805.1 uncultured bacterium | reverse complement strand
AAGGTGGATTGGATTCAAAGACCCTGATCATTATCACTATATTTTTAATAGTGGGTCGATTCCATCTTCTACCACCAGCGGTGGAAATCGAGGGCGATTTAAAAATCCGGAGGTGGATCACATCACCAACATTGGCCGGGTTGAGCCCAATATGGAAAAAAGAAATCAACTTTATAAACAGCTTCAGCGTATTGTGGCAGAAGAGCTTCCTTATGTAAACCTATGGCACACTCACAATTATGTTGTGATGAAAAAAGAGCTGCAAGACTTTCAGCTCTATCCAGATGGACAATTGTATAGTTTACTAAAGGCTCAGAAAACGCAATAATACCCCTATGCTTTTAAAATACATTGCTAAAAGACTGCTGGTGCTTATTCCTACTATGTTGGGAGTTGTAACGGTGGTCTTTTTTCTTCTCCGGCTTATTCCTGGAGATCCTGTAGATTACATGTATAAAGATGCTTCTGGGGTGATTGATAAAGAGAGTTTAAGGGCTTACTATGACCTGGATAAGCCTGTGCATATCCAATATTTGATCTATCTAAAAAAAATTGCCCACCTCGATTTTGGGACTTCAATAAAAGATAAAAATATAAAAGTCTTTCAAACGATTGTGGATCGGTTTCCGGCCACTTTAGAACTCACTTTTGCTTCCATTATAGTGGCCATTTTATTGGCCTTGCCCTTAGGTTGTATGGCCGCAATAAAAAAACATACCTGGGTGGATCATACTTCCATGATGATTGCCCTATTGGGCGTTTCCATTCCTAACTTTTGGTTGGGACCGTTATTGATTATCTTTTTTTCCATTCAGCTGGGGTGGTTTCCTGTCTCAGAGCGGTTAGGATTTTCGTCTCTTGTCTTGCCAGCCATTACTTTAGGGACAGCTCTTACTGCCATACTTTCTCGTATGATTCGCTCCAAACTCATAGAGGTGATGGAAGAGGATTATATTACAACAGCCATCGCAAAAGGATTAAGCTCTTTTAAAGTGATTATGAAGCATGGTCTCAAAAATGCTTTAATCCCTGTGGTGACCATTCTCGGTCTTCAGATCGGTGCTTTACTAGCTGGGGCTGTAATAACCGAGCGAATTTTTGATTGGCCAGGGATTGGAACACTGCTTATTGATTCCATTGAGTCTCGGGATATTTATATGGTTCAAGGCTGTGTTCTTTTTATTTCGATGGTTTATGTGCTGGTGAATCTGGTGACTGATTTAGTTTATAGTGTAGTAGATCCACGAATTAGGTATCGGTGAAATTTCATGTTAGCCTTTATGAAAAAGTATAAATTTGCTGGATTAGGAGTGATTATAATAATCGCCATTGTCCTGCTAGCTATTTTTGCTTCCTTCATTATTCCCTATGATCCCAATGATATTATGATTCAAAATAAACTCTGTGCTCCCAGTTGGTCCCACCTATTTGGTTGTGATCATGAGGGAATTGATCTGCTAAGTAAGATGGTCTTTGGTGCCCGAGTTTCTCTCTATGTTTCCCTCTTAACTATTTTATGTGCCCTAATAGTGGGAACTCTTGTGGGATTGGTTTCGGGTTATTATGGAGGTGCATTGGATCTTTTGATCATGCGAATATGTGATATTTTCTTGGCATTTCCGGGAATACTGCTAGCAATTGCTATTGCGGCTATGCTCGGCCCGAGTGTTAATAACACCATCATTGCTCTTTGTGCCACCGGTTGGGTAGGTTTTGCGAGGCTGGTTAGAGGAGAGGTTCTGGCAATTAAAGAGAGAGAATTTGTTATGTCTGCCCAAGTTCTGGGGGCATCTAACTTATATATTATCTTTGTTTATATACTTCCCAATATTGTTGCTCCGATTATTGTAACTGCCACCTTTAGTTTAGCAGGAATTATCATTGCTGAATCCTCATTAAGCTTCTTAGGTCTTGGGACCCCAATTGATACTCCTTCTTGGGGAAAAATGTTAGACAGTGGGCGAGATTATCTTTTTGAGGCCCCTCGTCTTTCATATGTTCCGGGTATTGCCATCGTTATATTAGTGCTTTCAATTAACTTTATAGGTGATGCGCTAAGAGATCATTTTGATCCTAAGTCACGACGTGAGACTTCATAGTATTTTTCTAAGCTGCTGAGAGATTGGTGCCCTAAATATTCGGCTATTTTTTCATCATCTAACCCCTCTTCTATCCAACAAATGGCCGCATAATGTCGAAAGGTTTGAGGAGAAATGCCCTCAATTTCTAAGGCTTTGGCAAGGTGGGAAATCATATATTTGACACCATGGCGACTGATTTTACCCGCAATTTCACTTTCTCGGTTTCCTCGAAAGGAGACCATCATGTTGTCTTGGTGGGATGTTTTAAAAGGAAGGAGCTTTTTATATTGGGAAATGGTTTCTGCGGTGTCAGGAGCCAGGGGAATAATGCGGTGGTTTTTACCTGAAACACTAATGTAGGATTGATAGGATTGGGTGTGAAAATCAGACCATTTGAGTTCACAAAGCTCTCCTACCTTGAGTCCACAAGCCCCCATTAGGAGGACGATAGCGCGGTCCCTTTGCTGTTTTAAACTAGGTCCTTGATAGTAAGAGAGAATCGATTCAAATTCTTGATGCGAGAAAACTTTAGGGAGTTTATCGATTCGAGGTGGAACTTTAAAATGCTCAATGAGGTTACTTTCAATATGCTCTATTTGGGCTAGATAGACAAAGAACTGTCTTATAGAAATCACCATCCGTCTGATGGTGTTGGCACTCTCATTTTGAGTGGTTTTTAAGAAAACAGTAAATGCGGTTAGGGTTTCATAATTTACCTCCCTAAAAGACATACTGTGAAAGCTGAGAAAGGAGTTGAAAATCTTGAGATCCGAACGGTAGCTGGAAAGAGTGTTAGTGGCTCTCTGTTTCTTTTTGAAGTAGGTGAGAAAATCATCAATGAGTTTAAAGGCGGAGGTTGAGGTGCTGGCCATGTGAAATTCCCTCTGTTAACTTTCATGAATAAATATTTTATTAAGGTCAAAAGTAGCTTATTTACTGGTGACTGACAATATTATTTTATGTATAATCCTTCTGCTTTTGTTTCATCTCGGATCCAAAGCTGAGTTTGACGAAGGAAAGTTAATCTTAAGTACAATATTTAAGTTATAAATTAGGGAGGATTTCCATGAGTAAGATTGTATCAGTTCATGCTAGAGAGATTTTAGATTCTAGGGGAAACCCAACAGTTGAGGTTGAACTTTTTACCGAATCTGGTGCAGGTGGACGTGCCGCTGTTCCATCAGGTGCTTCTACCGGTGAATTTGAAGCCCATGAACTAAGAGATGGAGATAAGTCTCGCTATCTAGGTAAAGGGGTTGCTAAAGCGGTTGAGAATGTAAATAACATCATAGCACCTGCTTTAATGTCTGAGTATGTTACTGAGCAAGCTGCTATTGATATGAAGCTCTGTGAATTAGATGGAACCGAAAACAAAACCAAATTAGGTGCCAACGCTATTTTAGGTGTGTCTATGGCTGCAGCTAGAGCTGGCGCTGAATTTTCCGGTCTTCCACTTTATCGCTACTTAGGTGGCACTGGCTCTGTCCAAATGCCAGTTCCTCTTATGAATATTCTAAACGGCGGAATGCATGCTGATAACAATGTAGATATTCAAGAATTTATGGTCATGCCAATTGGAGCTGAGAGTTTTAAAGAGGCTCTTAGATGGGGAGCTGAAGTATTTCATTCCTTAAGAAAAGTTTTAAGAGAAAAGAACTACCAAACTGGTGTTGGTGATGAAGGTGGTTTTGCTCCTGATTTAAAATCTAACCGAGAAGCTCTAGACTTAATTATGACCTCCATTGAAAAAGCGGGTTTACAACCTGGAAAAGATGTTGGAATTGCTTTAGATTGTGCAGCGGCCTCTTATTTCAAAGATGGTCAATACAACCTGGAAGCGGAAGGAAAGAAGTTAGACTACAAAGGTATCACTGATTTCATGGGTGAACTAGTAGAGTCTTATCCAATTCTTTCTATCGAAGATCCTCTCGATGAGAATGACTGGGAAGGATGGAAGCATTTTACTAGTCAGTTGGGACAAAAAGTACAGGTAGTAGGAGACGATCTATTTGTAACGAATGCTAAGCGACTTGAGCGCGGAATTAAAGAGGACAGTGCTAACTCCATCCTAATTAAACTCAATCAGATCGGAACAGTGAAAGAAACACTCGATACCATCGAATTGGCAAGAAAATTTAACCATAGCTACATTATTTCTCATAGATCTGGTGAAACTGAAGATAGCTTTATTGCTGATTTAGCAGTGGCCACCAATTCAGGACAGATTAAAACAGGCTCTGCTTCAAGAACAGACCGTATTTGTAAGTACAATCAGCTTTTAAGAATTGAGGAAGAGCTGGGTGATGCAGCAACTTACTACTGGAAAAAGAGCTTCTAGTAAGAATAAATTTGGAGAGTGTTAGTTACGAGTTTTTTTACCTTTACTTGTGGAAATAACTTTTTCTGGCACCTCTCCAAAATAAACTTCTCCTTTAACTTCGGAGAAGGCATACCATCTGCCAGCGAGTCTTTGATAAGTCACATTAAGACTATTTAAAAATTTGGTTTTGATGGAAGTGTTAGGTGATGTTTGGTTCATTGCCGAAACTCCTAAGCTCTGGTTTAATTTGATTTTTTCCCGTAAAATAGTGTTCGGAGGGTAGACTGAAACCTTTAGCAAAAAGCATACCAATTTTGCTTATTATTGCTGTAACCTCTGGGACTCTGTGGTTTTACGCTCAAAAAAAATCCTCATTATCCTCAAAAAAATTTCAATCTTTGCTTTCGAGGGACGAGTTTAATGATCAAACTTTTCGTTGGGTGCAGCGTATAGCAAGCTCTCCCCATGTAGCCGGTAGCCTACAACAGGATCAAATTAAAGAACTAATTGTATCTTTTTTGCAAAAGAACAAAATTGATAATTGGGTAGATTCTTTCATTGCCAAAGTGCCTCATCCTTTAAATAAAAAATATCTTACAACAATAAATTCCCCCCATGCCCAAAAGGGAACCGATCAATTAAGCATGAAACTACCCATGAATAATGTGATGGGTTTTATTAAAGGACAAGGGAGGCATCTCACGCTCATTGGTTCCCATTATGATACAAAAAATTTGCCCTTTGATTTTGTTGGGGCTAATGACAGTGGTTCTTCCAGCGCTTTTCTCTTGACGATGGCTCCAATTCTTAAAAAAGCAATAGATCTAGGTTTACTAAAATCAAATTATCTTTTTTCTTGGTTTGATGGGGAAGAGTCTGTACTTCCCGAGTGGTTGCATGGAGAAACTAAGCACCCCTTCGCAAAAACTGATAACACATATGGGAGTCGGCACCTGGCGGCCCAGATAAAAAATGGGATTCTCACCCTTCCATCAAAAAAGAGTTTCAACGTCGGCCAGGTGATAATTTTTGATTTGATTGGAGGAAAGAATTTATCCTTGCTTCCTGATACCAACTCATCAAGGGCTTTATTTAAGCAGTTTAAGCAAAGTGCGGATGAGTTATTCAAACTAAAGGTTATTGGTTTTAATCCCTTTAGTGAAAGAACCACAATTACCGTGGAAGATGACCACTTGCCTTTTGCTAGGGAAGGGCTGACTGTTATTGATATTATAGATTTTGTTAATTTGGAACATTGGCATCGGCCCACCGACCGTATTGAACAGATAGATAAAGAAAATTTCTTTGTTTTAGCTATAGTTTTGCTAGAAACTTTAAAGAAATTAGAATCTAAATTGCAGTTCTAACCTATTTAAGATAAAATTTATCTGCAAATAATTGTTTAAAATGCATCGCTATATCTCCCTGCTTAATTAAAATGGGATGAGGAGTATCAGGAGAACGGTATGGGAATTGACCCTAGTTTATTGGAAGAGTCTCGTGAGGAAATCAATGATCTATTAGAGGCGATTAATTCCACCTTAACAGAAGTGGGTACAGCTGTAGACGGGGGAGAGGTTGCCGATGATGAAAAAATTAACAGCCTTTTTAGAAATATTCATACCCTAAAAGGGATTGCCCGTATTCTTCAACAAGAGGAAGCGGAGCACTTTATTCATAAACTTGAAGATTTGCTGGGTGAATTTCGCACTGATCCCTCAAAGTTAACCAAAGAGGGCTTGACCGCTTTAACTTCTGGGATCGATTTGGTGAGCGATATTATGGAGAGCATTGCCGATGGGGGTGATATTTCTTCATTTGCTGACAAGATCAAAGAAGTTGAGGGTCAATTAGCGAGTTTAGATGCAGCTGCTGGTGGGGGAGATGGCGCCTCCTCGGATGAGATGAGCGATGATGATGCCATGGCGATGCTGGCTGAAATGGAGACTCCTGCGGATGAAAGTACAATTGAAAAAATGGCAGATGAATCAGCGCCTGATGATGAGATGAGCGATGATGATGCGATGGCCATGCTGGCTGAAATGGATGCTCCAGCAGATGCAGCGGAAGTTGAAAAGGCCGCTGATGATGGTGCTTCGGAAGAGATGAGTGATGACGATGCTATGGCGATGCTCGCTGAAATGGATGCTCCGGTAGAGGCAACAGAAGTTGAAAAAGCCGCTAATGATGGTGCTTCGGAAGAGATGAGCGATGACGATGCTATGGCCATGTTGGCTGAAATGGATGAGCCTGTTCAACCTGAACCGGTGGAAGCAAAAAGTGAAAGCCCTGCCGAAGCACCTCCTGCGGGTGGAGATGATGACGATGATGAGGAGGAAGAAGAGGATTTAGAAGAGGATGAAGGAGTTATTGATGACCCTGAAATCCTGAGTGACTTTTTGGAAAGTGTTCATGAAATATTCGAGAACCTTGATAATGCACTAATAGAGCTCGAAGAGCGTCCCAAAGATGATCAGCTTATTAATGATATTTTTAGAAATGCGCATACTCTCAAGGGTACAGCCGGAATGTTTGGCTTTACTAAAATGGTGAAGCTGACTCATAAAATGGAGAACATCTTTGATAAGGTTCGAAAAGGTGAGTTTACTGTAAATACCAATATCACCGACCTTTTTCTCATCTGTTTAGACAAACTCCGTTCCATTGTTGATCTCATTGAAGCGGGTGAAAAGGTTAATGTTGATATTCGTGCTGAGCTAAAGAACTTAAAAAGGGTTCTTAATGGAAAAGCTCCTCTTGTTGATGGCAAAGAAGCCGAAGCTCCACCAGAGAAGCCCAAGGAAGAGGCTCCTAGCGGGGATGCAAAACCGGCTGAAAGTGCAGCCAAACCAAAAGAAGAAAAGAAAGAAGAGAAAAAGCCAGCTGCTGCCAAAGCCAAGCAGAGTTCCACCATTCGTGTGGATATTGAACGACTCGATGTACTTGTGAACCTCATTGGTGAGCTTTTGGTAGACAGAAGTCGTTTTCAAAAAGTGGAAGAAGAGTTAAGGACTGAAGGTCTTAATACTTCAGTTCTCTCATTTATGACCGAATCTATTCAGATGTTTTCACGGCATATGGCGGACATTCAAGATGTGACAATGAAGGTTAGGATGGTCCCCATTGGAAATGCCTTTAATAAATTTCCCCGTGTGGTTCGTGATGCTTCGAGGGGTCTAAAGAAAGAGATCGACCTTATTGTGGAAGGGGCTGAGACAGAACTGGACAAAACATTGGTAGAAGAGATTGCCGACCCATTGGTTCACCTCATTAGAAACAGTGTGGATCATGGAATTGAGATGCCCGATGTGAGAGAGGAGAAAGGAAAACCTCGTAAAGGAACCATCTGGCTTCGATCCTATCAAGAAGGTAACAATGTTGTTATTGAAATTAAGGATAATGGGAAGGGTATTCCTGTCGAGGTTATCCGAAGAAAGGCGATTGAAAAAAATGTTATAAAAGAATCTGATATTCTTTCTAAAAAAGAAATTGTGAACCTCATTTTTGCTCCTGGATTCTCTACCGCAGAGCAGGTGACGAACCTGTCGGGAAGAGGCGTGGGAATGGATGTGGTAAAAAGAAATATCTCCAAATTGAAGGGGATTATTGATGTAGATACCGAAGAGGGAGAAGGCACCACCATGTCAATTAAAGTGCCGCTAACCATTGGTATTCTTCAGTCTTTGGTGGTTAACGTTGCAGGCGAAATTTTTGCAATTCCTCTTGGAAATGTAATTGAAAGTTTAAGAATTTCAGCCTCGGATGTTCAGGTTGTTAATGAAAATGAAGTCATCACTTTACGTAATCAAGTGTTGCCGCTCATTCGCTTGGAGCAAACTTTTAATCTTGATGAAAGAGATATGAAATGTTGGTATGCCAGTAAGAACGAGGCTCTTTCTGATCGAGAAAAAGAGAAAATATTTATCGTAGTGGTTGGACTTGCTGAAAAAAGAATCGGTTTAGTGGTAGATAACTTAGTCACTCAGCAAGAGGTTGTAATTAAGTCCATGGGTAAGTTGCTCACTGGAGTTCCTGGATTTTCTGGAGGAATGGTCTTAGGTAACGGAAATGTGGCTTTAATTTTAGACATACCTGAAATTGTTGAAAGTAATGCACTTGGAGTGTAATCATCTAGGGGGAAAAATTGGATAATTTAGACCAATTAACTAAAAACTCAATGTTTCCTGCTCAGCAAATTGATGAGCGGGATCAAATTTTGGAACCTAAAAAGCAATATATTGGATTTAAATTAGGTGATGAGGAGTTTTTATTAAATATTTATGAAGTGCAGGAAATCAGAATGCTGCCTCATATTACTTTTGTTCCCCTTTCTCATAATTATATCGAAGGGGTTATCAATCTCAGAGGGGAGATCTTACCGGTGATCAATTTAAGGCGGTTTTTAGGTCTTTCTAAAGTAGATCAAACACCCACCACTCGTGTGATTGTAGGAATGGTGGGAGAAATTCGAGCTGGTTTAATCATTGACGAAATTACCAGAGTTTTTTCTCTTTCTGAATCAGATATTGAACCTGTTCCTTCGGTTTTTTCTTCCGCTGCACTTCATTATCTTTGTGGAGTGAGTAAATTTCAAAATAAAATTAATGCCGTGATTAATATCAGTAAACTCATCACCACCCTAGGGGAAAATATTTTAGCCTTTCATTCCACTGATTAGAGTGTTAAAAAATAGGTAAGGGGCGTTTACTGGAATGTTAGGTATTGATTGTTGCCTCAAACCTATGCTTTTTTGCAGGGAGTTTTCCCTTATTGCGGTGTGCATGCTCTAATCTTTTTTAGAGAAGCCTAAAGCAATAAAATGGCGCCCACCTTCAGAATGAGGGTTTGGACGGTCTTTTTTTCAAGCCGGCATTTTGGTTTTGCCCCTAGATTAAGATTTTCTTTGAATCGATATTGTATGTTCTAGGTAGCTGTCTCGACTTAGATACTAAATATGCCTGTTGATTTCTTAGGTATTGCACGAGTGGGCGGTTTTCACTTTTCTTTTTTAGCTCATCAATCTTTGACTGTAAGTGCTCAATTTTTTCCACACTGGACAGACTCTGAATATCGTCGATGATCTCATTAAAACGATTTTTATCTCCTTCACTCAACCCCGAAGTATTGGTGTGTCGGTGATATTTATCTACAATTTGATCTCGGGTGTCAATTGTCACACTGCCATCCTCTTTCTTGGCTGTCACAACACCTTTTTTTGTGTAGATACCGGCTTTGGAAACCAGATCTCCAATTTTTAATTCTGCTCTCATTTGATCCTCCCGAAATATTTTAAAAAGTATATATTAAAGTCTTAAATCTCTCTCTTTAACGGTGATATTTTTAGGAAATACTTTATGTTTTTGAATAAGGTGAAAGAGTTGAGCCTGTAGATACTTTGCTAGCTGCTGGGTCTCTTTCTTTTTATTCAAAGTTTCAATTTTTTCTTTCAAGTTTGTGATCTTACTTGCCGCATCTTCCTTGCTTTCTTTTACATCATCCATAATTTCATTAAAGGTCACCTTATCTTTTGGAGATAAGCCATTAATGAAACCATGCCGGTGAAATTTCTTGATCTCGGCTTCGTCAGTTTTGAGAGAAACAGAGGCCTTTTCATTATCCTTGCCCTGTACTAAAGCAGGAACCCCGCCCTTTTTACCTATAAAAACCACATCGCTGTTTATAGTACTCATAAGCTATTCCAAATATTGGTTTGTTCTTATTCTATATTAACCCACTCTTCAGGGAGTTACAATGGGCAAGATTTTCCTAGCGCTGACATTGAATCGTTTCGTTGTGTATGCGGTGTTAAATTATAATCTATAGGGTGAGTTGTAGGGTGGTTATTTTGTTTGGCTTGATTTTAAAAGGTTTTATTACACTAGAGGGTGCATTTTTGTTAGGCTTAAAGAAAAATCTATATTGGTATTCCCCAGGTAGAAGTTCATAGTAGCGATTTGAGGAAAGACGATGCTCTGGGGCCAGCCCTTGAATTTCCCCCTCTTTAATCCCTTCTACCCTCACATAATTAGTGAAATTTGGAACCTTCTCTTTATATTTTATCCTTAAAATACCTGTAGTGAAGGTAATTTTCTTTTTTTGTGGCTGAAGAGATTTAATAACTCCTGGGGCTGTAGATAGGCTTAAGCCATAGGGCTTATTAAATAAAACAGAGGGGGAGCCCACTTTAAATGAGTGGAGGATTTTGCCGTTTTTTAAATCATGAACATGATACTGATTCGGTTCTTTGCATCCATATTTACCTTCTTTGCAGTACTTATTAGGATTGATTAGGAAATTAACGGTGTCCAGTTTGTTTTCTTGAAAAGAGGAAATCTTTATCTTGTGCTGAATATCGGTTTGCCCTAAATGAAGGTTGTATATGCCTAAAGGAATAGATTGGTTGTAGTCAAATATGTGACGACTATCTAAATGGGGAAAAATGGAGAGGGCATCAAGTTTGGATTGAGGAGGTATAATCGACAGTGTTCCGGCCTCAATTTTGATAGGTATGCTGAGGGACAGAGAAAGGGCTTTTTTTGAGCCGTTGATGGAAATTATGTAGTCACCAGGGGGGAGGTGAAGTTTTCGTCCTATGGATTGGCTGATGGCTGGTGAGGGAGTTTTTTTGTGATTGTCCATGGCGGATTCATTGCTATGGAGAAAATAGTGATCTGCTGAGGGAATTTTGGATGAGACAATTATATAATTGGTAAAAATTCGGATAACAGGGGCCCCATGGACAATGGTGAGTGGAACCTTTTTAAGAACGAAATCAAGAGTGTATTTTCCATAGAAAAAATGTTGGGCCTGATTCGGGTAAAGCTTGGCTTTATACCCTAATGAAGAAATAGAGCAAGTAGCCGGTAATTTATCTAATTCATCAAATCGTCCTACGGTATCAATAAGAATATAATTGGTGAGTAGAGTAATCTTCTCTTGCTCTCTAATCTCAATGTTGCGAAAGGAGCAGTTGGATAATAGGAGGTACTTTCCTGGAGAAAGCTTCAGCTCTCTATTAAAAGCTACTTTTTCTTTGAGAGATAATTTGGGTTGACCGTTCCCCAGTAGGGGAAGAATAGAAAAGTATCCAGGAGTCTTAGCTTTGACAACCAGTGTGCCTTTGTTGCCAGATAATGTAATATTACAGCTACTAAAAACCTGAGTGCAGGCCAAGGCCAAAAAGAGATATAAAAGTCGAGCCACCCAGTTCCACACCTATATTAAAGTTAACGCGCCAGGGACCATAGAACTTATACCCCGCAACTCCTCTTAAGCCAAGCACAAAGTCTCCATCAATCTTGGAATCGTATTTGGCGTTTCCAATTTTAGTGTCATCTAAAGTATTGTTGGTAAGCATACCAAGTCCAGCAATTCCAGAGAGAGTAACGTCTTCCTTCCAACGAGCACCTGAGGAGAGGATGGTTAGTGGAACTTCTAAACCAGCATTTAGTAGTAGAATGTTGCTAGTTGTACGATAAAAAATTTTGTCTTTACGAGCTAAAGCTGATACTGCATCGTAGCCTAGTCCTACCAAAAAACCCTTTAAAAGGAGGTTCCCTGGAAAAAGCATATCACCGACTTTATAGTTGACCAAGATGGATACAAAGCCTTGAGGGCTTTCAATATAATCATGGGCTATGACAGCTTTTCCTGCTTGCATGCCAAAGGAGAGCCTTTCCACAAAGTATTTATTGCTAAATTCAGAAGTGGGAGGTGGAGCTTCTTCTTCCTCTTTCTTTTTTTCAGCCTGCTCCTTTTTCTGTTTTAAAGGTTCAGTGACCTTTTTTACTTGGGCATCTACCTTTTCTTCTACTTTTTCCGTGGCCTGCTCTTTAACTTCAGTGGCTGCATTTTGGCCATAAAGCGAGGCAGATACGAAGAGAATTAGAGACGTTATAAGAGTAAAAATTCTAAACATTGTTGACCTCATTTTTTACAGGAATAGTTTTAAGTGAACAACATAACGTCGGTCTGGGTTAATACCAGCAATCGGTCCCAGCTCTTCAACATAAGAGGCAAAGTTGATTCGAATCAGCATTATGTTTAAGGTAAAACCTGCTGTCCAGGCCATCTGCTTCATACCGACTCCAAGTTTAACCCAGCGACCCCATCCAAATTCAGCTCCCAGATGAATCTTTTTGCTGAGAGGGTCTGGACGGTTGATGCTACGAAAGTCAATAGCTAGCAAGCTGTATAAGCTGTGATAAGAGGGGCGAATGGAAAAACCTATGTTGGTGGATTGCAGGTTGGCAATACCAGAAGCCACTTTGATAGGAAGACCTACATCAGCTGCTCCTTCAAATTGGGTGTCACCAATATCATGGATGGAGATACCTAAAGTAGGTTTCCATGT
>CAYFLR010000032.1:21494-41867 GCA_964343805.1 uncultured bacterium | reverse complement strand
AAAGGGGGTAAAGAGCATTCCAAAATCGGTTCCAATGCCCATACCACCACCGAGAACACTGCTGTCATCTTTATCATCATCGTTGGGTAAGAGTTGACTTAAGCTATAGTCTCCAAAGGCAGTTCCTCTAACTCCAGGGCGCACAGTAAAGCCTAAGCTGAGTCGATCACTGAAAAAGGAGTGGGCATAACCCGCAACAAAACCACCCTCCATAAGAGATTCTAGACCGATTCCTAAATCTCTATGAAAGGAAAAACTAAAATCTCCTCTTAGAAACAGACCCATACCAAAATTAATCACGGGAAGCATAAGGTAGGGCTGCATGCCAAAAGCCAAGTGCTTAGTTTGGTTATTACCCAGGTTGTTTTCCATTAAGGTGATAACACCATCCATGATTTCGGTACCATCTCCTCCTCCGCCTTCTGTCATAGGCTTGATGAGATTGTCAATGGTATCTTGAATAGTATCAATGGTGTTTTGGTTGGTTTCGAAAGTGATACCTAATAACTCCATTGTCCATTCTGGCTGCCTTGCTAAACCGGCAGGGTTATAGTACAACGCACCATAGTCATCAGAAACTGCTGCATAGGCATTTCCCATGGCAAGGGCTCTTAGGGTAGGCATGTGTCCTACCATTTGACCGGCGAATAGAGTTGGGGTAAAGAGAGTACAAAAAAGTAGTATAAACCAGCGGCCCCTTTTCATCAGAATCCTCCATATTGGTATGAAATCTCTACTTTGGTAAAGCATTCATAAGCCTAGCATATGGATGAAATTACTGTCAATTTGATTTGTTTTGAAGAATGGATTTGCCGCTCAATAATCGAAAGTAGTCATCATTACTACTCATCATAAGAGTGGTTTTTCCTTTGAGGGTTCTTTCATAGGAAAGCAGGTGACGGTAAAATTGATAGAACTCAATGTCCTGCTGATAGGCATCAGCGTAAATTTGTAGTGCTTTTGCATCAGCACTCGCTTTTATTTCTAAAACACGCTGGGTGGCTTCAGACATGAGTCTTCGGGTCTCTTTTTCAATCCGACCTTCGATCTCTGCCTTTTTTCCCTGTCCTTCTGAGCGTGTTTTTTGGGCCATTTTCTTTCTTTCAGAAATCATCCGGTCGAACACTTTTTGCCGTACTTTTTCTTCTAACGTGATTTTTTTCAATCTCACATCAATGAGCTCAATTCCATATCGTATGAGATCTTTCTTGGCTTCTATCTTAATCTCTTCTTGCAGTTTAGCACGCCCTACCTCTATTTTCTCGATTTGTGCCCCTTGACTTAAAAGAGGGTCGGTGGCTGGAGTATTTAATATATTGTCAGAACTACGGACGGTTTCAACTAGCGGGTATCTTGAGACGATTCCTCCAACTGCAGAATCAATGATTCCATCCATGATTTGTTGTCCTTTTTCAAGGGTACCAATGGTTTGATAGAAGGTTAGTGGATTGGTAATTTTCCATCGGGCTACCGAATCAACATAAATATATTTTTTATCTTTGGTGGGGAGAAGATTGGAATCACCGGTAAAATCTAAAATCCGGTTATCGTATTTCTTAATGGTCTGAATAAAAGGAATACTGAGGTGAATACCCGGTTTTTTTATAATCTTTCCAATGGGACTCCCAAATTGAAGTCTAAATGCATATTCGGTTTGCTCAACAATAAAGACACCTGCATAGAGAATAATTGAAGCGGGAATAAGTAAACTTAATAGAAAAATAATAAATTTCACTTTGACACCTCCTTAACGGGGGGCTTTGGTTGCCGACTAAACGGAGTAGAGCTGAGAGGAAGAACGGGGAGAAGTTCATTACGGGCTGGATCTGTCACATAAAGGTTTTCTACCTGAGGAATAACTTTTTCTATCGTCTCAAAATACATTCTCTGTCGGGTGACCTCGGGAGCTAATTTGTACTCTTTTAATAAGGAAAGAAAGTAACCCGCTTCCCCGGTGGCTTTTTTTACCTTTTCAAATTGATAACCTTCAGCCTCTTGAATGCGTTGCTCAACCACACCTTTAACCTTCGGTATAGCAGTATTGTATTGTCCCCAAGCCTGGTTGATGACTTTTTCCATTTCCTGTTTTGCTTCGTTAACTTCGTTAAAGGAAGCCTTCACACTTTCAGGAGGGTTGGCCTCTTTGATATTAACCACGTCGACTTTGACTCCCATCTGGAATTCATCAAAGGCTTTTTGCATAATCTCTTTAACATTGCGTGAAATTTCGATACGACCCACGGTGATTACATTACTCACACTTTGGTCACCCACCACATTTTGCATGGCTGAGAGTGAGATGTCTCGAATCATTCTCTTTACATTTTTTACATTGAAAAGAAACTTGGCCGCATCCACTACCTTATACTGAACTACCCATTTGACATCGGCCATATTAAGATCTCCAGTTAGAATCAAAGACTCTTCCTGAAAGTTCTTATCCAATTTGCTTTTTATGCCTGCTTTAACCGTTCGAAAACCAAACTCCTCTATAGAGGTACGGGTGTCTACATGAATGGCTTTCTCTATTCCAAAGGGAAGTTTGAAATGAAGGCCAGGGCCCAATGTTCGACTGTAACTGCCGAAACGAGTAATGACTACTTGCTCATGAGTATTAACTTGAAAGTAAGCAGTGTAAGAAAGGTAAATAGCTCCGAGACCAGCTAGCAAAATAACGAAAAACAGGCTGCCTGTTAGGAAAATGAGGCATCCTCCTTTTCCCTTCTTCTTCTTTGGCTTTTCTGGTTTGGCTTTACGCAACTTCTCTAGGTCAATTTTAGAGGACATATAGATACTCCCATTGGGATCGAATCACCCTAGGATTCGAGATGAGTCCATCGAGAACATATTAATTGTTCTACAGATTAAATTTTGACCTATTATTGGTTATTTGAGTTGGAGTTGTCAACAATTTGCTGACTGGCAATGCAAGATTCCTTCTTTAACTCGGGAGACCAGCATACGGTACTTAAAGGAGTGGGTAGGGCTGCACCAACCACTTGATTAACATCGGTGGCGTATCTTTCTATTTGACCAGCTCCATTGGCTTGCCATGTGAAACGATAGGAGGCTTCTTTCTTGGCCGCTTTGAATATGGTTTTGCTATCCCCCATGTTTAAAGTGGTTTTATCTAGAGAAAGATAACCTGAATTCATAGTTAAATTGCGTCTTAACACCCATTTCACATTGACTGGTTTATATTCAACTTTAGTTGATGACTTCTTTTGGGAATAGATCTGCCCATAGATATTACTGCTCATCTCAGTGTGAACTAATCCTTGCAGATTATTACTATTGCTATTAGGCGCAGTAGTCTTTACTAATTCAGCATATTGCATTAAAGGGAGTACTCTTAGCTTTCCTTCCTCCCACTCGTAAACACCTGGGACTAAGGATGCTTTATCATTGTTGTTACTGCCAGCTACACCCGTTCCAGAAGGAATGATGGCTGGTGGAATATTGCTATATTCAACTGGCGCAGTAGGAAGATAATTCGTTATGCTGAAGTTAAAAAATACATCCAAAGGGGTGATGTTAGGAGCATCCTCATGACGGTGTTTGAAAATAAAGCTACAGTTTCGCGTAAATTCATTGAGGGTATCCATCCGTCCTGCGAAGATGGGGACAAAATACTCTTCCATCCTTCTTTTAATTTCCAGCTTCCAACTGGTGCTATTGGTTCCATTTCCTTCTATGGTGAGACGACTCTGAATATGCGTCATAGGATCAAACTCTGTAATATAAATCAGAGTGGGCTGAGTCATAAAGGGAATCAATTCACCAGTAATGATTTGATGATGTATTTTACTAAATTCAATTCGGGTCTGTTCAAATAGGTTATTTACTAAATCAATGTGAGTTTTGAGAGCGCGCACTTCTTTCAATACTTTTAAAGGATCAAAGGCGGCATCTTTCAAATAAAGAAAGCTATTTTGATAATCAAAATTATATGGCAGGGCAACATTAAATACTTCTAAAGGAGGGAGTACGCTTGCGGCAGCTGGAGCTTTCGGTGTTGTGGCTTGGGTTTTGCTTTTCGTGACTCTTTTATCCCTTATCTCATTTCTACCACAGGTCAAAATTGAGATAGAAACAAGGAGAATAAGTAGAGATAGTTTTAAAATCATTTTCATAATGAATCTTACTTAGCTAAGGTTAAACTTACTCTTTAGTTGCCTTTTTAGTGTCTCTGTTTCCTGTTAAATCTTCTACTCCAGCTGGATTTACAGGTTCCCCATTGGCTAGATTTTGCTGTTGCTCTGCAACGGCTTGCTGCTTTTTTTCTAGCTCTTTGGTTTGCTCTGTTATTTTCAGCTGTTTGTCTGTCATTTTCTGATAATCTTTACGTAGCTTACGCAGTCTGCGAAGCACTTCTTTTTTAGAGTCCTTAAGCAGTCGTTGGCGTTCTTTTAGGATCATTTCTCTTTGAGTTAATGCTCCATTAAAACTGTTTAATATCTCCGTAAACTCATCCGACCATCCTACAGCAGAGCTGATTTTGGCCTCGTTATTAACATTTTGATAAATAGAGATCTCTCGCAGGTCACTCGTGCTCAATTCCTGCTTGGGCTTAATGAGATCTCTAGGCAAATTAGCTGTTATTATCAAATACTTCTCCTCCATTGGAGTTTTAGAATACCTTCTAAATTGGACCTTAACATCTCCAGTGGGATCTACTTCAATAACTTTTGCTTTGATATATGGTGTATTATACACCTGATTGGCGATAGTTTCTAGGTTTTTCAATCTATCCTGTAACTCCATGATAGTTTTTTGAGATTCCTCAATCTCTGCGATGACTTGGCTACTTGCTTTATCCTGATTTTTATCATCTTTAGGCTTAGTAGCTGCTGGTTTGTCTTTCTTTGCATCTTTCGAAGTTCCTGTATTAGCATCTGATAGGGGTGATATCTTTTCAGCTTTTGGGAGATGAATGAGTAGAGTTTGCCCCAGATGGACTCTTTGGGGGTCCATAAAGAGCATATTACGAGCATCTGCAACTCTCCATAAGGATCCATAGTGTTGCTCTTTAGGGATTTTCTTAATGATGACCTTCTTTTGCTCCTGATAGAGAGGTTGCTCAGGTGCTCTTTGCCCTATTACCGATCTGGTTCCTTTTCCTTTGGGGTTTAATTGATTCACTGCTTCAAAGCCGAGGTCCTTTCTGGAGGAACATCCTATGGCTATAAGGCTGATTAGGAATAGTTTTCCAAATAGTTGGGGCAATGTGTTCATTTTTAAATTCCTATCTTTTAAATAGTTATTTCCACTAATTCATGATTGAGCACTTTCGCTCTGAGTTTTTTATTTCTTGATAAATTCTTCACTTTGATCCATTGGAGAGAGTGGCCATCTTGCAAAGAGATGCCCTTCGTTTTGATATTAAATCCCTGACCCCGGATTTGGATAGTTATGGAATCTCCTCGCCTAATAATGGGTGGCTTCATTAACATGGACGGATAAAGAGGAAGTCCTTTGTAAGCCGTTTGAGTGAGCTCTTGATCTATGGCTTCTTGCCAAGTTTGAATGGGAAGTTTTTTTAATCGGTTAATTTCTAGTAATTGCATGGAGAGCATAGAACGGGTGAGTCGAGTCCCACGTGGTAGGATCTTTTTGGGAGTCAAACACGGAATTTCGATGCTTAAATTAGCTCTCACCCAGAGCTTATGGTAAATTTCTCCATCAATTAAAACATTGATAGGCAGGCTGGAAGTACCGAGTAATTTAGGTCGGGAATTCATTCCTAATTGGAGCTCAATCTGCCCTAAGGGGTAGAGCCTGTTTCTATCGAATCTCATGTTCCTGATAATGGGCATAACATCATCTAAGTTGATATGCTGCTTTTGTAGCTCGGCTATAAATGTTTCTAGCTGAGCCACTTTAAGCTGCTGAGCCTCTCTTTGCACCGTTACCTTTGGGGGTATCTGTAAAGAAACAGCTAGGGGGGATCCATCGGCATTTCTGACTAAACTGGCAAAAAGTTGCTTTATTGTGTAGGAGTAAATTCTCTTGGTTTTTCCAGGTGGAATTTCTGCAACAGGGGGGACAAGTCTTACTTTATCCCTTATTTCCTGGCTCAAAACTTCTGGATTTTCCATCAAGTCAAGCAGAGTTACGCTCTTTTTTGTCTGCTTGGTAATAGCTCTAAAACCAAGGGTTATGTCTTCGTCCGCGAATAACTTCGCCGAAAATAAAGCAATAACTAGGCTGATAAATAGCCAGAGCAAACGGATCATATTAACGCCCTATGTTTATCTTAATTGATTGGTGGTTTGCAGCATCTGATCGCTGGTTTGAATCACCTTTGAGTTAAGCTCATAGGCTCTTTGTCCAACAATCATATTTACCATCTCCTCCACCACATTTACGTTGGAACCCTCTAGGGATCTTTGCTTTAAAGATCCAAATCCATTCTCTGTCGGATTTGACAGGAGGGGATCCCCCGAAGAAATAGTTGATGAGTAGAGATTCCGTCCCTCACTTTTTAAACCCGATGGATTGATAAAGGACGAGAGCTGAATTTGACCGAGAGGAAGAGGTTCTTCTTGTCCAGGTAAATTTGCAGTAACGGTTCCATCCATACCAATATGCAGATCTTTGGCATTTTGGGGAACTTGAATATTGGGCTCTAGTGGAAAACCATCAGCAGTCACTAATCGACCCTGACTGTCCATTTTAAATGAACCATCTCGGGTATAGAATGTCTGACCATTGGGCATGGAAATTCTAAAAAATCCACGACCTTCTATAGCCACATCTGTCTCATTACCCGTCGGTTGAAGAGAGCCTTCAGTGAACATTTTTTCGGTAGATACCAGTTTGGTTCCATGACCTACTTCAATTCCACTGGGTATTACATTACCACTGGTGGAGTTGAGGCCAGGTGCTTTAAGGGTTTGGTAGAGCAAATCTTGAAAGTTAGCTCGACTTCTTTTAAATCCATTGGTGTTAATGTTGGCTAAGTTGTTAGCAATTACATCAATGGACCTTTGTTGGGCATCCATCCCTGAGGCGGCGCTAAGGAGCGATCTTAGCATATTGTTACTCCTTGGTTAAATGTTAAGCCTTAACATTTCCTAATGAGTTGGCTTTACTCATTTGGTCATCATGAAACTTCATGGCTTTTTGATAAGCTTCAAAGCTTCGTTGAGTTAAAATCATTTGAGTTAAATTCTTTAATGGATTGACATTAGATCCCTCTTTATAGCCTTGTAATAACCGTGTTTGAGAAGGGACCATTAGGTTTTCTTCAGATCCATTATGGGTGAATAAGTTGTTTCCTACTTTCTGTAGAAGGTCTAGGTCTTTGAATGCCACGATCTTGAGACGATCAATGAGCTTTCCATCTTGATATATTTCTCCCTGCTCATTGACTTTAAAATCGGGGCTGGTTAGAAATATACCTCCTTTTTGGCCTTGCACTGGAAAACCATCATGGGTCTGTAGAACTCCATTTGCTCCCAATGTAAAGCTACCATCTTTGGTGTATCTTAGCCCTTCGTGACTTTGGGTTACAAAGTAGGAAGGTCCATCAATGGCCATGTCCAAAGGGTTCGAAGTTGGCTTGAGTGGGCCTTGTGAATGATCAGTGTTGAATCCACCAAATCCCACATAACGAATATCATTCCCAATCAGAGGTGAAACATTTATATGCTGTTTAAAATTATCTGGAGGCAGGGGCGGATGAAGGTGTTTATCGGGTTCAGATTGAAGTACTTTAAAAGTCGCCTTATCTTCTTTATATCCATCCGTGTGAACATTCGCCAAATTATTGGCGATTATTTCGAGATACTTTTCTTGGGCTGTTGCTCCAGAAAGCGTTGTAAATATGCCATTTGACATTTACTCTCCCCTCTATGGAAAAAATTATGAATTCTCGAAATAAATTATTTGCAAATTGTGGGCCAATAACAAAACTTCTTGTATTTTTTTACTGGTTGGCAGATAAAAGATAGATGTCACTTGGGCTTCTGAGAATTCTATGGATTTAATTTATAAAAGACTCAGGCTTAGCCTTGGCAGAAGAACTAGGTAAAATTTGCAGGGTTGAGGAGAATATTGCCAATTAATTGACATATTGAGTCAACCCTTTGGCGGGTAAAAATGAAAATTGGAATTATTGGTGCAGGACTTTCAGGATTATTGACAGCAATCCATGCTCTCATGCATGACAAAGAACATGAGGTGACCCTATTTGACCAACGACCGGAATCGATGGGGATGGCTAATTATAGAACTCAAGGGCCTTTTTGTGGTTTGGGTAAAGTGCATATTTTAGAGCCAGATTTTGAGAAACTCCAGGCCATCCTCAGGTATTTTAATATTGAATTAGATTCCCTTCTCCCAGTAACTGAAGTTCCGATTCATCTATGGAGTCATAAAAAAAACTCTTTGATTCCGCTTTATCAAGGAGGAAAGGTTAATTTGCAGGCTACTGGCAAGAGCTTAATCGACTTAGAGGATTTACTCGAAACCCCACCGGCCACTGAAAGTTTATCCCAAGCTTTGGGGAAATTTTTCAAAGATAATAAGGGGAAGTTGAAGGAAAACCGAAGAAGTCTTCATGGTGCTCTAAATTGTTTGTTGGGAGTACCAGATGTTTTAGCTGTTCCTACCGAAATTTTAAAGCAAGGAGTAGATATTTTGGTTGGTAAACTTCCTGTGAGGTCTTTGAGATTAACTCCTCATTTTAAAACCAAAATTGAACAGGCTATCATTCAAACAGGGGGGCAAATAGTCTACAATGCAGAGGTTAAAGCAGAAAACATAGATGGAAGTGAGTCACTCAAACTCTTTAATGGCGGTGAAATAATTAATCAATCTTTTGATCAGTTGTTTTATTGCGCCCCTTTGCATGATTTGTTCTATACTATTCCTAAAAACTTTTTTGCCGAAAAAGTCATTCGAGCCGTAGATCGAACCTCTCCAGTTTCAGCCTTAGTATATAATATGGTAGTAGAAAGCGACCTTTCCCATTTAATGTCTGACCATCTGGTGGAAATCCTCTTTCCCCGCTTAAATTTACACCTTGAGATCGAAAAGGTGGTTCAGCCTGAACCTATCTATAACCTTTCCTGGCATCGCTATTTTCATGATCATTTTTCCCTCTGTAAAAAGGAAGTGGGACAAATGATCAGAGATATACCTAAAGCCCTGAGTCGAATTTATCCTAATGAAGAATCCATGTCTCCCATCAGGCAAGAGAAGATACTAGCTATTCCTAATGTTTTTGCTCGTTCCTATCAAAAAAAAGAGGTGCGTTTTTATTTGAGGCAAAGTTTGGTTGGTGCAAAGAGTGACTTTTATGTCATGGGAAACGGAGTGGGTCCTGATCAATTATGGTCACTTAACCTTTTCTCTTCAATTTTCCATTTACCCCAAGGTTAATCTATGAGAAAAGAGAGTTTAGATTATTATTAAGAGTAGGATAACAAAATGGAAAAGAAACCGCTGAAGCAAACACCGCTGTATAATGTCCACAAGGATCATAAAGGGAGACTAGTAGATTTTGCTGGATGGAATATGCCGGTGCAGTATAAAGGGGTTGTGCAGGAACATCTAAACGTAAGAGAACACGTGGGTCTTTTTGATGTGAGCCATATGGGAGAGTTACGTGTTACCGGTAAGAACGCACTTGCTTTTTTACAGTATACCACCGTAAATGATGTGTCTACACTTGTTGATGGCCAAGCCCAATACACTATGATGTGCAATGAAAAGGGCGGTATTGTTGATGATATCCTAATCTATCGTCTCTCTGCTGAGAATTATCTGTTGGTGGTGAATGCCAGTAATATAGATAAAGATTTCAACTGGTTAAAGTCTGTGAAGGATAACAATTCTTCCACCTATTCTGAATTAACTTTGGGAAATGAAAGTGATGAATTTGCTCAAATCGCAGTACAAGGTCCCAAATCAAAAGAGCTCATGGCGCGAGTGGCTGCTGAGGATCTATCTTCTTTGAAATATTATCATTTTTTGGAAGGAAAGGTTGAAGGCTTCTCTGCTATCATTTCTAGAACTGGCTATACCGGTGAATTTGGTTATGAAATTTACTGTAAGCCAGGAGATGCTCCTGCAATATGGCAGTCTCTTATGGAGAAAGGACAGGATTTAAATATAATGCCAGTTGGATTGGGAGCGAGAGATTCTTTGAGATTTGAGGTGTGTTTTCCCCTCTATGGTCATGAACTAGCTGATGATATCTCACCTATTGAAGCGGGTCAGAAATGGTTAGTGAAATTAGAAAAAGGTGATTTTATTGGTAAGGAAACAGTAGAGAAGCATTGTAAAGAAGGGGTATCCCGAAGAATTATCGGTCTCGAATTGATAGATGCTGGTATTGCGAGACCAGAATTTGTTATTTTAGATGAAGAGGGTAAGAAAGAGATTGGATATGTAACTTCTGGCACCAAAGGGCCATCAGTGAATAAATCCATTGCATTAGCCCTAGTTGATAAGAGCTATTGCAAGATTGGCACATCTCTCAATGTGAATATACGCGGTAACTTAAAAAAATGTGTGGTTGTAAAAAAACCGTTTTATAAAAATAAATAAAGGAAATCTATTAAGGGAGGGTTTTACATGGGTTTTCCAAACAATCTTAAGTATACAGAAGAACACGAATGGATTTTGATTGAGGGTAATAAAGCGACAGTTGGAATTACTAGTTATGCAGTTGAGCAATTGGGTGAGATTGTTTATTTAGAACTCCCTGAAGTTGATGAAGAGTTTGAAGTAGAAGCATCAATGGGAACAGTAGAGTCCACAAAAGCGGTTTCGGATATTTTTATGCCCATTACGGGAAAAATACTAGAAGTGAATGAATCTCTGATTTCATCACCTGATATTATTGAGCAAGATCCCTATGTTGAGGGCTGGTTGGTGAAACTTGAGATCGAAGATTTGGATAGTATTGAGAACTTAATGACCCCTGAAGCCTATAATGAGTTTGTAGAAGATCAACAAGATTAACCAAACTTTGGGTAGAGGGTTAGACAAGGTTGTACTCAACTTTATTCTTATTAAAGTAGAGTTGGATGCTGGAGGGTAATAGAATGAAGATCTTTTTGGGGTTAGTTTTGGCATTTTCCTTTTGTGGAAGTTTGCATTCAACCACGAATGATGGTGCCCCTCCTCCATCACCATCTCTTGAAATGAACAATCAGAATGGTCTACCATTGACCAAGTCAGAGCAGGAGCTGGCCGCTGAATTTAAACCCATTAAAACTCCTACAAGTGATGTTAAGGTTGAATATTTAGTGATCCGTAAGAACAAAGAGTTTGAATTACTAAAAGCAAACCACACTCTCCATGTGATCAAAGGAGATGTTCTTGTTATTACCGATATCTTAGGGAAAATCCCCAATAAGAAGGCTTTAACGGTTAATTTTGTGGGGTATCGCGGGGGAAATAAGAAAAACCTTGAGGAAGATCGTCAACTTCCCATTCATACCGATACAGATCTGGTGGAAAAATTCGCCATGAACAAAGAAAAAGATCTTTATCAAATCTATATTAAAAGCAAAAACGCCAAGGTAGCTTATTTCTACATCAAAATCCTACCTCCTCAGTTTGGCTACCTTTTACTTCAACGGAATAAAGGCAATAAAATAGCGCTCTATGGTAAAGAGTCCATTAAACTGAAGCGCAGTGACACCATCAAGATCCTGGATATCAAGACAAATATCCAAAATAACCTCGGAGTCAAGTTGCGAGTCAAGTTACTCTCGGGTGATTTGGGCCAAGTTCCTTTAGTAACAATTCAAAAAGTGGGAGAGGAAAAAACGGTCATCGGGACCCGCTCAGCTCATTCCCCCAACTCAAGACCAGTAGACATGGTTTTTGAAATTCTTCGAAACGATAGAGTTTTTGGTAGTGTGTCTGTCTCAGTAAAGTAAATATAAAAACTGCTCCCTCCCTACTTCTTTTTTCCAAATATAGCCCTTCAATATGCTATGCTTTTTCTACAAGTTCTGAAAAATTGGTTTGAACCCGTCTGGGGGGTATTATGAAGAGTTTAGGATTATTACTAGGGACCGCATTATATCTTTGCTTTTTTTCTTGTTCATTAGATCCAAAGAAAGAAAGTCAGACAAAACTCAATTCTAAATATATCAAAAATCATACCAAGGGAGTGATCTCTAGAGATAGTAAAATCAATATCTTATTTTCCAAGCAACTGGCGATTAATGTTCCTCTCAATAAGGTTTTAGATTCAGCTCTTTTAACTTTCTCGCCCAAAATAGAAGGATCAACGGTTTTTACAGATAAAAGTCACCTCGTTTTCTACCCCCTGACGCCCTTAGCTAATGATACCAAGTACACAGCTTATTTAAACTTATCTAAAGTTGATAGTAAGATTCCTCCTTCATCTCTATTTACTTTTAGCTTTTCCACTCCCAAGCAGGCTTTTGAGATCATTATAGGAGAGCTTAAAAGTGCAGAAACTAACAGTTTAAAGAAACAGATCTTGTCGGGAAAATTGAATACTATGAATCAAGAGGAGGCTTTAACAGTAGAGAAGCTCTTAACTGCTAAGCAAGGAGAGAAGTTCCTTTCCATTAAATGGCAGCATGCTCAAGGAGGCAGAGAGCATCAATTTTTTATTAATGGCATAGAAAAGAAAATACACCCTTCCATGATACAACTCAGTTGGGATGGTAAAGCTATTGGCACCCTTCAGAAAGGTAAACGTTCAATTTCTGTATCCCCACTCAATGTTTTCATTTTGGCAGATGTGCAAGTTAAATCACAGGGATCTCAGTACCTTAAATTGAGATTCACTGACCCATTAGATCCTCATCAAAACTTAAATGGCCTGATTACCTTGAATGATCAGCGTCCACTCAAGTTTTCTATCAGACGTAATATCGTTCGGGTGTATAGTGATAGACCTTGGCTTTCAACCATGACCTTGAAAGTTTATACAGGAATTAAGAATGTAATTGGGGTCACTCTATCAGAACCTCAGCAGCACACTTTAGTTTTTAAAGATTTGAAACCTGTGGTTCGTTTTGTCACTAAAGGAAATATAGTCCCTTCTCATGCAAGGCTTACCATTCCTATTGAGACTATGAATTTAAAAAAGGTGCGTATATCCGCGACTAAAGTATTCTCCAATAACATGCAACAGTTTTTTCAAGTGAACACCCATGATTCTCATGGAGAGATGAGGAGAGTGGGAAAAATAGTTTGGAAGAAAACCATTGAATTACCGGAAAGTACCAAAACCAGAAATAGATGGGTCCGTTCTGGTTTAGATCTGACTCCCCTAACGGATAAGTTTCCTGGCGGGATGTATCAGCTCAAATTGAGCTTTATCTTACCCCATATCAATTACCCTTGTTGGGGTGTAGATATTGATAATTGGGAAGATGATTGGGATCGAAGAGAAGATGATGGGCCTTTAAATCTAAGTAATTGGGACAATATATCTGATCAAGAGGTCTACTCTTGGGCTTATTATCAGCAAAGAAAGAACCCATGTCACCCTGCATTTTATAGGCACTATGGTGATCATCACATCGAGGTTCAGAAAAACATTTGGATATCCAATTTAGGGATAACCGCCAAAGCCAGTGATGTGGGAACCCTATATGTTACGGTGACTCATTTAAAAACCGCACTTCCCATTCAGGGAGCTAGGGTCAAAATATTTAACTATCAGCAACAGGAATTGGGACAGGGTCTGACCGATGAAGCTGGTTTCGCCAAGATAGATAACATCAAATCCCCCTATTTAATGGAGGTGATAGGTTCAAAAACAGATCCTGCTAATAAGGCTTATATGAGACTCGATGATGGTCGTTCATTGCCAATGAGTCAGTTTAATATCGTAGGAAAGCAGGTGAACAAAGGACTTAAAGGGTTCTTTTATGGAGAGCGAGGGGTTTGGCGACCGGGTGATACTCTTTTTATGAATTTTATTTTATTTGATGAGCAAAAGAAAATACCTGAAACCCATCCAGTCACATTTTTATTGATAGATCCAAGAAATAAGATAACTCACAAGAAGGTTGTAACTCAATCGATCGGTGGATTTTATCCATTTCAAACTTCAACTTCGCTAGATGCCCCAACCGGAAGATGGACTTTGAAGGCCGAAGTGGGAGGAGTTCAATTTGAAAAGAAAATAAAAATAGAAACAGTGGTTCCCAATCGTTTGAAACTTAAATTTAGATTAACCGGAGAGCCTTCTCTAATTACCTCTCATAATATTGAAGGTGAATTGAGCGCAAAATGGTTGCATGGGGCTATTGCTAGAAACCTCAAGGCAAAGATGAGTGTTAAATTAATTCCCATAACCACCACATTCACTGGCCTTGAATCCTATACTTTTGATGATCCTGTAAGAAAGTTTAAATCTTCTTGGTTCGATTTTTATGAGGGTAAGCTCAACCAAAAAGGTGATGCCTCCTGGAAGATGAATTTTAATGTTAAGGGATACTCTCCCGGTATGCTCAAGGCCCTATTTAATACCACTGTATTTGAGCCCAGTGGAGCATTTAGTGTAGATCAGTTTTCGATACCCTATAGTCCCTATAGTCATTATGTGGGACTCCTTCTTCCTAAGGGTGATAAAACCAGAGGAATGCTTTTAACCGATAAAGATCACCGAGTGGAAATTCTTCGAGTGAATGCTCGTGGGGAAAGAGTAGATGGTGAAGTTGATATTGAGGTATATAAAATTAAGTGGAGATGGTGGTGGGAAAAGGGCCATGAGTCGATTGGTGACTATTTAGGAACCACCTCCTATCAACCCATTCAAAGGAGTAGAGTTGCCATCAAAGACGGAAGGGGTCTGTGGCATTTAAAAATAAAATATCCAGATTGGGGACGATACCTCGTTCGGATTAAGGACAAAAATGGCCATCATATGGCAGGCAAAATTGTATATATCGACTGGCCAGGCTGGGCGGGCAGAGGGCAAAAAGAGAGTGGGGGCAGTGCTTCCATTATTAATTTTCAAGTGGAGAGAGATAAATATAATATTGGAGAAGAAGTTAAAGTTACCATTCCTAGTTCAAAAGGCAGTCGTGCTCTTGTCTCTATTGAATCCTCCGGTCGAGTTATTCAACAGGAGTGGGTGGAAGATAAAGGAGATCAAAAAGGAAAAGGATCTCTTATATATCGTTTCAAAGCATTGCCTATAATGACCCCCAACATTTATGTTCATGTTTCATTGATTCAGCCCTACCAGCAATCTGAAAATGATCTACCTATTCGTATGTATGGTATTGTGCCCGTTCCCATCAATGATCCCTCCACTCATTTAAACCCCATAATTAAACTACCTGATGTGCTAACCCCAGGAGAATTAGCCAAAATTGATGTGGGAGAAGAAAGTGGCAGACCTATGAGCTACACTTTAGCATTAGTGGATGAGGGTTTATTAGATTTAACCCGTTTTAAAACACCAGATCCTTGGAGTTATTTTTATCAGCGAGAAGCCCTAACGATAAAAACATGGGACTTATATGATTTTGTTGCGGGTGCCTACGGTGGAACTTTAGAGCAAGTTTTAGCTATTGGAGGCGACGGTTCTGCTGAAAGTAGCTCCACCTCAGGATCTAAAAAAGCCTCTCGTTTTCCTCCCATGGTAAAGTTTTTGGGGCCGGTTAAATTAGGTCCCAATGAAATTCAAAGTCATGCCATAAAAATACCTGAATATATTGGGTCCGTTCGAGCCATGGTGGTTGCAGGAGCCAATGGAGCATTTGGTAAAGCAGAAAAGAGTGTTTTTGTTAAAAAACCACTCATGGTTTTGGGAACCCTGCCTCGCTCTATGAATATGGGAGATGAGGTGGTTATGCCTGTAACTGTATTTGCTCTTGATGATGCTATGGGTCGAGTTACAGTGGAAATACAAAATAATTCTTTAGTTGAATTTATGACCCCAGCCAATTCTGAAATAATTTTTAAAAACCGAGGGGAACAAGAGCTCCTTTTTAAACTTCGTGCGGGAAACAAAGAGGGGATTGAGAACCTCAAGATCAAAGCTTATGTCAAAGATAATAAGGCCATTGGTCAGGCCTTTCATTCCATTGAAATAGATGTAAAGAATCCTTTTAAGAGGATGATTGCCACCTATCCGCTCACAATGCCAGCTGGAGAATTTGTTGAAAACCAAATCACTTTGCCAGGTGCTATTGGGGAGCGGGATATCTGGTTGGAATTGTCACGTTTCCCTCAGTTAAAAATAGGGCATCGGATTGATTACTTACTAAATTATCCCCATGGTTGTTTAGAGCAGACTATTTCAGGGGCTTTTCCTCAGCTCCTGTTAAGCCAGCTCTTACAGCTTTCGCCTGCAAAAGAAAAAAAAGCTGAAAACCAGATTAAAGAAATACTGCATCATCTCACCAGTTTTCAACAAGAGGGAGGGGGATTCTCACTTTGGCCGGGGCACTACCCTGCCAATGAATGGGTCACTAATTATGTAGGCCATTTCTTAATGGTTGCCAAACAAAAAGGTTATGATGTCCCCTTTGATCTCATCCAAGGTTGGGCTTCTTTTCAAAAAAAGAAAGCATTTGCATGGGTAGCGGGTTCTCCTCAGAGTGAGTTGGTTCAGGCCTATCGACTGTTCACCCTCGTGTTAGCTGGAGAAGTTGACCTTGGTTCTATGAACCGCCTAAAAGAGGTTCTTCATCTGCCAGTGAACGCAAAATGGAGATTAGCCATAGCCTATCAATTAGCAGGACAACCTGAGGCTGCTAAATCAATAACTGCGGGGCTTTCTTTTTCTATTCCTGATTATCGAGAACAATCAAATACCTTCGGTACAGCGCTTCGGGATCGTGCCATGATTGCAGAGTCCTTATGTTTGATGGGGTTACGGGAAAAAGCTCAGTTACTTTTAGACGACATTCATAATAAATTGGGAGGGGATTCATCTCTTAATACTCAGGAATTAGGTTTTGCTCTTCTGGCTATAGCCACTTGTTCTTCTAGTAAAAAGGCAGATTTTCTTTCCTTTAGCTATGGATGGGAGACGGCCAGTAAACAAGTAACATTACAAAACGACAATGTTATTGAGGTTGTCCCGGAGACCGATCAGCCTAAGTCGAGATTTGTTGTGAAAAATAATTCTAAAGTTCCTTTGTATGGTCATTTAAAAATTGCCAGTACCCCTCAACTGGACAGCAGTAAAGTTCATGTGAAAGGGTGTCAGGGGAAAGACAATGGGTTAAAAGTAGACATTCATTATTCAAAAGTTTTAGGTGAGAAAGAAGAACCTCTAGCCCTTAAATCAGGTCTTGCACAAGGAACTGATTTCAAAGCCTACATCACTGTTAAAAATACTGGACCTACTGGTAAATATGAAGAGGTGGCTCTCAGCTTTATCATTCCATCAGGTTGGGAAATCAGAAACGAAAGAATGAATTTAATAAAGCAGATCAATCACTCTGAACATGGTTATACCTATCAAGATGTGAGAGATGATCGCATATACACATACTTTGATTTAGACCATCAGGAAGAGAAAACATTCCAAATTAAACTCAATGCCACCTACCAGGGAAGTTTTTTTGGTCCCATTATTCACGCAGAGACTATGTATGATCCTTCTATCAATAGCTGTTCTATAGGGGGGTGGCAAACTATTCATAGCGGAGCTATATGACCTTTATAAAAATGGGGGGAGGGCTGGCTGGTTTCATCTTGTGTTTGGTTCTTTACGGTCTGTATCTTAAGTGGGATCCTCTATTCAAGAAACCTTATTCGAGGGTATTATTAGATAAAAAGGGAGAGCTCTTAACGGCTTCCCTGGCAAGGGATGAACAATGGCGCTTTCCTTTAATAGATGAGGTGCCAGTGAAGTTTGCCAAAGCCATAATTCACTTTGAAGATAAGAGGTTTTTTAGTCATCCAGGAGTTGATATTTTCGCTCTTTTTAGGGCCCTTTGGTTAAACTTCCAACATGATAGAGTTGTTAGTGGGGCAAGTACCATATCCATGCAGGTAATAAGGCTGGCTCGTGGGAATAAGGCTAGAACCGTTATGGAGAAAATGATCGAGATGGTGAGTGCCTTAGCTTTGGAAATAAGCCATACCAAAAAGGAGATCTTAAAACTTTATTCCTCTCACGCACCTTTCGGTGGAAATGTTGTGGGACTTGATGCAGCTGCTTGGCGATACTTTGGACGACCCGCACATTCATTATCTTGGAGTGAATCTGCCATGCTCGCAGTGTTGCCTAATGACCCTTCTCTCATCCATTTGGGAAGAAATAGAGCCAGGTTATTGCATAAACGCAATCGGCTTTTGAAACAGCTTAAATTTAAAAAAATTATAACTGAGATTGATTGTGAACTTGCCTCCCTAGAAGCTTTACCAAAGCAACCAAAAACCATCCCCAACTGGGCACCTCATTATTTGCAGAGACTAAAGCCTTCTTCCCATAAGATAAGGTCTACCATTAATAAGCAATTTCAAGAGCTTACAGTGCGAGTACTAAAAAGAAATGGGAGTCATTGGAGGGGGTTGGGGGTTCATAATGCCGCAGCTATTATTCTCTCAACCGAGAGTAAAGATATCCTTGCCTATGTTGGAAACACTCAGCCGCTCCAACTGAAAAAGCACAGTGCTTTTGTGGATATAATTCCTTCTCTTCGCAGCACCGGGAGTCTGCTTAAACCATTTTTATATACCTCTATGGTAAAATCTGGAGAGCTGATGCCTCATCAACTGGTAGCTGATATTCCAACACGTATAGCTGGTTTCGCTCCCCGGAATTATAATCGAACTTATGATGGGGCTGTTCCAGCATCTCAGGCTTTGGCTCGATCACTTAATATCCCCGCTGTTAGATTGCTTCATCAATACACCGTTCCTCGTTTTTATGATTTACTACTTAACTTAGGAATGACAACCCTTACCAGAAGTTCAGTTGACTATGGTTTGTCATTGATATTGGGCGGAGCTGAAAGCAGCCTCCTTGACCTTACGGGTCTTTATGCAGACTTGGGAGCTTGTGCCAGGGGTTTGAGGATAAAGTTTTTTCAAGCTGCTGAGTGTTGGATAACTATGGAGACTCTGACCGAGGTTCGTCGACCTGAAAATGAGCGGTCTTGGAAGGTTTTCAAGTCTGCTAGAAAAATTGCTTGGAAAACGGGAACCAGTTATGGTCTGCGAGATGCCTGGGCAATTGGTGTAAGTCCTGAATATACTGTGGGTGTCTGGGTGGGCAATGCAGATGGAGAAGGGCGTCCTGGTCTTACCGGTGTGGGTGTTGCAGCTCCTGTTTTGTTTGATATTTTTTCTTCATTGCCGGTAACCAGTTGGTTTCAGATGCCTGGAATGGGGTTAAAAGAAATTGAAGTATGTGCTCATAGTGGACATCGTGCGGGTCCTCATTGTAAAAAAGTGAAGAAGCAAAAGATTCCAGTAACCAGTTTAAAAGGTCCACCTTGCCCTTATTGTGTTTCCGTACCTATTTCCAAGAAAAGCAAAAAGAGGGTTCACAGTAGTTGTTCTCCAGTTTCAGATATCTCTCCCACTCATTGGTTTGTTCTTCCTCCCGCTATGGAGTGGTATTATCAAAAATCCCATTCCCAATATAAAAAGCTGCCTCCTTATCAACTCAGCTGCCTTGCCAAAACAGGGGAGAATTCTAACCCCTCCATGTCGATTCTCTATCCAAATGCCCATTCACAAATATACATTCCTAGAGAACTGGGAGGAGAACGAGGTAAAGTTGTTCTACAGGCAGTGCACCGAAAATCTAGATCAAAAATTTACTGGCATTTAGATGATAAATTTATTGGCACCACTAGGCATATTCACCAATTAGAGGTGGTCCCTGAGTTGGGGGATCATCTGTTAACGTTGGTAGATGAGCTAGGTGAAACCCGGTCTCAGCGTTTCAAGGTAGTAAAATAATCTTCAGAGAGGGGCTCTAGTTTCGTATAAAGCGCTGAAAAAAACCATCCACTTTTGGGTTCACTTTGATTTTTGATAAATCAGCATAGGAACGCATCACTTCTTCTTGCTCTTTGGATAGTTTCCGGGGGATTTGAATATTAACTTTTATTATTTGATCCCCACGGCCAGATCTTCTAAGGTAAGGGATTCCTTTTCCTTCCAATACAACTCGGTCACCATGTTGGGTGCCTCTGGCAATGTCTATAGTTTCGCTGCCCGAAAGGGTCTCAACTTCAACCTTTGTTCCTAGAATAGCTTGGACAAAATCAATGTCCACCTGAAGATAGATATCATTTTCTTCTCTAACGAAATGGGGATGAGGAGAAACTTCTATAAAAACATACAGATCTCCAGGTCGTCCTCCATTATGTCCTTGATCTCCCTCACCTGTAACTCGTAATCTTATTCCGCTGTCTACACCTGGGGGTATTTTCACATTGATGC
>CAYFLR010000032.1:20120-21484 GCA_964343805.1 uncultured bacterium | reverse complement strand
GTAGCTATCGGTCTTTTGCTTTTTGGTTTTTCTACTAAACCATCACCACGGCAAACTTTGCATGGGTGCTTTATAATCCGACCTTTTCCATAACAGGCATTACAGGCAGAGCTAATACTGAAGAAGCCCTGGGTATGATTTATTTGCCCAGCCCCATTACATGTGGGACAAGTTTCAGGGCTTGTTCCTGGTTCAGATCCACTCCCATCACAATGGTCACATTGAGCTGTGTGATTAATTTTAATATCCTTTGCCACACCAAAAACGGCTTCTTCAAAGGTGATCTCAAGGTCGTATCTTAGGTCAGACCCTCTGCGAGCTCGGTTGGATCGTCCTCCTCGACTGTCACTAAAACCGAAAAAGTCTTCAAAAATACTACCAAAGTTACCAAAAATATCATTGATATCCTGGAAACCTGAATTAAAGCCTGCATTATTCATCCCTGCATGGCCGTATTGATCGTACATGGCTCGTTTTTGGGAGTTTGACAATATGTCATAAGCTTCAGCCGCTTCTTTAAACTTTTCTTCCGCAGCGGGGTTATCAGGGTTTCTATCTGGGTGAAATTCAATAGCTTTTTTTCTGTATGCTTTCTTTATTTCAGATTCTGAAGAGTTTTTAGTAACACCTAAAACCTCGTAATAATCTCTCTTGCTCATAGGAGGATCCTTTTAAATTTACTCAAGAACTGGGTTAGTGGGTAAACCCTGGCACCAATTTATCTAGTACAATGTAAGTCTCAAATAAAGATTGTCAAGTTCGCTTTGAATTGAATTTTACTTATTCTTTATTTATGGGTTTTATAAACTGGCTGGTGCGGGAAACCACATATTGTAACCCATTAAAATAGCTACTCCAATTTGGTCGTAATTGAATTCATCTGTTTGATAAACGGTGTGATCGAAGTAGAAGTAGCGGTAAATGATGGAAAAGCTTTCTCCAAATCTCATACCATAGTTCAGGTCAATCCGGTATCCACTCTGAGTAGGTTTAGAGGATAAGAGGGATTGCTGGGCGCTTAAATGAAAGAATCGCTCTGAATTGCCAAATTGAATTTCTATAAAAGCATTTAAAGTCCAAAAATCTAGCATTTTTAACTTGTTATAGAAGTGGCTGATGGGAAAGAGGCTTATTTGGGAAAGAGATCTGAAAAAGAGTCCTCCATATCTCATAAATTCCAATTCAAATTCAGGAACCAGCTCAAGAGGTTTATTTTTCTGGTAAAAAACACCGGCAAACATATCCTCTGTATTGTAGACCTCTACTTTCTTGAAACCATCTGCTTCAAATGATGGGGTCGGGACGGAAGGGTGAATGATCCCTTTATGCCAAGAGTAATAGACTCCTAAATATTGGGTGGGGCG
>CAYFLR010000032.1:6954-20110 GCA_964343805.1 uncultured bacterium | reverse complement strand
CATTAAGCGTTGGTCTCGGTTGGCATTTAGATATTCTAATCCGGTTTCCATGGAGAGCGAGGCATCATGATACCACCGAAAAGGTTTGGGTAAGTGATATTGATGTTCTTTCATTTCATAGTATTCAGCAATTCGATTTCCTAACTTAATACTAAAGGGGCGCAGGTTGGTATAACCAAAATGGGATTTTGGATTTCTATAAGACGGAGTCAAAGGAATAAGATGGTCATAAACAATATGACCTGCCAACCAATCAATGAGAATAAAACGAATCCCCCTGGATCCGATTACAGGAAATAGAAGCAGTTGAACTCGTTTTGCTTGTGCATGGCTTGGCTTTTGGAGAAAGAAAGTGGTTTTGGGAGGTTTTAGGAGTAAACTTAAAAGAGGACGGTTTTTATAGAGGGGATGAATTTTTTGAGCAGCATTCTTACAGGCCATTAGGTTAAAAAATGGAATGGGACGGAGGAATTTTATAATGAGGTGTCTCACTTCTGGCATAATATGCTTAGGTGGATGCTGCAATAGTGGATAGACGCAAATGGTTCTCAAGAGTAGCTTGGGAGGAGGGTTTTTTTGAGCAAGCGTTTCCACTTGTATCAGTAGGCTAAATATAGCAAATGATAAACAAAGCCATTGAAAGCACGCTTTATTCATATTACACTCTTTTTGTGTCCATTCATTAATCCTGGATATAGCATAATTATGAGTATGAATCCTATTGTAAATATAATTTTCCTTCTCTTATCGCTCATCTTGTTTAGTTCTTGTACTGCTGCGCGGTTTCATGTTTCTAAGTTTGCCTCTCCCACTAAGAGGGGATATGTGATGGGGCATGTTCACATTTCATCTAAGTTAATGAAGCCCAATAAGTCGTCTCTGCATGTTATTTTAAGTAATACTAAAACCGGCAAAGAGGAAAAAGTTTACTGTCCCATTTACCGAAAAACAAATTTTATGTGCTACTTTCTCATCTCATTGAGAAAAGGAAGTTATGCCTTAAAAAAGGTTGCTTTTGAGAGGGCTGATTTTCTAAAAAGCGGTGTCAGTGATGTCAAATTTGGAACCCGATTTGAAATTCTACCTAATCAAATTACATATATAGAGGGGTACACCTTGCAACCTAAGCCGGGTGGATCAAAGAAATTGCGCTTTATCAAGAGTGATAACCTCATGAACACTCTTGAGTACTTTCGCAGGTTACATAAAATCGATATAGCGGCAAAGATGGCTATTGCCTATCATAGTAAAGATACTCGAGTCATACCCAGTTTTCAGCAAAGAGTGCGCCCCTTTAATTTTAGTGGAAAACTATCTGTTCAGGGAGTTCGAGGTAAACAGTTATTTGTTACCCTGCAAAGTCATAATGATAAGAAAACCATGTTATACATTCCTCAAAAAAATAGGCTCTTTTATTCTTACCTACCTCCTGAAACCTATCGGGTGAAAAATTTCTACTCTCCTCATTCCAATATGATGTGGGAATATCCGGAAGAGCAAACTTTAGAGATTAAGAAACAACAAGCAGTGTATTTAGGCTCTGATTATTTTGCCTTTGATCGTTTGTCCACTATGACATTTAACAGGGAATTTCCTGATATTGATATTGAAACGGTCATTAATCAGAGATCTATTGTCTCGCCATGGCTGACATTACCGGAGGAGAGTTTTGCTGTCACATTACCAAGTCCTAAACCGGGGAGTCTCTGCGGATTTTTTACCGTGAATAAACCCAAAATGAAGAAGCTGGTTTTAGAAGTAAAAAACTTGAATACCAAGAAGAAGGTTAAGATGATATTGGATTACTTCTTACAGCCCTATTGCTTCAAGCTTCCTCCGGGTAACTATCAGTTTCAAAGTGTAAGAGTCATAGATAGTAAAAATGAGTGGAATTTAGCTGCAGATCGAAGGAACCGCAAATCTTACTTTAGTGTAAGAAAGGATGGGGTCACTTTTGCGGGGAACTTGAAGTTCTCTGTTATATCCAGGCAGGTTCTCTCTTACGACGTGCTCAAAGATCAAAAAGAGTTAAAGAAAATCCAATCTCTGGCTTCCTCTCGTTCTAGGGTTTATTACTAGTAGTCTGTTTTGTCCTTTGAAATATAAATTTGATTTAATTTTAACAAAACACCACTGTCAGTTTGGTTTAATAGTTGCTTACCCTTTCTAGCTGAAACAGTAGCGGTGAGAATTTGCTTATATTGCACATCATTTAAACGAATCTTTAAATTCCAAATCTTCCCTAAAAACTCTTCATCAACAATATCTCCCGATAAGTATTCTTCATCGCCTTGAGAGTTATTAGGCAACACAGGAAGGACGTTGACTTCCGTATAGCGACAATAAACTTGGCATGAGTCTTTCTCTTTAAGGGGATTAGTTTGATCATTATTGAATAAGGTCCCTTTCATGGAGCAAGGGCCGATTTGAACTCGATGCTGACCTTCAGAATCCTTCGATTGATAGTGACCAGATAGAATATTAGTTGAGCCAAAGAAGTTCATTATATAAGGGGAAAGGGGCTGGGTATAAATAGACCAAGGAGAGTCTTGTTGAATAATTTCTCCTTGATGAAAAAGAAGAATTTGATCAGCCTGACTCATGGCCTCTTCATGATCATGAGTAATAAAAAGAGAAGAGAATTGAGACTCTTTCTGCTGATCTTTGATAAATTGCCGAATGGAGAGCCTTAACTTGAGGTCTAAGGCATTTAAAGGTTCATCAAAGAGCATGATGGGATAACTTGTCATGAGAGCTCTAGCGATGGCCACTCTTTGTTGTTCTCCTCCTGATAAATTGGCAATGGGTTGTTCTAATAAAGAGGTTATTCCTAATTTTTCAGCCAAAGAGGAAAGCGTTAGAGGGTTCGTCCTCTTCTTGTTTATACCAAAGCAGATATTCTGAGCCACATTCATGGTTGGGAAGAGGCAAAAATCTTGAAAGATAACTCCCAGTTCTCTTTTTTCTAGAGGAATAGTGCGGAGCTCGGTTCCATGCAAAAGAATAGATCCTTTGTAATTTGGAATGATTCCGAGCAGAGTATCTAGGAAAGTAGTTTTACCTGATCCGCTAGATCCTAAAATAGCAATGCTTTCACCTAGATTGAGCTTAAGGTTTTTAATTCTTAACAGAAAACTACCTCGTTCAACCTCTAAATTTTCAATGACTAAGGGAGGGGACACAACTTCTCCTTAATTGGGAAAATATTTTGAGTGAAAGATCAACGGTTATGCTCATCGCGAGGGTGAGAAAAACAATCAATAAACCTAATGTACAGGCATCTGAATAACGGTAGACACTAATCAACCGATAAATAGCCAACGGGATAGTAATACTTTCTTCGTTGGATAACATAAAACTCATCCCGGTTTCTCCCATGGACATACCAAAGGCAATAATTAAACCCGATAGCATAGATTTGGCAAGGACAGGCAAAATAATAAATAAAAATACTTTGAGGGATCCATGGCCTAACAAATGGGCGCTCTTAATGAGCTTTGGCGATAGATTTTGCCACATAGGTCCAACAAAATGGTGAACAAAGGGGTAGCTGAGGAGACTGTGGGCAATGAAAATGAGAGGGATCCGACTATCAAAGCTGTCAATAAAGGTCTGATATTTGAGCATGATTCCCAGTGAGAGGATGAGCGGTGAAAGAAGGAATGGCAAGAGAGAAAATATATAGAAAACCTGCCCTGCAAATAAAGACTTTCTTTGGATAATATGGAGACTGTAGCTAGAGAAGGTTCCAATAATCATAGCTAATGTACTTGAGGTGAAGGCAATCTTGAGGCTATTTATGAGTGGGGTTAATAAGTTGATTCCTACCAAAGCATCATATTTATTAGTTAGAACATTGACTAAAAATTGCCAATTTCCATGAGTGAGCAAAATTCCTAAAATGGGTCCAATAATAAACAATGAAATGAGAAAAACATAAAGCAAGAATACTGATTTGACTTTCCAACTAATCATATCAGGTAGTTTAAAAGCCGTCAGTTTGAGAGATGGTAAGTTAGTAAAGGGATTGCTAATTTTAGACTGGTGGGGAAGTACTCTTTTTAAATATTTTGGAGAAAGAATGAGCAGTAGTAGAACAAGCCATAGAAGAAAGGTTTCTAAAAGGGCAAAGCGGGCGGCTAAGGGTAGATCGAAATCCATTCTCACCAATTGATAAATAACGACTTCAAAGGTTGATAAACTCGGACCTCCTCCTAGTACAAGAACAATCGAAAAACTAAGAAAACAAAGGGTAAAAATTACAGTAAAACTACTTATTACAGAGGGAATGAGTTGGGGTAAGGTAATGAGAAAGAAGGTTTTTAACTTACTATTACCAAGTAGGGTTGAAGCAATACTCTGCTTAGGATTAATTTTCATCCATGCACTGCCCACCATGCGAATCACTATTGGAAAGTTAAAAAACATATGGGCGATGATGATTCCTTTCATGGAATAAAGAATAGTCAGTGGAGGAGTGGATAGGCTGAATATGGACATAAGCCATTTATTTAAGAAACCGTTGTTCCCCCAAATAATAACGAACCCTAGGATGGCGAGGATGGTTGGAAAGGTAAAGGAGAGAACCGAAAGGGAAAAGAGTATATTCTTTCCTTTAAAATGATAACACCCAAAGAAAAATGCACCAGGCAATCCAATGATAAGGGAGAAAAGAGTGCTTAAAAAGGCCTGATATAAAGTAAAAAGAGTTGTCTTTAATGTATAGGGGGACATTATGAAGGAAGTAATGTTTTCATCGCTGAGGAAAGACGTTTTGAACACTTCCAAAATGGGAAGGTAAAAGATTGCAATAAGGTAAAACAGGAAGAAGGAGAGGGGTATTAGTTTACTCATTACTCTGATAGACAATAATGACGTTGCCTTTTCTTAAAAATGAGAGAGTGGGGTTTTTTTGTAGCATCAATTGATGATCTTCTTCACTTATGATGATTGTCCCTTCTGTAGTTGCAGGCAATGCATTTATTACTATAGGCTTTTTTCCTACACTGGCCTCATTCTTGAATAGGAGAGGGGCTGTGGCATAAAAAGCCATGCCGGTTTGTTGGAAAGAGGAAAAGTCGATTTTTTCAGGGTAGTAAATGCGGTGTCCTTCCGTGCTGTTAATGTTGAACATCAGAGCCGGTTCAAAAGGAGTGTCTTTTGGAAGGTTGATTATAATTCCGGTAATATCTTCCAATTTAGGTTCAGGAGTTGCTTCTGAGCCAACTTCGGGAAAATGATTTTCTTTAATAAAAGTGGCTAAAAAGAGCTTAAAAGTTTGTTTAACGTAACCGTCTTTATAGAACTCTGTGTAAACAGGGGGGGCATTGTGTCTGATGATTGCTTCAATGGTATCATTATCCCACTTTTGCTGAATTAAGAAATCAGAGAGTTTTAGGTTCTCTTTTAAAAGAATAGTTTCAAAACCGGTGCGAAAAAAAGCGATTTTATTAGCCTCTGATTTGGCTAAGGATTTTATGTATTGGTTGGTTTTTTCTTCACTGGATAGACTTTCTGTGAGTTGAGTACTTTCTAATAGGGTAATAGTTACAGTCTTCATATAAAGATCTAATTGCCCATCAGGAAAATCAACCATTAACTTCCCTGCTATTAATTGGGGAGTGGATATCAGGGTTAAAGCGGCTAGGCAGAATTTTATTAAAGGTTTATCCATTAGAATGCTCCAAAGTAAACAATGCAAATGATGAAAACTGTTTTTCTTCGGTTATTTGCTGGCTTTGAGAGTTTTTCCAAGTCTGGAAGTTTTCTCTCAACTTTTTATTCGGGGAAATGAGGATGACTTGCAATTGTTTTGATATTTCTACTAAATCATCTAATAGTAAATCAAGGGTCTCGGGATCCATCTGGAGAAGCTGGGGGTTTAAGACGAAGGGCAATGAATCAATTTCGGCACTTATCAGCTCCATTAATGACAAGCGTATGGCGAATATTATTAATTCTTGAGTTTCTTTTTCTATGTTAGTCAATCTTACAAAACGATTTTCTTTGGGAGAGAAAACCTCGAAAACACCTGAAGACACTTTTATGGTTGTAAATGCATCTTTGGTGTAGCGTTTGATTCTTTGATTGAACATTTGATGAAGGTAGATGGGGATAATTGAATTAGATACCTTCTCTTTCATCTGGTTCAATACTTCTGAGGCTTGGTCTACACAGGACTTTTGTTTTTTATAATGATCCAGATCTATATTGATGAGTCGAATTTCCTTGCGTACTTCTTTTAGTTCGAGGTTTTTTCTCTCTACCTCTTTGTTCAGATGGTCAATACGAGCAATTCTCTTTTCTTCTTCTTTTTTTAGTTTAAGGAGTGTTTGATTTGCTTGGTTCTGCTGGATTTTCAAATCATTTGAGTTAGTTTCTGGTAAATCAGGTAAGTCTTTTAATCCAGATTTTAGTTTCTCTATAAAGTCTTCCACTTCTTGGATCGAGCTTTCACCTAAAAGTTTTTTCTGGGCAGTGGTTAAATTTCTTTGCTGCTGATTGATATAGGACTGATCTAAGGTGAGTTTGTTGTATTTTTTAAAAAGATTATAAATGCTTTCCACCAAGCTATAATCTGAAAGTGTATTTTCATCAAAAAATAGATTTGCTGTTGTGAGATAGGAAGAGATAACCTCTTTGAGTTTGTTAAATCTATCCATATCTTTTTCAGTCATATTAGGAAGAGGTGGTTCAGATGGCATCACCTCTTTTAACTCTGCAATACTGTTTATATTAAGATTCTTAAAAATTTCATCTCTAATTAAATGAGCACTTTCCAATTCTTCTAATTGAATCCGTATACTCTTTTCTTTTTCCACTAAGTAGAGGGCTTTCTTTTGGATAAACTTATGCTTTCTGTTGAATAGTAACCAGAGGAAAAAGGGGAGAATTAAGAAGGATGTTGCTAATAAAAAGGACTTTGTGTATGTCATCCATCGGATGTTTTTAAGCAGCTTACTTTTCTCTTCAGAGTTTTGGTCTAGCTCTTGATATTTGGCCTCAAGGGTGTCAGCGCTTTCAATCTTCTTTATTAAGTCTAAATAGTCATCGGCATATTTTTGAAATATTTGATGAGACTCAGATTGGTTTGAATTAGATGAACCTTTCTTAATTTTAAGTAGCTGCATGTACTCTGCAAAGTGCTCTAAAACAGGTTTATCTTGAATACTATGAATTTCTCCCACAGACTCTATCACCATTTGAATTTCATTTTTTTGTTCTTCCAAATGGTTAATTTCATCTTCATAGCGATAGAATTTATCTTTAATTTGCTCCATACCTTGCAAAGTAAAGTGAGCTTCGCGGAGCTCAAGCATATTCTGTTCGTTTTTGATGGCATTTCTATGGTTTGACTCAGATTCAGATTTGATTTGCAGCTGGTGCTTTTCAATGGTTGACAGGAGATCCTGTTCTTTTTTAGCTAGCCCTTTTAATTGGCGGTTCATATCAGAGAAACTATTGTCGCCGGTTATTTTGAGCTCAGTGTTTTTAAAATCAGAAAGCTTTTTTAGTGCTTCTGACATACTATTTTCTTCACTTCTGTTTTGTGTAAAAAGAGGAAAAACAGTAAAGTAGTTTTTTTCAACCTGTGTCTCCAGGGGGACTGTGGGAGAATGGAGACTGATATTCTGTATATACTCTAATGGAATATTGGAATACGAGAGGTGAGAAAATAGATCTCTATGTTGTGATAGGGAGAAATTTTCATCGAGTAAATCTCCAGAAATTCCATTAAATAACTTGTTAGTGTTAGTGGAAAAGTCTTTCTCTATGTCTAATAATTCGGGAAATGGTTTTACATCGTGAGATAGTTTAAACTTTACATAACCAGTGGCTTTGTCTTCAGCACGGCTTGCTTTTACTTGTCCTAGAGTTGTAGTAGAGGCTGAAAATACCTTAAGATTTTTAACTGACAGGAGGTGATTAATTAAACTAGAAAAGTTGAACACTTCCTCTTTTTTATCTGAATAAACCAAATTGAAGGAAGGAGATAGAGATATATTAAAATTTTGAAGCTTTTGGTACTTTCGGGTACCAAGCTCAAGAACTTTCATAGTATTTTTAACTCCCCTCTTTTCATAATGGCTGTTAGACCATAGTAGATGATACTGTCCTGTTCTTCTTCTTCCAGCTTATTAAAGCTTTCTTTTTCTAGCAGCATCCTAATAAAAGCACCCTTCAGACTGGGATCATCCAGATATTGGGACCAATTTATAAAATCAGAAACCTGATTATCTATTTTTACATAAAAGAACTTATTTAAATGTTCTTCAATTTGTTTAATATCCAAATCACCCGTAAGCTGAGACTTTCCTACGAGTGTTAGAAGAATCACATCTTCAAGGGTTGCTAGTTTTAAAATGGCTTTTTCTACGTTGCTTAAGAGAGCTTCGTTGGTATTGTACTGGCTGATATCAAAGCATATTTGCTGTAAATTGGTTTTAGCCACTGGAACTCTTTTAACCCTCTTTTGTCCCTCTGAATCAAATTCAACTTCAACTAAGGACCCACTATCGAGGTCATTAAATTGATTGAAAAATGGAGATCCACAAAAAGTAATAGAATTGTGACTAAAGTGATTCACAAAAGTGGAGTGATGACCGATAAACAGGTTGTTGAAATTCCTTTGGGTGAAAGCTTCTATATGAAAGGGAAAGGATTTAGCCTTTTGGGAAACCTGAGGTTTAAGCACTTCGAAGGGAATCCCATGAAAAGTGACAATATTGAGATTTCCCTGCTTAAAATGGGAGGTATTTGGAGGCGCGAGGCTCTCAGGAGTGACTAATAGATTTTTACACGCAGCACCCCAAATCGTCACGTCACAGTTCTCAAGAGGGTAAGGCTCGAGCTGATCGTTTTTAAATATGAATACATTCTTGCCCCAATCAGTAGAAGTATAAAATGAGCCTATAGTATACGGGTCTTGATCTCCTGGGGTTATTATAACAGGGATATGAGCTATCTTTTTAAAGCTATCGACAATGAAAGAGATGGTTTCAATGGATATTTTTGAAAAGTTGAATAAGTTGCCTGCAATGACAAATGCATTAGGATTTGTTTCCTCAGCATATTTAATCATTTCAGTAAAGGTTTCCATTTTCCTCTGCTGGAGTTGGTGGCTAATTTCATTTGAAGAAATATAGGGATATGGATAGTCAAAAAGAATATCTGAGGAAAATAGGATTCTTATGCTCATCTAAAAACCACTTGCTGTTTTATACTATATCCATTATACAAATCCTAGATACTATATTATTATATAAGTGTTGTAAAAGATTAATTGCACTAATCAAAGTGGAAAACATTGCGTTCCACAACTGGATATATATGAACATCTTGGTATTATTTCTTAGCTCATTGGGCATATCTTATATTTTATTTCACTTGTTATTTAGGCAACTGCTCTTATTTAAGGCCTCATCAGTTAGGAAGGAGACTAATAAATTTGTTGATTCAGTCTTGAGTAAGGCTCAATCTTTCTATGATAAGGCTGTCTCTGAGGCGAAAGACGAGTCAGAGGCGACCTATCAAAATAAAGTCTCCACCTTTTATGATGACTGTAATCAGTCTGAGAAAGATTTTAAAGAATTAGAGCAGCTTCTAATAGGAAGAGAGAAGAGTTCTAGAAAGGTCAATGAAAGTATTCGTAAAAAAGAAGCTTTATTGGCTGAGATGGAGACTAACTGTAAGGAGTTAGAGTCTATACTTAAGGAAAAAACTGCTCAATATGAACAAATGCATAAAGAAATTGTTGAGAGACTTGAAACTATCAGTGTTGTGTCATTTGCTGATGCTCGTAAAGAGGTCGTTGAGCAAATAACAGAGCAGGAAAACTCTCGAGCTAACAAATGGCTTAAGACATTTACTGAAGATATAAAAGATAACGCAGCGAAGTATGCGAACAAGGTTTTGGCCACTGTAATGGGTCGCTATCAACCCAAAGAGGTTCCTGGTCAAGTGAAAACACTGGTTGAATTTCCTTCCATCGAAGAGAGAGATCGCTTTTTTGATAATGAAGGTCAGCTGGTGGCATTCATAGAAGAAAATGGTTCAGTAAAAATTGAAAGAGTGGACGATGATTCTAACTTTATTAGGATTTTTGAAGGATTCGGCATTGATAAAGAGTCTGTGCGTCTAACTATCGAGGAAATGGTAGCCAAAAAGCAATTCAATTCCTCCTTTTTTCTAAAAGCATTTAAGAAAAATCGAGGACATCTAGAAAAAGATATGCTTGTGATTGTTGATAAACATCTTAAGAAAATGGGATTGGAAGAGGTCCATGGAGAGATAAAAAAACTGCTTTCGGCACTAAATTATAGAACTAGCTTTACCCAAAACCAACTCTATCATTCGGTTGAGGTAGCAGAACTTCTGGGCTTATTAGCCGCGGAAATGAATTTGGACGTGAAAAAGGCAAAAAGAATGGGACTTTTTCATGATCTAGGAAAAGCGTTGGATTATAGAATCGAAGGATCTCATGCAATTATAAGTGCAGATTTTGCTTTGGAGCATGGAGAAGAGGAGCTTGTAGCTACTACTATTAGATCACATCATAATGATATTGTTCTTGAAACACCGTTTGCAGATCTTTTAAAGTCTGCAGATGCCCTTTCATCTGCTAGACCAGGTGCTCGTGTTGACCTTGAAGAGGGGTTCACTCGAAGAATTGATTCTATTAAATCTATTTTAAATGAATACCCTGACTTGATAAGTTCTTCCATTATGCATGCGGGCCGTGAGATTAGAGTCTATGTAGATAATAAAAAAATTGATGATACTAAGCTCAGTGAATTAAGCGATAAGATTGCCAAGCAAATTGAAGATGAAGTTCGATTTCCAGGGCAAGTGCGTCTCACTGTGGTTAGGCAGATGGAAATTTCTGCCACCATTTAAGCCCGGACCTTTGGGTTGGGAAAGACATTAACATCCATTCCAACCTACCAGCTTCTCATTTTCGAACTATATAGATCTGTACTTTGCATAATTGGGTATGGTAATATGTAATTACACCCAGATTTTATTATGTTGCGTTATTGTTCCTTATTTCTGATGGAAGGAGTTTATATGAAACTAGGGGAAAAAGGAGATGTCTCCAGTGGTCATATTACAATTTTAACTCCAGGCTGTTCTTTTGATGGTAAATTGTTGTGTTCGGGCACAAGCCGAATAGGCGGAATACTAAAAGGGGAAATTTTTAGTCATGGATTACTAATTATTGATAAAGAAGCCCAAATAGAGGCAGATATAACCGGTGATGTGGTAGTTATTTATGGGCAAATTAATGGAACTGTTAATGCCCGCGAGCGTTTAGAAATTAACGAAACTGCGATTATTCAGGGCGGCGTTGTTACTCCTTCAATGACCGTAAAAGCCGGTGCAATTATAGAAGGAACTACCTCCATGATGCAGTCCATGCCTGCGAGTTCAAAGAAACCGGATGATAATAAAAAAGATCGTAAAGTTGTAGCCTTAGATAGTAATCCTGTCAAAAGCGAAGATATCGCCCCTATTAAAATAGCTAATTAGATCCATTAGTTAGGTATTTGTACCCTCACTCTTTTAATATAGAGACCATTGTCATGTCGAAGAGCGTGAAGGATATTTTTACCTGAATGGCTCCAGAGAGGATAGATTTCCATAGCATGATTGGTATTTGTAAGTCTTTGGTTTTTACCGGTTGAAGTATTATAAACATAGATATCTGAATAAGAGCTATTAATAGGGTTATTGGTATGAGTGTAGGCAATTTGAGAGCTTGTTTTATTCCAGCGAGGATGGGTTCCTCTTCCAATCATTTTTACATTATTTCCGTTAATATCACTTACATAAAGTTCGTAATCTTTGGATTCCCAGACTACTAATCGTTTATTAGGTGAGGGTATTGATTTTCGTAAAGACTTGTCTATAGGGTTGACTTTTCTGATTTTTTCACCCCCATTCGTGCCAATAAGCAGAGCTTTACGGGTTGGATAAAAGAATTTACCAAACTCTTTTTTTCCTGCTTTATCTTCATTCCTGTCATACACAAATGCAAAAGTTCTAAAGCGTGTGTGCCCTTTGTGTTTAACCAGAATAAATATGCGAGATCCATTAGAGGACCAAACAGGAAGTCCTGCGGGCGAGAAAGATTCATAGAGCGTTTTTGTCTTTTTATTGATCAAGTCGTAGACATGGATTCCATATTTCTTCTTGCGAGTCGCATGTTTGCGAGTCATGGCTTCTCTTTTACCAACTCTATGCCTTGAAAGGGTGATGGTTCTGTAAACAATTCTAAAGGCCCCTGGAGCCCAAGAATAACCATGGCCCGAGCCTGATTTAGAAGAAGCGATAATTGTTTTTTTCTTTTTAAAATCATAGATATATAAACCATGAAAGTTGCTCTTTGTGTAAGCCAGGAAAGAACCACTCGGCGAGAGGGTGGGATTAGTAATTTCATGGTTAGAAGCAAAAATTTGGCGTAGTTCAATTCTTTTAGACTTTTGGATTTTTATAGCCCAAAGCGGAGAGGTGATGACGCAGCTTGCGAATAGTAAAACTGTCCAGAATTGAATTTTTCTCATAGCATAGCTCCTTGCATGATGCAGAGTTTTCCTTCCGAAATAGCCCTTTACCTGCATTGAGATAATGGTTGGGTAATTCGGTTAAACAATATGTTCAGTTGATTAGGGAAAACATAACATGAGTTATAGTAAAAAGCAAATAACTGGTAGATAGAATAAATATTAAGAAGAGGAGATTATTTGTAAAGAATATGACGATCCATACTAGCGCATAGATCCGATTAGAATTGAACACGCCTCCACGAAGTATAAACTCCGTGGTGCCGTTTCAGAATGATGCTAAGACGCTGCTCGCTGGCTTTTTTGTTCTTGCTCAAGCTTTTGTACTTCGTCTCGTCGCTCGATCATGACCTCTCTAAGCTCACTGAAACAAGTGTCACATATGGGCATGTTGATCTCTGATCTTGCAACCTCGCCTAAGAGGAAAAGAATTTCCCAGCTTTGCAAGCTAATTTCCCTGACTTTCACCTTGGTCATTTCGCCACAGTGATAACATTTTGATTTATTTTGCATATGACCCCCCCAGTCATTCTAATAAATTTACAATTTGATAGCTAACTAATTCACTAAAAAACTGTTCGTCAAATTGGGAA
>CAYFLR010000032.1:5473-6901 GCA_964343805.1 uncultured bacterium | reverse complement strand
CCAAAAGAATACCTTTGAAATCAAGAAAAAATATTAATAAAATGAGTGTCTCAATAAATTGAACTGATTTTACTTGTAAAAAAAAACATGCTGTGATAATTTCTGTCACCTTCAGGTGCGTGTATTTACATGTAAGTATTGGAGATAGGCGCGTAGTTCAGTGGCTAGAGCGCTGCCTCGACAAGGCAGAAGTCGTCGGTTCGACTCCGACCGTGCCTACCAAATACAGTGATAAATGAATCTCTTTATAGGGGGGTGTGAAAATAGTTAAGAAGAAACATGTTGGGCTAAGAATTAATCGTAATATTACAGCCCGCGAAGTAAGGTTGATTGGATCAGATGGAACAAAATTTGGAATCGTTTCCATTCATGAGGCTATAAAAATTGCCGGTGAAGAAGGGTTGGACTTGGTGGAAGTCTCAGCGGATAGTAGCCCGCCAGTGTGTAAGCTGATTGATTATGGGCGTTACAAATACGATTCTAAGAGAAAAGCACAAGAGGCGAAAAAGAAACAGACCTCTGTGAAAGTCAAAGAAGTCCAGTTATCCTTAAAGATCGGAATGAACGATCTTTTTGTTAAACTTAACAATGCTCACCGATTTTTAAAGAGTGGAAATAAAGCAAAAATTGTTCTTACCTTTAAAGGCAGAGAGATGGCCTATAGAGATATGGGGCAAAAAATGCTTGATAAAATTGTGAATATGTTTGATGGTATCGCCATGGTTGAGTTGGCACCTAGATTAGAGGGTAGAAGAATGGCAATGATTCTAGCTCCTCTATCAGGTAAAAACAAACCCAAAGAAGGAATTGGAGAACCATTCACTCTTGATTTTATCGTTAATGGTATGAAAGACGAATCAGCGGAAGCTGGATAACGTATATTTAAATAAGTTGGTTTTATAAGAAGAGGGGAAAATTAAATGCCTAAGATGAAAACAAAAAGATCGGCAGCCAAGAGGTTTACGATTTTGAAATCAGGAAAAATTAAAAGAAATAGAGCCTTTGGTAGTCATATTTTGACTAAGAAAACTCGTCGTCGTAAGACCGCTAATAAGAAAACTGATTATGTGTGTTCAGCGAATATGGACTTGGTTCGCCAATGTCTACCAAATCGTTAATAGGTGAAAATAAATTAACTTCGGATTTTAATTCTGTAGAAGGGTGATATATGTCTAGGGTGAAACGTGGTTACAAAGGAAACCACAGAAGAAAAAAGTTATTGAAATTGGCTTCCGGATATAGAGGCTCACGAAGCACTCTTTATAAAGTTGCTACTAACGTTGTAAAAAAAGCTTTAAATTATGCTTACCGTGATCGAAAAGTCAGAAAACGTGAATTTAGAAGGCTATGGATTACTCGAATTAATGCAGGTTTGCAGCCATTTGAATTATCTTACAGTCGTTTTATTTCTGGTCTAAAAAAAGCAAA
>CAYFLR010000032.1:308-5463 GCA_964343805.1 uncultured bacterium | reverse complement strand
TTGATTTAGACAGAAAAGTTCTTTCTGATATTGCTATTACTGATCCCAATGGTTTCAAAACTATTGTGGAATTAGCTACCCAAAGTAAATAGAGTTAAGCCACCTATCAGTTGATACCAAGTATATGATCGAAATACCTGAGAAGGATTATTTTAAAATCGGTGAGGTGAGTCGCCTATTAAAGGTCAAAGCTCATGTGATTCGTTATTGGCAGTCTGAATTCTCAAGTATAAGACCTTTCACTACCAAGACAGGGCACCGTCTTTTTCGCAAAAAAGATGTGGAAATGCTTGCTTTAGTACAAAACCTATTGCATGAGCATAAATATACTGTGGCTGGGGCTAAAGCCCATATCAAAGCAATGGGAACCTCTCAGGTGAAGGATGCACAGCCTTCCACTCCCACGGTGAATTCTACTGCCACCAGAGATCTCTCAAATGATCAATCCATTCAAGTCTTAAAAGAAACTCGAGAAAAGCTGCACGAAATTTATCAGCAACTCATAGTGGATGAGATATAGCTGAATAGTTCTTGTAGGGTTTCTATAACGAAGTGGTTTTTTGATAGACGGAACTGGAGAGAAGTAAAATCTCTCCTAAAGGAAGTTTGCATTGGTCTGCTACATATTTAGGCTTTTTCCCTTGATTTAATAGGGTTAGAGCGTCTTGATATTGAGATTCCTTTACATGGTTAATAAATTGATCAGGTTTTAGTTCTTTTTTGAAGAAGGTGAGAAGTTTTTTCCCTTCATTCAAAGATAAATTGAATTCCTCGTAAATGCTTTCTACTAGAGCCTGCTCCTTTTTAATAAAGGATTTTAGCTCATCTTTTTCTAAATCTGTTTTTTCTGAGAACTCTGACATAGAGTTGTTAATTGCATCAATTGTTTCATGGTATCTCTTTTCAGCTTCTTCTGTTAGTTTATCAAAACGTTCAAAGAAGGATTGGCTTTGGTCACTCATCTTCTGCAAATCGCTACTAATAACCTCTCTTAGATCTAGTAGTGTCTGCTTTTCTTTGTCTAGCATTTTAATTATATTTTTATGATGAGATCTATTTTTTAAAATAAGAAAGATACATACTAAAGTTACCAAACAACCAAAAAATAGAGCTATCAAGCTAACAAAATACATTTAAACCTCAATTGTTTATAAGTAGAAGAGTATAACCCCACTTTGAATAAAATAATCCATTTATAAGGGATATTAAGGTAATTTTAACATGGGTTCAGCGTGGGGTAAAGGTTGCCATAAAATCTAAAAGAACAAAATTGCTGTAATAGAGTGAATTTGTAGTATTAAATTTGAATTGGCTTTAAATTTAATGATTAGCTCGTTTCGAATCATGGTTTTGTTTGACCTAGGGGCTCTCAAAATTGTATACCAGGTAACTATGGACTATTGGCAACTGTCACAAGAAATAAAACACGGACCTTTGAAAAGGGTCTATTTTTTCGATGGAGAGGAAGAATATCTAAAAAGCTCCATTATTGGTCTATTAAAATCCAGAGTTTGCTCTGATGAATCCCTTAGAGAATTCAATCTCGATCAGTATATGGGTAATGAAACAAATCTTGCCACAATTACGAATGCAGTCAACCAGTTTCCTATGATGGCCGAAAGCCGGCTAATTATTTTATCTGAAGCTGATCGTTTTATTTCTCAAAATAAAGATAAACTTTTTTCTATACTGGAGTCTCTACCTGAGACTGCCTGCCTCTGCTTTCGTGGGAAAAAGTTTTCCAAGAACTTAAAGATCATCAAGCAGGTCGGTAAATTCCATGGACTACATTTTAGCTTTGGCGCCGTTAAACGCAAATTCTTGATGGATTACATAAAAGAGATTATTAAAGATGAGGGGCTTAATTTTTCATCACATGCCTTTCAATTGCTCTTTGATGTCACAGAAAATGATGTGGGTATACTCACACAAGAAGTAAGGAAAATAGCTCTATATAAAGGCAAAGACTCACCTTCTGTTCAGCCTTCCGATATCCTAGCTGTATCAGAAAGTTTTAAAAGCATAGATGTATTTAGCATAGTAGACAAGATTGTCGCTGGGAAGGGAGTTGAAGTGTTGATTCAACTCAGAGAAAAGCATTTGAGTAGTAATCATCTCTTGCCGCTTTTGGGTCTACTTCATTGGCATTTTAAAGTTCTATTAAAGATTAAAATATTGATAAAGAATGAGATTGAATATTCTCAGATCGGTTCACAGGTTGGGGTACAACCTTTTCGCTTTAAACAGTTTTATCAGCAGGCTGGTAGATACAAATATTCCACATTAACCACATTTGTGCAGGTTTTTAACAAAGCCTCATTACAACTGAAAACCTCGGCATTATCCAGTAGCTTAATTTTCGATGCAATGGTATTATTGCTAGCAACTAAGAATCCAATCTTATACGATCAATTTAAACTTATAACCTAAATGGGGGTCATGAGATTAGAATGGTATCTTTAAGTTACATCCGAGCTTTTATAATATCCTTATTCATTTATTTTCCATTATGTAGTTTTAATCTGCTGGCTGTATTGCCACCCACCAATCATTCTTTTGAACCCCCTCAATATGGGGCCGATGCCGAGGAAGAAGAAGCTGAAGCGGGACGTTACTTTACTTATGAAAGAGTTCCCAAAGCTTTATCTGATACACTGATTGAGAATTATCCCCTACTAACGAATATCTATAATAAGGGTGTATTTTGGCTGTTATCCACGAATTCAATCATAAAATATGATCATCAAAATAGTCGATTTAGTTACACATCTATTGATGATCTAGATTTTTTTGAAAGCGAAAACGAAGTAGATAACCTTGCTATTACCCAATCAGAGTATTGGTTAAAGAGTAGTAAGGGAATTTATGGATACCAACTAGTTGAAGACAAGTGGTTTTATTATGATCTTTCTTTGATGCTCTCAAAATCTTCAAGGCAAATGGGAAACTTGGATCTTTCAGGCTTAGCCATTTCAGGAAATCGGGTATGGACAGGAACAACACAGGGCCTTGCTTACATTGATCGGAAAACCAGAGTCTTTCGTCTTCTGAAAAAAATTACAGCTGGTGAGGATACATACCCTCTTGCTAATGTTTCAGTTATTTATGGTGATGTTAAACATCTATTTATTGATAGTCCCCCTCACTTGTTTCATAAAAGTAATCGATCCAAAAAGTGGAAGTACGTCCCCTATCAAGGAATTGAGAAAATACTTGATATTAAGGATTGCTTTGTTTTTAAAAGCCGCAGAGAATTGATGCTGGTTGATAAATCAACCTACAGTCTAATCAAACGAATACCTCTCAACAGTGAACAAGAGGTTAACCTCTTTGCTTTTCACCCTAGTTTGCACGTTTATTATTTAGGTGATGATCGCTATCTGGTTTATGACCTTAAAAACAAAGAAAACCATGTCATTATTTTACGCAACGAAGATAAGGTAATCCATGGCGATATGGTGCTGGATATAGGCTTTGCAGGTAACTTATTCTATGTATTTAGAGAGACCAGTTTGCAATTGTATCGCTTAAACAATCCCTATTTCAAATAAGTAAGCAATTCTATACATATTGAACTACTTTCAATGTGTTGATTAAAAAATACTGTAAATTATAGATATTAAAGTAGCTTTGCAGCAAGGCTAGCTAGGCCAGATCGTTCCCCTCGCTTTAAGGTGATGTGACCTGAAACGGATTGGGACTTAAAACGATCAATAACATGTGTCATACCGTTATTTGATGAATCTAGATAGGGATTATCAATTTGGTAAGGATCACCCGTTAAGATGATTTTCGTGTTCTCGCCTGCCCTGGTGAGAATAGTTTTTATTTCATGAGGGGTTAAATTTTGGGCTTCATCCACAATCAAGAAAACATTGGGCAGAGATCGTCCACGAATATAGGTTAAGGGTTCTATTTCTAAAAGACCCTGGTTTATAAGTTCGTTATATGTACGGCCCAGTCTTTTTTGCTTGGTGGAACCAGCAATTCCAAAGAGGAGATCGAGGTTATCATAAATTGGCTGCATCCAGGGATTTAGTTTTTCATCCACACTTCCGGGGAGAAATCCAATGTCTTTTCCCATAGGAAAAATAGGACGAGAAACCAATAGTTTATTATAAACACCCTCATCTGTGGTTTTTAGCAGTCCACTAGCCACTGCTAAGAGAGTTTTTCCTGTGCCAGCTGCTCCAAATAATGTGACCAGTCTGATATCGTCATTTAGCAGTATGTCCATGGCTAAGGATTGTTCCCGATTTTTAGGATAGATACCCCAAATACCATCGTTATGACGAGTGATGGGTTCGAGTGCATTGCTTTCTGCATTGTATCTAGTGAGTATTTCCTGACTATTGTCTTCACCCGTATTGAGGGTGTAAAATTGATGTGGATGAGGGGTTAACTCAAGATCATTACAGTCAATTTTTTGTTCTTGGTAGAACTTATTTATAACATCGTTTTCGATTTCTAAATGTTCATGGCCGGAATAGAGTTCATCAAATTGAACGACTTTGTCTGCTTCAAAATCCTCGGCGGTCAATCCAAAAACATCTGCTTTGATACGAAGGTTAGTATCTTTTGAGATTACGATAACTTGGGCCTGAGGATGTGCGGATTTTAATTTTAATGCGATACTGATGATTTGATTATCAACATTGTTTTCTAATCGGAGAGGTACCTGCTCGATATCCTTACTAAAATCGACAATTAGATTGCCTGTGTTTTCAAGATTGGGTGAGATTGGTACCCCAGCAGTCAAGGAGCCTCTAGCTCTGAATTCGTCAAGAATTCTGCTGAATTGCCGAGCGTTTCTACCTGTTTCACTCAGATCTTTTTTGAAATTATCCATTTCTTGTATAACTGAAATGGGAATTACAACATCATGAGCCTCAAACTTATAAATAGCTTCAGCTGCGGATAGAACGACATTAGTATCTAGAATAAATATTTTTTGTTTTGTTTTCATAAACATATGATACTTTATTTCGTGAAAATAGAAAAATAAAAAAAAAATAATAAAAGGTGTTGACAATTGTCATTTTGAAATGTAGTTTCACTCTACTTTTTTAAAGGATGTTTGAAAACTGAATAGGTAGAGAGCAAGAATAAAACCGTTAAACAATAGAGTTTGATCCTGGCTCAGAACGAACGCTGG
>CAYFLR010000032.1:0-298 GCA_964343805.1 uncultured bacterium | reverse complement strand
ATACATGCAAGTCGAACGAGAAAATCCTTCGGGATGAGTAGAGTGGCGCACGGGTGAGTAACGCGTAGGAGATCTACCTAGTAGATAGGGATAACACAGCGAAAGCTGTGCTAATACCTAATATAATTCGGGTTTAAATGCCCAGAATGGAAAGATGGCCTCTTCCTGAAAGCTATCGCTATTAGATGAGCCTGCGTACCATTAGCTAGTTGGTGGGGTAAAAGCCTACCAAGGTAACGATGGTTAGCTGGTCTGAGAGGATGATCAGCCACACTGGGACTGAGACACGGCCCAGACT
>CAYFLR010000031.1:54467-65295 GCA_964343805.1 uncultured bacterium | reverse complement strand
GATATTTCCGCCACCCCAGCATCTTCCTCGGCAGGGGGGGCATCAAAAGAAGTATCAGCGCCAAAGTCCCCATCCATTACATCGGCAGCATATTTACCTACTACCTCAGCAAACTTACTGGTTCCTATTCGCTCTTTCAGGTCATAGAGGCTCTCTCCCTCCTCGGCCTGATCTGCATAAAAGTCAATTATACTCTGTAAAACTGGGGCCAATTCTTCTTTAGGGACATTTTCACCTAAGTACTCGGTGAGTTCAGGTATCATTTTCGATTTTCCGGCAAAATAGATATTGTATCCATTATCACCTGCTATTAGTGCCACATCAAGTGTATGAACCGGCTCACAACTCTCTTCACAACCATTGATACCAATCTGAAAGGGTCTATGTGCTAACTTCTCATAGTTGAGTTGCTTGAAAAGATCTATGGCATCAGCGAGTGCATCTTGTTTACTCTTCTTGCACTGCTCACCAATGCATGAGGCTATATTCATGAGGCCTGTTTCATACCCGCCCATCTCAAGCCCACATGCTTTGAGTTTTTCAGTAACAGCATCTACTTGCTCCTCTGGTACGGAGACACCGATACGCTGGTCTTTGCAAACCTTAACAAAGCCGAGGTTATCTTTAGCCACTTCGGATATTTTGCCTATCTGCTCTACGGTGTACATTCCTCCATGACCGATGGGAAGAAGTAAAATCTGTTTATTTTTTAATTCAAAATTAGACATGATGCCTTCCTAAACTAGAGTTGAGTGACTATCTTACAAAGATCGTTTCAACTGAAGTGATCGGAAGGAAAATTGAAATCTTTACTCGTTTATGGATTGATTTTAATTGAGGGGGGGGAGATATCCGGCGAATGGGGGGGAATTCACCGGATATCTCAGTTATTTAAATCTTCAATTCACTGCGTGTATGATGTCTTGAAGATTTTAATTTTGATTTTTTATGTCTTAAAGAGGAGGTTTTTCTCTTCAGGCTTTTCGATAAATAAGTGTTGGTTTCGGTAAGAAGTTCGAGTAGACCCATGGATAATTTAACATCACGAGGTAACTCACTACCAATCTGAACTTCAGAGACCACCTGGATATTTCTCTTCTCCACCATTTTTCTATTCTTTAGAATAAAAGGAGCACTCTGGTAATAAACCTTCTGGGTAAAACTGAGATGAGTTCCAATTTTATTATCGTGAACCTTAACTATTAAATCTTTGACTTCACGGGATTTTTTATTCTTGGAGACGATGGAAAGCTCTAAGAAATCCTTTCCTGATCTTAGAACTCTAAATTGAACCTTTCCATAGCTGACCATTTCACAGCCCTGCTGCTTAAATTCAGCGGGTTTGGCACCTAAGAGCCAAGGGTATTTTTCAAATGAAAGGGTAGAATCTAATTTGGATCTATAAACTGATTTCATCAAATCATGTTTATAATAAGGACTTGGTTTTCCTTCAATTTGCAGATCAACCACTTGAAAACGGGTCAGCTGCACCTTGTCAGCATACACAGGTTGGAATAACTCTTGAAGGTTGGGACAAGAATGAGGCTGAGTTGCCGGCGAATCCTTGCCAGGCTTTACACTCTTCTGTAACTCAACGTCTTTATTTAAAGCCGAATGGCTTAAAAACCCTATTTCTACAAGTATGCCAATTATTAAAAGATATTTAATCATAATTTGTTCTCAATGCCCTGTTTGTTTAAAAACCGCACTCGAGGAGGTTTATATTGCATTTCCCATACCAAGCATTTCCGAAGGGCTTATCTTTTTATCAAGATGCTAATTTTAAAAGGTTTATAGAATTTACTCGTTATGGAGGTGAAGTCCGATCCTCTCCCCTCTCTCATTAATTATCTACTTTTTAGACATCTTTTGTATATTTTTTTGACAATTTTAATTTTTAAATAATAAATTGACAATTATTCTCACTTCATGCTAGAAAGTTGGCCAGTTAGTCAAATTTAAAAGAGGTACTTTATGCTAAGACACCATTTCAAGAGCCTAATACTTTATATCTACCTTTGTACCTTCACCACCCCCCTCTGGGCTGGAGAAGGTTATTTCTCCCAAATGTTAGGGTATTGGAGTGAAAAGATTGAAGAAGTCTACGAGTCCACCACCGATTATTGGACTCCCCGTCTTAAAAAGATCAAAGACCGAACCCTTGAATACTGGGAACCCCGTTTTAGTCGAGCAGCGAAAGATGCGGCGATCAAATTCAATCGAGATATTCATCCTAAAATAATAAAAAACTACAGTAAGTTAAATGAAAAGTATGGACCCACCCTGGCTAGAATTTACCGAGAGACAGTGACCTATTGGAAACCACTCTTAATAGAATTACAGAAGTCCACAGTGAGCTATTGGTACAATAAGCACCCTGAATTTTTTGACTATTTAACCCGTGTTCCACCCCCCTTAAAAAAAGCCATGGATTATTATGTCAGGTTCTCTCTCAAGTTAGGCTCCCAAAAGCAAGATGATATGGAAGTCCCCGAAGAATTTGAAGGCATCTTTATGCTGGCGATGGAAAGCACCAATACCACCACCGACCCTGAGGTCATTAGTCGAGTGGATGACCTCCTAGAGGAAATCAGGCCTTATGTGGACGATCCAGGAATGCAAGAGTGCTACAATGTGGAAGTCTTTCAGAGTCTCATTAGAAATGCCTTTAATGTGGGTTGCACCATATTCATCTCCACCAATTTAGTGAATTTTCTTAACGATGAAGAACTCATAGGGGTCTTGGCTCACGAAATCAGCCATGGCGATCAAGGTCACTCAGCCAAAAATATGTGGAACTTAGTTTCTACAGCAGGGAACCATATGGTGGATCTTATTTATGAGGAATTTGAATGGTTGACCACGGGGATTATAGGCCCTTACCTTCAAGCCGTCATTGACCAAGGGAATATGCCTTTAATCCTAGATGCCTTTGGTAAAATAGCTCCTGCCCAAGAAATAGAAGCCGATCAAGGTGCCACTCTGATACTCTTTAAAGCCGGAATACATCCTAAGGCTTTTAAAGATGCGTTGATTAAACTCCACGGCCTTAAACCAGGGGATGTGATCATTGAAGATAATGGAACATATAATAGTGGTAGAGATTATCCTAGCTTATTCAATCGACTCCGAGCAGTGGATCAAACCTGGGAAGAGTTATCAGCTGCAAGTTAATGAGCAAGATTTTTATCACTTCACTTTAAAAACAGGAATGGAACTGTCCAAATAACCAGCTCCGTAAAGATGTAGGCTCCCCTTACTAAACCTTAAATCATAGATAGAGTTAAGACCATCAACACCCTGCTGACCATCATATTGAGTCTCTTTATAGGTCAAGGCGCCGGTGGAGCGATTTCGGGTAAAGACTACAATAGCATCATCATTGACGGCAGTGACAACAACAAACTTGCCATCAGGGCTGACCCTTAACTTATTTGGCATGTCCATCCCGGAAACACCATCAACTCCATCCATATAGGCCTCTACAAAAGTTACTGCACCAGTATCATGATTTCTACTACAGGCGGCAATTTTATCCTCACCATATCCAGAAGCATAGACATGGTCTCCATCTGGACTCACAGACACGCCACCACAAGAGGCAATTCCATCTACTCCTCCACTATTATCCAGTTTTACTTCAACGAAGCTTAGAGTTCCATCACTGGTATCTCTCGCAAGTACAGCTAATTTGCTTTCATTCATACCACAAACATAAATATGCCTGCCATTGGGGGAGATATCCATGGATTGAGGATTATCAAGTCCGTCGAAACCGCCCGCATTGTCTTTATATGCAGCCACCCAATCCAATGTGCCATCACTCGCATCCCGTGAAAACAGAGCAATAGAATCCTCTTCCCATCCAGAGGCGTAGACATGCTCCCCATTGGGGCTAATCAAAACATAGGCCGCTTTATTTATACCATCAATAGTATCTGAGTCCCCTTCAGTTGTCCCTTCTTGTTTCATTTCAACATAGGTCAGGGCACCGGTCGAAGTGTTTCTACTAAATACAGCGACCGCATGATCACCTTGGGCCGCCGTATAGACATGTAAGCCATCTGGTGAGACAACGATAGAACGGGCATTACTAAGACCATCCACTCCTCCACTTCCATCGGTGAATTTAGTTGAGTAAGTCAATTCTCCAGTATCTAGATTTCTGGAAAACACCGCTAAGTTACCCAGTGAATATGCCACTGAATACAAGTTTTTCATATCAGGGCTTAAACCAATCGAATAAACAGCACCAATACCATCTACCCCATCCACTCCTTGATCTTTAAATTCAACAAAGTTTAACTCACCCTCTTTAGAAGGAACCCATTTAAAAACACCCACCTTGTTTTCATCAAGACTTGCAACATAAAGAAATAAGCCGTCCTTACTCATAGTAATATGTTGTCCGTTGGCTAAACCATCTAAACCGGTATCGCTATCAGTAATAACTTGTTTAAAGGTAAGTTCTCCCGTCGTTACATCCCGTGCAAATACTGCCAGAGCGTCATCTGCCGTATTGGAGGTTATGACAAAGCGGCCATCCGGGGTAACCACTACTTTGGAGCAACCATCCAGTTTTTCCACTCCATTTTGATTATTGGTGTGGGTTTCTACGTAGGCGATTTGACCGTTAGATGGATCCCTGGAAAAGACCACCAAAGAATCATCTAAGTTACCTGCCGCATAGATATATCTTTCGTCTGGGCTAAAAGCCAGACCTCTCGATCCATTAAGGCCATCGACCCCGCCACTCCCATCCTCTTCATGCTCAACATAAGTTAAGGCTCCTGTGGAGGCATTTCGAGAAAAAACTGTCACCGCATCATCATTATAACTGGCAACATAGGCATATTTATTATCAGAACTTAGGATTATATATCGAGCGGAAGCTAGGCCATCAACACCTCCCGTACCATCTTTTACCATGCTGGCATAAGTCAAAGCACCCGTTGAAGAATCACGAGTGAACACAGCCACAGCGCCATCCATCATACTCGTAACATAAACATGTTTTCCATCATGACTGACAGCCACAGCTGAAGCGCCATCAATTCCATCGACACTGTTGACTCCGTCTTTTTCTACTTCAACAAAGGTTAAGGCACCGGTAATAACATTTCTAGAAAATACCGCGACGGCATCATCATTTAAAGAGGCCGCATAAAGATGCTTGCCATCATTACTAATTGCAGTGAATTTATTATAATCTAAACCATCAACACTGTTGACTCCATCTTTTTCCATCTCAACATAGGTTAATTGTCCTGAACCTAGATCTCTTGCAAAAACAGCAATAGCATCGTCGGTAGAACCACTGACGTAGAGAAACCTGTTATCGGGACTTATGGTGACACCAACTGCAGAACCAAGGCCATCCACCCCTCCAGATCCGTCTGTTTGAACCTCAACAAAATCCAGATAGGTGTTATAAAAGGCCACACTCGCAGTGGAGCACCCAGAGGTATTTCCTGCTGCATCTACTTGCTTGGCATAAAAAGAATAAGAAGTCATGGAGAGATCGTTAGTGGCAATAGTAACGCTCGTTCCACTGGCCGTAGCTGCACTGCTTACAGAAGTCAGACAGGATGAATCGGAATAGAGTGTCACACTCGCACCATCTTCTACCCCACTCACGGTAATGGTTGGGTTAGGGTTTACAGCCGGAGAACTTGCGGGAGAGGCGAGAGTGAGTCCAGTCGGAGCCACAACACTCTGATCCAAAACATAAGAAACAGAAGCTGTGGAACAAGCAGAAGAGTTCCCTGCCGGATCCTGCTGTTTAGCATATATAGTAAAACTCCCTTCAGATAATGCCAAAGTTGTAATCAGCATAGTAGCTGTATCAATAGTAATTGCAGTGCTTATGATATTTGAACAGGTGGAATTAGAATACAGTTTAACCACCGATCCGACTTCCAACCCAGAGACTGAAATAGTGGGAGTGGTGTCTGTTCCTGGAGAGGTTGATGGAGCAGATAAAGTTAGTCCCGAGGGAGCAGCTGGTGAGGTATTGTCTACTTTGAATTCCACTGCCATAGAGGTGACACCTACATTACCAGCGACATCTTTAACAGCTGCGCAAACAAATCTATGCTGAGATATTTCAGCACTATCGGTATAATCACTATAAGTTGTGGAGCAGCTAGTTGCACTTTCATAGTACTTATAGGCCACAGTTCCGCTATCACAACCTGAACTGGCATCGGTACAAACGGCCGCAGCGGTAGCTGTGGAAGTTTGCCAAGTACTTATTCCTGAAAGAGTAATGGTGGGAGAAGTTGAATCAGTCACCTCTTCTATATCACTGTCAGTACTATTTGAATTTGAATTTGTATTAGTATTACTATTGTCATTGCTATTAGCATTAACAGAAGTATTTACTGCACTCTGACCAAAGGGGAGAGTTCCTTGGGCTGCTGTGGCGGATGTCCCCATATCATAGGACTCTTTATAGACTTCCGACTCTTGCATTTTACCATCATCCCCCATCCCCATCATGGAGTCACTTTTTACCTTGGCAAGAGCATAAAAAGTTAATGTGGTTGACTCTTCGATAGTGATGGCATCCTCATAGATATCTGAATCTTCACTCGGTTGAGTCCCATCCGTCGTATAATAAATGGTCGCACTGTCAATGGAGGGAGTGAGCGTCACTGAAACCGGGCTAAGAAAAGGACCTTCTTCTCCAGTTGGTTCCACCTCTACAGTGAGTTCTGTTTCATTTTCAGTACATCCGTAGGCACCCAGTACCACTAAAAGCATTGAAAAAAATGATATTTTTAGCCAATTATTCATGATTTTTCCCTTAACGTGATAATTCATGCTTTCACCCTAATAATTAGATCGGCCCATTTTGATCAGACTTAACTTTGTGCGCGGGAAATTGGTGTTTTTTTTTCTTAACAACTAGAGAATAGGATTACTCATGCAATTTTAAAGTATTAGCGATTCAAATCGCTCAATAAATAAGGTGGATAAAGGTGTTGGATATTTTTGCACCAATTTTCCGCGCACAAAGAATTAGTAGTGTCAAGGGATGAATTGGCAGCCAAAGGTTATTTAGGGTAGACACTATAGGCATGGTTCCCAAGGAATCGAGCCCAGTTGTAGGATTTCTTTACGATCTTGGCTGAATAAGGTTCTTCTTCTCCGGTCTCTGTACGAACATAATCGTACATGAGGTCTTCGGGACCATCGTAGATAGAGTCACGGACATAGAAAACCCCTTTGTTCCAGCAGCCTCCTCGCTTTACTTTTTCAGCCCGGATTCTCTTATTGTAGGTACGATACATACGAGCTAGGTAGAGCTTCTGACTGTCTTCAGTCTTCTCATACTCATCGGCTTTCTTGCCTAGATGATCCATAAATAAGTCAACAAAAGGACAGCCACCGGTCTCTTCTTCATCATCGTAGCCAACAATAATGACTCCATGCCAGTAAGACACATGGTTGTAAACTAAGATAACCGGAACCTTACGAACTTTCAGCTCGAATTTGATTTTAGCAATCACATCATCAGGTAAATCACCCACCTGCCACTGATTCTGATCGGGATCGGCATAGAGAATGGTTCTCTCCATTAAAGGAACGGTGCGTAGCTTAGATTTTAAAGAGGGGACATATTCATCTACCCAGTTGTAAGAGGTGCCATAGCCAGCTCCCTCTTCTTCCGGTTCGGCTTTTTCATTGAGACCATCCACTTTCTTATACCAACCCATTGTATAAGGGTAATCTTTGTTTCTAAGGGCTCCCTTTTCAATATTGTAAAGATATATGGAATCGGTGAGGAAATTATTTAATTGGCTAAATTTCTGCCGTCCCGCGTTCATTAAGAAGCGTTCAGAAAGATCAGTATCTCCCTCCAGCTTACGCTCGCTGGCTGGGATTTTCATATTCAGCCACATCTCCATAGCTCCAGTCAGAGCCATGTAGAGACAGCTTCCCGACCCGCCTTGATTGGGGGAAGGAAATACATAAGGTTCTAACTCATTGAAGGATCGATCTGAGGGGGTGGTCTTTAGAACTAGTGATACCGAGTAAATTGATTCTCCTTGAAGGTCTTCAGGGGATGGATTTTTAACCGCAAAAGAGATATCGCAGGTGAGATCATAGGCTCCAGAGCAGATCTCAAAGTATTCATCAGTGCGAGCCCCAATGGCCTCTTTAGTTCCGTTAACCTCATAATAGAAAATCTGATCTATTAAGGTTATTTTACCAGGGAATTCCTTTTGAAAAGGCAGGCTTTCTCCACGAACTCGATGAACAAAGGTCACATCATTGCCTTCTACTCTAAAGCCCAGTTGGCTCACTTTAGGAGACACCTCCATTTTTCTTAAAATAAATTCATTAGGACCAATTTCTGAATAAGCTGACCAAGATGAAAAACAAAGAACTAGAGAAAATATTTTTAAAAAAGACCGAAAGTGAGAGCTCAGTTTCGTATAAACCATGCTTATACTCCTAATAAGAAAAACTTTTTGTTGATTGTTATCCAGCATATACGACCAGGATTCTCGGGTCAAATTATATGTTCTTTGATTGTTAATTTTAACTAATCATCACGATAATTATAATTAATCACAATAATCACATTTTTTATTTGACAGTTTAGGTATTTACGCTTATAAAAAGTCCCATTGAGATGGTTCATTCCCGCTACCCCAATTAGCGGTCAGAAATATTAAACAATGCAATCTATTCAAGTGGAAGAAGGAGTATATTAAAATGAAGTTAGGTCTTATTAGTGTTATTTTTATTTTTAATTTTGCTGCTGGCACTCTCTTAGCCGATAGCAATTTCGATCAAATCACCCGTGATTTTCTTACCAAGTTTAAACAAAGCCCCAAAGACATGATCAACGCCCCTCTTTTTAAAAGAGATGCGAATGGTGATGTGATCACCAATTTAATCTCTTACCCCAAAGATAGTGAAGAGTTTAAAAAAGTTGATAAAACTATGAAGAAAAAAATCAACGCCGATATTTTTGGTGAAGGTAAAGAGGGATGGACACCTCATGACTCTCCCTATCGCCTATTCACTGCTGATTACCAAGTAGAAACCAATTTAAAGAATCTAAAAACAAAAGCTGAGCTCACCACAGTACCTTGGTCTGCTGACTACTGGGCTATTGCGCTGGGTATGACAGCTTATCGTTATGCTGATAGTGAATTGCAAGATTTAGTACAAGACGATTACAGTGAGTTCCAAAAGGTTAAGTTTGCCACGGTAAATACATATAAACCACAACCTGCTGACTATTTAGCTCTCGAAGGTCTATCTGAAGAAGATAGAAATAAAGCGATTGACCTATACTCTCCCGCTGAAAAGTATGACCTCCTGATGGGAGATTTTAAATTCTCACTAACCAATGCTTCTAAAAAAGAGGGACTTTCTTTCTTAGACGAAGATGGTTTTGTTGAGATGTGGATGGGTATCTGTCATGGTTGGGCTCCTGCTGCTTATATGTACAAGCGTCCAGTAAAGCCTCTGACTTTAACCGCAGCTGATGGCATCACCGAGATTACTTTCTATGAAGATGATATTAAAGCTTTAGCTTCTTTAAAGTGGGCCAAATCCCCCTACAATTCCCGCTTTGTTGGTGGTCGTTGTAACCTTAAAGGCGATGATGTTAAGACTGATGAGAAAACCGGAAAAATCCTTAATAAAGAATGTTTCGATACCAACCCAGGAACTTGGCACATTTCTGTTGCTAACAAAATTGGAATCCAAAACGAATCCTTCGTAATGGATGCCACCTTTGATTACGAAGTTTGGAACCAACCTGTTCAAGCCTACGAAGTTAGCTTTTTTAATGTTGCTGATATGAGCACCTACGACACCATGGAAGAAGCTGTTACCAATTTGGCTGAATTAGGTGAAGCTGATACTTTCCATGCTGTAAGAAATGCAGATCCTCGTGCAACCCAGGTTGTAGGAGTTTCTATGAAAGTAGTTTATATTTCTGAAACCAGACCACGTCAAGGTGAGCCTCGTCCAGATCGTTTAGTCAACGTTTACTATCAATACGATCTAGAATTAGATGACAACTTCAACATTGTTGGTGGAGAGTGGTACACAAACAACCACCCCGATTTCTTATGGACTCCCTATGAAAATCAACAGCCGATGAACAATGTAGACCGTCAATTAGCCCGTCCTCTTTCTCCTTACCCATTTGATGGCGATCTTCCTTGGTTAGACAGCTTACTGAACAACCAACTTGCCCGCGCTTCTGCAATCTCTGTACAGTATGACAACTCTCCTCTTAAGTATGTCATTGACGGTCTTATAGAACTCTCTTCCCAAGAAGAAGAGGCTCCTTTAGAAGAGGAAGAAGATGAATTTAACTGGGATGACTATATGTTCTAATCAGAACCCCGTTAGCCCCCTTGTTTCTTATTTATTTTATGCTGAAAGCCTGGCCTCTCGCCGGGCTTTTGGTTTATAATAGAGTTGATCAATACTATATATTAAGGAAAGATATATGAAAAAGATAACCCTCTTTTTATTCTTTTTGTTTGTTCTGACCCTCTCTCTCCAAGGCCAATGGCAGGAAGACCCCTCCACACCACGAAAAGCCTGCTATAAAGCATGGACCGTATTGGTCTATATGAATGGTGATAACGATTTAAGTCCCAATAGCATCAAAGACGTCAAGGAAATGGAAGAGGTGGGTTCATCAAATCACGTTGATTTTATTGTCCAACTAGATACAGCTGAAGAAAATGGCGTCAACCGATACTATATCAAAAAGAGTGATGAGGAATCAGTCGAGATAACCTCCCCGATACTGGAAAGCCTCCCAGAACTGGATAGTGGAGATGAT
>CAYFLR010000031.1:52011-54457 GCA_964343805.1 uncultured bacterium | reverse complement strand
CATTTTCAGGATTTTCTAGTTTGGGGCTTTAAGCACTTTCCTTCCAAATATCAGATGGTCATTGTTTGGAGTCACGGCAAAGGTTTCCACGGCGGAATTTCCACTGATTACTCCTCAAAATCTCATATTAGTATTGAGCAGCTGAAAAGCTCCATGGAGTTTGCCCGCAATAAACAATTGGCGGGTAAAACCATAGACATCTATGCCTCCGATGCTTGCCTGATGCAGTCGCTCGAAGTGATCTATGAAATTAAAGACCAAGCTCGCTTTATCATTGGTTCTGCCAATTTAGAAGATCTGAATGGTTGGCCATACCAAGCCATTTTTCAAGATTTGGTCAACAACCCTCATGCAGCAGAATATGAAGCCTCAGGTGGAGATGGAATCAATGCGGCTCACCGTCTGGCCACGGTCATCCCTAATTTGTACATCGAGAGCTATGAAGGCACCGATGAAGATGCCACCATGAATACCATTGTCCCCGGAGAAATAAAAACCAATGTTGGGGGCAACTTTTCTAATGTAAACTATAACCTGGGTTTTATTCCAGCCCTGAAAAGATTTTCCGATGCTCTCATCAAGTTTATAGACGAGGATACCTTCTTTAATCCACTCACCATTGGAACAGCAATTCATCACGCTCCCGCCTTTGGCGAAGAGAGTCGTGACCTCCTTTACTTCACCACCTACCTGGCTGTTGAGCTCACAGAGCAAAGGAATAATCCAACTGTAAAGCATCTTCTAGACACCATAGTTGATCTACAAAACTGGTTAAAGAGAATCATTTTAAAGGGGGTGGCCAACCAGAGTAAAAGAAGTTATTACTCAGCCGGAGCTGATTTTGTAGGTCTTCCCTTTCAAGGTCTCACCCTGTGGATGCCAGAAAAGCCTGAAGCCTATCACAGCGGCAAACAGGTTTTAGCTCAGTCGTCTTTGCTGAAAGAGATCGGTTGGTTGGATGTACTTGCTAAGCTCTATGATTTTGGTTTAGCTGGATTTTAAAAAAGCGACTCGCCTATTGGTAATTTTTCGCGGTCAAACCCTTGCAAGAAAAAGGTGTACTCTGGTTTATAAGAGCTGTTTTTCGGATCTTTTTCATCCAAAGCATAGAAAAGAGTCTTTTTAGAATGGCAAGGGGTGGCACACTGGTACCTTTTTCATAATAGATCGGCATGAAATCTTTGGAAACCGCTCTACCATCCTTATCTAAAACGAATTTTCCATGGAAAAATCGAGGAAAATTGTAAAACCGTGCCGCCAAACTACTGATCACCTCATGAGCCGACCATCCGATATTAACCAAGGTGAACCTACTGGATAAGACATCTTTTATGGATCGAGGCATAGCATCATTAGGTCGACCTTCTAAAATTCCAAGGGAGACGGCTTGGGATCCAGATCCCCTGCTCCTTATAAGTTCATCAACTGCGTTTTGCACAAAGGAAATGGTTTTGGTGGTATTGGTGGAATCCATAATCAACAGGGTTTTGTTACTTTCCATCGCTTTTCTGGTGACTTCAGCTATGTATTCCTTCACCTTCCCTTCGTTCTCTTCAAAAAAAGGCCTAGATATCTTTAGTTGATGAAACTGCTCTCTTTCAAGGATGGAAGTGCCTGTCAATCTGAAGTAATGGAAAAAGCCCTCCATCCCTCCCCCAATTAAAAAAACTTCAACCTTCTTTGGGTCTAGGCCCGCATCTTTAACTTGAAAATCCAAAATGCTAGATAACTTTTGTAAACCCAACAAATTCTCTTCATAATCTTGACGCATGCTGTTGGTCTCATACCGGTCAAACCATTGTGTCTTCTTAATTTCCTCGATCTTCGCTTCAATTTCAGCAGTAGAAATTTGGTCGACTTCAGCAACGGAAAGATGAGATCCACTCCTTAGAGCATCCTCTAAAGGTCCAGCCAGAATGGTTAATGACATTGACAAAGATATTAAAATAGTAAGTAATTTCATAAATCTCAAATAATCAAATAGAGTAATGTTTCAAAGAATTTCTAAATTTTAACAAATTTTTTCAGTCTCGAACAGAGGGTGGGGTCAGCGGATGTACTATACAGATTATAGGATTGACGAACTAAAATGGGCATCCGCAAGGCGGCGAGTGATTTAGGATTGAGACAGTACGTACATTAGTACGGATCAAGAGTAAATTGCGATGCAGGCGCAGCGGATGTGCATTAGCTGAAGGATTGACGAACTAAAATGGGCATCCGCAAGGCGGCGAGTGATTTAGGATTGAGACAGTACGTACATTAGTACGGATCAAGAGTAAATTGCGATGCAGTCGCAGCGGATGTGCATTAGCTGAAGGATAGACGAACTAAAATGGGCATCCGCAAGGCGGCGAGTGATTTAGGATTGAGACAGTACGTACATTAGTACGGATCAAGAGTAAATTGCGAAGCCAACACAGCGGATGTGCATTAGCTGAAGGAT
>CAYFLR010000031.1:47833-51911 GCA_964343805.1 uncultured bacterium | reverse complement strand
GTACATTAGTACGGATCAAGAGTAAATTGCGATGCAGGCGCAGCGGATGTGCATTTTAGGAAGTCAATCAGTCCATGCTTTCGTGATAGATATAGAGCAGACTTCCACCCTTAATCTTGTTAATAACAACTGGAGTATCTTCTCTAGAAAGCACTGGACAGCCATGAGATCGACCAATTCGGCCATGTCTCGCTATAAAATCTTCACTCACGTAGTCATTCTTCTTTGGCTGATGCATAATGATACCGCGAATATAAGCCTTATCATTGGTTTCTTCTTTACCATGAAGTCTCATTGAATATCCAAGCCGCCAATGATCAAAAGCAATTCCGGTAATGTAGGCACCGAGTGAAGATTGGTTAGAGTTTACCGTATTTGAAAACATGGTGGCTACTCCAGAACTCGATTCAGAGTTGACCCCATGTGCCACTAAATGAGTGCTAAAGGTCTGCTCCTCCACGTCAAACAGAAAGTACCGCTTACGTGATGAATGCTCGGTAAAATCTAAAACACTGACATAACGTTGATTGTCAATTTTCTCCAGGTTCTTTCCATAAAAATCGAGTACACGGTTTTGAGCTTCGGTGGGTAAAGGGGTTTGATTCAAAAGAGCTGCTAATTGCTCTTGCTGGGCGCTGTTTAAAGTAATGCTATGAGAATGAGTCACCCGTTTGGGAGCCACAGTTGGTAATGGCACGTCAGATTTTACCGAGGAATCCTCTGATTCTTGACCACAGCTAATAACGGTTATGGCTAGTAAGATCGCAGTTAATATAGCTCTCATAAAAACCTTCCTATATATAAATATCGTATGAACCCTAGGATTAAAAACAACTGCATAGCTTTTCGGATCTTACAGAAAATTAATTAATAAACTATGATTATTTAATAATATCTAGGGGTTGAAGGGGTTTAAAACCAACAAATATCTATATCTCATATACGAGTCCCGATTATGCCGCGGATAGATTATCCAAAGAAGAATCGGGACTCTTTGGGAGGAAATCGGTCCCGTTTGTGCCGCGGATAGATTATCCGAAGGAGAATCAAGAAATTTTTCTGTGACAAATGGATTCCATCCTCATCTATTAATTAAATTCTCTTTCTAGAGAATTAAACCTATGAACATAACAAGGAGATGGAATATGAATAAATTATTACTCAGCTTAACTATGCTTTCAGTATTGACTCTGACCCACTGTGGAAAAATGCAGCAATTGGGGCTGATTAGTCAACCGAATGACATAAAATCAACAGAACCCAAAAACGAGAATATCCAAGGAAGCACCTGGATTAAGGTGACTGAAGACTCCTATAAAAGTTATATAAAAATCAATGAAGGGGCAGGCTTTTTCTGTTTCACCGATGGGAAAACAGGAAGCTTCCACTTCAATAGATATACAGAAAATGGGAAAGAGGTCATTGAGGGTAAATCCGATTTTGGAACACTTAAAGAAGAGTTAATATTAAAAACCAATCAACTCCTCATCAAAGGGTCTGAAAAAGGAGTGAGCTATACCACAAAGTTTGTCCCAACCAAGGATTACCCCGAAGTATGTGAACGAATGGAACGGGGAGAAGAGGTGGATTTTGAGGAGCTGAAAAAAACTTGGAAATCCTTTATGATCGGAAAGTGGAATTCAGTAGGTGCAGACGATGACTTTCAAAACTACCATCTCAATATAAATGCTGATGCCACGGGAGAACTCTGCCTCTGGCAAGATGATAAATTGATCAGTATAACCTCCATCACTGTTGATTTTAATTATCAAGAGATCATTGGCCTCAATATGTATATTGGAGTAGATGGCGATCAACATACCTTACAAAAATTGAGTGATCGAGGAATCGATGTAGAGCTCGAAGTCATTCAAAATGAAACGGTTCCTGAACCCTGCCTACAGAAAGCAGATGGTGAAATCTAGGTTATTGATTCTAAAAGTAAATGAGTTCTCCCTTTAAGTTATTGGCAAGAAAACCGAAAAGTATTTAAGTGCTTCACTATAAGGGGGAACTCATGAAAGTTTTTTTTAGTATTTTCATTACATTACTTATTTCTATAGTTGTGATCAGTTGTACACCTAAAGATGATGATGATGAATCTTCTGCCAAGTCTGTGGTTTCAGGAAATATGGCTGATTCCGTAGGTGACACCGAGAAACACTCAACCTTTGCTCTTTTCTCTAAATACAATAAGTATCAATCAGACATTATCACACCTAATCAAGAACAAACGGTGAATTTTATTGGAGCGGTAAAAAATACTCTTGGTTCAGGTGGTGAACAACCTGCCTTTTACCAATATCTGATTGGGGAACAAGTGAAAGTGGCTGCCTTAGTTGAACTTCTAAAAGACCCTGAGAACAATAAAGATGCCATCATTGCATCATTAGAACAGGACAGCAGGGAGCAAGCCAATGTATTAGGAGCCTTATTAATTGAAGACTTCCAATTAGATAGTACAGCCCCAGACATTTTGGCCAGTGATATTATCGCTCAAAAAGAGGTTTATCATAATATCTATAAGGATTTCGTCAACTCCATAGAAAAAACTGTAACCGTAGAAAGCCTGGAAGAGGAAAGAATCGAACTCCACCAAAGCATGGTGAAAGCAGTTTTTGATGAGAATGAGCAAATTCAAAGTTCTTTTATAGCCGAAGTGGAAGAGCTCAATCAATTCCTTACCTCTTTTAAAGATTCCATCGATGCCGCTGTAGTCAAAGACCAGCAATCAAAAGATGGGATCGCTCAATTAGTCTCTTCACCAGTGGTTATCATGGGAGTTACCTATGCAACCTATCAACTTGTGACGGTAGGAGCCATGGCATTAGGCTTAATTGGCTACACTGTTTACAAGGCGGGGGATGGAAATGCTAACGGTTCTACAACTGACTGTGGCGGATTTGCCATATTTGGTGATAGCAAGGGCTTGAAGGAGTGTCGTGAGAGAATAGGTAAATAGCTTTTCGGACCTTTTTGTAAATGAACAAAACTTTAAAGAATATTCATGCAACTATTTGATAAATTGTATAATTTCCTTATTTTATTCATTACTCTTACTCTTTTGAACTGCCAAGATGACTCATCGTCTGAAAATAAAAGTACACAAATACATGAAAATGATTCCGAAGAAGAAAAATTTCTTGTTCAGGGTGATAAAAGTCGCACAGAAAGCATGATGAATGTCAACACACCATTCATAAATAAAGAAGTCCTTAGTATTTGTGGAAATACAGATGATAGAAATTTAGTATCAGGTGCACTCCAATATATTAAGCCATACAGATATGTAGTTTATATGGAATCCGAATTTCAAATAAATGACACTCACTTTGCTAATAGCTGTACCGGGTTCTTAATCTCACCAAGGGTAATAATGACAGCTGCACATTGTATTTGTTTCCATGAAACTATTGAAAATAGTTCGGAATGTCATTTCGCAGATTATGTACATTTATATTTAGCTAAAACAGGTAACATCTCACTTGCAGAACAAAAAATTAATGGTAGAGGTCTTTTTGCCCATAAATATTGGAAAAGACCAGTTCCTAGCAGTTTGGATAGACATAGTTATGATATTGGTTTTATTAAATTACAAGATACTTCCTTCTTCGATAAAAGCAAAGGTCATTTTACTATTCCAGGAGTAAATGATCATGAAAGCTTTAATAACAGAGATTTGGAAGACATAGACGAATATACTGACCCAGATTCAATCCATTGGAAGAAGGGATTCTTTCAATATTAGGTTACCCTTACGATAAAGAGGAAGAAGTTGAAACTGGATATGATGGTAACTCATTAATAAAACCATTTATGACCGCAGAAAGCCTAGACAAGAAGCCTACAAAATTAGTCAATTACCTTCATCATAAATTCGACTCAGCAAGTGGAATGAGTGGAGGCCCTATTTTCTTAAACAGTAATTCAGAAAAATACCCAATTAAAGGAATAAACACATCACTTTTCACATACTTAAGTCCTGTGGCTGACTGTGATAATCATGGTCTCAGAATTGAGACTCCCCCTTACTGGAGCGGTAAGTTAGTGGAAGAAATGTTTAAAATTGCCTATTAAA
>CAYFLR010000031.1:46655-47823 GCA_964343805.1 uncultured bacterium | reverse complement strand
GATCCATAGAAATTGATAATGATGATTGCATTAATAAATATATTCAATTATATTTTTAAGCAGTTTCTTACTTTATATCTAAATAGGACTAATTTTGAAACGTATATATTTAATTTTATTAATGATTACGGTTTTTTTTTCACATTTGGGATATTCGGAGCCATGCAATGAAAGAATCGTAAAAAACCATCTATTCAAAGAGTATATTGAACCGATAATACAAAAAGATTTCATAAAAATTCTAGAAATTAAGATTCTTCATAAAGAAGATTATTATAATGGCGTTATTAACTGGACTACATACGATAGTTTTCTTAACGGAAAGTGTTTTGGTGCTTCTGTTTATTTTAGAAATGATACATCAAATTGCTCTGAAGTGCTCCTTGTTTCAGGTCAGCCATGTGATTTAGAAAACTATGAGAGCCAGAGTTTTTTCTAGCACTTAGCCCCTAACACCTAAATCCTAAACAATATTAGGTTATATGATTAATCTATCCTACACATTAAGGCATAAGATACCCTTATGGCTAAATCTCTTCTTATAAGACTATTATTATTCGATTGTTTATATTCTGCAGGAGATTTTATTCCGTTACTAAATTCCATATTTATCTTGAAAGATGAAGTTGTAATCAATAAAGGTGGACAATACAAAGATTTAAGGGTTGTAAGAATTATAGTATCTAGCCTCAATTTAATGAACTGATTTGGATCAACAGAGTCAAGATTAAAATCTTTCGATTCTTTATGATTAAGTGAAAAATTAGTCAGGATCGGAGTATATTCATTTGAATTGTTTGTAGAGTAATATAAGCTAAAGTTAGAGTCTTCATGACTATTAAGTAAATTTATTTTAACATCAAAACCCTCTTGGTCACCGCAGTAAGCTAAATAAAGCAAACAACCAAGGCAAGATAATAATTTAAAATAAACATTAATTTGTACAAACTTGTTATTTTTTGAATAACGGCTCATTCTTTATTCCCTAAAATTAACCCTACTAAACAGCCCGCTTCCCCAATCTCTGGACTATAAAACCGTCCGGTGGTGGTAACTCCTATAAATTCTAGCATTTGCTGCTTAGTGATGACACAGGAATTATTTTCAAGAAATCTTGTTGGACAAACCCCCTCTCCCGACTTCAAACAAATTTCTGAAAGACCCTCTG
>CAYFLR010000031.1:39299-46645 GCA_964343805.1 uncultured bacterium | reverse complement strand
AATAAACTTAGGATCCATATTATCTAGTTCATGACATCGATTTGGTGAGTCCTCTAAAACACAATAGGCTGTTTTAGCTTCTCCTGACATTCCATGGGAAAACTCAGCAGAAAAATTACTCAAATCATTACATCCGTCTTTGGTAAGGGAAGCTCCATAAGAGTATATATGCATATATTGATCAGTGGCTGTTAATTTACAAGATGGATCTTGCTTAAAAGAGGCTGGACAGGGAGCCTCTTTAAAAACTCCATTCGACTTTCGACAAGTTTCTTCCAGAAAGTCTAAGGAATAAGAATAGGAGTTATAATACTCATCACAAATTGAAAAAGCAGGTATATCCTCTGCCCCATCATATAAACAATGACCGACTAAAACTGTTGGGTTCATCGCTGCAGTATATTTAGATTCTAAGTTTTCATAAACGACTTTATCGGGGAGTATTGTGGCTGGGATAGGTCCTTCTTCTATCAAATTTTCATCAAGCCATTTGAAATTAATAAAATCTGCGAGCATCTTCCTCGAATTTTGGCAAGATTTGCTAAATAAACTATTTACTACAAAGCGTTCTCCCACGTTAACAATATAGCTATCAAATTCCTTGGTAGCCAAAACTATACTCGCAGAGGCCATTTTATAATTGTTAAAAGTCTCGACCATATAAAAATAACCTTTATGGACCATGGTAAGACCCGGTTTTATATAAAGAACCTTTGCAAAAGGAAATACATCCTTCATTTGCTGACTCTTTTTAACATAGTCTATCAAGCTGATCATTATCTGACAGTCTCGACTCTCTTTAGAGTCTCTTCTCTTCAGCTTAGTAGAAAATTTAATTTCACTCGCCAAAAAGCCCTCTTTCTCCTCTATATTTCCTTCTATAAAAGGGGGCATAATTTCAAATACCTCTCTGTTAAAAACTCCTTCAAGTTGATCAAAATGATGGGGGTACTTAAGAGTGAGTTTCTGATCATCAAGCCAACTATCCATGGAATTAGTGTTTTCATTTTCTACAGAAGGCTTTGATTTAACTGTTTGGCTTTGACTTTGGGCATTATTATTTGAGTTCTCAATACTTGGGTTCCGATTTACCCTCTTTTGGATTTCTTCAACGGTTGTGATTTGACTTGGTCTTTTATCATTATCCGAAGTAGCAGTGAAAGGCTTTGTCTGTTGCTGCTTTATTCTCCTTACCGGCTCTATTGCACAATTAGAAAATGACAGAATTGCAGTGGATAGAAGAATGAGGGTGATAGGTTGAAAAGAACCATTTAACATGATTTATACTCCCTATTTAAAATGTAAAACTTTCTTCCAAAACCCGTTAGTATACGTATCGGATGATATCTATTTTATGTTTAGTATTATATCTTATTAATTATAACTAATTATTTTCTTTTGCTTTTTATACTATAATAACTTCTTATTTAGATATTTTATATTACTATTATGGGTTATGGTAAGTCTTTACAAGTGAGACTGCCATATAGGTCATTAATAATTTGAAAACGACCTCAATGTCAGCTCTTTCTCTTTAAATACTGCCATATAAGAAACTAACACCATATTAACAGCCTCAATGTCAGCCTCTTCCCTCAAAATACTGCCATATGGCGCATTGATAAATCATTAGTGGCCTCAATGTCATCCTCAATGTCATCCTCAATGTCATCCATTTAAAAAACAATCCCCCCACCCCTTTAATTTAATTTACAAAGTTAGAAATTTTAAAGTGGGTTTTTGCATATACCGATAAGGGAAGCAGAATGGTTATTACGTCTAAATAATTTCTGAAGGAATACGGAATGATGAAGCTTGTTAGAACCTGTTACCAACCCTCTTTGATTATCTGTTTGATTCTTTTTAGCTGTTTTGCTTGTAAACAGAGAAGAGTTTCCAGCCTGAATCAAACTCGAATTACCCCCTATGCAAACCGGGCTCCTTTAGGTCATGTTTATGACAGCGAAGGAACTCTTTTAACCGTAGTCAACAACGCCGACGGTTCTAGCTGCACCTATAGTTCTGACATTGAATTATTCCAAAAGAGAAATGCCCGAGAAGTCAGTTACGGAAAATGGCAACTGCATAATGCTTACTTAGGAAGCGTGGATTATAATAGAGCTGACCCCCAAAGAAAGCTTACTTGCCAATGGAGACGAACCAAAAAAGTCAGTCAAAAGCAATATCAAAGTAAAGGAAGAGGTGACTTGGAAGATTGCCAGCAAGGTCAAAGATGGGTGGTGCAACTCCTTGACTTTCACTGGTACCCAGAGACTGTTCGGTCTTCTACCGTGAGACATTTTACCGAAACCAAAAGAAATTCCACAGTGCTGTTATGGGGTGAAGATACGGGAGAGCGAGCTGAAAACCTCTGTTTTCAATATCAGCTCTCACCCAAAAAATAAGTGATCTAACACCCGCAATTAACAGATCATTTTTCCCCCTCCTCAACCATAATAAAAAAAAATCCGATAAGAAAATTAGATCGTGTTTCAAGAATTTTGCGGGGGCGTAATGACTAGACATCTATTTCCATCCATTTTGATTTTATTCACCATACTCACCTTAATCCTAGTACTCAACGCCTGTGGAGAAAAAAGAAAAAAAATTAGCACTGAATCTAACTTAACTTCGAAAGCAGAACCCAAAAAACAACAGCTTCAACCCGCTCGACAAGCTCAAAGATCCCATGATCCATCTCCCGTGGTTGCTCCAATTAATAAAGAAAAACCTAAGCCACAAATTCCTGAGACTGTTATTAATGCAGAAATAGCTCCTCAGTTAGAGACAGAGATTGAAGAAGAGAAAGAAGAAGTGGAAGCAAAAAAACCATCACCGCAACCATCCATTCCTATCACTCCGATCTACCCAGAGCCGCAAGTTATGAGCAGCCCTGCTTTAAATGCCACTACCAGCCAAGCCTACAGCTATCAAATAGAACTGGCAGAAACGGATGATTATGAGACTGAGTTTAAAATCATCAATGCTCCCGCAGGAATGAAAGTAAATGAAAAGGGATTGGTTGAATGGCTCGTCCCTGGAAATATTAAAGGTGATGTCCCTATTCAAATCAAAGCGTTTCAAATGGGTAATGAAGAAAACTTTGTACTGCACAATTTTTCCATCTTAGTAGAACAAACCATCTCAACTCTGGAAGATGGAGCTTATCCTTGCGGCAGTATCAATAATATTCTCTCGGTCAGTCTCAGGACCGGAGAAATAAAATGTCTCGACGGAAGAACTTTGGAGCAAAAAGCCAGTAATGTAAGTTATACAGGTGTGGCTCCTCATTGCCCTGAACATAAGTCCAGTATAGAGGAATATCCCTTATGTCAGGGACGATCTGTATATAATTCTGTATGCAGCCATAATGGGGCCAGTCGGTATTTAGCGGTGGGTCAGGCCGTTTACAATTTTAATAATTACCTCATCAAAACCCCAAGCCAAATGGCCTCTAACGCTTCCGGTGGTGAGGTCAAAGAGTGCGGATGGGGTAAAAGAAATGGTTGTACCGGCATAGGTTCTAACTGTGATGGAGGTTTGCAAGCAGACGTGGCAGGAAACTTAATCGTAGGAAAAGAGAATATCCCCCTTGGATCAGCACCCTGGCAAGACGCCCACAACTACTGTCAAAATTTAAATGAGAATGGATACAGTGATTGGGAACTCCCCACCATTTCCCAACTAAAAATTGTTATGGATAATATAAATAAATTGAATCCGGATAGCTTTAATCAATATTTTTATTGGGCCAAAACCCCTTACCCCAATGTAAGCAATGCCTATTATGTAATACCTAAAGTACCTGACAGCAGCGGGATCAACTATCGAATGTCAGATTATAAATGCTTTGCCCGATGCGTGAGAACCCCCTAAGAAGATCAGTGGAGAATCTGACCGAGGAAAAGTTTGGTTCGCTCTTGTTTGGGTGAAGTAAAAAAGGATTCGGGTTTTCCCTCCTCAATGATACGTCCCCCATCCATAAAAATAACTCGATCGGCCACTTCTCTGGCAAAGCCCATTTCATGGGTTACACAGACCATTGTCATGCCATCCGAAGCCAGCATTTTCATAATTTCTAACACCTCACCTACCATTTCAGGGTCGAGGGCAGAGGTGGGTTCATCAAATAACATAATTTTGGGCTGCATGGCTAAAGCTCTGGCAATAGCGGCTCTTTGCTGTTGGCCGCCGGAAAGTTGAATAGGATATTTATGGGCTTGGTCGAGAATTCCTACTTTGGCCATTAAGTTTTCGGCCACCTCAAAGGCCTCTTTATAACTTTTCTTACGGACTTTCATCGGGGCGAGCAGGATATTTTCTAAAATGGTTTTATGGGGAAACAGATTGAAGGATTGGAACACCATTCCTAAATTAGCTCTCAATTTGTTGATATTGGAATGAGTTGAAAACACCGGTTTTCCTTCTATGAGCACTTGACCTGAGTCGATTTGCTCCAGCCGATTAATAGAGCGAAGCAAGGTACTTTTGCCCGAACCACTAGGCCCAATGATCACCACCACTTCTTTCTCTTGCACCTGCAAATTCACTGAACAGAGTGCTTGAATACCGCCCTTAAAGGTTTTGGAAATATCTTGCACTTCAATTATTGAGGACATCATCTACCTCTTTTCACCTAGGGCTAGGCGCCCCTCAAATATTTTTACCAAATAGGAAAGCAAAAAGGTCACCACAAAATAAAGGAGGGCCACCGTAATCCATGTTTCAAATACCATAAAGGTAGAAGAAACTACTTCTCTTCCCGCTTTGGTTAAATCCGTTAAAGCCATCACCGAAACCAAGGAGGAATCTTTTACCAGTGAGATAAAGACCCCTGCTAGGGCAGGGAGAGAGCGCCTAAAAACTTGGGGCATAATCACATACATCATGGCCTGAAAATGATTCAGACCCAAGGAGCGGGCCGCCTCCATTTGACCATGGTGGATCGATTCAATTCCCCCTCGAATGATTTCTGCCACATAAGCACCGGCAAAAATAGCTAAACCCAACATACCGCATAGAAACCGGCTATCGATACCGAGAACCGAACCCACCATAAAGTAGATAATAAATAGTTGAACAAGTAAGGGCGTTCCTCTGATGGACTCAACATAAAAGAGAGAAAGCCATTTCAAAACAGGATTTTTGGAAGGTCGAGCGAGACCGGAAATGATCCCTAAAAAGAGAGCAAGGATGCTGGCAAAAAAGGAGAGTTTGACTGTCACCCACAAACCTTTGATGAAAAGTCCGGCCTGCCAACTTTGGGTATAGCCGATGGCATCTCCCATGAATACCATATCCCCATCATCCACCACCACTTGCCCCTTTGGTATTTGATAGGAAAACACCTCTCCATTTTCCGTCACCACCTGCACATTTTTTGGCTCACCCGTGATTTTGATGGTTCCTTCTGTTTCTACCAACACTTCCTCTTTTTCGAGATAGACAAAGTAAGAAGGGATTTTACTCCAGGTCCAGGTATAATCAAACTTCACACTGATATGATAGAAGGAATAGAACAGGCCAAAGACAATAATGATCAGCAACAGATACCACTTAAATTGACCACTTAAAATCTTCATAGATTGTTCCTATTGAATTTTACTGCGCCAGCTGGAATCCACAAACCACCGTTTATACATCTTGTCATAACGACCATCTTTTTTAATCTGATGAAGGAAATGGTTGAGCCAATTTAGGATATCGGGATCACCTCTTTTCACTGCGATAGCAAGAGGTTCAAAGGTGAAAGGTTCTTTTAGAAAATGAATCTTTCCCTGTCCTTGGGAGGAGGCGAAAATTGCGCTGTAGGGAAGATCATACACAAAGGCATCCACTCGGCCATTGATCACTTCCATCGCTGCCTCTTGGCTGGTTTGATATGATTTATAGACGGCTCGTGGCATCAATCTTTTGATGGCTTTTTCCCCGGTGGTGCCTAGCTTAGAAGAGATTTTGTACTTTTTACTATTGAGATCTTTATAGCTTTTAATCACTCCGGCAAGGCTCTTTTTTAAAATAATAGTTTGCCCCACAATCATATAAGGGTCAGAGAAATTCACTCGCAAATTTCGCTTTTGAGTGATGGTCATACCAGCAATGATCATATCGAACTTCCCGGTTAATAAAGCAGGGATAATCCCATCCCACTCAGTATTGACTAGTTCTAATTTCACTCCCATTTCACGGGCCATAAGTTTAGCAAGGTCCACATCGAATCCTACAATTTTACCCTTTTTATCTTTCATTTCAAAAGGCATATAGCCCGCTTCTAGCCCCACTCTCAGCACCCCTCTTTTGACGATTTCAGTGAGGGAATCCCCGGCTAAAAGTGATGGAGATAGGAAAAGTGAAAACCAGGATACTAACAAAATTAGAAACCGAACTTTTTTCATAAAAAACCTCGCTTGTGGATTAAAGTCTCCACATTGTACACAATTTATTGATAATTTTGAAGAACTCGCCTTTGTGGATAGCAGATTATTTATCGAGGAAGCAAGATGATTTCTCTTGCTAAGGGTTGCTTATCCTTACTCCAATCAAAATGGGCGCCGTTTTGAAAACCACTAAACTGGTGTTGAAATTTTAAATTAAGATTCGACCAATCATTGTAATCCGGGAGATCACTGTCGGTAGTGCTATCATGAGCTGGGTTTATATTTACATTATTGACGGTCCCATCAATCGCTCCATTATTATTAAAATCGATGGCCACCCCACCCCATCCGGTTGATTCATTCAGGCTAGCTTCATAGAGAGTGGGATTAGATCCATCCGAATAACCAATTTTGAAATCAGTGGTATAAGGATCGTTATCTAAATTATCTCTGAAGGGAATATTTTGATAGTTAGTAAAACTGTTTTCAAAATAGAACACATCGCCATTCTCATTATCATCAAGACCATTTAATTGATAGAGATAGTTCATGATACTATTGTAGTTAGGTTTATAATTAAACGAGTCTCCCCCACCGTGAGTGAGTCCCAGATTATGCCCTAATTCATGCATAATGGTGGAAGCTTGGAGGTTTATAATAAACCTCTCAGTGGAAGAATCAATATAAGAAAGTGCGGCCCAATTCCCCATGGAGATCAGAACGTCATTTCCGAGTTGTTCGGCAATACCCGCTGACCCCGTGGAACCATCAGGCTCTTGGGTCCAACCCACAATCATGTAATGAAAAATTCCGGTGCGGGCAATATCAAAATGGCTCTGTTTGATCTCATAAAGATCTGCACAGTTGGCACTGGTGTGATTGATATCTCTGCCGATATAAATACACCGACTGAAAGGAATCTCATTCCCTCCACCTAAATCATAATCGGCAAGAGATAAACCCTCCGCC
>CAYFLR010000031.1:33508-39289 GCA_964343805.1 uncultured bacterium | reverse complement strand
GCCCCATGAAAAAGATCCCCCACATCAAAATGAATTTGAATTTTGGTTTTTCCAGTGTCTCCATTACTGGTAGGAGAATAACTATCGAAAGCTTGCTTGACCATACTAAGTGCTGCTGATCTCACGGCTAAAGCAGCCGGATCTTTAGTGGAATCGGTCAGAGATTCCTCGCTTCCTGCTGGACCTGCCATATAATCAATTTCCACAAAAATATCTCTTACCAAGGGATCAGCGCCCAACTCTGTGATGTTAATTCCTGCAACTCCGGAGCTTAAAACCTCCTGCCCATCGAGAAATCCATCTCCATCCGTATCTCTATTGTTCGGGTCGGTTTGATAAGTATCCGTTTCTTCTTGATCACTTAAACCATCTCCATCGCTGTCCGTATCGCTGGTGCCATCCATCCCATTATTGACTCCACCCGGTGTGGGAAACTTATATACCTGCCAGTCTCCTTCATCATCACTGTCGGCATAAGGGTAGGTTCGACCAAAGGAATCCTCTGCCTCCACAGAGGAAGTATCCACTGAATCTAAAAAGATTCCGGTGGTGGGATGTATATCCAAACCACCTTCGGCTGCATACCACTTAACGAAATCCACTGTATTTCCATCATTAATGAGCTCTAAAAACCCGAGGGCATTAGAAAGAGCAAAATCTTCAAAAAAGATATCATGAAAACCATCGTCGAAATCAAGACTGGATGTTTCAGGGTGAATAAGAATATAAGCTCCTGCGGCTAAATCAATGGCGGGAAGATTCCAGGTGGTTTCACCGGTACAATGAGAAGTGCGATTACATGATCGAAGCTGATAGGAGGAGAGATCGATAGTCGAACTGGTGGTGTTAATGACCTCGATCCATAAATCATCCACCCCTTGGGTAAAAAAGACCCCGGCATAGATTTCACTGATGAGGAGTGGGGGCAGTCTTTCGGCAAGGACCGTGAGAGAAAAACTTTTCTCTCCTTGAGCATCTCCTCTTACTACGTTCGCTTTCAAAGTGACTGGCTGATCTGCTAAATAGTAATAGGGTCTTAAAATCTCACCCTTTTTATTTATAGCAGTGCTGCTAGAGAGCCAAGTAATTTGGGTATCAAAAAGCCCCTCTGTTACCAATGAAAGGTTTTTATCAATTTGATCCAAACTCGCGTTTTCACCTTTGATACCATCAAAAGAGAGCCAAGCCAGAGTCTGCTCAATAGCCTGACTGTGGGTGGGAGGTTCTGGCTTCACGGTCATTAAAAAGACCTTTTCCCGTTTGGCGAAGCGATAGGAAATTTGAACTTTTACCTTGGCAGTCACCGCCTCTTGCCCAAATTTAGGCCGTATAACTTCTCCCTTATTATTAATATTGGGATGCTCTGAATTCCATCGATAATTGATCCCCCCCGAACCCATCGTTATTAAATTAAGGTTTTTAGTCACATCTTCTAAAGAGCTGTTCTCTCCTACAAAAAGAGCAGGTAGGAGTTTATTATAAGCCTCTTGCACAATTTGCTGCTCAGTTTGGTCTTCCCCGTCTCCTTCCGCGCAGAAAGCATTGTTATTATTGTTATTTTCAAAACTAGCACGCCCACATGCTGGGCCATTTTTATCTAAACACTCGAAAGGGGATACCGTGCTCACTTGAGTAACGACAGACTTCTCCTCATCCTCCTCATCCTCCGCTTTTTGACAAGAGAAAAGCTGCATTCCTATTAAGAAAATACAAGTAAATAAAGTACTTAGCTTAAAAAAGGGCAAAACTACACCTCCAATCCCTCTATCGGCCTATTTTATCCTTTTCTTTAATAATGTATGATGTTAGGGGAGAAATAGGAGGTCCTATGTGTTTAGCTGTACCCGCTAAAGTAACAAAGTTACTACCCAATGAAATGTCAGAAGTTCAAATTGGCCCATTAAAACAGACTGTTTTCACTGGATTAATTGAAAATGTCCAAGAAGGAGATTACCTCATTATCCATGTTGGCCATGCTATTAGCCGACTTGACCCTGATGAAGCACTTAAAACCCTTGAATTATTTAGTGAAATAGATGAAAAGTTCCAAACCAACTACACCACCAATGAGGTTCGTTAAAGAGTTTCGCGATAAGAAAGTCATGAAAGACGTCCTCACCCTCTTAAACCAAGAGGTCGATCCCAATAAATCCTATCAGTTTATGGAGTTCTGTGGAGGACACACCCATGCCCTTTTTCGCCACGGAATCAATGATGTTTTGCCTAAAAATATTACCATGGTCCATGGTCCAGGCTGCCCGGTCTGTGTAATGCCCATGTCCAGGATAGATTTGGCTATTCATCTGGCGGGGCGTGAAGATACTATTCTTTGCACATATGGCGATATGATGAGAGTTCCTGGCTCCAATAAAGTGAGTTTAATAACTGCCAAAGCCATGGGAGCACAGGTAGAGATGGTCTACTCTTCTTTGGAGGCCCTCACCATTGCCCAACAAAACCCGGATAAACAGGTGGTTTTTTATGCCATTGGTTTTGAAACCACCACTCCCCCTACTGCCGTTGCCATAAAAAAAGCGGCTGAAATGAATCTCCCCAATTTTACCGTTTTCTGTAATCATGTGGTCACACCCGCAGCCATTCAAAGAATCCTTAACGCCCCTGAAATCCGTCAATATGAACCAGTCAAATTGGATGGCTTTTTAGGACCCTCTCATGTGAGCACCATCATCGGCACCGAGCCCTACGAGTACTTTGCCGAAGAATTTAAAAAACCCGTGGTGGTGGCCGGTTTTGAACCTCTAGATATGCTCCAGTCTATCTTGATGTTAGTAAAGCAGGTGAATAAAAAAGAAGCCAAGGTGGAAAATCAATATATTCGAGCTGTTTCCAAAGAAGGAAATTTAAAAGCCCAACAACTTGTTTCCGATACTTTTGAACTTCGTAAATCTTTTGAGTGGAGAGGTTTAGGTCAAATCCCTTATAGTGCCCTGCAAATAAAAGAGGAGTTTGCCCACTTTGATACGGAAAAAAGATGGAAGCTCCCGGAAATGAAAAGTGCTGAAAATAAGGCCTGCTTATGCGGTTCCATCCTTCGGGGAGTAAAAAAACCGATAGAGTGTAAACTCTTTGGAACCGCATGCACCCCAGAGACCCCAATGGGATCCTGTATGGTGTCAAGTGAAGGTGCTTGCTCGGCTTACTACACTTATCAAAGTCAAATATCACCCCAGTCCTCTTAAAACCGTTGATCTTCATCATTAATAATGATATCACTACCTCCTCGTTCAAATTGAGTAATTTTTAATAGTCTATCTTACAAGATATCTAAGGAGACGGTGAATGAAACCAGAAGACACTTTAACCCCCGAACCAAATGAACCTACCAGCTTACAGGATTCACTGGACAGTGATGAGGATTGGGATGAGGATGATTTAGATCCTCAGTTTGATAATCAAGAATTTGCCTCCATGCTCGATCAATCCGACATGTCGGTATCAAGCATTAAAATGGGTGCAGCAATAAAAGCGGTGGTTTCTTCCATTCCCGAGTCCGGCGGACACTTTTTTGTGGATATCGGTTCTAAAGGGGTAGGGATGATCGAGAAAAGAGAGTTTATGGATGAGGATCAAAACCTCACCGTTAAAGTGGGAGACATGGTGGAAGCCAATGTGGTCTCCAAAAGAAATGGAGAGGTGGTGCTCTCTAAAGTACTCTCTAGAAAAATGGAATCCGCCCATGCCTTAGAAAATGCTTTTAAAAATAAAATACCCGTCAGAGGTAAAGTTGTAAAAGATAATAAGGGTGGCTTTGAAGTAGCCATTGCAGGTAAAAAAGCCTTCTGCCCCGTGTCTCAGATCGATTTGAAGTTTGTAGAAGATAAAAGCGAATACATGAACAACGAATACGAATTTCTTATTACCAAACTTGAAGGACATAATGTGGTTGTTTCTCGCTCGGATCTTTTAAAGATTGATGAAGCCAAAAAGATTCAAGCTCTCACTGCCAGTATCACTCCCAACTCCATTTTCACTGGAGAGGTGGTGAAAATATTAGACTTTGGAGCCATTGTGGATTTAGGTGGAATCCAAGGGATGGTGCATGTGTCTCAGCTCAGTTATTCTCATGTAACAGATGTGAAAGAAGAAGTATCCATTGGCGATCAAGTCCAAGTCAAAGTTCTCTCCATGGAACAAGTGAATGGTAAACATAAGATTGCCCTAAGCATCAAAGATGCCCAGGAAGATCCATGGGAAACCATTGATAAGTATTTTAAAACCGGTAACAGCTATAAAGGTAAAGTTACTAAGCTCATGGACTTTGGAGCCTTTGTGGAATTAAAACCGGGTTTAGAAGGACTCATTCATGTCTCAGAGATGAGCTGGGAGAAAAAGGTCAATCACCCCTCAGAAGTGGTTAAAGAAGGCGATATTGTTTCGATCACCATCAAACGGATTGATTACGACAAGCAAAAAATGTCTCTCAGTATGAAGGATGTGGAAGATGATCCTTGGTACAATGTCAAGAGCCGCTATCCGGTTGGATCAACCCATCAAGGAACGGTAGAGCGACTTAAAAACTTTGGAGCCATAGTGGCTCTCTCTCCGGGACTTTCCGGTTTGGTTCCCATCTCAGCACTCCGCAATGCTCATGGAGAAGCCTATCGCAAGAAGTGTTGCCCTCCCAATGAAATTGAAGTTTCCATTATCGATATCGATATGGAAGCGAAAAAGATTCTTCTCTCCCTCCCTGATTTAAAAGAGGGCAGTGAAGATCAAAAGGACTATGAAGAGTACATGAAAGCCCAAAAGAAATCGGCTCCCAAAGAGAAAAGTATGGGAAATTTTGGCGAACTTTTAATGGAACAATTCAATAAGAATAAATAAAGCTTAAGCCGTCATATAGGGGCGGCTTACCGCTATCACGACCGCTTGATCCGTCTTTTCTACGCCAATATTTTCCTTTGGCATCAGCATATTCTTTCCACTTCTGCGCAGACCGATAAGTAATTGTTCTGGAGAATTTATCTGCTTCTTTAAATCTTTATAGGTATTTATTTTAGGGGGCATATCTATTAAGTAAAACTGTTTACCATGAGTATTAGAGGTAAGTTCTGCCACCACCTCGTGGACCCCAGGATCCAGTAATTCTTGCACCACCATCTGATTGGAAAAGGTAGAAAGACACACCACACTATCACATCCGGCACGTTGGAAAAAAACAATGTTGTCTTTCTGCATACACTCTACCACTGAATAGATTCGATCATTGAAACTTTTTACCGTAAGAATGATCTTGAGATTGATATTATCGGACTCTTTAGGTCGCTCCATATCAGCTAAAACAATAATGTGTTTGGCCTGCTTATAATTGGCCATTTCCAGAGTTTTTACCCTGGAGGCATCTCCCTTTACGAAATATATGTTAGCCTCTTGCAGTTCACTATCTAGCTCATCTAAGTGCTCATCGATTAGGATAATTTTGGAATGCTTGGTGGAACGATCCTTTCTAATCTCTTCAATCAGAGAGAGGGTTTTATCCAGTCCGGTAAATCGACACAAAATAATATGATCCGTGAATTTAAGCTCTTTCATTCCTTTCCGTTCCTTTCTTTTTATTTCAAATAAACGGCTAGCGATCGTGGATAAGAGATAACCAAATAAACTCACCCCTAGAAGCATGGTGGGGTATCCAATAATAAAACGCCCTTGCATGGTGGCCGGATAAAGATCACCATAGCCTACCGTGGTCATGGTAACCAAGGCCCACCAAGCGGCGTCGGCATAGGTTAATTCAGGATTCACCACCTTTTCGAAGTAGTA
>CAYFLR010000031.1:24741-33498 GCA_964343805.1 uncultured bacterium | reverse complement strand
TAGAAACCTCCACTTGCAAAAAGAAAAATACTTCCCACCATGGTGAAAAGTAAAAAACCTTCACACCAAACGCTGTGTCTAAAACCAGCAAACAAGCGCATTAAGAGTGAAAACATAGAGTATCCTTCAGATTATTACTGATTATAAATTTGCCAGATATAGGCCACGGCTTGATCCGGATCTGTGAGAGGTTTAAAAAGAAAGCCATCAGCGCCTTTATCCATAGCCCGTTGAGTTTCTGGATCATCAGAACCTAAACCGGTCATGATGATCACCGGTCTTTCAGGTTTAGCCTTTTTTGATTCTATCATAACTTTGATTCCTGATACTTCCGGCATTTTATAATCGGTCAGAATTAAATCAAAATCACCGGCACGCACTAATTCAAGGGCTTTTAGGGAGTTGTTTTCTATAGTGAAGTTAAAGTTATCTTCCATCAGTTCGGCCATCACTTCGGCCACATCCTCTTGATCATCTATCAGTAGAATTTTTAGAGGTTCTTGTCCCTTAAGGACTTCTAATTCAGAATTTTTTAGCACCTCTTTTGGTTGGGAATGGCGTCTTTTTTCTCCTTCAAACACCGGGAAAGAGATTGTAAAAACTGAGCCCAAGCCCTCTATTGTTTCAAGGGAGATTTCCCCTCGATGTTTAGACATGATATCTTGAGTAATAGACATTCCAATCCCTGTTCCCACCCCCTTGGGCTTAGTAGTAAAAAAGGGATCAAAGATTTTTTTTGCTACCTCGGGCTTCATCCCGCCCGCATTATCTTTATAAATCACCACCAACATTTTAAGATCTGCATAATGATGGGAATAGATCTCTACCTGCTTATTCCCAGACGGTTGGTCATTAAAAGCATCTCGACTGTTGGCAAGCAGGTTTTGAAAGACACTTTCCAATTGAACAGGATCCCCCCAAATAAAGGGTAAATCTTCATCAAATTGAGTTTGAATTTTGATTTGCCTGGTTTTTAGATCTGAGCCAATGAGCATAAGTGCATTCTCTATGGGCTCTTCGATGGAAACCTCTCCCCAAATATCATCTTCCTCTTTTCTGGAAAAGGTTCGCATATGATCGATGATCCCCTTCATCCTTTGGGCGGCCTTTAAAATACTTCCCGTTCTTTCTAAAGTTTTGGGAGCGACATTGTCTTCTTTCCCCATCATTTGTGCTTGCCCCATAATGGTCACTAAAGGGTTATTTAGATCATGAGTAATATTGGCGGCAAAGGTCCCCAAAGTGGCTAATTTCGAAGATTGCAGTAGCTGGGATTGCATCTCCTTTCTTTTGACTTCTCCATTCTTTCGCTCAATGACTCCCGCTAGGGTATGCCCCACCGAGTAGAGCAAACTCACCAAACCACTGTCAAAAGGGGTTTTGTGATCTACATAAAGATTCACCACTCCCAACACTTCTTCGTCGGAAAGAATCGGCACCACATAGTGACCATGCTCTTCAATACCCTCGAAACTGATATCATGTTGATGATCGATACAGTCCACAAATATCAATTGCTTGGTCTCTGCTGCTCGGCCACAAATGCAATGGCCAAAAGGAACCCGGGCACACATTTTCTGTAGCATTTCAGGCAGCTGTTTTTTAGTTTTTAATACCAACTCTCCCTTTTCCACCAAAAAAATACTCCCTTTTAATTGTTCGGGGGCAGGGGTCAGCGAGGAAAGTAAGAGGTCCAAAATATCAGACAGCAACAGTTCCATTGGGATGTTTTTTAGGGAGATTTCCAAAATAGACTGTAGAACTTTTTCATTTTTAAAATAGGCTAACTGACGATCTTTACTATGAATCTCTTTTTCCATAATCCGCTCTTTAATGGCAGACTGAATGGATTTTCTAACGATATCTACGGTAGCATGTTCTTTTATTATATAGTCATTGACCCCCGTCTTGAGAGCTTTTACCACCATATCCAAATCTTCATTGCTGGTTAACATGACAATGCCGGTGTATTTTTGCTTTTCATCGGTTTTAATTTTTTCGGAAATTTCAATTCCACTGGGACCAGGTAAATGAAGATCAAGGAGAACACAGTCAATTGGATTTTTATCTAGAATGGCAAAAGTGCTCTTGGCATCTTGGGCTTCATATATGGTAAATAAATCGGGGTTCTTACTGGTGAGTTGCTTAATCCAATATTGACGGGTGAACTCTTCATTGTCCACCACCAGTAAATTAATTTTACTAGGTATCTCCATCATCACAGCGCCTATTTTACTCTGAACGCTCTAAAAAGGAACTAGAGCACTTCAAAGCCTCTTCCCAGTTTTTTGCAGATTGCACCCGTGTGCGAAAATGATGTCCAAACTGATAGTTATGACTATAATAATAGCAAAACTCCTTCAATCTTCCAAGTTTTCGCTCGGTTGGCAGGTATTTATTCAGCAGATCAACAAATTGATAAAATCCTTTTTTTAAGGAGATAGGCTGAAGGGAAGTCTCACTCATATCTCTAAATATCCATGGTTTAATTACGGCCCCTCTTCCGATCATAATGCCATCACAGCCGGTTTTAGCAAACTGCTTTACCGCATCTTCTTTGGATAGTATGTCTCCATTTCCTATGACGGGAATTTGTGCATGTTTTTTAAGAAGAGAGACATACTCCCACTTACTATCTTTACGCCGGGCATCCTTACCGAGCCGTGGGTGAAGTATCAAGGCCGCACTGCCTGCACTTTCCATGGTCTTTGCAAACTCAATTAAATACCCCTCATCCGCTTTTTGAATACCGGTTCGAAATTTAACCGTGACGGGTTTTGAGGTATTTGCCACCGTTTGTTTTACTATTTCTTCCGCTCGCTTTATATCTCCCATCAAAGAGACTCCCCCGCCCATGCGCATGATAGCAGGATGAGGGCATCCCATATTAATATCGTATCCATCAGGAGAGTATTGATCTAGATGTTTCACAGCCCCTGCAAATTGTTCTGGCCTACAACCTACTAACTGATAAAAGAAAGGACGCTCTGGCTCTCCGTACTGAAGATAAAACATAGTTTCTATTTTTTCTTTAGGAACCTTATGCGCGGGTTGCATTTCTGAGACAAATAGGCCACAGCCTCCATAAGAGGCCACTAACATACGGAAAGCCCGATGGGTAATACCTGCCATGGGAGCCAAAATAAAGGGGGAAGGTAAGGTGAGTGAACCAATTTTAAGTTGCTGTGGGATCAAAAATCCTCCTTTCCGCTTGCATTGTACGCAAAAAATGATATAGGAACAATATCCAAAATTGACTAATGAGGTAAAAAATATGAAGACACCCGAATCCGTTATTTTTTGTGAATGCTTTGCCCGAGATGGCTTACAATCTATGCCTATTTGGGTCCCCACAAATGAAAAGATTGAGATGCTGAACCGCATTATTGATGCCGGCTTCCCCAAACTCGAGGTCACATCATTCTCTCACCCCAAACTTCTCCCTCAATTTAAAGATGCAGAAGAAGTTATGAAAGGGATTAAGCGTAAAGAGGGTGTATCCTACGTAGTGCTTATGCCTAACCGAAAAGGTTTTGATAGACTCCTTGAGTGTCAACGCCAAGGATACGGAGCCGATGAAATTATTTTGATGATCTCTGCCAGTGAAGGACATAACCTACTTAATTTCCGACTAAATCATGCTGATGCAATGGCAGAGCATGCTCGTATCATTCAATCCGCTCATAAAGAAGGCATCAAAATCATTGGTTGTGCTGGAACCGTTTATGGTTGCCCCGTACAAGGTGATGTTCCCTATAAGGAAGTAGCCAAATTAGTAAAATTTTACCTTGATGAAGGTTCTCAAACTATTATGCTCGGTGATACCACTGGTGTAGCAAATCCAGTAATCGTCAGAGAGCGCATTGCCCGTTTAATGGACGATTTCCCACAAGCTGAGTTCATCGCCCACTTTCATGATACCAGAGGAACTGGAATCATTAACTCAGTAGTTGCTATCGAAATGGGTGTAAGATATGTAGATACCTCTTTAGGAGCCATTGGTGGCCAACCAGCTTCCGGCGCTTCGAAATATCATCTTGGTTTCACCGGTAATACCTCCACTGAAGACTTGGTTTGTGTCCTTGAAGAAATGGGCGTAAAAACAGGTATCAACCTTGAGCAGATGATTGAAGCGGGACACCGTGCAGAAGCCATTTTAGATCAACGCCTACGTTCTAACGTGATCCATTCTGGACCCGTACTTCATGAACCATCCACTCCTGACAAAGGTCCAGGAACCCAAATCGATTCATTTAAATAAGCTTACTAAGTTAAAGAGGTCCCTATGGCTACTGTTGATCGGAATTTCTACCAAGCTCTCACTGACCGAGGCCTTATAAAACAAGCGACCCATGAGGATGAGACGAAAGAACTCCTCTCATCCGGCTCTCCAGTTACTCTCTATATTGGATTTGACCCCACCGCCGACTCTTTGCATGTGGGTCATATGATGGGTCTACTCATGCTCTCTCGCTTTCAAAAAGCAGGACACCGCGCCATTGCTCTTTGTGGCGGGGCCACGGGCATGATCGGAGATCCCACTGGCAAGTCTGAGCTGCGTAAAGTTCTTACTAAAGAATCCATTGAATACAATATTAAGTGCCTGAAAGAGCAGATGAAGAGCTTTATTAACTTTGAGGGTGATGCTCTCATGGTGAATAATGCCGATTGGATCGCCGATAAAAACTACATTGAATTTCTACGAGAAGTAGGAACCCATTTCACGGTGAATCGAATGCTCCAAGCGGAGTGCTTTAAACAACGCATGGAAAAAGGTCTCTCCTTCTTAGAATTCAATTATATGATTCTACAAGGCTATGACTTTCTACACCTCCATAATACAGAAAACTGTGTGCTTCAAGTGGGCGGAGATGATCAATGGTCAAATATTATTGCAGGGGTCGAACTCGTTCGCCGCAAAAAGCAAAAAGCCGCTTTCGGATTCACTTTTCCCCTGCTTCTCACCAGTGATGGTAAAAAGATGGGCAAAACAGAGGCGGGAGCTCTTTGGTTAGATCCTAACAAAACTTCACCTTTTGAGTTTTTCCAGTATTGGCGTAATGTGCAAGATGCGGATGTAATTCGTCTGATGAAAATGCTCACCTTTATGCCTCTAGAGGAAATTGATGATTATGCCAAACTCGAAGGCCAAGATATTAATAAAGCCAAGGTGAAGCTAGCTTTAGAAGTTACCTCCTTAGTTCATGGTCCCGAAGAAGCTGAAAAAGCTCAATCGGGAGCTGAAAAACTATTCAGTGGAAACAAAGGGGATGACAGCAGTATGCCATCAACAGAAATAGAGAAGGCAAAACTTGAGGCCGGTCTTCCCATACTAGATCTTCTGATCGAGGTGGGTTTTGCCAAATCTAAAGGGGATGGACGACGCCAAGTAAAAGGGCGTGGAATTGCCCTCAACGAGAAAAAATTTGATGATCCTGAGCTGGTTGTTACCGCCGATGACATCAATGAAGAGGGCATTGTTCTGCTCAAGAAAGGCAAGAAAAACTACCACAAGCTCGTTGTTAAAAGCTAGATCCCCGCTTTCCAAGCCGTAAATTAGTTGATACCATTAAATACAGATCCAGGATTTTTAAAAGGAGCTGTATGTACACCATTTCCCTTAAACCGCTCATATTTATTATCATTTTAATTTTATTTCAATTGGCTTGTCGGACTCGCACCGTTTCAGAAGTCAAAGTGGTCAATGGTCAAGATATACCACTCACAGCCTTTCCTGAAGTGTTTCAGCTTTATCGCATCTATGAACTAGAAACACCCAACCCACAGGGTCCCAAACACTCTCACGGTGCAAAATGGAAAAGATGCAGTTCGGTAGCAATTGCTCCTCACCTACTACTCACGGCTGCCCATTGCCTATGTGACGAACAAGATAAATATGGATCATGGAAATTCAAGAGGGTGGGATTAATGCAAGGCAAATTTGTAGCCCATAGATATATCTCCTCTGAGGCCTTCCGATGCGAAGATATGAGCTATGATCACCACGACATAGCGGTTCTTGTTTTTCCTAAAAGTTGTTATCAAAATCAGAACTTCACCCCATTCCCCTATTTGGAAATAAGAGAAAACCCCTTAAAAGATGGAGGGAAAGTACAAGTGGTGGGCTTTGGCTCAAATAATAGCACCAACTACCAAAATGCAGGAATTAAGCGACTCGGCACTAACTATTTTCATTTAAATAGCAAAGCCAAAGCATGGCTAACCCAAGGTTTTATTATGCTCACCAGATCCCCCCAAAATGACTTCTCCGTCACCGCCAGTGGAGACTCTGGAGGACCCTTAATCAGCGAAGGGAAACTGGCAGGCATCACAAATGCCAGTATTACCAAAAATCAAACGACCTTTGCTAGATACATTGATATCCGCTCAAAATGGAGCCAGGCGTTTCTGCAAAAGATAACCGAGGACTACCCAGAAGATATGAAGTGTAATCACTAAAGTGAGGTTTCATTATCTCTTAATTGATGACCGATATTTTTATAGATTTGATCCGCCTTAGACACTTGATTATAGTTTATATTTAAGTGGTTATGGTAAGTGTGATTCACTCGTAATTGGCCAAAAGTGGTGTTGTAAAATTGAGAACCCGAGTTTTGTCCGCTTTTTTCTTCCTTTAGCGGTCAAAAGTCCCCTTCTAACAACTAGAACCAAAGATCTGTCCGTTTTTGATGGGTTGAACCGGACAAAAGTGGTGTTGTAAAATCGAGAACCCGAGTTCTGTCCGCTTCAGGACAAAAAAAAGCCAAGGAAAGAATGATCCCCTTGGCTTCAAATTGATAGGATGCGCGTTTTAGGACGCCAACTAATTAGTATCCGTCCGGATACGACAATATTTTGTAGCCAGCATATGTACAACGGGCGGCTGGCCCGCTTAACCCGCGGGCTCTGTCAGAGCCTCGCTCAACGTTCATCCGTTTCCGGATGAACTCTAGTTAGTTTCTTTTGAAAGTGGCTGTCTTCTTCTTGTATCCGTTTCCATTTAACTTCTTCTCTAGCAATGTCACTTTTAATTGAGTGTTAGAGAGTACTTTAATAGTAATAGTTACATCGTAGTTTCCGTAAATAAACATCGACTCGTAAGTGTCGCCATTCACCTGCTGGAGCATGTGAGTCCCCATATCACAGTCATTACTCATACATTTGCGAAAAGCTTGAACTTCGGTAGCGCCATTATAAATCTCTAAACGAGTGAGACCAGTTGTCCAAAGACTTTGATTTTTCCATCCACCGTCGATTGGGTGAGTGGAAACAGGAATACCAACACATCCGGTATTATCATTAACAATGATATCTCCATTTAATTGAAATCCCTTCATAATGACAACACCTCGATGGGTGCAGGTCATATTAGGGTAAGACTTTTCAAAGTAATACCCTGCAGAGTAAAAACCAGTGTCTAAACCACTGCAGTCAGCACCAATGGGTTGTAAGAAAGTAAGTTCAGGTTCTGTCAGAGCATAGGAAGGGATTTGGTTAGCAGGAAGATTGATTTCCATAGCTAAGCCATTGATCATTTGAGCTTTTACATCGGCAGTATCGGGAGTCATAATGGAACAAGCGTCCAATTTAGCGAAAGGGCTGATGGTAAATAGGGTAACTAACAGTACTAATAGGGTTTTCATGGTGACCTCCAAAGTTTTATTAAAAAAATCGTAGTGAATGAAATTGCAATTCTCATACCACATTCATAAGAATCTTACTTGGGGCTTGGTATAAACCATCTAGCCAAAAAATGCAAGGGATGGAGGTGTTCTAGATTGACACATTTTAGGTTTACTCTTGTAACTAAAAGGATATTTTTTATACCGGTCGGCTTTTTTATTCAGGTTTTGGGGTTTCGCTGGTCCAATAAAAATTGAGCTTTCCCACCTGACTTTGCAGAAGCAGACCCAATTCCTGCATTTTGAAGAGAGAGACTTTTGATCCCACCCGTGGGCTGAGGCGTAAGAGATACTCACTGCTCCATCTACTCACATAGGGAAAATAGGTTTGTAATACCTCTTTGGGAATATTACGAATAGGAATCACTTTGGCTCGAAGTTGATCGGACACCACCTTGTTTAACTTCTCAGAAGATGCCGTCAACAACCAATGAGCTGTAAAATCTTCAGCTAGGTAGCGATGAGGAGTTGGGGCATACACTGAAAGTAAGACTAATAAGGATTTGCCATCCAAATAGTGGGCAAATAACTCATTCTTATCTTGAATGACCAGTTCACCCTTTTCAGCCGCTCTTGCACCATGCTTCATCTGAAAACGTTTAAAATAATTATAAAATTTTTGATTAAAAAGAGTGGCGTTGGCCACCATAATGGTATTGAAGCTTTTATACAGTTTAGTTTGTCTGGTTTTTGCATTTAATGCTCTTAAATAGCCCTCTTTGCCTTCACTATTGATCGCTTCTCCCTGCGGATAATAAGAGACACAGGCACCTAAGGCAAGATATAAGCTACCAAAGACAATCCACTTTATCATCGAGTCACCCTATTTCGCCCCTCTTTCTTAGAGGTATAAAGTTTTTTATCGCATTTCTCGATCAGCTCTTTGCCGGTCATTCCAGGTTCTAAGAGTTGAATTCCCATACTAATGGTGGTGGCAATACTTTGATCGTCAAAGTTAAAATCATAGGCTTCCACTGCAACTCTCACACGTTCTGCTAGATGATAGGCATCATCAATAGAAGTATCAGGAAGAATAAGGGTAAACTCCTCTCCTCCATATCTTGCTACATAATCA
>CAYFLR010000031.1:17707-24731 GCA_964343805.1 uncultured bacterium | reverse complement strand
CATATCTAGCAAAGATATCTTTCTCTCGAATCACTTTTTTAACCTGAATAGCCAGCTCAGATAAGATAAAGTCTCCGGCTAAATGGCCATAGGTATCGTTAGTTTTCTTAAAATGGTCTATATCAAACATAATAAGGCAGAGAGGACGAGTATAAAGATAAGCATTCTTAATCTCAGATTCCAGCTGCTCTAAGAAATATTTCTTATTAAAAATCTGAGTCATGGCGTCCACCACCGCCATTTTATAGATCTTATCTAAGAAAATTCTCTCCAAATTTCCTTCGGCAAAAAACTTCACCATCAGCATGGATCCGAGCTTGATCATATCCCCATCTTTGATCTGCACCTCATCAATGCGCTTCTCATTAACAAAGGTCCCGTTGGTACTTTTTTGATCCACCAGGAAAAACCCCTCTTCTCGCTTCTCAATCACAGCATGCTTACGAGAGACAGTGGATTCATCCTTAATGATGATATCGCAGAGCAGATCGCGGCCAATGGTCATGGTCTCTTTGAGGAGATCATACCTCTTTCCCAGCATCACCCCGGAATATTGGACTAGACAAGGGCTAGACTTTCCTTTGGGTTTTTCTTTATCCATGGGAACTCGATCTACAAGGACGGTTTTGGTATCTAGATTCATTTTATTGCCTCTTTATACAAATCATTTCAAAGCCTTTTAAGATTATATCCGAAAGTCTCCAAGCGGACCACCGATTTTTTTTTTGAGTTCCCTAGCCAATTCACTTACAATGATATTAGGGGGTAAAAATTATGGATGATAAATTATCATTAGAGGGCATCACCAAAGAGGCGATCAAACTCATTATTGAGGACAACTCCACCAAAGGACGGCACGGTACACTTCTCACTCAAAAACAAAAAGAAGATCTCATCGGGGAATTTTATCGCTTCTTGAATCAATCCATCAAAATCAAAGCTATGGGACAAAACCCCACCGGCTTCAGACAGCAGTATACCAACTAAATAGATTTACCTATTCGGGTGTCTTATACAGCTTCACATTTAAAATATTGAATTCGGTGGAATTGGCTTCTGGAACCCAGATATTCATATCGCCATGAGATTGGTACTCTTGTTCGCCAATTCGCATAGCCAGTTTATATTCACTATCATCTTTAGCAACATAGATTTTAATGACCCCATTTAAACAGGCAATTTTCACAAAGGCACGATCACTGGTATGAAAGTTAAAAAAGTAATCATAGGTGTTTCCGGATTGCTGAAAGTTGCCATCCGTATCATCAGGGCTATCCACATGAATATCAGGATAGTGGCCTCCTAGGTGGATTCCATCTTCATTGATGGTTAAAGCGTACTGATCATCAGTCCAACCATCTGACTCTGTGGTACTGGGTTTTCCATCATTATGAAAGTTAATATTAAAATGATCCCCATTAGCTGAGGTAAAATTACTCGGAATTTGAAAAGTAATTTCTACCGTGTAGTTTTTATTCTCGTCAATTTTCCAGGTCATGTCTTCGGGACCGGCGATAGGTGGAACCATTACGTAGTTATCACCTATCAGCTCCACCTTCCACGGATCATTGCTGACATCATGATAGTAGAGCACCTCTCCTGAACCAAAATCCTCTTCTAAATAATAACCCGGAAATTTTTCATCGTTCACATCGAGTTTTAAACCACTGTTTACAAAATAACCACTGTCGGTGTTGTTTATTTCCACTTCGCTAATCAAAGTAGAATCATCACTTTCACAACAATCAGAAAGAGAAATCCCGACCACTTCTAAACCATGATGAACCAGCCCTTCGATCGCCTTATGTTTATCAATAATGATTGTAAATTTATTATCAATAACTATAAGCTGAAATGAGAACCAGCGATCTTGAACAGCATGGTAGTGAACAAATTTATTATCTTTATCAACGGGTGGATATTCCATCTCAACTATATCTGTATTAATATCTTTCCCGTATCCTTCTTCGAGAGTCACTGAGGTGCGATTCACCACAGCTCGATAAAAACCCCCCTCTTTTAGATGAAAATCGATATAAATATCTTTATTGGCCGCCTTCAATTTTGTTATGAAATAGAAGTTGGAACTTGGTATGCCCCAAGATATTTTAGAATTATCACTCTCTGGCTTGATGACGTATTGGTCATCAATAAAATCAAACACAAAGTTTCCTTCTAATATTTTCCCACCATGATATTTATTGGACATATCAGTAGAGACTCTTCTATCTCCCTCATCGTAATCTCCATCATGGTCCCCATCATAATTATCGTGATCATCATTTTTATAATCTTGGTACTCACCTTCACCTAAAATATGGATCACACTCTCTTGGGAGGAGCATCCTCCATGTTTATTACAGACAATGATTTTTACTTTTGCATCTTTCCCTTTGGATTTAGCTGAAGGGTTAAACTTAAAGGTGTGACCATCTAGATAAAACTCCAGTACACCTCCAGATTCGAGGATTTCAAAACGATAAGATAAATCGCCCCCGGATTTATCCACCGCAATAATATTATATTCGTAGGTTTGATTCACATAGGCATTACGAGGCATAATGGACTTAATAAAAGGACCTTCCTTTTGATTATCATCCGCTCCCTCTTTGCTGTACCTAAGACCTGATATACTTTGTTCATCCGGTCTGATCTCTAAAGAGTTACCCCAAGTTAAATAGAAATGATCATCCTCTACTTGATTTATAATTCCAAGAAACTTAGTCCCTGAATGAGCATAGAAATGGCCAAATTGGTTCTCCCTTACATGCTGCCATATCACATCAAAAAAACCGTTACTGGGGTTATAGGTGTAGCGAAAGTTAGCTCCAAAAGTGAGGTTCCCTTGAGAGTTAAAAGCCTCTAACTGGCCCTCTTTTTCCGAGTCAAACATGACCTTAGTCCATGCTCCTCCAGCAGCAAAATTGGTCCAGACGCCAAGTAAGGATCGCTCTTTCTTCTTATGTTCGTCGTCATCTTTAGATGGGGAACAGGCGATAGTAAACAAGATAGCAATAGCCAGTAAATAAAGGCTAGACAGTTTTATCATTACAAAACTCCTACTTTCTATAGCGTCCACGCCAAAGGGGATCACCCGTTTCTGGGTTACGCAAATAAATAGTTTTATGCCCTTTTGGAGCGGAACTTGAATATCTTAAAATAGTCGCCGCATAAATATTGGGCTCCCCTTGTTTTTTAAATTCAGCCCCTTTCACCATAATTTCCTCTCCCTCTTGAAAGAGGAACTTTTGTTTTTCGTTAACCCACATGGGAGCCACATGCACCAGATATTTTTCGTCTTTGGTTTGTAAATAAAGATGAAGCCCCTCTTCACCCATATGACGATTGTAGACCTTTTTGATGGCGGTAATTTTGCCTTTTACCTCCAAAAAAGCTTCTTTTGAATAGGGAGACATTCCCCCTCTATACATAGACTGACCTTTACCACGAGGACCTCCTCCACCTTTTCTACCCATCTGATTTTTCTGTGTGGTGCAGCCAATAAGAGTGATTATGAATAAAAAGAGAAATAAACAAACGAGCTTGCTCTTCATGTTGGATCCTTATAAATTGTTTGCTTCAGTTTACCTTTTTATTAAATGAGAATAAAATCAAAATTGAACACAAATGAACTTGGAGATCAAAGTGAGACGAATTTATTGGTTATTTTTCATATTTACCATTTTTATTACAATCCTCCCCACTGCCTTATTAGCGAGTTCCCCTATAAAAGAGATGGGGCAGATCACCAATCTTAAAGGGGAGGTTAAGATCTATCGAAATCCCATCAAAAAACTTCCCAAAGCGGGAGCAACTGCAAATAAAAACTATCTGAGAGCCCTCTACTTGGGCGAGTATTGGGAAGTTTATCAAGCCCAAAAAGGGTTTAAAGTTTTCACTAAAGACCATCTTCTCAGTTTTCCAGGGGGCAGTTTAGAAATCAAACTCCATAATGGAGGTGAAATTCTTCTTTCAGAAAACACCACTTTGATAATTAATGAGACACCGGGAAAGCAGCTTTTTAACTTGGTATCCGGATTTCTAAGAGCAATCATTCACAAATATCAAAAGCAACCGGAGTTCAAAACCACCGCCATTTCTTTAGGAATCAGAGGTACTGATTTTATCATGGACAAAAGATTGGGACAGAGCAAAGTGAGCTGCCTCGCTGGAAAGGTGGCGGTGAAAAGTAGGCTCTTAAAAAACGCCCCGGAAAGAGTTATTCCCGAAGGGCAATTTACCCATGTCAAAGAACCGAAAAATAAACAAAGTTGGCAAAGAAACAAAGCAAAACTGAAACCAAGAGATTTAAAAAAGTATCTGGCCCAGTTTAATCCTCCTAAACCAAAGCCACTGGTTTTGAAAGATCTGAAACGCATTAAAAAGCTCTCCCAATTAAGGGAACAAAAAGATGAGAAGCTCGATAAAATGATCGCTCAGAAAAAACCCAGGCCTCAGCCGAAAGTCGTGGAACAAGAATCTGAGCCTGCAGTCCGAGGACTCTCTTTTCGTTTAGGAATCGGTCATGGTTCCATCAGTTATGATAAACAGCTTCCACATATTAATTTCTATAAAGAGGGTGATGGGGGAGGACCAACTCCTGAATTGGCCTTAGGTTGGCGCTTTAACGATTATCCTCTAGTTATTTGGTGGACCACCTATTTGAGTGCGAATGAATCGGAGATTGCGGCATTCGATGTTCCGGGTCAAAAAAATAAGGCCGCTGCCGACCGCTTCATTCGCCTGGATTATATCAACGGTCTCACTTTTGAGTGGGGGTTTTTCCGAACTCTAACAGCAGAGAAGTTGAGTCAATTTTTTGGCCTGGTCACTCTAGGTCTAGCCTCTCATGCCATAGATTTAGAAAAAACCGGCATGTTTAGTAAATATGAGGCCAGTTCCGGCTGGGGCACTGCTCTGCTAGCTGGAGCTGGTTATGAGCAATTATATAATTGGTGGGGATGGTATGGAAGAGGGACTCTGGGATACATCTCGTATGCGGACTGGACAACCCTAGATATCAAGGCCAACGAAGATAATGGAAAAAACCGAGATGAAGAAGTCTCCTTAGGCGACTCTCTTTCCGGCTTTAATTATGGAATCTACTTTGGCCTCCAATTTCATATCTCACTTTAGTCTTCTTCACAGATAGGAAAAGCTCCGGGGATCAAAACTGCCGCTAACGATTCATGAACTGCAATAGATTCAGGTGAGCATTCACCATAGAGAGTCTGGGCGGCATCTGATAGTAATAGGCGAGCTTTTTTGAAATTGGTCTTCTCTTGAAAAAGAAAGTTAGCTGCATGGTAATAGATTTTCAAAGCCTTAGAAATACCAATCCCTGTCACTTGTTGATCTGAGATATTTCGAGGGTGAGTGCCACCTTCTGCTAGTAAATAGAAGGCCAAATTCATAATACCTGAGTTTAAATGGACAAAACCGTTGTCTTCTTGTCCAGTTTTTAGTTCTTCATAATTATCTACACTGTGGCCATCTAAAGTGGGATTGTCCATATGGCGGATGTAATCCTCACTCACCGCATCTTCTCCCGCTTTCCATACTTTGGAAGAGGTGCTTATCCCATCCTCTGGATTACCCTCTGCATTTCCTCCTGATAAAACCCAGGCTTCCACACCCGCTGCAAAAATATCAGAAAGAGCTTCATTAATTGCTCCAGGCTCATCTTTATATTCTAGGTTAGATTCATTAAAGGTAAAACCATGAGAGAGTTCATGAGCAACAATATCTAAGGCTCCGGCAGGGTTTGACATCATCTCCCCATTGCCCTCGCCGAAAATCATTATGTTAATATCGGGAGCAAAAAAGGCATTGCCTCCACTGCATCTAGGATAAGGAGAGGGGTAGGGATTGGAAGAGGGCATCTCAAAGAGAACATGGTTGGTGGCGCGGAGAGGGGCCCCATTTCCATCATAGGAATCACGACCTAAAAAATGATAGTAAAACCAATAGGAGAGACCCAGATTTTCATAAGCTCCTTGGGTATGGGCATCTTGGGTTGGATTCACTGGATTGCCAGTTAAAAAGTTCTTCAGCCAATTTTTACCTTGAGCTGAATTCATGGCCCAAGCCATCATACGGTTGGTAAGGCACTGTCTACGCAGGTCATAGATGCGTCGTTGTAATTGATGGTAGATACGAGAGGCATGATGAAGTAGCTCTCCACTATCACTGTCGAGATAGATCTCTTCGATATGAAGACCATCTAAAGCACTGATCAAAGAAATGACTACTTTATAAGAGAGGATTTCCTTCCCCTCTTTATCATGCCAAATCCCTAATTGCGGTTCACCTAAAAGGGCATAGCTTCCTTCATAAAGAGCAAACTGATCTTGCAGATCAGGGAGAGCTTTATCTAAGGTTTCACTAAAAGAAAAGCGAGGCCACCTCATTTCTTCCACTTGGCTATCAATATTTCCACTCAAATATGTGAGTTTATTGTTTCTGACCTCCGCAACCAACTTCTTTCCCCAGATAGGAAAGGGACCTTTCATCTGCTGCAAACGATAATAGGATATTCCCGGCTGGAACTCCTTAGTTTTCATAATTCTAAAACGAAGAGGAGATCCTTCACTTTTTAGCATTTGGCTTAAATAGGCAGGGAGTTCTCGCTCATTAGAAAGGGCTCTTTGATTAGGTGAAATATGGGCATGAACGAAGCCGCTCTCATCGGGAGTGAGTTGAGGGATTTTATTTGCCACTCCCTCATTAAATGGAGTCAACAAGAAAAACCCTAAGACCATCCACCTCAAACTCATAGCGGCTCCTTAAAATTATTTAGTTATTAGGACATTAAGGATAAATCGCCAGCTATGAGAAAGAGTTAAATAAATAATACTTATAAGGTTTACAAGTTCTGTTTATTATCGACGCAAACTGCCTTGCTTAAGGCGATCCGCTAACATTTGATGAGCATTAGGAAATTTAGAAAGCAGCATCATGGCAGCAATAATAAAAGGTTTGTAGGAAGCCTCTTTATAAGTTTGAATACGATACTTATCAAAAA
>CAYFLR010000031.1:15727-17697 GCA_964343805.1 uncultured bacterium | reverse complement strand
CTTTTTACAAGAGACATCAGTGATATCTGCAGGCAAGCAGTGCATATAGAGCGCTTTGCCATCCTTAGTTTTCTTCATCAGATCTTCGGTGCATTCCCAATTTTGGTATTTAGCATTTTCAGCTAAAGCTTCCTGTTCTAGTTTAGTGAGTCCCTCAGTGTCTTTATTGCGCAGAAGCTTGGTTCGTTCTTCCATAACATGGAGGGGAGCCCAACTCTTCGGATAGACCACATCTGCTCCAGCAAAGGCATCTTCCATGGATTCAGCCACTTGGAATTTCCCCCCACTCTCTTTTGCAAATTTACCAGCATGATCAAGGCAATCGGGTACCAGGTTGTATTTAGGAGGATGAGCGAGGGTCACATCCGCTCCATAGCGCGTTAACAGAGTGATAATACCTTGAGGCACAGAGAGAGGTTTTCCATAGGATGGAGAATAAGCCCAGGTCATGGCAATCTTTTTGCCTTTGATATTCTCTAAAGAACCAAAGTAATTCTTAAGGTGAAGAAGATCGGCCATGGATTGAGTGGGATGATCCAGGTCACATTGGAGGTTCACTAAAGTGGGACGTTGATGCAACACTCCCTCTTTGACCCCATCTTGAAGAGATTCTGCCACTTCTTGCATATAAGCATTTCCAGCTCCCAAGTACATATCATCGCGGATACCGATCACCTCAGTGAGAAAGGAGATCATTACAGCCGTTTCTCTCACCGTTTCCCCATGGGCAATTTGGGATTTGGTTTCATCCATATCCTGCACAGTGAGCCCCAGTAGGTTAGAGGCGGAAGCAAAGGAAAAGCGAGTACGAGTGGATTGATCTCTAAAGAGGGAGACTGCTAAACCGGATTTAAAAAAGCCTAAGTCCTGGTTTCCTTCGTACATATCTCGCATAATCTGGGCGGTGAGGAGTGTCGCATCCAGCTCCTTTTTCTGCTTTTCCCAGGTCAAAAGAAAATCAGTATTTTGCATATTCACTTGTAGTTTTTCTAATTCGGCTAACAAGGCAGGTAAATTTTCCATAGGGTCACTCCTATTTTATTTGGTCTAGATAGTTTAAAGGAAAGTTAGCATAAAACATGGCTGCTTTCACTAAGTGTTCAATGGGCACCTGATCTTGATTGGTGTGCGCATAAATTTCATTGGCAGGGCCAAATCCGACGGTAGGAATCTTAAACATTCCCATGGTGGCCACTCCGTTGGTACTGAATCCCCAGCGGTTTACTACCGGTTCTTGGTTAAAGAGATCTTTAGCGGTTGTTACTGCTGCCTGGCAGAGATCATGATCTTCAGGCAAAACCCAGGTGGGATAATATTTTTTTACCGGATACTGAAGACCGGTATAACTCGGGGTGTCATACTCTAAAACTTTTACCTCTGCTTCCACTCCAGCCCGTTTGATGGCATCTTTCACTTCAGCTACCGCGGATTCCTCATCTTCTCCTTGAGTTAAACGACGATCCAGATGGATATATGCACGATCCGGAACAGCACAAAGAGAGGGGGTATCACACTCAATATAGGAAACAGCCACTGTGCCTTTTCCTAAGAAATCATCATCTTTGATGCGCTCGTTGAGTTTTTCAATTTCTCCCACCACTTTACTCATACTGTATATGGCATTTTTTCCTAAATGGGGCATACTGCCATGACAAGAAACTCCCCGCGTGGTGATTCCTATCTCCATTCGTCCTCTTTGCCCTCTGTATATATTAAGATCAGTGGGTTCTGTAATCACCACCACCTCGGGTTTTAATACCCCTTCATTATATATATACTGCCAACATTGACCATCACAATCCTCTTCTTGAATACTGCCCACCACCCAAAGGGCGTAGTCTCCATTCAAGTCTAAATCTTTAATGATCTTGGCTCCATATACCATACTGGCCATGGCTCCAGTTTGATCTGATGCTCCACGACCAAAGATCACTCCATTTTCTACTTTGCCTTTATAAGGGTCCCATTCC
>CAYFLR010000031.1:0-15717 GCA_964343805.1 uncultured bacterium | reverse complement strand
TCGCCCACTCCTACCGTATCAATATGAGCATCCATTGCAATCACATGAGAACCACTACCAATTCGGCCCAGAATATTACCCATGGGATCTATTTTCACTTCATCAAACCCCACCTTTTCCATCTCTTGTTTGATCCGTAACACCACCTCTTTTTCCCCACAACTCTCGGAGGGAATGGCGATGAGATCTCTTAAAAAGCTGACCATTTCCTGTTCATACTCTTTCGCTTTGGCGGTAATTTGTGAAATCCGTTCCATAACAATCCTCATTTATTTTCAAGTTTAAAATCTTTGCCAAAAATCTTTACAATGCTCCCTTGCTTTGGCATACACCTCTTGCTCATCAATAGCAACAAATTCTTGTTGCAGCATAATCAGCTTTCCATTGACGAGCACCGTATCCACTCGCCCCTGGTTAAAACCATAGGAGAGATATCCAAGTATGTTTTCTGAACTAATGGGAGTGGTGATGGGCATATTCCATAGAACCAGATCAGCAGGCGCTCCAATTTTGATCACCCCAAATTCCTCGTTCCAATTACTTGCGGCAAGCCTAAAATTTCCATTAACAAGTAGATTCATAATCTCTGGAAAACCGGCATTTGGATCTTCATTATTTAGTTTATAACTCCAGAGGGCAAAGCGGAGCTCCTCAATCATATTGGTGGTCATGGCATCGGTACCGAGGGCAGATAGAATACCATGTTGCTGCCATGTTTTTAAATTAGCTCTTCCTACCGCATTATTGGAATTGGATTGAGGGTTGTGGACTAAAAATACTCCCTGCTCTTTCAGTAGCTTCAGTTCATCATCGCTGAGATGAACTCCATGACCACAAAGCGCTTTAGCAGATAAGGCTCCCAAATCATAAAGTCGTTGGACGCAGGATTTTTGGTATTTCTTTTGACTTTCCAACTGATCCACCTGGTCTTCAGCTAGATGAATATGAATGCCTGAATCAAGCTGATTGACAATTGATATGGCCTGATTCAAGGTTTCATCAGAGAGAGTGAATAGGGCATGAAGTCCCATTTTGGCTGTGAGTAAAGGATCTGGAGAGGTATTCACTTTTTTTATAAAACGTTCATTTTCCAAAAGACCTTGTTTTGCAATTTCCCCTCCATCTCGATCGGAAACTTCATAACATAAGGAAGCTCTCATCCCCACTTCGGTCACCGCTTTAGCGAGATGATCTAAAATTCCGTCAATGGCAAAAGGACTCGCATGATGATCAAAAACCAAGGTGGTCCCCTGGCGGATACACTCCATACAGGAAACCAAGGCACTGTAATAACAATCATCTAAATTGAGTTTTTTATCTAAACGCCACCATAGATTATTTAAAACATCGGTGAAATTGGCGGAGGGTTCAGCTTTGGTTAATCCTCGAGCAAAGGCACTGTAAAAATGAGTGTGAGCATTCACCATGCCAGGCATAAGGAGTCTTCCCTCACCCATTATGGTTTTAAGAGATTTATAATTACTGACATCAAGGTTGGCTCCCATTTGGGAGATTTTACCCTCTTCAATTAAAAGATCCTGTCCTTCCAAGAAGGTGGGATGCTCACCCCAAGATATGACGTTAACATTCTTAATTAAGATGGTTTCCATGTCTTATAATTCTCCCAGTCAATCGGATAATTCAAGTTTAATAGTATCCGGTCATCGCTCACGGACACTTCCTTCACATGCTCCTTTGGAAGCTTTTTTATTTCCTGATCAAGCCTTCCTGAGTCCTTATCTACACGGTGTAACAGAAGGTTAACATAATCAGAACTCAATAGAAGGGGATGACCACGCTCGCTTTTAAAACAGGGTACACAAACTTTCACCTCGGGGTCCATCTTTTTTAATAATGAAGCGAAAGTATTTGAGTTAGGAAGAGGAACATCAATGGGAGAAATAAAAAGCGGGTATTTTTGGTGCTCAAAAAGAGCTAGCCCCTGCAAAAGAGATGAAAACTGCCCTTGCTGCCAACCTTGATGAAAGCACCACCTTACATTACCTTCCCCCAAGTTAACTTCTCCCTCTGCAGAGGTTAACCAAGATAGAGCTTCTTGGTATTTTGCAAAGTGAGCGCCAAAAACTAGGCCAATTTCTTTGCCCCCCATCGCAAAATACTTATTAATCTGATGCTCTAGCCAATACTCTTGGTCCGTTACTTTGAGTATACCTTTAGGAGTCCCCATCCTTTGAGAGGACCCTGCAACAAGCATCACCAAGGGAGAGTTAAATTGCATTATTTGCCACGCAGAATCTTTTTTTCTTTGATAGGAAGTTCAAACCGCCTTTTGCCATCGAATTGAAAAAGAGCGGCGGTAATAGCGGAAGCAGTTGGAACCAGACCAATTTCTCCCACTCCTTTAGCTCCATAAGGGCCAATGGGATCCGTCACTTCAATTCCCTTGACTATAATCTCTGGCATGTCTTTGGCACGCAAGATACCTAGCTCAGCAAACTTTTTATAAGTAGGAAAACCCTCTTCCATAGGAAAGTCTTCGGTTAAGGTATAGCCCATTCCCATATGAATGGCCCCTTCTATCTGTCCTTCGAAAAGGTTTTGATTCATGATTCGACCCGCATCATGAGCGGCCACCACTTTGGTTAACTTTCCATCATCATTTAAAATGGCTAACTGAGTGGCGTAGCTATAGGCATAATGAGTGGGAGAATCAGTTTCTCCAGTCTCTTTATCTTTGATCTGCTTTCCGGGTTTCACTGTCCAGTCACAAATCCATTTCCCCTTATACTCTTTGCCCACCAACTCTGCTAAGGGATTCTTTTTAAGATCTGCTTTTAGGTTAATACAGGCATTAATCAGTGCATTTCCTAACAAAGAGGTCGCTCTCGAAGCGGTGGTCATACCACAAACAGTTTCTGATTTGGTGTCCACATAAACTTTCATCAAATCAGGAGCAAGTCCTGTTTCTTCACAGACGGTTTGAATGGCAATGGTATTCACCCCTTGTCCCATTTCTGTCCAACCATGGTAAATTTCTATGAGCTGTTCACTTTTAATCACCACTTTGCATTCACTGCTATCCGCCATGCCATTTCCAATACCGGTGTTTTTAATACCACAAGCGATGCCCACATATTTGGCTTTTTGATACTCATCTTTGACCGCATCTAAGGTCTGTCGAATGCCCGATCCTCCCTTGATAATTTGACCGGTAGCGGTTTTTGTTCCATCAATGAGAGCGTTGTCCCACCGAAATTGCCAGCGATCAAAATTTCCAGCTTGGCAGAGTTCATCTACACAACTTTCGAGAGCAAAGTTGGATTGATTCACTCCAAATCCACGCATGGCACCGCAAGGGACATTGTTGGTGTATACTGCTAAACCTTGGATATCTACATTAGGTATGTAGTAGGCCCCGGTGGCATGCCCAACGGCTCTTTCTACCACTTTGGCCCCCACCGACGCATAAGCTCCGGTATCAGCCACTAGTTTAGCTTTTAAGGCAATCAGTTTTCCTTTATCGTCACAAGCTACTTTGAAGTCCATCTCAAAGGGGTGTCTTTTAGGATGCATCCGAAAAGATTCGCTGCGGTCGAGTTCTATTTTTACCGGTTTTTGTAAAAGAGAGGCGTAAAGAGCGGCATGACCTTGAACGGTTAAATCTTCTTTGCCACCAAATCCTCCTCCATTTTGAACTAAAATAACTCTCACCAAAGCAGGATCTAATTTGAGTAATTCTGCAATCTGTCTACGGTCTTCAAAAACACCCTGCCCTTGAGAGTAGACACAGATGCCATCGCCTTGATCCATTTTCTCTGGGTGAGCCAGTGCCGCTTCGGTTTCCATAAAAGCGTGTTCAATCCGCTGGGTGGTAAAATGGTGCTCATAGACATGAGCAGCTCCGGCAAAAGCTGCCTCAGGATCTCCTAATTTAATGTGGGTTTTGCTTAAGAGGTTCCCTTGTTCATGAATAAGAGGGGCCTCTTTAAGTAGGGCCTCTTCAGGATCCACTAAAGGTTTTTCCACTTGGTATTCGACTTTAATCAGGGAGACTGCTTTTCGAGCAATTTCGCAAGACTCGGCAACCACTCCAGCTATTACATCTCCCACATAACGAGTGTATTCACCCTCTTTCACCATAAGCGGCCAATCTCTGGCAATGAGCCCAATCACCCGTTCTCCCGGCACATCGGCGGCTGTAAAAACCCGAGAGACTCCCGGCAGTTTTTCCGCAGCTTCTGTTTGAATTGATTTTACTAAAGCTCTCGGATGATCGGCAAAGTAAAGAGCACCATACAGCATATCCGGTTTAGTAAGATCGCAAACATAGGGTCTCTCCCCTAAAGCGGCTTCTTTTGCACTGTATTTAGGTAGAGATTTGCCTACCAAGCCGGTTTTATCCATGGAGGTTATAGGAGTTTTTTCTCTTAAATGTTTGGCTGCGAGTAAAATACCATCAACAATTTTCACATAGCCGGTGCATCTACAAATATTCCCCGTCAGAGCTTTCAGCACATCCTCTCGACTGGGATCTTCATTTTTTTGCACCAGCGAGATCCCTTGCATCATCATGCCCGGAGTACAAAAACCACACTGCACAGCTCCCACCGTCACAAAGGCATCGGCAAAAAGTTGCTTAATTTCTGACCCAACTCCTTCGAGAGTTAATATCTCTTTTCCCTCAATTTTTCCTAAAGTCAGGGTGCAAGCTTTCATGGCTTTATCATTAACCATAAGAGTGCAGCACCCACAGGCAGCCGTACTGGTACATCCATCTTTTAAACTGTAGAGTTTTTGCTCTCGCAAATAGGTAAGCAGATTCTTATCCAGAGCTCCTTGATATTCAACTTCCGATCCATTTAGTCTAATTTTCATTTCCAAACTCCTACTTTATTCATCAAAAAGACCTCTTAAAATTATAGATGGAGAAGAATCTTTCATCCCATTTAACCCCTCATAAACAAAGCGCATCACATAGTAGGGGTACATGGCTATAACCTCTTTGTTGTCCAGCTCAGATAGAACCTGGCCAGAGATCAGTTTATGGTCTCGATCGAGTATCATATGTACTTTTTTTGAACGAAAATCATATTCATTCCGATCCACTTGATCAATGAGTCGATACTCCTCTTCGTCAATTCGACCATGCAGGGTGTTTTTATGAGAAAAATAAAAGCCATCAGCGGGTGCCGCATCTTCATAGGCATGACGATTGAGATGAAGAGTGGTTTTTACCACATATGGACTCCCGTGCTCCACACAGAAGGTTTCGCAGTTTCCACACTCATTGCAATGAGCGGCAAGCTTGGCTATTTGTCGCTCTTTTTCAAGGAGCCAATTTTCTCCCGGCACAGGAAGAAATACCCCTTTTTGCACTTGATAATCTATCATGGGCATCTCTGCTTTACCCATGGGCATAGCAAAGAGCGCGTGATTCGGGCAGACGCTGATACATTTGAGGCAATTTTGGCAATCAAAGAGCTTTAATTGTTTATCTAGTTTTTTGGGCTCTTTACTATTTTTCTCTGCCAGATACTTGCTCTCTTTAGTGAGCCTTGCCACTAACCTCTCCGCATTATTCATACCCGCTTGAACAATAGTCAAATGAGTATTTTGGGAGCGAAAGCGAATCAGCTCGTCTATATTTTTTGCTTTCATCTCATCCATGGACTTTTGAACTGATTTGAAATAACCACCATACCGGGTATAGCCTCCAGGTTTAAGTAGATCGCTGCATACGGTCACCGGAACAATATTGCAGGCAAGGGCATCCACTACATTATCTTTGTCCACACCACCAGAAAAAGAGACTGGAAAATCTCCTCCCAGTTCAGTTCTAAAACGATGGAGCACCTCCATGGCAATGACAAAAAGCGGAGTTCCTGAGAGGTACATTTGTTCTTCATTAAAAATATTTTTATGATTTTGCACCATCAGGGTATTGGTAAATTTGGCGCCAAAAGAGAGTCCTTTGGAAGCCCCAAAACTGCGTAAACGACGGGCCATAGCCGTAGCTTCTTCCATGGAGAGATCATGCTCAAAGCTGGCCTCATCAAGAACGATATCTTTATAGCCGAGCTCTTCTACTAACAGATGCTGAAGGCGGTTGAGCCCTAAGAGGGTGGGATTCATCTTCACCATCACATGCATATTAAATTCAGACATCAAATAGCAAACAATGGATTCAATCTCTTCTGGGGGACAACCGTGAAAGGTTGAGAGAGTTACCGTATTCGAAACATGAGGGTAAATTTCTAAGTTTTTATAGCGATCGTATCTGGAGGGAAGTTCCTGCAGTAAACCTTCTATTTCATCATCCGCATCGCGGAGTCCCATGATCCAATCTTTCATCTGAGGAGAGGAAATCCCCTTCATGTCATAACCTAGAGACATATCAAAAATCTTAGTGTAAAAACGGTCTCCTCGTGGCGCCCCCAACACCTCCTCTTCTTCCAAGATGCGGAGTAAGATCCAGGCTTTTAAATATTCGATTTTTGATTCTTGCAAAGTGAGCTCTTGCGACCATTCCACATTATAACCCACATTGGCCATATCGATACATGGTTTGGGTATCTCTAGCTGATCATTGAGCTGCACTGTTTTAAGTTCAATTATCCGCCCCCCACCTAAATAGGAAGAGATGATATTTTGCGCCAGTTGAGTGTGAGGACCAGCTGCAGGACCCAAAGGGGTGGCCACTCTTTTATTATGGAAACGCGCCGAGTAATCATAGTTGGAACTTTTTACTAGAAACTTCTCCATGGGAAAACCATAGATGGTTCCTTTGGAAGCCAGTTCAGAAAAAATACTATCCAGGTGACGTTCAAGCGAAATACCTTTAAAACTCATTCACTTTCCCCCAGCTTTGATCAAACAATCCTAAAAAATTACTTTTAAATTTACCTTTTGTATCCATCTTCAAAAGAGTAACCAGAGTTGGCTAACGAATGCGTGCTTCAGTAAGGCGACACAAAAAATGAGAGCGGGGACAGTACCCTTAAAGTACGGACCCGGATCATTTTTTGTGGTCAACACAGCTGATGTGCGTATCCGGACGCCAACTATATTAATGATAATGGACCATCTTTATACCTTAAATTTGACTTTAAATCAATGATATGCGGAGTTTTAGCTCCACAAATTGACGGCCTTATTAGAAGAACTATATAATATAAAATACGGCTTTTTTTATTTACCACCTTCAAAAATCTCGAGTACATTATGATGACTCTGAATATGACGAATCTCAAAGAACTCCTTCAAATCATTCGCTCTCACTTTGTGAAAAGCACCATTTTTTTTAATGCGGCAGCTCTTTCTTACTATACCATCCTATCTTTGCTCCCTTTGATATTGATCGTATTTAGCTTATTGGCCACTTTCAATGTCTTTGCTAAGGGTGACACCTTGCAAGCCAACATCAAAAGTTATCTCTTAGCTACTTTGAGTGCCGGATCTCAGCCCAAAGTGGTGAACATCATCAGCTCCTTTATTGATCAAATTGATGTGGGCAAAATTGGCCTTCTAGGTATCACCATTTTAGTCTTCACCCTCCTCGGTCTACTTACTAACATTGAGAAAGGTTTAAATGAGATATGGAATGTTCCCAAAAGCCGATCTCCCATCAAAAGGTTTTTAATTTTTTGGACGGTCACCACCTTAGGTTCGTTTCTACTGATGCTCAGCTTTGCCTTTGGCATGAAAGTTAAATCTCATGCTCTGACTAAAGAAATGCTCACCTTCGGTCAAGAGTTTATTCAGGTCTTTAGTATCTATATTCTTCCTATTCTCCTGGTCTTTGCCCTGTTTACCCTCATCTATAAGTTTATCCCCAATGCCACGGTCAACTGGAAAGCTGCATTTTTGGGAGGCTTTATTGGATCACTGCTTTTTGAGCTTATCAAAATAGGCTACACCAGCTATGTGTCTCACTCCATTATGAATAGCATGTTATATGGCTCTCTCGCGGCTATTCCCATCTTCTTTTTGTGGATCTATCTGATTTGGGCCATTGTACTTTTGGGAGCAGTCATCTGTTTTATGGTGGATAATTACAAGGAGCTACGTATTGCTCATCGAGCCGGAAATTTACCCCTAGGGTGGATCACCTATCTTCCGGTGTCCTGCATGTTCTTAGTGTGTCAAAATTTTACCAATGGCAACAAAGATCACGCTCTCAATATCGAGGATATGGTCAAAGAGATTCACCTTCCCTATGATATTCTTCAAAACGCCATTCAGCTCTTAGTAGAGAGAAATTGGATTAAAAAGATTAACAATCCAGATCTTTCTAAAGGCTATATACCAGCAACCCCACCCGATGCCATTTTGCTGAATGATTTTTTCAACGATGTCTTCTTTTTTAAAGTGGAGGATAAAGAGATCCTGAAAGCTTATGTGGAAGAGGGCGTCATGTCCGACTTCATTGTTCAATTAAAGCAATATCAGTATCATAACTTCGGCGAAGAAACTTTTTCTTCCTTAATGGATGGAGGCTTTCAATCGGCCCGACTTTTAAAAGATCCAACATAATGGTTAGTAAAAGGTTTATCAAATTCACCCTATTTCTGTTTACATTTATTGCCATAACAGCACTGGCAGAAGAACCCATCAGATGGCCCTCCACTTTTAACCCCAATCCGGTGGCGGGGAGACTCTACGTGCAACCTTTATCCAATTTTGACACTGACATATTACTTCCTCTCCAGATGGAATACAGCTTTTCTGGTATAGCTGAATACAATCCCAATTTCCATGCAGAGGCTGATGATGAGGCGGCGCTTTTTTTAAATATCAATATGCATAAACTGACCTTCTCCAAAGGCTGGGATCACTTACCCTATCCCTTCGAGGTCGAATCTACTTTTCGCCTCTACTTCGACTATCAACAAACTTTGTTATCTGAATTTTTATTAGTTTTTCATGAGGCTATTGACTCCCCCAAAGAGATTCCCCCTGCTGGTCTACCTTACCAAGGCACCATTGGCAGTCATCAAACAAAAATCATTGGAGAGCCCGGAGAGCTCTATTTAGCAACTAAGGATCTCCATTTAAAAATGCAACTGCCCTCCTTGCACTCAGACTGGACACCTCTTTTTGTTAAAACCACATTCCGTTTTCCTCTCACTTCTCAACCTTTTAACACCCTAGGAATTGGCATTTCTCTTTCTTCAGCCTATCTGATAGAACCCCATATGAAGTTGCTGACAGCAGGAAGTTTATCCTATCAGGCACTCCATAAAGAGGATTTCAATGCCCCCAATATTAAAGTGAGAAGCCTAGTATACGATCTTTACACCTGCTTTTTTCACGATCCCGGTCTCGCTCAAAATTTCACCTATAATATCGGCATGCGTTACTCTAGCTTAAGAGTCACTTACCCAGATCATGATCGATCTGCCCTTCCCCCGTTTATGCTGCACGGATCTTTAAACTATCATATGGATCTCTTCCATCTCTTTTTCGAATTTAATGAAGATTTTATCAGAACCCAATCCGCCTTAGAGCCGGACATTACTCTCACAGTGGGAGCACGAAAGGAGCTTTTTTGAAAAAACTGATTTTACTCCTCGGCATTTGCTTTCTGCTAGTAACTCCCTCCCTAAAGGCCCTCGATCATCTGCAGTTTATAACCGCCGACAGCAAAGATCGTAAATCCACCCATACCCACAGCTACACCGCCCAAAATGAAGGGGAATTAAAAGAAGCCATCACTCTCACCGAACGAGAAATTGAGACCTTTAGGAAAAAATATCCTCGGGCCCCAGTTCATATTCTTTCTTTATCTTCATCTAATTTTAAGGGAAGCGGAAAGAGTGTCGATCTGTTAGCTAAAGAGCTCGCCCCCAAGAATAGCAAACTTTTTAAGGAGACTATTCACACCCCGGAAACTTTGAGCGACAAGTCAAAATCCAACTACGTCTTTACCGTGGTACGAGGAATTATGATCGGGGGAGTGGTGACTCTTACACTAGTCATCACTAAAGATATTGCTCCCCTCATTGCTGCTCCCATCGGCATTTTATCTGGAGCCATGTCTGGCTTTCTTCAACTTTACAACCAGAAATATCTCACCTGGCTCAGAAGCCAAGGTTGGTTTAAATTAACTGCCGAAACCACTAGCATGATAAGAACCTATGCCAAAGAGTCGATGGTACTGCTCATTTACATGGGAGCGATCCATGGCGGAATGGTTTCTTTAGGTATTAAGCCCGATTTAATCTCCACCGAGGTGATGCTCAATATGGTGAAAGGAGTAGGACTCTCCCTCTATTCAGAAACCTTTTGGAACGTAATCAATGCCGACCTCACCAAAAAAGCCATCACTAAAAATCCTGAATCCATAAAGAAGTATAGGCTCATTTCCAATGGCTCAGCTCTTACTCTTTCAGTTTTAATCACAGCGGTTCAAGTGATGGACTTAGCCGGTGTTCCTTTAGGCACCGTACTTTATGGCATTATCGGAGCGGGAGCCATGGGGGTTTACTCTTGGAAATGTATGGACACCAAAGCATTTATGGAAAGTGTGCGAACGAAAGTTTCTGCTTTTCTGAGCCATCCTTGTAGGGTTTTACGGCGTTCTGGCAAAGATAATCATGTTAATTGAAGGGAAAAAATCTTAAGTTGTTATTTTATATTCCGATAAGAAGCTCATGAAACCTTTAAAGAAATTGATACTTTTTATTCGAATTATCACCCTCACACTGCTACTCACCACCCTTTGGCCTCAGGTGGGAATAGCCAACTCGCAAAATACCGCGAGTGTCTCCGCGGTTCAGTCTCAATTGACCAACCAGAGGGTCATACGCGTCTATTTTGATGAAGCCCCAGGGATGGGTCACCAATCCAATAACTTACTGGTGATGAGGCAACTTAGAAAGTTAGGATTCGGGGGAAAGTTTGAAATCATCTACCAAGCCACGCGCTCGGATCAATTGACCAAAATTCAAACCCTTTTTCCTGAATTTAATCCCAGCATTGATCATTATCGGGTGAAAGAAATACAGGATCTGAATATTTCTTTACAATCATTTGACCATTTTACCAAGCAGGTCAATGCGGGGAAAGTGACTCGCCAGACATTAGCAATAACGGGCGGAACAGATGACACCCGGTTTATTGATTTAGAAGCGAAGTTGTTTGTGGTGATGAATCCTCCTGGTTGGGGTGGACCAGAGTTAGGGGGAGATGGGGTTTATACCAAAGAGGGATTGAAAATTGATTTAGCTGGAATCAACCATTTGGGACCTCACTTAGAGATTTCAGAAGTTACTTCCTGGCCATTCTTTATCAAAGAGAGATTGTCTAAAACTCAGTTTGAGCGCATTGGGGACAACCTTATATCACTTTTTCAAAGACTCGAACACACTCCCAGTATGCCCTGGTATGGAGTCGACCGCTCTAAGTTTGGGGTTAAGGGAGTTGAAATCACCATCGAAGCCATCAAAAAACTGATCGAAAAAAATCCCTCCCAATTCGAGCGAGGTCTGACCATTCCGATTCTTTCTTCTCTTTCTGAACCCCAAATTAAAGAGATCAAAAGTCTGTTATCGCATGATTACAGTGGCCGGTTTAAATGGGTCGATTTACAAAGTTCCCATTTAAACCAAAGTTTCAGGCGTGACACCAAAGGCACGGTGCATCTGGTCTATGTGGGAAATGTTCCTCAATCCATTTTCTTTCAATTCTTTCGCTTGGGAAATTTACCCGCAATTATTTCCGGTAAAGGGACCAAATATTTAATGGAGTATTTAGGTAAGCCCTATATTTCAGCCATTCCACTAAAGCAAGAAATGGCTCCCTCTAAAGTGAAGTCGGAAAAAAGTCATACGGAATTGGCCAAACTGCACCAGGTCAGTGAGGTGGTGGGAAAAGTCTTAATGCGGCAATCCACCAAAATAAAAAGGATGGCAGCATTTATAGAAGAGGCCATGCATCCCAGCTCTTCTTTAAGAGAGTATATGGATGCCGAAGGGCATAAAAATCGGCACTTAAGCCAGGACAAAGTCTTTCAATCGCTGGTAAAGTTGTTGCCTTTATTACCCGAAATAACTGTTCAGAATAAACAGGGAAAACCTACACTTCCGTGCAAAAAACTAAAAGAGAGTCGCCCCCAATAATAAACTTAATTTAACTGCCTATGAGTGGGTAAAAACAAGGTGGGCCCCCCTTTGAATTTGATCACCTCTTTGGGGATCAGGGCCATATTGCGGTTTTTAGGTAGTTTCTTTTTCATAATTTTAACGGCATCGGTGAGCATTTTTTTGGAGGCGCGGTTTTGCAGAAAAGCAGGAAACTCCATAGCCACAAAATAATAAGAGAATAACAGCACCAAAACGATCTGCCATTTTCCTGGAAAGGGTTTAAATACATAGTGACAAAATGCAGCGATAGCTATGGAGAGTATGGGAAAAGTATAGCGGCCATGCACTGCCAAATGAACCACCCCGGTAATTCTATAGGCCTTGTAATTCACCGCCAGACATAAAACAGCAAGGTAGGCTAACATAACCACCGTCAAGGTATTCATCAAACGATCTTTCGGAGTGTAAAACAAAAATATGCTCAAAAACAAAAGAGTAATGACCAGCTTGCCAAAGGTGTACACTTGGGTGGTGGGATGATAAATCTTATGCCCTAGGATACCAAAGGTTCTTTTGACCATCAGGCTATACCATTCAACAAAATACTTATCAAAATCCACCATGGGCTTGGGGGTTTTAAAAATCTTTTTATCTCTGACGCTATTTTTGTAAGGCCAATTATGTTTTTTACATAAAGATGGAGAGTAGGTCTTCGCACATGAAGGTAATAATCTTCCCTGCTTTAAAAGGTTCCCTCCGTATAAAGACAAATTGGCAGCGACTAATCCCGTGAAAAGCAGAAAGGAAAATAAGGTCATGAAAGTGCGGTCTCTTTTCAGAAATAAAGGAGGAAGTTTTCTTAGCTTGAAACGGATCCAATGAGTTCGAACATATTCAAATATGACAGCTAACACCAGTAAGCCCAGGAGAGGAATCATGGAATACTTCACCAGCATTCCGGCCAACAGCCCACTTACCATAAAAAGCACCTGCTTGAGCTTTCTCTGTTGGAACCACATGACAAACTGATAAATGGCAAAGGTGGCAAACAAATTGGCTAGATTATCGTAATTGGCAGAGGCAGATAAGAAGGTAAACATGATGATATTTGTATGCACCACCAGAGCAAAAGCTCTCATCAAGCGATTGGGTAAAACTTGTACCGTGATCAGATAGAAAAAGAGAAGATTTCCTAAAGCGAGGGGAATATTCAGTAAACGGACATAGACCACATCTCCCAGCGGCAGAGGAAGAAATGCAAAGATCTTTCCAATAATTAAATGATAGAGATAGGGAAAGTATTGAATAGGACCAGTAGTAACATAGGAAGGATCAAGGGGAATTTGCAGGCCAGAAATTTCAGCAAAGGCTTTAATAAATCGTAAATGAAACATCTCATCAGGAGACACATGCATTTTGAGGCTGAGGGCAATATAGGCCACTTTAAAGACAAAGTAAAAGAGCACAGTAAAAAGTAGAAAAAGATAGCCCAGGTTGAACAGCCATTTAAACTTAGAAAGTGATAATTGCATAGAACCCACATCCTCACAACTTTTTGAATTCCCGAAGAATACCTCCAAAAAGTCACTTTGTCCATATGGGCTTTTGGCTAGCAAAATTTTGTTACGATTTCCCATGAAAAAACTGTGTTTAAATGCTAGGGTAGTCGTCCACAAGTTTGAATCTAGATATTATGAGAGGACAATATGGCTAACAAAACTGCAATAACCCCCACCCGAGAAGAGAATTATCCTGAGTGGTATCAACAAGTTGTTAAAAATGCTGATTTAGCAGAGAACTCCCCAGTGCGAGGCTGCATGGTGATAAAACCTTGGGGCTACAGCCTATGGGAAAACAGTCAAAAGATTCTGGATCGAAAGTTCAAAGCCACCGGTCATAAAAATGCCTATTTCCCCCTCTTTATACCGAAAAGCTTTTTAGAAAAAGAGGCCGAACATGTGGACGGTTTTGCTAAAGAGTGTGCCGTAGTAACCCACCACCGCTTAGAAGAAGATGGTGAGGGCAATCTTATCCCTGCTGGGAAGTTAGAAGAGCCACTCATTGTAAGACCCACTTCAGAAACCATTATTGGTGCTATGTTCGCCAAATGGACTCGCAGTTACCGCGACCTCCCCATTCTCATAAATCAATGGGCCAATGTGGTTCGTTGGGAGATGAGAACCAGAATGTTCCTCCGAACCTCTGAATTTTTATGGCAAGAGGGACATACCGCCCATGCCACCTCTGAAGAGGCGATGGAAGAAACCAAACAGATGCTCGATGTCTATGCTGATTTCGCCAGAAACTATCTGGCCATGCCTGTGATCACCGGCGAAAAAACAGATTCAGAAAGGTTCCCTGGTGCGGTGAATACCTATTGTATTGAAGCTATGATGCAGGATCGCAAAGCCCTACAAGCCGGAACCTCTCACTTTTTAGGTCAAAATTTTGCAAAAGCCTCTCAAATTAAATTTTTGAATCAAGAAGGAACCGAAGAGTTTGCTTGGACCTCTTCTTGGGGTGTCTCCACCCGCCTTATTGGAGCGCTTATTATGACCCACAGTGACGATAATGGACTCATTGTTCCTCCTCGAGTGGCTCCTGCCCACATCGCCATCATTCCTATTATTAGAAAAGACAAAGATCGCAGCGAAGTATTAGAATTTTGCCAATCCCTTAAAAAAGAACTGGATCAAGTGGTCTATGACAATCAAACCATTACGGTGGAATTGGATGATGGGCCTCATAATGCCGGAGAGAAATCCTGGGGTTGGATCAAAAAAGGAATTCCCATCCGAGTGGAAGTGGGGCCTCGCGACATTAAAGAGAACAGTGTTTTTGTGGGCAGAAGAGATAAAGAGCCCAGAGATAAAAAAGGAATGCCTCGCGATGAATTTATCAAGCAAGTTCCGGCTATTTTAGAAGAGATGCAGAATAATCTCTATGAACGAGCTGTGGCCTACCAAAAAGAAAACACTGTTAAAATTGATAGCCAAGAGGAACTCTATAAATTCTTCACTCCTAAAAGTAAAAAGAAACCCGAAGTTCATGGTGGTTTTGCCCTTTGTCATTGGAATGGCACAGCTGAAGTGGAAGCGAAATTAAAAGCCGATCTCAATGTCACCATCAGATGCATTCCTTTTGAAGGCGATAAAGAAGAAGGAAAATGTATTATTTCTGGAGAGCCCAGCAAACAACGAGTGGTGATGGCCAAATCTTATTAAAAAAGGATTTCCAATGTTTTTGGCAAACAGTGAATACCTTCCCGACCTTTCCATAAAGAAAACCCTCGGCCTGGTGAGCGGTAATACCATCAGGGCTAAACATGTAGGGATCGATATACTGGCCGGTTTAAAGACTTTAATTGGTGGAGAACTCAAAGGCTACTCTACCTTGCTGAATGAATCCCGTAATGAAGCCAAGAAAAGAATGATTGAGGAAGCCGAAAAGTTAGGGGCCAATGGAATTATCAATATCCGTTTTGCTACTAGCAATGTGACCCATGGAGCCTCTGAAATTTTGGTTTATGGCACTGCGGTTGTTATTGAAGAGTTTAATTCAGATAGTCAGTAGGTCGGCATGTCAGGGGTCGGCAGTCGGTATGTCGGCAGTCAGACCGGTAAAAACCTGGTAATTAGGTAACAAAAAATACTTTGCATTTAGGTAACACATT
>CAYFLR010000030.1:57661-65367 GCA_964343805.1 uncultured bacterium | reverse complement strand
GTTTTTTCGTCGCCTTGTGGATGTCCGTTTTTGTTAGCCAACTCTCAAAGTTTATCAACGAACATCCTCTGGGTTGACTTCAAAAACTGGTTCAGGTTCGTACTCTTGATTCTGTTGTTCTAAACTAAATTGCAGTAGAATTCTCATGAAATATCTGGGTATAATGAAGGAAAGCTCAAAAAAGGATTTGGCTATGAAACGATTTGGAATCATTTTAATTGGATTCGTGCTTTGGACACCTGCCTCTAATGCTAATCAATGCTACAAAATGCAAGAAACACACCTTCAAGACCAAGTAGCCCAGCATAAAGTTATCCGCAATTTAATGGATAAGATTAACTATTGGCATCAGAGGTTTAGAGGGGTAGATATCACTCAAGAGCAAGTTAAAGAAGCTTTTTTACTGCGCATGTTCTTTGAAAAGATGGAAACTGAAAATCCAGCGGTGATTGAGAATTATCTAAGTAATCTCTTTTATAAAGTAGAGTCCTGGTACTACGATATTCGCAATATGGATTCAGTTGTTCGGGCCTATGAAAGTCTGCTCAAAGAGATTGATAGCGGGAGACCACCGAATGAGGTGATCCAGGAACACTCGATTCTAAGTTATGACAAGAGCTGGACAGAGGTGGTGGGGCGTTTTGATTTAGAAAAGCCCGATCAACGTAGCTGGACCGCTTTGGGAAAAACCGTCAAGCAGCAAGTGAGAGATCACGCCACCAAACAACTTGCTAAATGGAAAAAAGAGAGAGAATCCATTGCCTTTAAGATGGGGGAGAACTTCTCTGAATACCGCATTTTACGCGAGCAGATGCGACGAATTATGCTCAGTGGAAATAAAGAAGATCCTATCTTTTCTGCCCGTGCCCAACTGATGAAAGAGGTTGATAAAAAGCTGGGAGCTAAGGGTAAGTGGGTAGAAGATGTCACCGAAAATGCTCCTATCCGTCCCAAGCTAGCGGAAGTACAGGATCTGATTGATAGCAGTTTGCATGTTAAAATTGCTCATCTTAAAGAGATTTATAAGCGGGAACGGAGAATGGCTATTTTTCATCTCATTATGACCAGTCCGATTTTTAATTATACAATCAACCAGTTATTAACCCGAATTAAGACTCATAAACTCCCGATGATAAAAGCTGTTCCGGTTATTAACTTCTCTAAACTGCTTTTTGATATTTACGGCACTCTGATTTATGGCCCTGATATGATTCCCATTTTACCTAAACCGGGTAAAACCATGGATATAAATAAAATTTATGATTACCTGCGTAATAAGTCTTCCGGCTACTTGCAGCAAGATAATACCTCACAAACCTTTTTAATTACATTTTGGCGGCATCGAGAGTTTGATTCCATTAAAGGAGATTTGATGCAAAAAGCCAAATCTAAGAATGCCCAAATGGCCGATCGTAAATTTTATGAACAGATGCTAGCTGCTCAAAAAGAGGCTGATATTATTGGACCTTTTGCTTCTATCTATCGGATTAGCCATGCGAGAGCCATCTCAATGACTCTGGTGGCTATGATTACCGGAGCTATTTTTATAGGACCCGGAGGCGATTATATTGCTGATTTTCTGAGAAAATATGGATTGATGGACTATGATGACGAGCAATTGGAAGAAATAATTGATCAATTAGATGAGATTCTCAAGGAGTTAGAGGAGGATGCCACTCGCGATCAAACCTCCAATTATTCTCTATTTACCGTCAAAGAAGCTCTAAAACGGCGTAATAACAAACTCGAAGTGATTGATATGAGAGCCATGCCCAATGAAGTCTTAAGAACTCTGACCGCCGTGTTGGAGGAACAAGCGGAGGAGCTTGAAACAACCGAGCAGAAATAAAAACCTGCTTCTTATATAAGTATTTGAAATATAATCAAAAAATTCTTTCTCTTGGTAAAAATCCAATTTAAATTAAATAATAATTTGACAAATAAACTAAATTCGTCTATTTACTCTTACAGCGTTTGTTGAAGCTAAAAGAGGTCAAAATGCGAATTACCATATTATTTATAGCTTTTCTCTTTTGTGGCATGATCTATGGCAAAGAGAGCTTTTCTAAGAAGATATTTTTTATTCATGTGAATCACCATAGCTTTTCCTATGGTAAGCAAGTTAAGTCAGTTTTTGCCCATATAGGGCTTGATAATAAGGGGTTTTGGTATCACGTTAAACACATTCCACTGGAACTAAAGAACGGATTCTTTAATGCGGACATTGAATTGAACTGTGGTTCATACTATAACAGTTATAATCCTGAGCAGTCATTTAATACATGTGGTGATGTCAAAGTTCAATACTGGTTAACTTTCACGGATGAAAGTACCCGTATATCCGATGTCTGGGATGTTCTTGACGTGGTTTATCGGTATAAAAGTTTCGGTAGCGATGAACGATCCTATGAAAACTATGAGAAAACTGCTGAATATCAAGATATAGTTAAGAAATTAAAAGATATTAAAAACACATCCACTGTCTCAAGATCTATCGTTAAATCTTGGGGACACTACTAAATCAATTTCCTCAAACTCTAAAAGTTCTTTTAACCTCGTTCTTTTAGAGTTCTACTACATGGTTGAGAGACTGTGCTACCTGCTTCCCCCCCTTTGGTAGCACAGTCAATCTCAATGAGTTGGCTTCCATAAACAAACATCCCCAGTGTTGATTAAAAAAATAGCATCGGGTTCGTACTGGTCGTACTGCCCCGACTCGGCGTCACCCTCGCAATTTTTTCAATCGCCTTGCGGATGTTCGTATCTGTTTAATTTGATCCGGTTGTAAAGTCAAAGGTCGTCGTACCAGTTAAAGCACGACCGGATGAGTCTTTTGCGCCTGAGGAAAAGCTTGCAACTACAGGTTTATTATCCTCTAATGATGGAGTTGTATCATTACTTAGACCATCAGTGTCAGGAATAAAGTGCAATGTATTAAAAGCCCAAAGTTTTATACCCGTAGCGCTTTGTCCATCAATAGTAACACTCAGGGCATCTTCGACAGAGCTTCTGTCCATTGCCTGCGAAAAATTAAACGATAGAACAAATGGCTTATCTTCATCAACGATAAAACTGACAGTTGGATTGCTGGTTCCTGTTGGTGTCACAGTCTTAGCCTTGACAACGGTGATGTCTTTTACAGCTGCATCACTTGCACCCTGGGTTGAGAAAAGATCGCTTAGGGTCAGGTAGGTATCACTAGATGCACCCTCACTCAGCTTTTTAACATCTACCACCCCAGTCACCACAACATTTCGATCAAGGTTTGTTGCTGCAAAGTGCAGCTCGTCGGCTCTCAGATTCCAGTTCTGTATTAGAAAGCGCCCTTTGCCTGTAAGCATGCTGTGCTGACTCTTGTCACTGATTTTGGTAACTTTAATATCATGATTATCTCCCGACTCTGTCAGGTGAAAAACATGGCCACCAGCAACATAAATGGGCTGGATGATGGTTTTGTTTTGACTTGAGAATACCGGACCAAGGACCCAATCCGATCCACCATCTTGTTGGTATTTTTCAATAAGTGCGATCGTTACAACAGGCTCTTCGTCAAAAGGCATGAGCGAATAAAGGTGGATATTGTTGTTTTCTTTCACAAGAGCATAGATCTTCCCATCATCAGCTACGATGGTTCTAAACAAGCTCTTTGCGCCGAAGATTGGCCCTAAACTTAAACCTGTGGATTCAACAGTTCCCGAATCGGATATGTTGATCAATCCAAGCTTGCCGTTGAAATCCCAGATATATCCTTTGTGTGAGTCGCTTTGAAGATACTTCATGACATTTGTCATTTCTCCGCTGAAATCTGTGGGTGTTTGGGTTCCCGAAACTAGGAGATCCAAGCGAGAGACATATTGGTTATTCTCTGTGCGCAAGATACCATAAGTCAGTAGGTGTCCGGTGGGGGTCGTCCTAAAGTAGACAACTTTTTCTTCTCCAACCATGTCCTCTGCGGTGACTGAAGAGACAGAGTCAGTCATTGGATCATATCTATAAACAATTCGATTGCCACTACCACAGGGGCTAAATCCATTTGCTTGCAGGGTAGATTTAGTTTGACCTGATGTTAAATGGTAATCATTTTTTTGGTAACTACCTGGATGCCCACCACTGTGTCCTCCAGGTTTTGAAGGTTTTACTTTTCCTGCAAGAAAGTCATCCAGATTGGGCCATTCAAGAGGTGTATTTCTACCTGGTTCACAGGTGCGAAATTCATTGGCATAAAAATAGATTTTACCATCTCGATCAAATGAAAGCATTTTTTCACTTCCATCTGGAATGAACCTGTGATTACCGGCACCCATTTCACCTTCTGGATGCCACCCTTGTGCAAAGCATGCTACTGTGTTATCTGAGAGTTTGATTTTCCAAAACCCACATCCAGTTGTCATAACAAGGCGTCCAGGGGAGTCCCACCAGCCTGGACCTGGGGGCATCTCCGCTTTGAGGGCCAAATAAGCATATTCACCTTTAGGATCCACGACACTGTAACGAACCATTATATTATAATCAGAGTCAATGATGGACTTCATTTTACCTGACTTAGTTGTAGCTAGTAGGTTCGAGCCACCTTGCCTGCTGGAACCTTCCGCTCGTACTAAACCATATTTATTCATTACCAAACCCGGTATGTTCAAGGTGCCTGCACTGGATTCACTACTTGAATCAACTGAAGCAATGGTATTGAGAGCGATTAATGCTGAGGTGTCAACCATATCGAACGCAATAGGACTCTTGTTATCTAATTTAATTGTTTTTGAGTCAACTTCGCTATCATCATTCTCATTTTCCTCGTCATCTTCTTCCTCATCTTTTTTTGCATCATCGTTTTCATTTTGATTCTCATTGTCATTGCCATCTTTTTTTCCTGGGCTCTCATCTTTTTTATTGATCACATTTGGTGATTCGTCATCTGTCGACTCCTCTTCTTCAGAGGAACAAAATGGGATGAAAACTAAAGTAAAAATTATGATTGCAATCTGAAAAACTTTATCCATAAAAGAACTCCAAGAGCATATGATCTCTCTCTCTGTATTCATATTTTTATTAACATCCTAACATGGTTAAAAATTAAATAAAACTGTAAGGATAAATGCCCATAAAGTATCAATTTTATAATTTTCCAGTTAATTTTTAAGTAGTAATTTAGTGTAAGTGTTGATTTTAAAAAAGTTGGTCTAAAGTTATTTCAAGGTCAAAGCTGTCATGGAATTTGTTATTAATTTGAACCCCATGAGAAGTAACAAGGACTCGATGAAAACTCTCTTTAACACCAGACTCTCGGCGAAAAAGGTTCTGTTTTTCTTCAAACTTTCTGGCGTACTCTTTGCTAACCGTATACTCCCCTTTGAAATACTTCATCTCGCATATTGAGATAGTTCTATCAGCTCGATCCAAAAGCAAATCAATTTGGCTTTCTTTACCATGCCATTGTCCGGGAATTACTTGTATTCCGCTAATACCTAAAGCTTTTTTTATTTCCTCAAAGTGTTTTAAACAGACTCCTTCAAAGGCAAAGCCAGACCAAGCTTTGTATCCTTGAGTTTGTGACTGCTGACTCCAATAATTGCTAATTTGGCCGCTTTTAATTCTACTTCTGAGGCTCTTGATCCAATTTAAATAGAAGACTGTGTACTCGTCTTTAATGCGGTAAACTCGGTCTCTTTCATTTTTGCGAAATCCTGGAGTAACTTGGATAAAGTCTGACTCTTCTAGGTTCTTTAGAGCTCTTTGGAAAGCTCCCGAAGGATGACCCTTAACCTTCATTTTTTTCAGCAACTCTTTTCTCAACATTCCTTTTTTGACTTTAACCAACGACTCTACAATTTTTTTATGTATATTTGAGTTGTTAAAAAGTGAATCAAATAATCTTTCATACTCTTCCAGTAAAATACCATTTTTATGAAAACAAATTTTATCAATGTTTTGAATTAGGGAGTGCTTCTTTTCTAAAGCCTCTAGGTAGTATGGAACACCTCCTGTTATCATATACAAATCAACAATTGTTCTTTTCTCCCATTTAATCTTTTTCTTCTCTAAAAAGAGTGAAACCTCTTTTAAAGTAAAGGGTGATAATTGAATAGGAGCTTGGGTAAGCCTATTGTGGAGCCCCCCTTTACTGTTTACTATATTTTCGATCATCCAACTTGCGGCAGAACCACAAACAATTAACAGAATATTTCGATGTTTTTCAGCAAAACCGTTCCAAAAATAAGTTAAATGGGATAAGAATTGAGATCGAGGGGTATTGAACCAGGGTAGTTCATCAATAAAAATGACTACTTTTTTCTTTTGTGGCAATTGGGTTACTTGATCTTTTAGTAAAGAAAAGACCTCTTTCCAGTTTTTGGGTCTAATTGCCACTCTTTTTTTTAACCATTTTTCCTCAATTATTTGCACAAAATTATCTATTTGAGTTTTTATGGGAGCCTTGTATTGGCCGGTAAATTCAATATATAAGGGATAGTTGGTAAAATACTCTCGAATTAAAAAAGTTTTTCCAATCCTTCTCCTTCCGTATATGGCTAATAATTCGGACCTTTTCGATTTTAAACTTCTATTCAATATTTTTTGTTCATTTTCCCTGCCAGTGATAATCATAACAGCCTCATTTATTTATATTTGGCTTTATCTTAATGTATAGTGGAAGATAAAGCCAGGTATAAATTTTTATAACTGGCTTTATCTCACGATTTTAGCAGCTTAATGCCCTGTCTAAATCTATTATTGACCAATCCCTTTTTAAGAAGATACTATCGGATCACCATTAACCGTAATTTCACTTAAGGAGAGCAAAGTGAGTGAACAACATCATCTACATGAAGAGTGGACAGGCACTCGAGGTAAGTTTAATGCTTGGTTTTTTGGCACCGGCTGGCGTAGGTTTGTGGAAAAAACTATCTTTGGTAACTACTGGCCTCATCTGCATAAAGAGATCGCTAAGCAAATTACCAATGGGGATGAAAAAATTTTGGATGTGGGAGCCGGTTCCGGTAATTTCAGTATTCCCATTGCCAAGCAATTAAGCCAAGGTAAAGTTTATTGCTTGGATCTCTCTGATGTAATGTTAAGCCATTTAGATCATCGAGCTCGCAAAGCCTCTCTAGAAGATAAGATCGAAATAATCAAAGATGATGCCACCAAATCCGGCTTAGAAAGTGATTCTGTGAATTGGGCGGTTTCCGGGAATTTTATGCATGAAATGGCGGAGCCGGAAAAGGTAGTTGCTGAAATGCATCGAGTGCTCAAACCAGGGGGATCTCTTTTTCTAGTGGATTTTAAAGATTGGCATGGCTATCACGGTGGAGACTCTCATGGCCCTTTTAGTGAAGAGCAATTTCAAGAGCTGATCAATAGCTCTGATTTTGAAGATGTGGAGGTGAAACTCGAACGTCATTTTGTGATAGGGACCGCTCGAAAAAAATAAGGAGAGTGACTGATGGAAACTTTTAAAATCGTGGCATCCGCTCATTCCTGCACTGAGCTGATTGTAGAGACCAATCAGCTGCGCAAATATATGGAGAAGAATAATCTAAAAGAAGTAGATGATCAAAGCAAAGCTGATGTGATTCTGGTTGCCACCTGTGCCTTCAATCAACAGTATGAAGATGAATCCTTTGAACATATTACAGAGGCGATGTCAGGAAAAAAAGATCAGGCAAAGATTCTAGTTTCCGGCTGTTTTCCCAAAATTGCCCCTGATTCTT
>CAYFLR010000030.1:25535-57607 GCA_964343805.1 uncultured bacterium | reverse complement strand
AAGATCGAGGAGGTGATTCCTCCTACCACACCAATGAAACAGGTATTACCCAACAGTGTGAATATGAATGAGTATCTGCAAAGTGATACCTTTCAGATTGGCATTAAATTAAAAACCTTCTTTCAAAAAGTTCAGCAATGGGTTCCTTTTGTTCCAGTGCCTGCTTGGTTGGACTCCCTTCCTATGACTGATTGGTATTTCATTCATGGTGGAAATGGTTGTCTTGGTAAATGTACCTTCTGTGCTATAAAGCATGCCCGTGGTCGAATTCAAAGTGCAGGATTAGATCAAATAATTCCCCAAGTGGAAAATGCGGTGCGCCGTGGCTTTAAAACCATCTCTTTTTCCGGAACTGATATGGGTTGCTGGGGACAAGAGAACGGTCAGTGTCTAGCTGATTTACTCGGAGAGGTGGTTAAAGTTAAGGGTGACTTTGTCGTTGATATGCACTATGTGGAACCCGAATGGGTCATCAAATATATGGATCGTTTGGAGCCGATTTTTCAAACCGGTAAGATTAGGTCTTTTGGAACCCCTGTGCAATCAGGTTCCAATCGAATTCTCGATTTAATGGGACGCAACTATAAGATCGAAGAGTTCGTTGATATGGTGAATTTTGTAGTGGGAAAAACCAAGGTGAAGAGTCTTAACTCTATTGTGATGGTGGGATTTCCATCCGAAACGGTAGAAGATTATGCCAAAACTTATGCCCTACTCGGCAGCACCTTAGTCTCTTATTGGTGTATTCTAAAATACGAAGGGCGCTATCGAGTTCCGAGTGAGAAGATTGAGGGTAAAGTAGATGAAGCCATTAAGATCAACCGACGAGATCGAATGGAGTGGAAAGCCCGTTTAAAAAATTACGGGCATGTCCCTAATATTTTTGCTGAGGCTATTGTCAATTATAAATTCGGCCCACTGCGTTGACTTCCATAAACGAACATCCGCTGTGTTGACTTCAAAAAAATGCTCAAGTCCGTACATTCTTTGCGTACTGTCCTTTCGCATTTTTTTTCGTTGCCTTGCGGCTGCCCGTTTCTGTTTGTCAACGTTTACTGGTATAGATGAACAGCCGCTGTGTTAATTGAGTTTCTCACCATTATGAATAGCAATCGCTGTTTCTGGAGGAAGGTCAACACTGATCATTCCATGAGCATTCACCGTGATAGTTTTGCCCGAGCAGGTATTAGTTGCTGTAATTCGATTTCCTGTTACCACATCGCAGTATTTTCCTGGTTCCATGAGGGTGGTTAAGTTTTCATTTAGAATATAGCTCTCATTGTTAATCACCACAAAGCCTTGATCTCCACGGGCAAAGGCAATCTGGCTATGACCATTACTCCACCAGTTTTTCACCGCTGTTTGAGCGGCTACTTTTCTAAAGTGAACCATATTTTTGATAGGAAGCCAGCGGTGTTCCATCACCCACTTACGAGGGAGTGGACTCTCGCATTTTGCGAGCGTGTGGATACCACAGATCTCTCCCAGTTCATTCATAGGAGGGCCATCTTCAAAAGAGGAGAATTCATAACTGGACATAACTTTCGGACGACCATAGGGCCAGGCTAAAAGAAAGATGTTAGCTAGGGTGTAGAGCTGTTTATTTTTATGAGTCACATTCTCATCGAGATGTTTTCGTTGCAAATCATGGTTGTCCACAAAGGAGATGGCATTCTCTGATGGAAGCATCCACCACTCGGTTCCCAGGGTGCGAAATCGTTCTAGGTTACCCTTTTTAAATCCATGGCTGATTTGATAGGCGTATTTAAATTCTGTGATATCTCCAAAGGGAATATATTCATTACTCGAAACACCTTCACCACCATAATCTACCACCTCTTGAAAAATATAAACTGGCTTGGTTAGCCCCGCATAAATCCTGTTCATATCTTCAACCGGGATGTGCTTGGCGGCATCCACGCGAAAACCATCCACTCCTAGGGATATTAAATCATTTAGGTAGGCGGTGAGTTTTTGTTGGACGTAAGGGAGAGATGTTTTTAAATCAAGGCAGTAAGCGAGATTGCAGTTTTGCACTTCAAATCTATTTTTATAATCTTTGATACTATTATCACCATTCAGACCACACTTATGAAAGTGTTGCTCTTCATAATCAGGGTAGCTGTAGGCCGAAAAGGTGGAACCAGCATATCCGTTTTTGATCTCATTTTGTTCTGCAAGGCCGGTGGTATGGTTAATCACTACATCCGCATAAATTTCCACATTGGCTTGGTGACAAGTTTGAATCATCTCTTTGAAGGCTTGGCGATCTCCACTGCGGCTATTTATCTGATAACTCACCAGTTGATATCTTTCATACCAAGGGTTTTTGTCGATAAGAACATGTTCATTGGGGGGAGAAATCATAACACCGGAATAACCTGCAGGTCCCAGGTGAAGGGTGCATTCTTTCGCGAGATCTTCCCAGCTCCATTGAAACATTTGGACAATGGTAAGGTGGTTATTCTTGGCATAGGCTGAATTGAGGAGAAAAAAGAGGAAGAGACCCATATAGAACTTCATAAAAACTCCTTTTGAATACAATACCATCTCCTCAAAGGGTATCCTGTCATAGGAGTACAAAAGTTGGCAAGTTAATTCAAGTTAAAGTTACTTTAATGGTATCTCTTCGCGCTGTATTGAGGTTTTAAGAAGTTTTCAAAGTTAAAAACCTTGTCTATTTCCTTTTGGGTGAGGTATTTCTTTTCTAAGAGCACTTGTTGGACGGTTTTCCCCGTTTTAGCGCACTCTTTTCCTACTAAATCACATTTATGATGACCAATGAGTGGAGATAGGTAAGTAATGATTCCAATACTATCATAGACATACCGTTCACAGACCTCTTTATTTGCTTTGATATCATCAATACACTTTTCTCGTAAGATCAAACAAGAGCTTTTTAAAAGATGAAGAGTTTCAAATAGGGATTGAGAAATCACAGGTTCCATTACATTGAGCTGCAGTTGACCTGCTTCAGCAGCCATGGTGATAGTAAGGTCATTTCCAATCACTTTATAGCAGACTTGATTGATCACTTCAGGCATCACAGGATTCACTTTGGCGGGCATAATCGAGGAACCAGCCTGTAATTCAGGCAAGTTAATTTCATTGAATCCTGCCCGAGGTCCTGAGCTGAGTAGTCTAAGGTCATTACAGATTTTTGATATTTTGACAGCTAATCGCTTAAGAGATCCTGATAATAAAACATAAGCCCCGGTGTCACTGGTGGCTTCCATTAAATTTTTAACTCCCCGAATGGGAAGATCAGTCACCTCTCGGAGTTGTTGCAGAACAATATCTTTGTAGCCTTCTGGGGCATTGATGCCGGTCCCAATGGCAGTGGCACCCAAATTCATTTCTAACAGCATCTCACCGGCTAATTTGAGAGAATTAATTTCTTCAAAGAGGGTGATGGCATAGGCCTCAAATTCTTGCCCTAGAGTCATTGGAACTGCATCCTGTAACTGGGTTCGACCCATTTTAAGAATATTGGAAAACTCTTTGCCTTTTTGTTCAAATCCCTCTGCTAAGTATTTAACTTTTGCTATCAACTCTTGATTGCTGTACCAGGCTCCTAAGCGTAGGCCTGTAGGATAGGCATCGTTAGTGGATTGACATCGATTCACATGGTCATTGGGGCTCACTTTTTTATAATTTCCTTTTTTATCTCCCATCAATTCTAGCGCCACATTGGCGATGACTTCATTGGTATTCATATTAACCGAAGTCCCAGCTCCCCCTTGATAAACATCGATTGGAAAGTATTTCGCATATTTGTCTTGTTTGGCTAAGATCTTATCGCAGGCTTCGATGATAACTTTACCCACCTCTTTAGGTAGAGTGCCAAGAATGAGATTGGCTTTAGCTGAAGCCTTTTTTACCAGAATCATAGATTTAATCAGATGTCTATTATAGGCAATTTTCTCAAAGGAGAGTTGAAAGTTTTCTACGGCTCTTTGAGTATGTATTCCATAATAGGCATCTGCCGGGATCTCCATTTTACCAAGTAGGTCCACCTCTTTTCTTGTTTCCTGATTCTTCTTCTTCTTCATTCATCATCTCCAATTAAGACATACTAAGTTTATTTAAGTATATCATTAACCGGGAAATTCTTTCAAATTATCAAATGACTTTCTTAGGTTAGATCTATTCAACTTATATGAACCCTTGAAATCTGCTATAATACCTAGACCAATCAAATCATTCTTAAGGAAAGGGACGGTTATGAGAACTTTTATTAGTGTTATCATTGTCTTATCTTTGTTGTGGCTGAGTGGTTGTAAGTTGAGACCCACAAGCAGTGAGACCCAATCAGGAGGAGAGACGAGTGGGCCCAAATCAACAGTTTTAATTGAGCCAAAACTAGATGGTGAAGAGATCTCTCTTTTAAATACCAGTCTCTACTCACTAAGGCCGACCGATCTTTCAAAAGAGACAATTGAGGCTGTAGCTTATAATGAGATTCTTACCGAGCAAACACCTTACTTTCAAAGCTATCCCGCTCGAGCCGATCGAGAGAAACTGCTCACTCCTGGGGATCAAGTGACGGATAAAAGCTCGGCATTACTGGATTATCTTTCAAAATTGACAGTAGCTGCCGGTATGCCAGATTCCGTTGAAGACCTTCATACAGCAAATCAGGCTCTTATTAGTGAGCTGAAAGCCGATATGCTAAAGCATCCTCAGAAATACGGTATGACCGTGGGTGAGGTGAATAAGATTGAAGATTTTACTGATATTCCCTTTGAATTTTTGTTTGACCGAGTCATTACCCAAAATGCCACTTTTGCCAGTCGAATCGGTGGAGGAATCGCAGCTTTTATCTATCAGGTTTTAGCCTCCTTGACCGGAAGTTCCAGAGCCTGGGGCATTGCTATTATTACTTCTTTAGGAGTCGAACCTACTTTTACTGCGGCATTCACTTATGCCACTTTGAAACAGCTTTATGTTCTTCATAGATACTACTCTTTTGTGAAAGGGGCCAAATCTTATGCGGTGAAACATCAACTTCCTTGGGATCCCAGAGAGCATATCTTTAATCCCGAATTGGTTGAACTCGATGAGTATTACAAAACCCGAGCAAATAGAGCATGGATTCTAGGAGCCATTGCCGGTGGTTTGATCAAAACCGGAGCCAATCGGGGGAATGTAGAGTGGGTAGTTAGATACCTGGTTAAACTTTCCATGGATAAAAATTCGCAAGAGGCTATTGATAAAGGACCTTTAGCTGAAAGAAAAGCTGCTAAAAAACCCGGTGAAGAAGTTAAAGCTAAAGATACCAAAGGAAGAAAGTTTTTTGCCAATTCACCAGCAACCCGAAGAGTTTTAAAGAGCATTGGGAATGGAACATTTAAGACCTACCAATTTCTCATGACTCCCATTCAAAGGATTATCACCTCTCCGGATTGGGGAACTTTTATTACTAAATTTATTCGAGTTCCCGCTGGACTTGATAAAAAAGTTGTGACGGAAAGACTTCGTGATTTCACAGTTAACAAAGTTCCTTTTCTAGGACCTCATGCCATTGCTTTTTCCTTGGCTGATTATATGGTGACCTCCAGTTTAATGAATGGCTCTATTTACTTTCTTTCCCATATTTCAGGGTCAATCCTTTTAGACACCCATCTTTCACCCGGTAAATCAATTGAACTTGCTTTGGTGGATAATCGCTCTTTTAACAGTGACTTTGTGGATAGCACCAGGGAGTTTGTCTATCCCATGTGTATGCATTTTGTTCATAACGCCAAGTACATGAGTGATAAGGTTCCAACCAAGAGAGTAAAAAGACGTCAACAAGCTTGCTTGAAACTCATTGCTGGCTTAGAGGGATTAAAATCTACCACTCAAGTTAAAGAGTTTAGCCCTGCGCTCTACTCTTCTTTGACTGATCCCGCACAAACCTACTTAAGCCATGATGCAGTAAATAAGCTCATCACTTTTGCAGCCACCAAGCCCTATGCTTATCGAGTGACCTGGTTAGGGATGCTTCGCTCCATGTTTAGTTTGGATATGGTTCCCAGTCAATTTTGGACTCTGCAGCATCGTCTGCTGATTAATCCTGAAAATAATGAAATGACCTTAGATCATGAAGTAGATGGGCTATCCGGTATGAAAAGTGTTTTCACTTCTCTCAATACCTCCGAAGAAATTGGTCAGATCTTAAATGCTGAACGACTCTATTATGCAGTGGAACTGCTCTCCATGAAAATGACCAAAATGAAATTTAACCAGATGGTGGAAAAAGGCTATGTAGAAGGCGAACCCATTACTGAAGAGGATGACAAAAGAATCCTAGAGAATACACCTGATTTAGTGGATGGCTTTTTAAATTACTTTTTACATCGTAAACTCAAAATCACTAAAAGTTTAAAACAGATGGCCTCTTTAGCAGGAGAAGTCAATACCCGAGAAAAAACCTGGTTAGGGGATGATATTGGTCGTTCTATGTCTTCTCTTTTTGCAGAAGAGGGAATGATTTTAATGAAGCTCCCCAGCAGAGTGCGTAATTGGGAAGAGATCACTCGTAAGGAAGCTGATCAAATTATGCATGTCGGACAACCTCGTGTAGGCGGTTTAAACCAACCCTAAGGAGTTTTTATCTCGCTCAAGGTCGCCAAAACTTTTGCTTTTTACTTGATCCTTTTTGCTTTTATTCAAGGTGAGGGATTCCTGTTCCTGCAGGCTCAAACCTCCTGCCATAAAACCGCTAACTTCTATGAAGAGTCTAAAACCCATCAACTGGATTTGCAGATCTATGAATCTACTCTTCGGGTGTTTGGTGGAAGGCCTGTTGCCGAGGTAAAACGTCAATTTTTTGAAAGAATTAACAAAGGCGAGTTTGTCAGAATCGAAGAGAGTATGGCCTTTACCGACTATGTGGCAGGGAGTAGTTATTTTAACTGGGCGCTACAAAAAGCGGGAACTGTAGATATAAAAAGCGTTTGGTCGCGCCCTTATGCAAGGTTGGGAACCCGCGTCAAGTATTTTGAACTGGGTTGGCATAGTAATATGAAATCTTCCTTTGTGAATCCGAAGGATAATAGTATTCATCTGAAGTATCACTACCCCAAAGGTGAGAAAGCTTTTTTTGAATCGATGCACATTTTGGCTATGCATTTACAAACCCTCGCCATTGCCGGTAACTATAATAAAACCGCTCAAGAGATCCCCTTTTTAAATCAGGTCGGGAAGTTTTTTAAAGGGAGAAGTAAGCTAGATAAACTAGGGGAAATTGCTCGGATGCGAGACTCTACCCAAAAATTAAGAAAACTTTTATTAGGGCTAGAATCTCATATGGGATTTGAGGCCCCAGGTAAAAGTCGATTGCCTATTCAACATAACAGATGGTGGGTTTTACTTTTAGAATTGATTCCACGCATTAGCTACCCCTTCTACCATGCAGTTGAGAGATTGCCCGCTGATAAAACTTCTATGGAACATTTTTTAAAAGATCGGCAGCAAGTTCCTACCTTCTATATGCGACTCACTGGCGAGTCGGCGGTTAAAAAATATCGTTTTTCACTGTTTGCTGCTTTGGCCTCTCTTTATGCCTGGACCCTTTTTGATATAGGTATGATGAAAGTAACTGCCGAAGAGAAGGCCGAACAAAGAGTGGTGGAAATAGACACTCAAGATGATGATCTCTATGACGAAGAGAACATCCAGCCTTGGCAAGCATCCATAGAAAACCTGCAAATGATTTTAGGTACGGCTCGGGCTGAACGCTATCAATACTTAAAAGATAATTTAGATATTTTGTCTCCCATGGAGCAGGGCGAGTTAAGGATGTTAGAAGACCAGCTTAATATTCCAGCAGAGCGCTAATAATCTTATTAGAGACCTTCTGTCTCTTGGCCATCAGGCGGAGAATATTCAATACCAAAATACCAAAAATCTTAGGGTGACTATCGTACAGTGAAAGTAGTTTTTGAAAGTTGATTTCTAAAATGGTTGAATTTCCTTTAGAAATGGCAGTGGCATCCCTTTTAGTATCACCCAAGATGACCAGCTCTCCAAAGAGAGCCCCCTTTCGCAAAGTGGTCACCTTATGGAGTTCCCCACTTTCAAAACGGCGATGAATTTCTACCTCGCCTTCAATGATGAGGCAAAGATCTTCTCCCTCTTTGCCCTCTTCCATGATCAGGTCTTCATTTTCGTAAAAACCCACATCGGCTTTTTTTAAAACTCTTTCGATCTCTTTGTCATAGAGCTCATAAAAAAGAGGAGAGCTGGAGGCAATGGTCAGTTCTTTCACTCTCCCTCCTCATAAAAACTGCGGGCGATTTCATTGATTAAAGTGACCTTATCTATTTGAGCCCGTTTCCACACATCGAGACCTAGCAAGATCTCATTGACAGAATTTCTCGATTTAGAAATAAAGTTCCTTTGTTCTTTAGAGGCATCTTCTTCTATCGCATCGAGTGCCATAAGTAGGAATGATAGAGAGTTCCGAATTTTATGTCGAGCCTCCTTCTGTCTGTTTTTAATTGCGGGAGGTACTTCTTTGGCATTTTTAATTCTGGTGATGAGCACCAAAGGGTTGATGGGTTTCTCTATAAAACCCACTGCTCCAAATTTGATACTCTCAATATGGGCTTGAGGATCCTCACTGGCTGTCTCTATGAGGATAGGGATTCTCTTAGTGGCTTCATTATTTTTCCACTCTTTTAAGAGTTCCAAGCCATCTTCATCTGGGAGATGGATATCGAGCAAAATGAGACCAATCTCATGCATCACCAAAGCTTTGCGGGCTTCAGCTCCAGAGGCGGCTAGCACATAAGGCATATGATTGTCATCGAGAATCTTGCCAATATATTTGCCGGTAAAGGGATCATCCTCTACCACTAGTATTTCAGTGTTCTTTGTCATCGAGACTCCAAGCAAAAAGCATTGTAATTATCTCATATTCAGAGTCGCTTAGAAATGAAAGAGTTAAATAGATCTGTAAAATCAGTCAAATAACTTTGTTAATGTGCTGGATAATGGGTTGCCAATCTTTGCAGCGAATGATCTTTTTTTGTTTTATTAAAGAAGGGTTTACATCCAATCGATTCCAAGGGCGATCTAGAAGATAAACTGGTACTTGCATTTCTTCTGCTAGCAGATTGGCCATTTTCCCTGAATCTTCAATTGCAACAGAAAAGTTCATCTGTCTCAGTTGATCTAGAGTGAGATAGTTAGAGTGAGTGATATTTTCATCGTGAAAAGCATATTTATTAACGAAGAAAAGCTTTTGAAAGGGAACTTGATGTTGGGTCAACCATTTTAAAGTGATCTCATAGGTAAAAAAAGGACGACCCGTAATAATAAAAATAGGAATGTTTTGCTCATGCCAGGATCTTATATTTTTAACCGCCTCAGGAAAGGGGGGAATGGCCATGAGTTCTTTGGGCTGATGAGCGAGCTCCATAAAGCGGGAGAGTTCTTCATCGTTCAATTTAAAAGACTCTTTTAGATCAAAGGCAGTGATGTCCTCATAGTTAATCACTCGATTAAATTTTTCCTTAAGTAGTTTTAGAAATGAGGTGCCAGTTTGACTGATCACATCATCAATATCTATATAAATAGGGTGTTTCATACTTCTCGTTTCTGAGCACAGCTTATGCAAAGGGTGGATTCAGGGACTGCGTTGAGTCTTTTTTCGGCGATCTCTTCCCCGCATGAAAGGCATTCACCATAGCTTTCATCGGCAATGCGTTTTAATGCTCCATGCAACATTTTTAACTTAAGCTTGGCACTGTTTAAATTAGCTTCACTCACACTCTTGGCATTGATGGCTTCCATCCGGGTTAGGCGACCGATGGCGTTATCAGGAGAGATGGGCTTACTAGCTGTTTTTAATCTCTCTATTTCATAAGTAGTGGCTTCGATGGCCTCTTTCACTTTTTTTTCAAAATGGTCTAAATTCATCTTGCTCATCCTCATTTGGTTCACAGGCCTTTTTGAGTTCTTCCTCATCTAAAGCAGGAGCTGGCTTCTTATCCCAAGTTACTAGCTTTCCGAGTTCTGCCAGGCGCTTCCAAAGATAGTTGGTGCGAGCAATCAATTTCTTTCGCATCAGGTTTTGGGTTTCCGGTGAAAAAGTATCCAGTTTGCCAATATGGGACCACATCTCAGCGCAGTTTAACTTCAAACTCTCAGTATCAAATGGTTCGAGTTCCGTAAATGAAGTAATCATTTTTTCTAAGCCAAGATCTTGTCCACACCGCTCTTCATAGCCCCATCCCAGGGTATTTTTATTGGCCGGATTGACTTGAAAATAATGGGGAACATCTGCCGAATTCACCTGTTTTTTCCAATCATCTCTTAAAAGAGGTTCCTTATTTAATGAGGGATCAAAGATCCATAATTTCCCATCAACTGATACCATGGGGGCAACGTGCCAATTCCAGCGAATATCGTTCTTTAGTTTGAGCAATTCATCAAAGGCTTCCCGATCATCGGTGCAGGCACTAATCACTTGGGCACTGGAGGGGATCTGGGCCACGGCTAATTCCATAGACAGATACTCTGCTCTGGCAAAACATCCATTTTCTACAAAGGCAAAGGGAAGATAGTCTATTTGGTTTATAATTGTTTGGGCTTGCGCAAAGGTATCGCCGGTAATGATTGCCTTGGGCTCCGACTCATCGGTTGGGTAACTCGACTTGCAAGCAAACAGTAAGAGCAGAGCCATATATAAAAAGTGTGATTTGTTCATAAAGGTATTATAGCAGATGCAAATAAAAACACTTGCCAAATGTCTAATTTTTCTCTAGACTAAAATAAGTTAAAAAATAACGTATTTTCAAATTATCTAATTACCAAGGAGTTTAACAATGAAACAGATTTTAATAGTGATAGGGTTGTTCCTCAGTTTTAACCTTTTTGCAGTAGAAGGTGTGAATGCTGATGGTAAATTTTTCTACCGTATGCCAGAAGGTGAACTCGTCAAAAGAGATGCTTCTCTTTTTGTTCCAGCCATGGGAATGGGAAAAGTTGTTTTAACTATGGGTGATTACACCTTAGAATCTCATGCTTTTAAAGTGGTTAAGAAAAGAGGCGAAACCAAATTTTTCGTATTATTTCTCAATCCTCCAATGGCACCAGAAAACACTGTGATGATGCTTAAAGGTACCTACTTAAGAGGAAGTAATAAAGCTGTTTATTATGGAAACGTGTACAAAGGGCCTGCTAGTGGTCACCACCATCTAGCTAACTTTGAAAAAGGACATCATGGCCATTCAAATCTCCGTTACAGCGGTGGTTTTATGTTTAAAAAAGAGATCGAATAAGTACCTCTCCTGGAAGCCGCGAGGCTTCCTAAAAATACACCACACAGTCTAAATCAGTCACACCATTTAATTGATTCAACGGATGATCCTCTCCCAGTGTAGAAGTAATGCTCCCTGATTTCTTAGTGGTTTTATCAAAGCTAAAATTAAAACTCTCTTGATCGTTGTTCGGCGCGGTATAGTTTAAGCTAACTTGATTGCCTTTGGTAACTATCGTTTGATTCTGAGGCAGCTTCACTTGAAGAAGGGTCTGTAGGCTATCTTGACTCTCAATTCTAACCAGATAAGCGGGTTGCATCTGACTCGGAGGGCTTATTTCCAGCATAAAGCTATTTCGCTCTGCATTGTTGTGGTAGCCAATACACAAAGCCATCGTTCCTTGAGCAAAAATAATAGAGGGCATAAAGATAAAAGTGAGAATGATGAGATATTTCATAGAGTGGGGTCCTTTTTGGGGGTTAAAATGAATGTGCAAATAGACTAGCATAAATTGTCGCCCTTATATAAGCCCTTTTTCCTTGACAAGTTTTAGCCCAAATTTCTTATCACTGCCCCAAAGTGTTGAGACATAGCCATGAGAGTCGATAGGGTAACCAAACCATCCGCTTTTAAAACTCTAAAACCCGCTACCAAAGCCACAGATTTTTGCTCTTCGATTAGAACCCTTTTAGAGCCATCTCAAAGGTGTCAAAAACCTGTGTTATAAGTTTTCCAGACATTAAAGGAGGGGAAATGAATAATTTAAATAACCAAGAAATAATAAATAAGGTAGAAGGTCTTATTCAAAAACAAAGAGAGGGGCGCAGTGAATTAATCAAACACTTAATTGAATTTGATAAAAGGCAGCTTCATTTGGCATTAGGTTTTTCAGGACTTTTTTCTTATCTAGTAAATAAACATAAATTTTCTGAAAGTTCTGCATACCGTTATAGCCAAACAGTGAAGGTGGCTAAACTTTTTCCTGTTGTGATTGAGGATTTAAATAGCGGATCTCTCTCTTTAAGTAATTTAACCAAAGCTTCAAAAAAATTATTGTCTAATAGTCTTACTTCCTCGGAGAAAGTTGGTTTGCTGGATGAACTAAAAGGAGTGGCAAAGAAGGAGGTAGAGAAAATACTTGCTCCCAAAGTAAAGAGTACTCCCAAAGAGAAAGTTCAAACTCTGATTTTAGAAGAGCCGCCTATAGAGAACAATACAAGAAAGAAAACGCCAACCCCAATCGAAAAACCCTCCAAAGTTGTTCTAAAAACTATTACTTTCACGGTGAAAGAGTCCACATATGAAAAGCTGGAGAGGGCGAAAGAGGTCTTGTCTGGAAAGTATCCAAAGGGAGCACTGACAAGTGAAGTATTTGAAGAAGCCATTGAATTGCTGCTGGAGAAAAAATGCCCAAAGAGAAAAGAGAAACGAGTGAAAAAAAGCATCGAGAAGGTACAGCCTAAAAAACCTAACAAAAGTATTCCTCAAAAACGAAGAGCACTTTCAGCTAAAATAAAAAGAGAAGTACTAGCAAAAGACAATTATCGATGCTCATACAAAACAAAAGATGGAAAGGTCTGCGGTTCCAAAAATAATTTGCATTTTGATCATATTCTTCCTGTGGCGCTTGGGGGTGACAATTCATCTGAAAATATCAGGTTACTCTGCAGGCAGCACAATCTCTTTGAGGCAGGGCGATTAATGGGAGAAAAGTTTATAAAAGAAAAAATAAAAAAGAGACTTTCAGGGTGAAAGTGCATTACTCTTCGGTGGGGGTACAGCCACCGGTATCTTTATTCATTTCGTTGAGTGGGCCGTTTTCACATCGCTTGGTTACAATTGGGAGGCTTTTAAGAGCCGTTATAATAGCACTACTCGGTGTGGTGCTAAATTCAAAGTACACCTCTTCTAAATGGGGTAATCCTTTCAATATGTTGATTTCACTCTGAGTGAGAGGAGCAATTCCTCGCAGGTCGAGAATTTTTAATTGAGTGAGTTCTGCCAGTCGATTGAAATTTTGATAGCCATCGGTGAGATTATTGAGAACGAGAATTTCTAAGTTTTTAAATAGGGTGAGAGGGGATAAATCCGCAATCTTTCCTAAGGGCCAATCGGAAAAGCAGGTAATACAGTAGTCTTTCACTTCAAGTAATTTGGAGGTAAATAGATCGCAAGTGAAATCTATCCATTCCAATTCCAACCACATACTTTGAACATAGAGGGTATCGTAGTGCGTACGTGCAATTTGATTTTGAGTACAGTAAGAAAGGGCATCTGTTATTTGAGGTTCAGTGCTATTTAAATCTTCGGCACCAGATTCCTCTGTCGTAGCAATCTCACCGGTTAAGCCGCCAATGGCATCACTGATCCACTGCTTATAAGCGCCCACAAAGGTATAAAGCACATTCTCAATCACACAACCTTCTGGGAGTGTATCATCAGGGTAGGCTGTTGCGAAGTGTACATCGGCAGATCCACGTGCTATCCCAGCTACTTTCCATTCCCCATTCACTTTCAGATAGGCGGGCCCACCTGAATCTCCTTGGCAAACATATTTTTTGGGAGGAGTTTTTATCAAAAAGAGATTTTTAAAAAAGATATTGTTGTAGTAGCCTTGGTAGGTCACATCGAGCGTGTTTTGGTTACCTGATTTGCCATCTTCATTGAGTCCATAGCCCACCAAGGTGTAGGTATCATCGGTTAACTCTTCTGTTTTACTTAAGAGGTTGATAGGTTCGAAACCATCGGGAAGGCTTCCTTGGATTTCCACCACCATAATGTCATAGTTATTTCCGGTGATGCTTTTCTCATCATACCAAGGGTGGACGGTCACGGTATTGTAACCCCGCATCTCCACTCCTTCAGTATGGATATCATCACCGAAAACCACAAAATTAAAATACTTGTTACAGTGAGCGGCTGTAAGTATATGACGATCTGAAATGATCGCTCCAGAACAAACATGCTCTAGGCTTGAGCCCATTTTCTGGATTAGAGCCACGCTGTGCTTTTTAAGCGGAGAGTTCGAGTCTAGAGTTCCGGCATGGGCCATTTTGGCAGTGGAATCAGATTGGGGGCTGCAACTAAAAAGAAGAGCCAACAAAAGAAGTGTGTGTTTTATCATAATTTCCTCGTTGGCTCAGGTAAGATTCAAAAAATTAGAAAGAGTAGCTACCTGCCAATGAAAAGTCCATTTGAGAGATGGTGACATCTTGAACACCACTGCCGGTCTTTTGAGCTTCTCCGTCTCCAAATTGATGAGTGAAGCCAAAATTAATAGAAGAAGAACCTTGCACCCAGGCTAGTCCGACGGAATAGCCGTAAAGGTCAATATGTTCATTTTGACCTTTTTCTTTTTTATCGATGACTGGTGTATTGGTGTAGTTAGAGAAGAAACCAGCGCTGGTGGCTAAGTTAGGCATCATAAAGTATTCACAACCAAAGGAGAAGTTAATCACTTGCTCAGCATTAAAGTCCGCTTTGTAATCATCTTTCTCTTTGGTGGGGGCGTAATAATCTCCATCTAAACTCATAATCAAACGAGAGTTGACAAACCAAGCAGTACCTAGGTTGACATGGAGTGGTACATGTTCACCCAATTCGAAGGCTGGTTTAGTGTTTTTGAATGACATCAACATACTATTTTTTCCAGTATCCTTACCCTCTTTTGTTTTAGCTGTTTCGTTGTATCCACTTCCCGTAGCTTGAGTCTTTGTTCTATTATTATCAATAGAGGGAAGGATTCCCATATCAATACTGAGTCCTAAAGAGATTCTTTCAGCTGGCCAAAATTGAACTCCAAATTTCGGGATCCAGCCACGGTGAACTAACTCTTCCTTCACATTTTGAGTATTAACAGTTTTGACTTCTTTGTCATTTTGCTTTGTGATGGTTTCTGTATATTGAAAGCTAGCAGTTCTCATTTGCCGATCATAGAAAAAGAGAGAAAAGCCAAGGGAAAGTTTGTCATTCAAAGGGTAGCCCGCTCCGAGTCCATAGTAGGTAAGGGTATTTTTGGCTAAATAGGTTCTGACAAAATTAAGCGTTGAGGTATTGATCTTATCATTCTGCTCAATATACTCCGCATCGGGAACGGTTACTAAAAAACCAACCTTTAGATCGCCAAAATTTTGAATACCTCCGAAGTAATTGGGAGTGAATAGATCACTATTCTCTTCAAAATCCAAATCCTTCATGATTTCCTTGTACACCGTTTTCTTAGTACTGGAAGCACTGGCATTCGCCGAAACAGAATTATAAATCGCAAAACCAAGACCGGCAGGGTTGTAGTAAAGGCCAGAGGGATCATCAGCGATACCACCGAAGGCACCTCCCATACCGATAGCCCGGGAACCAACTATTTTGTTTTTATAGTGGAGCCGGTCGGCCAAAAGATTAAATGATACACCAAATTTAAAAAACCTCGGTCCAAAGTTGGTTAAATTCATTTTTTGAGAGTAAACCATAGTGTGACTTTTGGGCAAACTTGGCTCTCTTGGTGGTTTGCTTAATGCGTTTTTTGATCTGATTAATGCGTGACTTAAGTGGGGGATGAGTTTTACTCACCGACCCGGGTTTGTTGTTTTTGGCAATGCGGTTGAGATAATGAACGTAGGCAACCGAATTGTAACCCAAGCGAGCCATCAGATCCACGGCATAGCGATCCGCTTCATGTTCGAATTTTTTACTCATGCCTTCAGAGAGGAGCACATCGTAAGCCGCATTAACAAATTGATTAAAAAGAATGGATCCCGTATTGGAACCAATGAACTTAGCTACCGTACTTGCCTTGCCTGATTTATGTTCGGGAAGGCTAGCAATTCGCCTTTTTACCGCATAGGGGCTGCCCGGTTTGATTTCATTCTTTTTATTAAAATGAGTTCGGGTGTCGGCGATAAGATGACCTTTGAAAGCATGTCCCGCTTCATGGGCAAGTACAGCCATCAATTCATCCTCTGATTTCATTTTTGCAAGGGCTCCCTTGGTGATAAAAATATAACCACCGGGTGCAGCAAAAGCATTCACCATATTGGTATTTAAAGCGGTTATAAATAAAAAGCGATTCGGAAAGCCAGAGGCGGTAGCGAGTTTGATGCCGGCTAAATTGAGATACATGTTGAGGGTTTTGTTATCCATGTGACCAAAGGCGAGCATTTTGGCTGCGATAGCACGTCCTTGACTCACCTCTTTTTCTATCTCGGCATCGGATTGATTTTTAGTGGCATTGGGAGTCTTGGGGGGAGTGGGAAACATGCCAGTAATGGAGGTGTTGGCCAGCTGATCGTAATCGGGTTCCACATTGTCCAGATTACTTGAGCTGGTGTCTTTAAGACCACGAATACCCATCACAGTGCTGCGTTTTTTCTTTTTAGCTTTCCCTTTACTTTTCACAAAACGAGAGAGAGAGAAAATCCCCGAGTTGATGGCTCCCACGATTCCTTTCTCCACTTTTGCGAGGAGAGCTTCATTGGGCTCTACATCCACCTTTTTGACCTTCTCTTCGTCATTTAAGCCGCGGACCCCCATCACCACGGCCCTCTTTTTTGCTCGATTGCTTCCCTTATTAGACTTTTTAATAATGCCTAAAATGAAGCTGGTAAATTTTCTGGAAACCCCCTGCTTTTTTTCTTTGCCATCAGCCAGCAAAGGAGCAGGAGAAACAAGTGAGATTGCGATAAGTAATAATATTGTTTTTTTCATAATATATAATGGTAAGATACTCAGAGAATTTTGCAACTTTTAAATAGCAAAGAATGGGTTTTTTCGCTGATTTATTTGATATCCCACCAACGGGATTTAAGCAGCTTTTTGAAGCGATCCAGATTTTTTTTCTTTCTTACCACTTGCCTGAGCTCACTGGTATGTTTAGCAAGGGCTCTTTGCATCTCTTGTTGATGAGCATAATTAAGATACTCTAGCATATTGTCCTTTTTCAGATTCATTAAACTGCTGATTTGATCTGCTAGATGGTGATAAAATTCGGACTTGTTGTTTTTGAGAATATGCAGGTCATCAGTGATACTTTCGTTTCTTAAATTCTTGAGAAAGATTTTATGAACCAATCGACTGGGCGCGAGTAGCTTTCTTAGTACGAGGAAGTTAAGAATAATCACTAGCACAGAAAAGAATAAAGACGCGGTAGTGATATTATTAAGGATCGCATCTTTTTCTAAAGCAAAAAGGGTCTGGATATCATGATTAACTTTGGCTCCCACCAGATGTTGCTGGAGAACCTCAAATACATCAAAGTAGTAGTTAAAATAGATCATGAGTTGGATGATATTGAAAGAGCCGAGCAGGAAAAAGATCAGGTTGAACTTGAGGCTAATAGGTCCAAAACAGTCCGGGCTGCGCTGCTTTATTTTTAACTCGTTCGCACTTTGCTTTTCTGGGGAAATAATATCGGGAGCGAAAAAGTGCTGAATGACCAGCGCCAGATGATGGTAATCTGAATGATCTTCCGGTCTAATTTTCATCTCAGTGAGGTTTTTACCTCGAACCCATTTATTAAAGACCCAGTTAATTTTGTAAAGAGGTCCGGCCACTTTGTGCGTGACGACAAAACTCACCAGGGTGTAGGTTATACCTAACAGGATAAAAAGAAGTAAAGGCAGCCACACCGCACTAAATATTTGCCTGGCTAAACCAAATCCGAGAGTTGCGAAGTCGACTCCAAGCAGCTTAATATCTCGGTTATTTTCAATGAGGGTGTAGAGTAGGAAAGAGAAGATCGATATAAAATAGATGAGGTTATTTGCAATAATAGTGTAAACGATAGGAAGCTGTACACTGGGAAGTAAGAGATAATTTTTATAACTTCGACGCTTTTTCCCCGATTTAAAGCTTCGCTTGGCTCCCTTCTTACCGAGTCGCTTTTGGGTTCCGCTAGATGATGGTTTTACAACCATATTGACCTCATTGCCAATAGCTATTTTGGTGGTTAATTAAAATCTTAGTCACCATGTTGATTCTCTGTTCAAAGCTCTCCTTAAGAGCTCTTTCTCTCGGAGAGTGATCATCCTGGCCAATAGGACCAAAACCATCTAAGGTGGTGACTCCTAAGGATGTGATGATATTAGCGTCACTGACTCCTCCCCGAAATTCGGTGGTGATATCATCATGGCAGATGGATGAGATTCGCTGTAAGAAGGCATTTTGTGCGGGAGATGGTGACATGACTTGATGACGAATTTTTCCTTCTAGGGCAATTTTAAGTTTTGGATGCGAGATGGGGTGAGTGAGAGTGGTAAACTCTTCCAAAATTCTTTGTCTCTCTTTATCCGATTGGAAACGAAATTCAAAATGAAGGTCGGCCCGAGGAGAAATAATATTCATACTTTGACCACCGTTTACCTCGCCTACATTTACAGAAGTTCCTCTTTCGGGGTGAGCATAACCATAGATCTGGAGTATTTTGTGGGCGGCCTCTAAGTTGGCGTCCACTCGCATCTGTTCTTGATTTCCCGCATGTCCAGCTATGCCATTGATTATTAAGTGGTAAATTCCAATCCCTTTTCTCCCTGAGACCAATTCGTATTCATTCCCAGCGGCTTCAAAGTTGAGGCAGTAGTCATACTTGGGGGCAATACGCTGCAGTATGGGAAGCGTGGCTTCACTGCCAATTTCCTCATCGGGGGTAAAGAGTACATCCACATTTTTAATGGACGAGACCTGCTCTTTTAATCGAAGCAAGGCTTCTACCGCCACTAATATGCCCCCCTTCATGTCCATCACTCCAGGACCATAGACATAGGTGTCGTCCTCTTTAAACCCCTCAAAGGTGTTCGGTGGAAAAACGGTATCCATATGCCCCATTAATAAGATTTTCGCTCCTTCAGTGGTGGGACTGGTGAAGTAATACTGGTTGCCGTACTTCTCTTGTTTAAACTCTTCAAAGGTGAATTTGAGGGGGCTGAGATAATCTTTCAGCAGATGCCCCACTTCATCCACTCCCTTTTTGTTATGGCTGTATGAGTTTATGTTTATCAGTCGGGCTAGTTTATCGAAGATATTCATTCTCTACCTAATGACAGTTATTCTTCCTTGGCTGCAATTTCTGCTAAACACTCTTCAGTGGTTTGAGCTTCATCTGAGCAGCCGGCATATTTGCCTGTATTGGGCTCGGTTTTATAATCGGGATGGGTCCAACGGTCGCTTGAGCTGGTAGTAAAGCTGCCCACTACCGCAAAAAGTCCTCCCACATCAAAAATAAAAGCATAAGCCTGTCCAAAGAGCGAAAGACTTTGGATGGATTTATGTAAAAACTTTTGTATCTCTAGTAGAGCGGTGGAGGATGAGAGTTTGGCTTTAAGATCTTTCAAACTGGTAGTTAATTCGGTTAAGCTTGCAGCAAAGGCTTTTCGTTCGTCTTCATCTTTGGTTACCGATTTAAAAAAACTATCTTGTAAAGCGGTCTTTTCTGCCCCTAAGCCACTGTAAGTACTTGATTTGTCGTCTACTTTGGCTAAAAATGAAGCGAAGGTCGTACTGATTTCACTCTCGCTGGCCCCTTTTAAAGAGCGGGCGAGTACGTCAGATGTTGTGATCTCATGGTCGCTGGATAAAAGAGATCCCACAATATCATGGAGTTCATCTACATCCTTTTTGATTAATTGCTCAAGCTGAGTATCATCACTGGCTTCCAGAGCTGCCTGTATTTTGGCAATTTTTTGCAATTCTTCCTCAATAAATGCAAGAAAATCGATGGCGTTTTTTCCACCGGCAATGGCTTCTTTCAATGAGGGGATGGAAACTTCAGTGGTGGCTGAACTTTCTCCCTCTACAAAACGAAATTCATTGTAAAAATCAGAGAAGCTGGCAAAAGTAGGGAATTTGCTTCGATCTTCCAATTGACCTGCTTGGCTCATAGATGCAGTAGATTTGGCACTGCTCTCATCATCTGCTTTATCGGTACAAGATCCTAGTAGGAGTCCTAAAGCGATCCAGGCAAGAATAATTTTAAAACGAGTATTAAACATGTTGACCTCTCTATTTTAAATTGATGGAATTCAATCCCTCTTATCGACTTTTATCACTTTTACTTTAAGCTCTTTTTGCTCGTTCACACTAATTCTTAAAAAGTGACGACCAATGTTATCCAATTCTTCCCCAAATGCTCCGGCACCACCAGTAATATAACTGGGGATTTTTGCAAGCTGGTAGCTATCTAGAGTATGTAAATGACCAAAAAGCATCATATCTACACCGTTTTCCGCTGCCAGTTGAATGAAGGTGTTGGCTTCTCTTCTTGACCGCCAGTGACCCCCTCTATATCCCATAATTTCAGTGGGTGGAATATGAGTCACCAGGATGTGAAGTTGGTCTTTTCCTTGCTTTAATGTGTTTTTGTAGAAATCCCAGACCTTAGGGTAGAGCGTGTAAGAGGCTGAATCTATATTGGTAAATCGGACCCCTTTATAGGAAAAGGTATAATTGGTAACACCCAAATAAGATTGATAAAGGAGGTCTCCCCCTATATCATGATTGCCAATAACCGTATACGTAGGAATATTGATGTCATCGAGGGCGTAAAAAGCTCTTTTAAACTCCTCTTTGGTGGAGGTCATGACCAAATCACCAAGAAAAATCAAGAAATCTACCCCTTTTTCTTTGTTGATGGCGGTCACCATATCATCAAATTTATCAATGCCATTTTGAATATCTCCCATGGCCAGAAAGGTAAATGGAGCTTCTCTTGGTAAAATGCTCGATACATTGAGCCGATTCACCCCTTTAGGAAAAGAGACCTCAAAACGATAGGCTAGGGGGAGGCCTTCCACTTCAGATTTGGGAATGACCTCTTTATCCGTACTAAGTATTAAACTATCCATTACATTGGTGATAATGACCTCAAGACGTTCTAAGGAGGCGCTTTTTCTTTGAAGATGAAAGGTGAAATTGGGAGCGGAGGCTCTTAATTCCAATTGGTTTTTATTGAAACGGGTGACAGATAATAGGCCATCGGGTGAGGTAAATTCATATTCGGGCTCTGAAAGTAATCCGATTTTACGGTCCTGCTCCCATCTATTTTGGGTGTCCACCGGTTCGGCACATCTTGCTAAAAGGAATAGGAGAGAAATTAGAGCGGTTTTTATCATATTTCCCTCGTATCTAATGAGATTTCGATAGACTTTCTCTTACCTTGATAGAGTCGTCCGCCGAGCCATAGGGTGGGAGTGAGTTGGTATTCAAAACCTCCGTTGAAAACTCCCATAAATCCACTGGATATATCTCCAATTAAATCATGTCGGTCATGGGAATATCCAAATTGGGTGGTCCAAAATTCATCTATTCGCCAGTTCACTAGAAAAGAGGCGATCACTCCTCCATTGTCCTCCAATTTTAAATGACTCGGCTGTTCATAATTCACAAATAAATGACGATAGCCAATGCGATGAAAGGCAGTAACATTTTTGAGGCTCTCTCCAATGATGGATAGAGGGGTGACTGTTTGTAAAGCTAGCCCTATTGTCGTTTGGTCGAATCGTCCGGTGAAGTTTTGCTCATGGCTGAGATCGATGCTCACTTCGAGAGCTTTTGGAATGTCTAAAAAGGTTGCAAAAGGGCTATCTAACTGGACAGTAGCGAAGTAATAATCGCCAGAAAGAGGTGCACTGATTTCACTTTTGATTCGCAGAAATTCATCCTTCCATCTACCTGACAGTCCACAAAAAAAGTTATTGCCGAGCATGGTTTTATTTTGAAAACGACAATGAGTTTTTGCTAAATACCTTGCATCCCAACTATTTGGAGAATTAAATTCCTCTAGGGTGGGTTCAGATACCATACCAATGAGATCTGCTATAAAGAGGGTAAACCAGGTGGTTCCACTGATCATTATAAAAGGAATAAGGGCCATGGAGGCCACATCCGCCGCCCCTAAAGAGACCATAATGGCCGCTTCTGCCACAATGGAAGAAAAATTCACACCATGGATTTTTAACAGTCGATGCCCGGTTTCAAAGTCTCCTTTAAAATAGTGACCCACTCCGGGAGCAAGAAAAGAGATGGGTGACATGAGAGGGACCCAAAGTGCGGAGCGAGCAGGAGTAGCTAGTGGATCTTGGGTAGATTCTGATTCTGATGCGGCAAGCTGGAATTTGATAAGTGCTACGCCGAGACAGAACATAAGGAATATTTTTTTATGGCTCCTGCAGGTCATCTTTAAATTCCTTAAGGGCAGGCATTTAGAACAAAGGTCTGATCGTCTTTACTATAAGAAATTCCTTGGGTACCTAAATCGTCTTCAAAGTCGCTAAGATTGTCTGGTATGGTACCTGTGAAACTACTCTGCAAGGCATATAGGGTGAATGTATAATTGTGGTTGTTTGTTGGCGGTGCTGGTCCCCCCCAACCTTTGGTGGGAAAATCATTGTCATATTGAGTTGCACCAGTTACTGCTGCAGGGTTTTCATCATTGCCTATATTTTGAGGAAGAGATGCTGTGTCACCAGGAAATTTTATCAGCCAATGTAAAAAGGTGTTACTTCCAGAGTTCCATGTATCTATCATGAATAGAACAAACTGAGATGTCCCAGCGGGTTTATTGCTCCAGCTGATTGCTGGGGATTTATTTGAACCACCTCCACAACTTGAAAATTCCGTATTAGGCGTACCTGAACCATTATCCAAGTTATCGTCCACGGAAATAGCAAAAGCCGCCGGAGCGGAGACAGCCACCGCCGTGGAGCAATCCGCCGTGAGACTTCCTGAAGTGGCTTTTAAGTATATGGTTTCTGCAGTGTCATGTTGCACTCCACTAAAAGTAGCGGTTCCACTACTGGTGGAGGGAGAGCTGGCAGTTAAGGTGCCTGCTACAGCTCCGGTGCAGTTAGAGCTACTAAAAGCAGCTAGGCTAACAGCTGCTGTGCTGCTAGTTAAATTGTTATATTGATCGTAAATTTTTACCACCGGTTGAGTGGAGAAATTGGTATCGGTAGTGGCGGTGGAGCTGGGTTCAGTGGTGAATGAGAGCTTATTATCAGCAGCTGGCGAGACGGTCACCACTAATGAGCAATCAGAGGTTACGCCAGTTGCGCTGGCTTTAAGATAAATACTTTCCGCTTTGGTGTAATTGACTCCAGAAAAACTCGCGACACCATTAGATGCTGCTAAGGGGTTGGTTGCAGCTGAAAGTGTTCCACTGGCGGCATTTTGGCAAGCGGAATCAGTAAAAGCTGCTAATGTAATATTAAGAGTGGAACTGGTCACTTTAGCGTTATCACTGCTTTGCACTTCAATCACGGGAAGGGTCGCTAATTCAGCTCCTGCTATTACTGAACTGCTGGGCTGTGTTGTAAATTTCAGATGGTGAGCGGTGAGGGTGTTCGAATCATCCGAATTGCTGTTATTACTCTCATTGGTGGTTGAACTATTATTATTGTTACTGCTGCTAGAAGAAGTATTCGAGCTGTCCGTGTCATTCCCGGAACTCCCATTATTAGCTTGATTTCCATTGTTAGTGGAAGATGTTTTTTCTTTGCTATTATTATTGTCTTTGTTTTCGCTAGTAGAGGAGCTATCTTCCTCCTTTTCTTTGCTTTCTTCAGTCTCTTCTTGAGTGGTTTCAGTTTGTGAATCTCCAGAGTCAGATGGTTTATCTTTGGGCTCTTCATCACAGTTCATAATAGCAAATACAAGAAGAAGTATAAGAATTCCAATGCGCATGTCTTATCCTTTGGAAAGCAATTTATTATTGATTTTGTAGGATTTATTATACAAAAAAAATAGATAACTGGACATAAAAATTAGGTTTATTGACTTAAGTCAAAGTTATTTCCAAAGTGGGATGCTAATATTGTATTTAGAAGTTAAAAATCTGGAGGTTCAAAATGAAAAGAGAGATTATTAAGATAAATGAAGAATTATGTAATGGCTGTGGTGAATGTATTACTTCTTGTGCAGAGGGGGCACTTCAGTTAATTGATGGAGTCGCTAAACTCGTAAAAGATGATTTTTGTGATGGCTTTGGTGACTGTATTGGCAATTGCCCCACCGGAGCATTGAAAATAGAGACCCGAGAAGCGGTGGATTTTGATGAAGAGGCGGTGGTAGATCATTTGATGAAAACCAGGGGGCCAGAAGCTGTTGAGGCTATGAAAGCGGCTCAAGCCAAACATGAAGCAAATCATGGTGGAAATGAAGCAAAACAACCTCCTGCGGGTGGCTGTCCAGGATCTCGTTTGAGGGTATTAAATGAAGAGAAAAAATCGGCTCAGCCAGTTCAAGGTCAAAACATGATAGGAACCCATGCGATCCCATCAGAACTCACTCAATGGCCAGTGCAATTACATCTGTTAAATCCAGCTGCTCCCTTCCTCAAAGGAAGAGAATTGGTTTTATTAAGTACTTGTAGTCCTATAGCTTCTGGAGATGTTCATTGGCGATTTATCAGAGGACGAAGTGTGGCAGTGGCCTGCCCTAAATTGGATAACACAGCTCCCTATGCTCAGAAATTAGCTGCCATCCTGGCTGAAAATGATATTCCTAAATTGCAGGTGGTTATTATGGAAGTTCCCTGCTGTAAAGGACTCTCTCATATCGTTAAAGAAGCCCTCTCTATGATTCCAGATTGTAAGGTGGTTGTTGAAGAGCATGTTGTGACTGTTGAGGGTGATCTTCGAGAAGTAAATAGTATTTAGCCCGGTTTGGTGGCTAAAGTTTGGCCTAATCTAAGCAGTGTTTCACGTCGCTCACCTGTTTGCTCTAGGATGCTGGGCTCAAATTGCAAGGCACCAGGTGGTGTGAGTAGGATAACAGTAGACCCACCAAAAAGGAAATAGCCCTTTTCATCTCCCCGTTTAAATGGGGCATCAATAGAGTGGGTCTGTACTATTTTACCCACCATGAGGGCTCCCACTTCAATGTAGGCCAGTTTTCCAAAGGTTTTGGTTTTTAAAATGCTAATCTGCCGCTCATTGGCTATAAACACATCATTTTGTTTACGGAGAGCATAAGGATTTACCGAGTGGTATTTTCCACTAATGGTATACTGTTCTAAGATTTCACCCTCATCGGGGAAATGAAATCGATGGTAATCTGTGGGGCAAAGTCTGGCAATGACTAGAGATCCACCTTCAAAATCTTTAGCTCGAAGATCATCTCCTAGTAAATCTGAAGCTTGAAGGTACTTTCCTTTCACTGGGAAGGTTTGTTCTAAAGAGATTTCGGGAAAGACCAGATAGCGCCCTTCAGCGAAAGCTGGAAACTTTGATCCCTCACTAAATGGACGCATTCCCTCTTTAAATCTTCGAATAAAAAACTCATTAAAGCTTCTGTACTCCTGAGGAATGTATTCATCCATGGGAATCTTAAAATTACGAACAAAGTCTTTTATTTTTCCTTTAGACCAGGCCGTGTCTTGATAGAACCCATAGAGTCGACTGATAAATTGACGTGTGAGAATAGTTCTCGTGAGAAAATAACCAATAGGAGATTCATAGAGCCATCGAAGAGGCTTTTCTCCATATATTTCCTCTTTCACTATCTTTTGTTGCACCTGATCATAATATTCAAGTGGTAAAAAGTCGTTCTTGTGCTCCATACTGCCTATTTTATGTGCCTTGGTGTCATACGTCAATAGGTAAACCGAAATAACTTAAGAATTTCATGCTCTTTTAGAGGGGGATTCCCCAGCTTGACAATTGACCCCTTAAGTGACTATAAAGACCCCATGAAGACGAATAAAAAAGCAAAAAAAGTAGAAATATTAGCCCCTGCAGGATCATCAGATAGTTTCTTTGCAGCCATTCAAGCTGGAGCAGATGCTGTTTATCTTGGAATGAAAGAGTTTTCAGCCAGAGCATATGCTTCTAACTTCTCTATTTCAGAGCTTGAAAGGATGATTCCCTATGCTCATAGTATTGGAAAAAAGGTGTTTGTTACTTTAAATACCATTATTAAAGAGCATGAGCTTTCAAAAGTGACCGGTTTGTTAGATAAACTTTTCTTATTGCAACCGGATGCTGTTATTGTACAGGATCTCGGCCTACTCAAGCTGATCCAAAGTAGGTTTCCTAGCCAAGAAATCCATTCCTCCACTCAAATGCAAATTCACAATTCCTTAGGTGCTATGGTATTAGCCTCTTGCGGTGTAAAGAGGGTCATTTTAGAAAGGCAAATCACTCAGGCAGAGCTTGCTCAAATTTGTGAACACAGTGAAGTGGATTTAGAAATCTTTATTCATGGAGCCCTCTGCTTTAGTCTCTCTGGAGCATGTTTAGCCAGTAGCTATATGGGGGGGAAGAGTGGAAATCGTGGCGGCTGTACTCAACCCTGCCGACGTAAATACTATGAGTCCAGAGACAATACTTCCTCTAAAGGTAAGAAAAATGGTTTTTTCTTTTCTCCAGGAGATCTCTTTGGTTTGGATGTTCTCTCTTCTATTACGAATCAAAAGATTGTCTCATTGAAAATAGAGGGCCGCATGAAGCCGGCTGAGTATGTGGGTAAGGTCACTTCTGCTTATCGTCGAATGGTTGATGCTGGATTAGAAATTGATTCAAGCTTGAAAAATGATGCTTATCGTACGGCCCGTCAATCTATCTCAGACTCTTTTGGACGACGTTGGACTTCGGGCCTCTACGAAGAGGATAAAATTCAAGAGGTTATCCAAACTTATGATGGCAGTGGCACTGGGCGTAGAATTGGTAGATTGGCTAAAAGTGATGAGAAAAAAGCGATCTTTAAAACCAACACCATGATTCACTTGGGAGATCGTCTGCGAATTCAACCTCAAGATGGCTCGGAAGGAGTCTCCTTTAGTGTTACCCAAATCTATATAGATGGAAGACCCAAAAAAGTTGCAAAAAATCAAGATGTAGTTGCTATTCCCTGTGGAAAATCCTTAAAAGAGAGAGATTGGGTTTATAAAACCTCATCGAGAGCAGGTAAAAAGAGGGAGTATCCTAAGGTGAGCGATTTGCCTTCGTTTAAAAAGTTAATACTGAGAGTGGATATCAAATCTCATCGTGGAGAAGTTCGATGTGATCACTGCGCTCCTCCTTTGAAAGTTGAAAGAAGCTGGGAAGCATTGCAAGCGGAGAATAGAAATACCACCCTTCCGGACCTCGCTCGAGAACTAAATAGAGTCGGAAAAAACCCGATTGTGATTCAAAAAGTAGAGGGTCAAGTTGAAGATGGTATTCTAGTGAAAGCTGGAGACCTCAAGAGACTTCGTCAAGAGTTCTTAAAAGAATTGAAGCTAGAAGATCGAAAGTGGCAACCTACAGAAGCACTTAAGAGTGCTATTTCAGCTCCATCTATAATCAAAGAACTTCATAAGAAAGAGAGTGTGTTGAGAAGATCTGATGGAAAACTATCACTCTACCTACGATGCCGGTTAGATCAAGCCACTCATTCCCTTCCTCGTCAAATAAAACAACTCATTATCCCTTTAGCCGGCGATGCCTCTGGAGCGGGAGATTTTCTAAATTCTCTCTCTCAGCTAGAGGGCTTAGTTGAAAACTGCAAATCAAAAAATATGATTGCGATCGAACTGCCTTATTTTATAAGTGAATCCCGGCTGGATGATTTGAAACAGTCCGTATTGACCCTCCAAAAGAAAGGGGTCAGTCATTGGAGAATTAATAATATATCTCACCTCGGGTTGGGTTTAGAAGGGCAAATCACTGCCACCTATCCTATTTCTATTGCCAACTCTTTGACTCTCTCGTTATTACAAGATAAAGGGGTATCACAGTTCGAAGTCACTCCTGAGTTGGATCGAGAGTTGCTATTATCTCTCAGTGATTACTGCTCCCAATATAATTTGGGATTGCAGCTTTATGGTTATCCGACTCTTTTTTACTCCAGATTTCCTCAATTAGCTCCCCAAAAGATCGAAGATAAAAAAGGGGAGCCTTTTCAACCCCGAGAGGGGGAGTTAATTAATACTACCATTGCGGGACGCCCTTTTTGGTTGATGGATCAAATAAAAAGTTTTGAGGATTTGGGCTATAGTTTTGGTACTTTAGATGTTTCCCATGATAAAATATCGCCAAAACAAGCTTTAGACACACTCGCAAAGAGACCCAAAAGGGCAAAGACATTTAATTATGAGATTAAGTGGGTTTAAGAGAGGGGCTAGCTTAAGGGAATCTCTGCTCTAGGAAGTCAAAGTAGATTTCATCATCTTCGTAGAATTCCATATATTCACCACAATCTTCACATTTGTAGCGTTCATCAAGGGTATCTTTAAAATCAGGATCTTTCACTTCCTTAGTTTGAATCATGATTTCAGCTTCAATATCACAGTCCGAACAGTAGTAGGGGAGCCGAAAAGATTCAACGCTGATATTGTTCCTTAAAAAATCTACAATGAGATTGAGTTGATCTATAAACATGGCAGGGCAGCTACGATAAACGATTTCACGCTCTTTCAAGGTGAAAAGCATTTGACTGAATTTTTTTACGCCATAAGAGTTAATTTTACTGAGGCCCTCTAAATCCAGAATAATTTTTTCCAACTTGGTAGATTCAATAACAGAGAGGTCTGCGTTTTCATCAATGGGACCCTCAATAAAAAAGGCTCCCTCCTCTTCTTTGACCGTTAAGACGGTTTGTGGGGCGGATTGCATCATGTGGAAACTTCCTTATTTTAGTTGGTTACAAACCCTTTGATAGAATTTTGTCACATTTGTCTAAGTGACACAATGCTTTTCTTGCCGAATTTTCCATGTTAAGATTAAAATATATCTTGAGTATATTGTGTCTTTTTATTGGGGGTTTTATGTCCCAACGGCATGGCCTATTTTTAATTGCTTTGTTTGCATTTGTTCTTTTCAGTCGATGCGATTGGATCGAATATGATGATACCAACGGGAACTGTGAAGGAGAAATTGTAGACCGTGGGTTTACGGTTCCTATTTGTATTCGTTATGAAAATGCCGTGACTTTAGAATGGGATGAATGGCAGGATAAATGTGCTGAAGGGAAACAAGAAGAGCACTTTAAAGGGGAATGGACAGATAAAGGGGCCTGCAGTAAATCTATGGCCACTCCTCATTGTACCGGAGCCCCATTAGAGAATGGGGGGGTAAAGTATGTTTATTGGTATAATGAGAAATATGCCCTTCATGCTCGGGTAAAATGTTTTAAAATGAAGGGTAAGTATGAAGGACCCCTTATTTATTCCACTCCTCCGGTGGATCCCACCACACCCATAGACATGAATAACTTAAATAGTCATTAGTCCTCAGTTGTTTTCCTGGTTTACCTAATAATTTTCCTTATCTTTTTCTTAATAAATGATAAAATATGTTCACTTAACCTATACATTAGCATTTATTAATTGGGGAGTCGTATCAATGTCTATCGGGTCGTTCTTTTTGATCTTTGGATTAGGGGGCTTGTTATTCCCATCCCATCTCAGTGCCAATTTGACACTGAATGATATCTTGGTCATGGCGGCCAAGAAAAACGATGAACTAGCTATTATTGATGGGAATTTTAAAGCCGGGATAGAAGAGATCAAACAGTATCGCTCTTCACTTTTCCCAATGATCACCAGTAATGTAAGTGGAATTTGGAACAAGCAATCTGCCGCTTCTGCCAGCATGCCTCTTCCTCCCACTTTTGATGAAGATCATATTGATGGAACAGTGAGTAGTATTGAGATTAAATTGATGCAGCCCCTCTTTCGTTTTGGCCGACTGTGGACGGTCTATGAGTTGGCAAAATTACAAGAAAAGGGGTTAAAACTAACCAAACAGATGCAACGTGAAGTTTACTTTTTCAAAGTGCTCCAAGCTTATACTCAGGCAATTCTACATATTAATTACTTTAAAGTAGCTGAACGTTCAGTAAAACAAGCCAAACTCCTTCTTAGTTTCACTGAATTGGAATATAAGAAAGGGGCGAGAAATAAAATCGATTACCTTCGTTCAAAAAGTTTTTATGAAATGGGGAGAGCTGAGGAGCGGCAATCCAGTATGAAAGTCATTGCATCAGTAAACCGACTCAAAGCTCTTTTAGGAAAATCTCTGAATGATCGGCTCCAACTGGCAATAGAGCCAGAAGAAAATAGCTCATTTTTAAAAGTTCCCCTAAATCAAATCAAGAAAAAGTTAGCATTGCAGTTGAAAGAGATGGAGGTAAAACTAAAAGGCAAGCAAGTGGATTATGATCGCGGTGCCTTTTATCCTGCTTTAGATCTCTTTGGCAGTGTTTCTAGTAGTATTGCGGAATTCGATGTGGATGGTATGCCAGAAAAAGATCATGAGGATATTTTCAAAGATAGTAACTTTAATTACTCCATTGGAGTCTCTTTATCTTGGACTATTTTCGATGGCTTCCGTACCCCTTCTACTTATCGCAAAACTAAAACCAAACTGGCTATTGCCCAGTTGGAACTAGCAAAAGAACAACGAGAACAACTGATTACTTTGGATGAAGCAAAAAATCAACAAAGTGTGAGTGAACAAATGTATCAAGCTGCCAACCTTAGCAAAGAAGCAGTGCAGCTGGCCTACAATCAAATTAATACTGATTATAAGGGGGGGTATGCCACCTTAACTCAACTTATAGAAGTAGAAAAAGAGTTAAAAGAAGCTGAAAAAAGAGTGTTTGAAGCTTATTCGGCAAGGTTGATGGCTGCTGCCAATTTAAGGATGGAAGCCGGATTACCTATTTATGAGGAGGGAAAATGAAACTCTTAATTGTCTTATTAGTATTTACCAATTTTTCTATACAGGCTTCAGACGATGAAATACCTGGAGTTCCAGTCAGAGTTAAGCAAGTGAAAGCTGGCAACTTTAAGGACTATGGCGAATACATTGGAACCGTCAAAGGACTCCATGATGTAACCCTTATAGCCTATAGTGGGGGTAAAGCCTCGAAGATTAAAGTCAAAGAGGGAGACTATGTAAAAGCAGGAGAGGCTCTTTGTGATATAGATGCCAAAAAAAGTGATTTAATTCATCAGAGTGCTCTGTTGAGTCAAAAGCTGGCTAGAGAGAATAAAGAGCGGAGTGAAACTCATTTAAAAAATGGCAGTGTTTCCAGACAGCAATATGATCAAACAGTCTTACGTTATATCCAAAGCCAAACTGCAGTGATAGACACAAAGAGAAGCTTAGAAGGAGCGCGTTGTATTTCTCCTATCTCAGGTGTGGTGACCCAAATTCATATCAATCAATATGAAGTTTTACCTCCTGGGCGGCCCACTATTTCCATATCTCAATTAGATCAAATAAAGGTTCTCGTTCCAATACCAGACAGTGACCACTTTAATTTCACAGGCAATCCGGTGATGATTCAATTTGATGAAATAAGCCCTCAAATACCTGGGAAAGTTTATAGCGGTTCTAAGAGAATTGATCAAAGAGATAGAAAATTTTATGTGGAGGTGCGAGCTAAAAACCCGAAGCTTATGCTTAAACCAGGGATGACAGTAAATGTTAAAGTATTAAAAAGAATGTTAAAAAGAAAAATTGTAATTCCCACCAGCTCCATTTTAATTCTAACTGAAGCCTTGGCGGTGATGGTGGCCGAAGGAGACGTGGCCAAGAAGAAATATATAAAAGTATTAACGACTGATAATACCAAATCAGTCGTAGCTGAAGGTCTCAGTTTAGGAGATCGACTCATTGTTGAGGGACAACATCAGGTGGTTCAGGATTCTCCTATCAAAGTTGTGAGTGAAAACTAAAAATTTAGGTGCTCCATGGTTCGAATTTTTGTTGAAAAATATCAAGCGGTTTTTGTATTTGCCTTTTTAATCATTATTGTGGGGGTCATGGCTTACATGGATCTCCCGCGAGAGTCATTTCCGGAAATCAAAAGGCCGGTGGTGTTTATCACGACAATTTATCCCGGAGTATC
>CAYFLR010000030.1:22945-25525 GCA_964343805.1 uncultured bacterium | reverse complement strand
TTTGGTAACCCGGGAAGTGGAAGATGAACTGGACGGTTTAGAAGGCCTCGTTAAAATTACCTCTTCGAGTACTGAGGGTATCTCTTCGGTGACCACTGAATTTACGGCGGATACTAAAGTTGAAACAGCCATTCGAAGAGTTCGCGAGCGAGTAGATATTGCCAAAACAGGTATGCCTTCCGATGTTAAAGAACCGGTGGTGCAAGAACTCAATTTTTCCAATTTACCCTTTCTTATTTTAGTTATGTCCAACCCTAATGGTATTGAAATTCTAGAAAGTAGCATTGAGTTTTTAGAAGATAGAATTAAAAGAGTCTCAGGGGTGCTCGATGTAAAAGTTTCGGGTAAATTAACCAAGAAGGTGGTGATTGATTTAGACCCTCTAAAACTTCAGCATTATGGTTTGTCAATCGGTGATGTTTCCAAAGCCTTACGAAACGAACATGTGACCATACCCGGAGGCGTGTTAAAAAATGAAGTGCAAGAATACACCCTGGCAGTTTCGGGTGAAATAACTGAGCCTCAACTCTTTAACGAATTAATTATAAGTAATAAAGATCGGAAAATTAGATTAGATAAAATCGCCAAAGTCTCCTTTGGTTTTCAAGAACCTGATTCTTATACCAGGATTAATGGTGTCTCTTCTGTTTCCTTTCAAGTGACTAAAAGAACGGGTGAGAACCTATTAAGAATTGTAGATGATATTCGCAAATTGGTGAAAGAAAATGAATCAAGGTTCCCTCTTGGAACCAAATTGGATTACTCTCACGATGAATCTATAGCTATTAGAAATATGGTCTATGATTTAGAAAATAATATTGTGAGTGCACTAATTCTAGTATTACTAGTAACTCTGTTTTTTCTTGGGCCGGTCAATGCCATTTTTGTCTCTATTGCTATTCCTTTTTCTATGTTGATTTCTTTCTTTGTGTTGCAATCTATGGGGATCACCTTAAACATGGTGGTACTTTTCTCTTTGGTATTGGCCTTAGGTATGCTGGTAGATAATGGGATTGTGATAGTAGAAAATATCTATCGCCATGGAGCTCTAGGAAAAAAACGAAAAGAAGCGGCCATTGAGGGAGCCTCGGAAGTGGCTTTCCCTATTATTTCCTCTACCCTTACAACTGTATTAGTATTTTTTCCTATTCTTTTTATGCCAGGACTTATGGGCGAATTCATGAGTTATCTTCCTAAAACGGTGATTGTTGTGCTGGTGAGCTCACTGGCGGTGGGGCTCATTTTGACCACTGTTTTTTGCTCTCGCTTTTTAGGGATAACTGCGAAGGATCAAGAAAGAATTACCAAGGGAAGTGGAACCTTTGCCAAGCTGCAGGGCTGGTATGTGGCAGTGCTCAAGGGAAGTTTAAATTATCCCAAAGTGATTTTAACCATCTCATTTCTCTTGGTAATAACCGGCTTTTATATGTATGGCAAATATGGTCGTGAAAAACTCTTTTTTCCTAAACTCGACCCCAAAGTAGTAAATATATCCATTGAAGCTGCCGCGGGAACTCCGCTTGATACCACTGATAAAGTGGCTAGGCGAATTGAAGAAATTATACCCTTAGTACCTAGCTCCCTGGCGAACACACAAACCACCGTAGGAAAAGGTGGGGGGGGGATGTTCAGCAGTGGGGGAACTGGAGCCAATAAAGGAAATGTGCGACTTCAATTTGAAGAATTTATCGAAAGAAAAATAAAATCTAAGAAAACAGCTTCGGAACTGAGAGGGAAATTAACTGATATTCCTGGAGCTTTAATTAAAGTGAAGGAACAGCAAAGTGGACCGCCAACGGGGCACCCCATCTCTTATGAGGTAGTGGGAGAAGATTACACTCTCTTGGGAGGGATCGCTGATCAAGTATTAGATATCCTCCATAAGTATGAGGATTCCCTCGAAGATATAGATACTGATTATGAGGCCGTAAAACCTGAAATTAAAATTGAAGTGGATCGAAAGCGTGCCTCCTTTTTTGGACTAAATACCCGGGTGATTGCAAGTGCGATTCGTAATGCCATCACTGGTATGACTGTTTCCACCTTTCGGCAAGGAAAAGAAGAATACGACATCGTCATTAGGTATGAAAAGAAGTATCGAAATCAACTGGCTGCTCTTAAAAGTTTAGATATTGTAGATAAGGGAAAACGTGTGAGCCTCAGTTCTGTTGCTAGGCTCAGTCAAGATAATACGGTAGGTATGATCAAACGAAAGCATCGAGCAAGAACGGTAGAAGTTTGGGCTGATTTCAAACCGGGTGTCAGTAATAAAGAAGAGATAAAGGCGGGGGTCCTGGCGAAAATAAATAAACTTAAAATGCCCACCGGTTACCGAGTGCAAGCAGGTGAAGGAGCGAGTATCAGACAGGAAGCCACTGATTTTTTAAAACAGGCCTTTATCATTGCTCTCATTTGTATGTTTATCGTTTTGGTGGTGCAGTTTAACTCCTTAACTCAGCCCTCTATTATCCTCATTTCTGTATTTCTTTCCTTAGGTGGAGTGTTTTGGGGTTTTTATCTCTCCGATATGCAGTTTGTGGTTATTATGTCTGGAATCGGGAGTATATCTCTTGCCGGGGT
>CAYFLR010000030.1:0-22935 GCA_964343805.1 uncultured bacterium | reverse complement strand
TGGTGAATAATGCCATCGTTTTAATTGATTATTTTAACCTCTTGGTTAAGCGGGGGATGAAGGTTTATGATGCCATAGTAGAGGCCGGGAAAACACGTCTAAGACCGGTATTATTAACCGCTATTACGACGGTTATTGGCTTGATTCCTTTAGCAATGGGAGTGAGCTTTGATTTTCATGAGTTTACTATTCAAGTGGGTTCTGAGTCGGGTTTGATGTGGCGAGCGATGGCCTATGCGGTTATCTTTGGTCTCTCTTTTGCGACGGTTTTGACTCTGATAGTGGTGCCGGTACTCATCTGGTTCAATTACAGCCTATTTAATATTACCTTGCCTTCTACTAAAAATTGGATTCAGAGAAAGATATTTAGAAAGAAAATACCCGTTTTTCAAAAACCGGTTTAGATTACTTTCCAGGCATTCACTCCACATGGCTCCACATAAAATTCAATATGAGAAGAGGTAACGGGAATTTCTGACTGGTCCATCTGATCTACTAATAGTCTGGCATTCTTGGGGAGAATCGAAGAGAGGTCGATTCCCAATTGATAGGAGTTTTGGGTGTCTAGATTGCTAATTAAAATAAATTTATTTCCCTCCTCGTCGTGACGATAAGCAGCGAGCAGAGCTCCATGTCCTCCATCTATAAAGCTAATATTTCTACCTTGGTTAAACAGCTCATATTTTTGTTTTAAATGATTTATTTTGCCGATCTCTTTGCTGAAGTCAAACCCCCAGGTTTCTCGGGAAAGAGGGATCTCTTCCGCAGGACCTATAAATTTGATTTTTTGGGGAGTCCCAAATTCAGCACCTTGGGTCATACCTGTGCAGCCGGTGCCCATCAAAGCACTAATGAAGTACCTTGGAATAGTAGCATGAGGGCTTCCATACTCTTCTGTTGGGCTACCACTGTCATGAGAATTAATGGGGAACAGATAGCGTATTTTGGGGTAAACTTGATGGAGGAAAAGAGTAAATTCTCTCATTTGTTGTGCGTAAGGAGAGATCCATGGAGTGGCCATCAAAAGATGAATTCCATGTTCAAAAACCATTCTTTCGATGGCATTGAGGTCGGTGAATAGTTCGGCCAAAATGGCAAGGTTGGGAAATTTTTCATGCACCTCTTTAAAGATTGTAACACTGAAGGCTCGATTAGTACTGTGCAGGTTATCAAAGCGGATAAGCCCATCAGTATAGTTGGCATAATGTGACCAAAAAAGAACATACTCCTTCATGTAGTTCCACAGTTCATTTCTGACATTGCGATTGGGATGATCATATTTTAACAGAGCGAGATCTCGCCACTTGATCCAATTGAGATGATCCCAACAGCCGGCCCTTTTAAAGGCATCCTCTTCCTGCTCATCGGTGGCAATCCAATTAGGGCAATTCTGGGTAATATTACTCGTTACTCCTACATGATTCACCACTAAATCAAAGCAGAGCTTAATACCCAGAGACTTGGCCTCCTCAACAAATGAATCAAACTGTTGCCAGACATCACCTTGGTCATTGGGATCTAAATAAGTGGGATCGATGCTGAAAAAATCTTTAGCGGCATAAGGGCTTAAAGAGGTGTCTAATAAGGTAATAGGAAGAAGGTGAACAGCGTTAAAACCTTGCTTATGGATATGATGGAGTAGCTCCTTCCATTTGCCAAAATGCCCGGAAATCTTAGGTATGAGAGTGTAGAGATTTAAGTTTTTGATGCTGGGAGGATCCACATAAACATAGGTATGAGGAACATTATCCAGGTACCAAGTTTTTCCTTCATTGTATGAGTATTTCACTTTAAATTGAAACAAACCACAATGGTCGAGACGCAATTCGCAGCCGTAGTCTCCATTTTCAAGTAGCTTCATGGGCCTGTCTTCCCATTGGCCTGATATATCAGTATTTACCTTAACAGTTAAATTCGGAGCTTCTTTTTTAAAACGCACCTGTATCGGAAGAGTTTCATCCCGAAAGAGACGAAAGTAATCCTCTTCTCCTACGGGATAGGATCTTTTGACAATACTATGAAGCCCCTTTCTAATTTTCTTTTGTTTCAATGTGGGAATAGAACGCCTTTGAAATGGTTTCATTTTGTAGACCTCAAAGAAGTATTATTATTTGGCTGATTGCATAGCGAGTCGGACCATAGAGAAGTCAATGTAGGTGATCATTGCCAAATGGCTACGGTGATCTTGTTTGAGCCAAATCACCTGATCTGCTAAGGGCAGATTTTGGACTTTTCCTGCCAGTAACACCTGAGCCACTTCAGATGTTTTTTGGTTGGTGAGTTTCTTACCATCTTTAAAGGCCCAGAAAAAATCTCCGGCTTGAGAGAAAGCGGGTTTTTTGTATCGAGTCTCGATTTCAACTCTCATCAGTTTCATGTGTTCTGGGGGGATGTTCTGTCCGGCAATGGCTGTAACCATTGAAATTGCTCTGTTTTGGGGTAATATGGTGACACTGTAGTCAGTGTAAAGTGGGTTTTGTTTGGGGGGGATCACGCGATACATGATGTCTTTGTTGTTTGCTTGGGCATTGAGAACCATAAAGTCAGATTTATTGAATTTGGTTCCTAAATTAATTCCAAAGGGAGCAAGTGACTTCCCTTGCAGAATTGTGAAACTGCATAGCAATGAAAACAATGCAATTCCCTTAATCATTTTGACCTCCCATAGAGACAATTTATTCTTTGATCCAATTTAAAAGCTACTATACCCCAATAGGATACTTTTGGCCATTTGCAATACCTTTTTTTTTAAGATAGAAATATCAAAAAATAATCTATCGAGAGGTTTTTATGAACATGTTGTACTTTATCCCATTACGGTTTTTCTTGCTCTGTATTCTCTTTATTAATATGATGTCTTATGATCTATTAGGAGCGTTGCAAGAGAAAGTCTCAAAAGCTGTCGATCAGAAAAGTCTGTTTGTTACCATCTATAATAGCAACCTAGCTCTGGTTAAAGACTCTCGTCAAGTCTTTTTAGACCAAGGGAAAAACAGACTTGCCTTTCGAGAGGTGTCTGCCAAAATTAAACCCGAAACCAGCCTTTTAAAAAATATAAGTCATCAGCAGGGGTTTTTCATCATTGAGCAAAACTTTGACTTTGATCTTCTGTCTCCCACCAAACTATTGGAAAAGTATGTAGGTAGAGAAGTTCAGGTTATAAAAACCCACCCAACGAGCGGTAAAGAAATAGAAGTGCTTGCAAAAGTTCTAAGCTCCAATAGTGGAGTGGTACTACAAATGAATAATCGCATAGAAACCCAAATTCCAGGACGAATTAATTATCCCAACCTTCCAGCCAATCTTCGGGATCGCCCCACCCTGGTGATTGATCTAAATTCTCCCGTTAAAGGGAATCATGAGCTGGAGCTGAGTTATTTGACGGGTGGTTTAAGTTGGAAAGCTGATTATGTAGGCGAGCTCAGTAAGGATGAAAAGCATATGAATATTACAAGTTGGGTGACACTGATCAATCAATCAGGGACCACTTATAAAAATGCTCAACTGCAGCTAGTAGCAGGAGATGTGAATCAGGTGTCTTCGGGAGGACGACGGGACCTACCAGGGATTTCTCTTTTAAGTAAGAGCCGATCTAAAGCTCCTCAAATGAGAGAGGAAAGTTTATTTGAATACCATCTCTACTCCTTAGATCAGTCCACCACCCTCCTAAACAATCAAACCAAACAGGTGGCTTTATTCACTGCATCTCAAGTTGGGGTCAAAAAAGAGTACGTGCTGCAAGGTGGCAACTACTACTATAAAAGAAGGTATCCAAGTTTAGGTAAAAAGCAAAAAGTGGCTGTCTTTTTAAAAGTCTCCAATAAAAAAGAAAACCAATTAGGAGTTCCTTTACCCAAAGGTATTTTTCGTATTTATAAGCCTGACCAGAGAGGAAATAACCAATTTGTTGGCGAAGATAATATAGATCATACTCCTTTGCGAGAAGAGCTCTATCTTAAATTAGGAAATGCCTTTGATATCACTGCTAAGAAGACTCAAACTTCTTTCCAAAAGAGATCCGGATATAGTTCGGGTGGAAATATCTATCGTTCTTCTTATAAGTATCAGTTAAAGAATGCTAAAAAAGAAAAAGTTACGGTTTTGGTCAAAGAAAATATCCCTGGAGACTGGTCCATGTTGGAAGAAAGCCTTTCTCACCAAAAACTGCATGCTCATCTAGTCATGTGGTCGATAGAAATCCCAGGCAAAACCCAGCGAGAGCTTACTTTTCAGGTTGAGGTAAAGCAGTAAGACTTTCATAACTTTCCCATCTGATCCAGCTGAAAAAAAGAATATAGGGTAGGCCTAGAGTCATTTGATTAATGGTAGTGGCTTGAGATTTATGCTCCTTCACAGCTGCTACCTTAGCTTTAATTTGGGACCATGAGAGAGTATAGCTATAGATAAAAGGCTCTTTCTTTTGTTCTTTAGATTGAGGTGAAATGAGTGAAAAGGGAAAGGGCAGCCTTGAGTAAATAATTTGTGGCTGGGTACCCGCCTTTTTTACCGCTTTGTTGGTAATATCATGAACTGCAATATGATCAGGGTGACCATTGAGCCCCGTTGCGGGTAGGGTGAGAATCAGGTCAGGGTTCCAACCTTTGATGAAGATGGAAAGTTGTTGTATGGCATCTTCAGCATGTTGTTTGATCTTTCCATCGGGAAGCCCTAAAAAAAGGGTTTTCTTAATACCTAAAATTTGTGCCGATCTCAGGCTTTCATTCCGTCGACATTCAAAAAAAGTGAGGGATCCACAGGGTAAAGTCATACTATCTTTGTTAGCTTCACCATCCGAAAGAATAACCATTTGCAAGTGGTGACCTTGTTCGCTTAAATTTTTTATCAAGCCTCCATTTACAATTTCATCATCCATATGGGCATAGACTAAAAGCACCTTTTGGGATTTAGTAAACTCTGGGAGAGCTTTAAAGAATAAGTTGGTAATAGGCAAGAGAGATATGAATAAAATAAATCCCCCAGCCCACAGGCAGAGGCTAAAAATGATTTTCAATTTTCTTCACCATCCCCGGGGTTAGATTCTGTCAGCTCCCCTGCGAGAGGGGTGTAGAAATTTTCACGAACTTTATCAGTGTTTCCTTTATAGAGACCTAATAAAAACATAGATTTTACCACACATGCTTCCACGGTCATGTCTTCCCCAGATAAGGCTCCGCGTTTTTGGATCTCTCTTCCCGTTTCATAAAGGTTCATGTTCACTTGACCATGTAAACATTGACTGGCAATAACTACCAACTTGCCACACCTTTTGGCCTCCTCAATGAAAAAGAGCATATTGCGATCAATGACCGGTAAATTACCCGCTCCAAAGGATTCTAAAACGAAAATCATTATGGGAGATTGAAGTAATTTGAGCAGGACACTGGATTGCATGGAGGGGGTAATACGGATGCTCATGACACGATTATCAAAGTCTGTGTGGAGCTCTGGCTTCTTGAATGAGCTGGGGGCATAGCTCTGGCCTTTTATTTGAATATTGAGTCCCAGTTTAGCTAAAAAGGGAAAATTAGGGGAAGAGATGGCTTTAAAATCATCGATGCTCACTTTTTTGCAGCGATTTCCCCTAAAAAGTTTATGATGAAAACAGATTCCCACCTCTGTGATAGGCCAGGTGGCCATCTCGATGGCATCAGTCAGATTGCTGCGAGCATCACTTCGAATTCGGGTTAAAGGAAGTTGAGAACCAGTTAAAATGATTGGTTTGTTGAGGTGGCTAATCATAAATGAGAGGGCGCAAGCCGTATAGCACATGGTGTCAGTTCCATGAATAACCACTATCCCATCATAATTTGGCAGTTCCTGGAAAATGATCTTACCTAATTTTTCCCAATGAGAGGTGGTGATGTTACTGCTGTCAATGGACATGGGAGTGACCATTTTCAGTTCTGCAATTTTTCTGATCTCCGGGAGGTAGGTTAGAATCTCTGCTATAAAACGATCGGCAGTATCAGCGTTCTTCGACCTGGTATCTATAGCGAGTGTTCCACCGGTATGGACAATGAGTATTTTTTTTAGCATTTTCCTTATACCTGTTTAGTAAAGGTAGATTTGATATTTTGATCGGAGATATTCTACCACTGGCCAATAATCATTTCCTCTCAAAATGCGATCGAAGATCAAAACTTCAGCAATATGCCCTTCAAAGAATTGCTCAGTCCCTCGGGATCCTAAGCTAGTGCTGACTGGAGGTACTTGAATTGATCCAATTTGTTTGTCATCTATAATGAGAGAACCATTAATATGTGCTCTTAAGAGTTGATTATTTGGATCCACTTCCATTGTAAAGAGGTAGATGGTATTGGGTGCAATGACATAGGGTATTTTTTTCTTCCCCCATGAGTCCTTATTCCAAACCTCTGCGTAAATATAGTTTTTTTCAAAGTACAGTTGATATCCCATAGAACTGTTTCCTTGATACCATAAAACTTGCTCTTTTTCTGTGTTACCACTGGTTTTAAAAACAATAAAAAGGTTGCGAGCAGGGGATAAACTCTGCCCTTCAGAATCTGTAACTGGGATGCTGAGTGAGGAAGATCCACTAAAATAGAGTGCGGGTCGATGATAAAGAATCTGCTGTTGAAGCTGAGGTTGCTTAGAGGTTTCTTCTTGCGCAGCATCCGATTGAAAAGTGGATTGATCCTGCCATTTCTTAAGATTTGAGTTTTCCAAAGTCTGGGTTCCTTTATCCGCTCTAAGCCACAAGAGAGGTGGTTGATCTGGAATAAAACCATCATAGAAAAATTGTCGCTGTCTGGTTTCAGTGGCTGCGAACTCAGTTCCTTGTTCAAAAAGCAGTTCAATTTCTTTAGTGGGCAGATGAGAACTATAAACTCTCACTTCATCCAGCGACCCAAGAAAAGAAGAGTTTTCTAAACCGCCAATTTCAAATTGAAGAGATCCGGTCTCTTTTTCGGGGATAAATTGATGGTTTTCTATCACATGATGAGCCACTTGTTTTCCATTTACAAACAACTGCATACCCTCTGATTGAGACTCTCCATCATAAGTTGCTACTAGATGAATCCATTTGTTTTGCGGTAAGGGCATTTTGGATTGGATTTGGAACTTTTTATTCGTATCTTCACTTGATTGATAGGCAAAATGAAGACTGTTATTGTTGTTTAAACTGAGTGAAAACCCTGATGAATTTAAAACTATCCCTCCAGCTCCATCAATATAAAGCCATAGACTTAAAGTCATTGGGGTTTCAATATTAAGATCCAGCGGCTTTTGCATCTGCCATAAAGTGGATCTATTTTTGAACAATAGAGCTTGGCTAAACTTTCCGGCTGCGAGCTGATTGGTGGAATCCCCCTTACTAGATAGAAGGTGATTATTCTCTGATAAATCCGGGATGAGACCATTTTCTAAAATATCAAAAGACCAGTGGGATAAAAGCCGACTGTCCTTTTGGGTCAAGGTGAGAAGATGCATGCCAAATCGGCCGAGAACGATGGCTTGACTATTAAACCGATTCTTAAAACAGTCCACACTTTTAGGGCCAATCAAATTAGCATCATAATTGAAGTAAATCGTTCGTTCTGATTGGCATTCACCGCTGATGATCACTTGCTTTTCTTCAAGGTAGGCATGAGCCTTTGGTTCCTCTACCACCAACGAGTTGGTTTTAAAATGGGGATTTACATATTCGGGCACCTTCTCTATGTGAGTAATGATTCCACTTTGCCCTGGATCGCCTTTATCACCCTTATCCCCCTTGTCGCCTTTATCCCCCTTTTCCCCTTTACTAATAGACAAGGGTTGATCCTTTTCAATCATGCGAAAAATGATGGGATCTAATATAGAAAGGGTCTGACCATTGGATAGACGATAACCAAAATAGAGATGAACCTCTCCCGGCATATTCTCCAAACTGAAAGGTGAAAGCCTGATCTCATATTTGGCCGGTAAACCCTCTTGTTTATATTGGCTATAGGGTTTGAGCTCTCCGTGATCGCCACTCCATGGAACTAAACCTTGCTCCGTTAACATATAGCCAAACTGATTTTGTGAGTTGGGTTTATGAACGAGAACCATGAGTAGATCGGCGGGCTGTTTTCGATGTTTTGGGTCGGTGATCACCTCTGCGGAGATGAGTACTGAATGGGTGCTTTGAAGGAAAAGTGGGTTTTGGGCAATGGGAACTCCATTTTGCTTGATGAATACCCTGAACAGAGTTTCAGCTGAAAACTGCTTTCCATCCACATCATGGATTTTTGTTCCCAGATTCATAGGGGGATGGTTATCAAGGACCATCTCCTTACTGGAAGAGGTGTCAATTGTAATCAAATTTAGCTCTACTGAAGCTTGCTCTTTCACTTGCAGATTGGTTAAATGGCTGATTCCTTTATTTAAATCATCTTGTTCTAATCTATCTTTTTTCTCTGAATTGGCGTGGTGAATTTTTGGGAAATTATCCTCTACTCCGGGTATAAGCTCTTCTCGGGTATCCGAGGCTCCTCGGTTTTTGCAAGATCCTAAGAAGAAAAAAACAATTAAAATCATTATTAAAATTCTATTGCAGGACGCCATTTTTAATCCTTTGGGTAAAGTTCCGTGTTAAAATAGATCAATCCAATTGTTTCATCGGCAAAAAATTGTGTTTGTTTAGGGATTTATATAAGTAAATCAGTAAAACTCTAAGAAGGGGGGAGAATGAATCGCATAAAGCACCTATTACAGTTAAGTGGAATCTTTTGTCTGCTGTTTTTAACCCTTTTTCTCTATCAAAACTGCGATAAAGAGGATGGTAAGGATGATGAAACTGAACAGGAAGAAAAAGTTGATAAACCAACTGCTACCATCAGTGAAATTACGGTCACCGGCTTAGTGGATATTCGGGGGGAAATAGATCCTGCCAAAGGGACTCAAATTCTAATATCTTCTGATGTGGATGGCAATAATCAGTTTGAAGCATCTGAAAAGTTTAAGACCACCACCAATGATAAGGGTGAATTTCAAATAACCGTTAGCACTAAAGAGGACACTTCCCTCCTATTTCATGCGAGTTTAGAAGGCTACACTCCCTACGTCCGAAAATTCAAAGTAAGTAAAAAACAGAGTAAAATGGTTTTGAATGGCACTTTGAACAAACTAAAAAGCATCAAGTGCAAAGACCAAAAATGCACTAATGAGAGTGGTGATATTGAAGTCTCAGGAGTTTCGATTGCAGGAGGATATGCTAAGGCTTTTAATCCTGTAACCGAGACGGAAGCTTTTCCTGGGGATTTTGCAGATAGTGATGGCAATGCTCTTATTTCAGGTGTTTTTGGTACCTTTCAGCTCAAAGATGAAAACAATGCCAATTTGGTTCAACTTCCCGAAGAATCTCCCGCCACCATACGTATGAAATTACCCACTGATACCTGGGAGATTGTAAAAGATATCGAATTGGGCAACGATCAAATTGACGTTCCTATGTACTCATTTAATGAAAAAGCCGGGGAATGGGAACGAGATGGAGTTGGCTGGTTAGAAAATAATGAGGGTGAAAAACTTACCGAAGATCAACTTCCTTCTATCAAAAACAAGTCTTTTGAGGGAGTGATCTTTACAGTGGCAAAGGTGACTCATTTTTCCACATGGAACTGTGATTGGCCGGTGGATGCCTTGACTCTCATCAAAGGAATCATAGTTGAATTGGGTAAAGGAATCATTGATGCTATAGTGAATTTTATCACTACATCCATCACCGGACGTACTGGAATTGAGAAATTAAAAGATGGATCGTTTTCTTTCTCCAGCCCGCGCTCAGAGTTCCCAGGGGAAGATATCAATCAAGATGGTCTTACGGGAAAACCTTTAATTGGCTACCTCCAAGTTGTTTCCGGTGGGAATGTGTTTAATATTCCAGGTATTACCTCCCCAAAAGTAACTAGCCCCCGTTATACAGCTCCTAAATTTCCACCCTATATTCCTTCCTCCGGCCTGCCCCCTAGTGCAGCGAGTGGACCTGCTCCTAGTGGGGGAAATAGCGGAAATAGCGGAAATAGTGGTGGGAGTGGCACCTCAGAACCCACAAAAAGTACTGATGTTATAGAAATTCCCACCCCGGTCTATGTAGTGGCCCCTTGCAAAATTACTGGTCAAATTCAAGACCATGATGGTGCGCCTATTGCTAATACCTCTTTTATGCATGGTAAAAAATGGCCCTTTTCGGTTAAAAAGCCTAAAACCGATAGCCAAGGTAATTTTGAAGTAACACTGCAATGTGGTGAGCCCAAGGATCGTGATTATAATGCTAATGGCAAACAAGGAGAAGGAGGTAAAACCACTCTCACCGTTTTTAACAAGGGAAAATCCTACTCCTTTGACAGCTTTACGACTCCTACTGACGGAAGCTCACCTTTTAAACTAGAGCCATTAAAAATGCCAGGAATGGGGACCCTCAAATTGCCTAAAGAAGTTTCTTTCTCTCTTATCGATTCCAATGATAAAAGTCGATATTATGGCTCTTCTACCCAGAGTGTAGATCTTTTTCCAGGTCTCTATAAAGTTGAAATCCAAGGTGTTCTCAAATCAATTGAGATCAAAGCATCAGAGACTGTTGAGTTGGAGTTGGGTGAGATAGAAGTTCCTGGTGAAGATGGAATCTATCTTCTAGATGAGAATGGGAAGGAGTTAAAATTTATCGGTAGTTCAGAGCGTTCTATAGATGTATTCCCTGGCAACTACCAGATAAAGATTAATAGTACCATCGGCTCAGTTACCGTACTAAATGGTGAAACGATTCAATTTCCCTTAGGAGTGATAGAAGTTCCTGGCGAAGATATAATCTATCTTTTAGATGAGAATGGGAAGGAGTTAAAATTTATCGGTAGTTCAGAGCGTACTATAGATGTATTCCCTGGCAACTACCAGATAAAGATTAATAATACCATCGGCTCTGTTACCGTACTAAATGGTGAAACGATTCAATTTCCCTTAGGAGTGATAGAAGTTCCTGGCGAAGATATAATCTATCTTTTAGATGAGAATGGGAAGGAGTTAAAATTTATCGGTAGTTCAGACCGTTCTATAGACGTTTTCCCCGGTGCCTACCAGATCAAGATGAATGATGCAACTAAACCAGTGACGGTTACCGCGGGTGAGACATCTACAGTTAATTTTCCTTAAGGTTGCCGAATCCGTAACTGCCCTTCAATCGCTTTTACTATATGGCTTTCAGGAGTGAGTTTCTGCTGTCGATAGAGAGTTCTCCTTGAGGTCTTTAAAAGGTTTGTTAAATATTTATTTTCTACCTTGTCTTTAGCCAGGTAGTAGGCCGCAGTTCGAGCTGCTCTTGCAGAGGGTGAATTACCTTGAAGGCTGGATAGTCCTATCGCGGCAGCGGCTGCTTCAGCCAATAAATCAAAACTTTGAATTTCACTATTAAAAGAGAGCTGGGTGAGGGCTTTCAATTCTTTCATTTTAACTCTGGGTAAGTGTTCTTTCATGTAATTTGGGGATGGATGGATCATGACTCTTAAACCTAACAGGTCTGGGATTATGCTGCCATCAAGGTAAGGGTCATTATCGAGCCCATGATGACTTCCCTGGTTCAAATGGTACATAAACGTTTTCATAAGGTGACTTTGGTTTTCAATTTCTTTGATGTAGGTGTTGCTAAAAGAAATATCTAGTTGTAATCGTTTTTTGATGGAAGAGGCAAGGTAGCGTGCAAATAGACCACACTCTTTTCTTTGGTTAATAAGTAGGACATGTAAATGAGTGTCAGCTAGTCTCCAAGATAAGACTTTATATTTGGTTATAAGCTGATTAATTGCCCTGACGATTTGAAAACGTTTTTCCTTTGAAGGTGCGATCACTCTATTATCTGGTAATCTGAAAACTAAATGATGAGCAAAGGCTGAGATAAATCCTCCTTGGCAAGGTTTTCCTCCTTTCTCGAAGGGAGAAAACAGTGGAGGAGCTTCTCTATCGCAAAAAAAATTTCTAATCAAGGATAAAAATATTGTCAAAAGTTAGTTTATAAAATTTATAACTGGACTTTTGGCACTCATTTCGCCCAATTCAGTGCCAAAAAGCTTGCTATACCCCCAATAACCTTATTTTTGGCAGTAAATACCTTCAATTTAGTGCCAAAACTAAATTTATAAATTTTATAAACGAAGTTCTGTCACTCAAGATTTATCTCACCTGACCGAAACGATAAAATATGAAGGTTTATATCCTATCACTGATAACACTGTTTATTTTTACAGCTCTTTCTCTCAATGCCAAAGAGCGAAAACTCGAAAGATCCCTCTCTTTTGATAGCGGATACCTGCAGTCATCCTATACCAATCGAGCCATTCAGGAGTTTGGCATTGATATGAGTCATCTATTCAGTTACCCCTTTGATTTGCTCAGTTATCATACCATGGTGGGTGAGTATAAATTGAGCCGGTTTACTCTCGCTCTGGTTTATTATCTCTACGGCTATGATCTCAGTATATTGAGCGAACCTTACAGTAAACGTTGGAAACCTTTTGCTTTTACCAATCATGAATTTGGTCATGCTCTGCGCAATGGAACTATTGGATGGGAGCCCGCAGTTTACTGGGATGGGTCTTCCGATGATAAGTACACCAATATGTTCTTATTTTTTCTGTCTGGCTTTGAATCCAAAAACGCCTCAAAGGGAGCCATGGGAGGTAGTACTGGGAAGCAGCTATTCAAAATTTATTACTCCACCGATAATTGGACAAATCTAATTACTATGGCTGGAGTGAATAATGAGATGTACTTCACTGAAATGTTAGAGGATCGGATCCTTCTTCATAAGGGGCACTTCTTTGATTTCATTCCTTATTACTATGGCAAGACAGCTATCACCAGATATATCAAAAGCTGGACCAATAAGGTGGGAGAAGATGGAAAGGTAAGAAAGGGAGATATAAACAAGACTCTCGATTTTTATAAAGAGCAGGGTTTTAATGTGAGCGAAAGTGATTTAAAAACCGCTTCTTTTATAGCTCTTTATGGGAGTTTTACCACCTATTCCATGCTCTACAGCGCAGCTCGCTATGTCTATAATGGAGATGCCAGAGTCTCTCCTTTTCAAGTGGGAGGTATAAAACTCCCTGATATTGAGAGCTATCTGAACCGGCAAGGAGTCTCGTTAAGGCTGAAAAGTGCCTTTATCACCAAAGAAACCATCTTCCCGTTTTTCGTGGAGCAAATCTATAAAGGAAAGAGTCAAACGGAATTGGGACTCGGTATCTACCAAAAATTTGGCCAAGGTAAGAAATTTAATTTGTCTTCCCATGTGCAGGCGGGCACCGGCTATGGTTTGTCAACAGTGCTCGGATATGAACCCACCACCTTTAGCCGGTTGAAACTCGGCGCCGAACTTCATGATGAGAAATCATTGTCGGGAGCTCGTAACATTCCTAAATTAGATGATAGCCGGTTTGGTTATGAGCTATTTGGAGGAGTTTCCCTTAGGTATTAAGCATTTTGGGATTTTTTCTTCAGCTGCTTATAAATCGGAATAGCAAAAGAGAGCAAGGCTAAAATGATCATGATTAGACTGAGCTTTTCGGTAAAAAAGGCACTGTAGCCTTTCATCATGACTGCTCTTCGAAAACTCTCTTCAATCATTTTACAAAGTACGATACCTAGAACAACAGGGGATACAGGAAATCCATACTTTTTAAATAACCAGCCTATAACACCAAAACCGATACAAGAATAAACATCAAAAATCGAGGTGTTCACGGCATAAGATCCGATAATGGCTAAAACCAGAATCATAGGGAAGAGGACTTTTTCCGGCACAGAAACCACTTTTAAAAAGACTCTGTTACCAAAAAATCCCAAGAAGAGCATGATTAAATTAGCGAGCATGAGACTGGCGAAAATGCCGTAAACAATTTGCGGACTATCTCGAAAGAGAAGAGGACCAGGATTTAGATCATGGAGCATAAAAGCTCCCAATAAAACGGCATCAGTTGCGCTGCCAGGTATGCCAAGGGCAAGCAGAGGGACTAAAGCTCCTCCCACGGAACTACTGTTGGCAGCCTCACTCGCGGCAACTCCATCTAAATGTCCTGTTCCAAACTTTTCAGGAGTTTGACTCGATCTCTTGGTTACATCGTAACTAATGAAGGCTGCAATGGTAGCACCAGCGCCAGGAAAAATTCCGATGATAGTACCAATTATAGACGACCTGACAATGGTCAATTTAGATTCTAAAAATTCTTTAACATTGGGCATTTGGTGAGTTACGGTAGCCAAGGCTTTCTGCCCCAGTTTCCACTCTTCGACTTTCTGTAGTACGACACTCACCGCAAAGAGACCAATGAGCGCCGGGATTAATTTAAAGCCATCATAGAGATCATCCACCCCAAAGGTGAATCTTTCCACTCCGGAAATGGGGTCAATGCCGATGGTTTTAATTAATAAACCGAATAATATCGCTATCAATGATTTTAGTAGGTTCCCTTGACCCATTGATGCCACGGTTGCGAGGCCAAAAAGGGCCAAGGCAAAATAATCTGCTTCACTAAATTTAAGAGCGAGTTTGGCAAGAGGGACGGCAAACAAAATAAGTATAATAGTTCCAAAAGCGCCACCCAAAGTGGAAGCAATCAAAGCCATTCCTAATCCTTTTCCGGCTTTACCCTGTTGGGTTAAGGGATAACCGTCTATGGCTGTCACCGCGGCGGAGGGGGTTCCAGGGGTATTTATGAGAACGGCGGTTATGGAACCACCGTAATTGGCTGCAATGTATATGGAGGTTAATAAAACTAAAGCCATGGTGGGTTCCATGGTATAGCTAAAAGGAACCAGTAAAGCAACGGCAGTGGAAGGGGAGAGTCCTGGCATGGCCCCAGCAAAGACGCCTAATATAACACCCGCCATAATAATTAAAACAGGCTGCCATCCAGCTAAATTCTGAAATCCAGTTAAGAGATTAGTTAAAATGTCCATAGAGAGACCTTAAATTTATTGCAAAGGATTAGATTATTTATTCAAAAAAAGTGGTGTAGATATATCCGAGGGGAAGTTGAATGTAGAGGGCTTTGTAGAAAACTAAATAAGAAAATAGACTCCAGCCGCAAGCCACACTCCAAATGACAATATGGTTTCGATAGGTGAGGAGATAGATCATGCCAACTACAAAAAGCAGAGTGCTAACAAAGTACCCTAAAAAATCAATGGCTAAGGTATAAAGTATCAGGCAACCAAGGACGGATAGAAAGGCTTTGATATTGCCAAAAGAAGGATCTTGTTCTAGCTTCTTTCTTCCAGCTTGAATCAATAAAATAGCACTTATGACAACCAGGAGAGAGCCTAGGAGAGTAGGGAGAGCCATAGGTCCAGCCGGTTCTTTTGGCATATCTTTTCCCATAAAGGAGAAAAGTGTTGTCAAAAGAATCATGCTGCTGGCAATGACATAATTTCCAATAAAATCTTTCCGAAATCGATAAAAGATATATCCAAAAATCGCTTGGAGCGCAACTAAACCAGCCAGTAAAGCGTATAAGGGGGCCCCATGGGTGAAGTCCATGCTATCTTATAACTCCGAGCTTTTTTAGGATGGTGGTAAATTCGGTTTTGTCTTGATTTACAATTTCAGAGAATTTATCTTGGCCTAGGTAAGTGGCATTGGCTCCTCGACTTTCAATATACTTAATCCAGTCAGGATCTTGACTTATCTTGGAGAAAAGTTCTTGATAAAATTTGACTGCTTCGGCAGGAATCCCTTTAGCAGACATAAACCCTCGCCACATGATTTCATTATCGAGGCCTTTAACTCCCAGTTCTTTGAAAGTTGGGACGTTGGAAAATTCACCACCGAGTCGATTGGGGCTGGCAATAGCCGCGACTGCTAAATCTGGTTTGCCGATAACGTCGCCAGGGTTGCCTACATAAACTGCACCATGACCTCCCATAAGAGCTGCCATAGCTTTTCCACCACCAGCGTAGGGGATCCATTTAGCGGATATACCTGCTTTGTTCCAAGTTTTTAGAGCCATTACATGGTCATTTCCGCCGGTTGCAGGACCCACCCAAAGTTGCTTGCCATTGTTGGCTTTGGCATCAGATAAAATCTGTGCCCAGGATTGAATAGCAGAAGCCTTTCTTACAATAACCGCTTCAGGATCAGAAACCAACATGGCAAGCCAGTTAAACTTTTCAACTTTGAGATTGCTCCTAGAAGATACTATTTTGCCTATATTTGATTTGGTCACTGCTGCAATGGTATGGCCATCTTTGCGACTTTTCAGTACATGTTTCATTGCGATAATCCCACCAGCACCTGGCTTGTTGACGACAACAAAAGTGGTACTAGTGTATTTCTTGGCTATCACTTGAAACTTACGTGCAAATACATCAATGGCCCCACCCGGCTTGGTATAAACAATCAGCTTAATAGGCTTACGAGGAAATTTAGCATAAGCAGCAGTAGATCCAGCAGAAAAGAGGGTTAAGAAGGCAAACGCGCCCACCAACACATTTCTAAGCATGTGAGTATCTCCTAAGATCGGAAACTAAAACTAGTTCTTGGTAATTCTTATAATCCGTAATGAGTAGATTCTGGTGCCATAGGCTCCATACCAATGATGCGTTTGATAGCTAATAAGTAATTAATGTTTTCATACTCATCAAGTCCGAGCATTTGTTTTGCTTTTAATACAGCTTCTACATCTTCAGATTCAACTGCAATAGTTTGGATAGCTGCGCCATTGATTTGAAGGTGAGCGATCTCTGTGATAACACCATTAACGGTGAAAGCAAAACGACGCTTAAATACAGAAGCAGCCGCTAAATCAGGATGAGGCTTGATGATTTCTTCTAAGTACTGCTCTAAAGTGTACTCATCTCTCTGGAATTCAGGAACGTCAACGCCAAACGCTGGGAAAACTTCGTCACGGATCATTTCTGTTTTCATTGGAAATGTTCCCTTCATACGTGGATTCCACTGCTGAAGGCCTTCTTGCTCTTTTACAAATACTTTAATATCCATTTTAGCGTCACGGATTTTAGTATTATTTTCGTTGTTGCCAGCAGACATGATATAAATCTCAGCGCTTTCTCTAACCATTTCACATTTGGAAAGTTTACGCATTTTGTCTTCAACTAAACCAAAGTTGGGAGCAAAAGTTCTAAATTCAAATCTTGGGATAATCTTGTTCATCTTCTTACCTCTTAATAATGTTACACACTCATGAAGGATGCATAAATACGCTATTTCGGAGAAAGTGTCAATGGTTTCTATAAATAATCGTTATGGTTTTGAGAATCTTTGCTTATAAAAGTTGGGATTTCAGTATTTTACCTTGAAATCAGCGCTCTGGCTTTAAAATCAACTCTGTCACGACATTGAAAAGCTGTTTAGAAAGATCGTTCTTTTCATATCTTAAATAGTTTTGAAAACCATTTTCTGCAAGGTAATCAACAACTTCTTGTTCGGAAGTGATGGTTCGCAGGGCACAGGCAAAGGTTTTATAGTCTAATTTGGAGATGACCATTTGGTTTTTACCTGCTGTATTTTTAACCGCGCAGCGATCTAGAGCGATAAGGGGAAGGCGGTGATACTGAGCTTCTAAAATGGGGACACAGAAGCCTTCATGCTCTGACATCAGTAAAAAGGCATCGCAGAATTTATAGTAGGTGTTTAGGTCGGTAAAGCTCGACATATGTCTAAATATTACATTGTCCTCTAACTTAAGCTTACTGATAAGTTGAGATAGCTCTTTTTGATAGAGGTCCAGTTGAATATCAATGCTACCCACAATATTGAGTTGGATATTATCTCCGTAGTGCTTTACATATTCATGAATCACATGAATTAAATGTTTGTGCCCTTTGTTGGGAGCGGTTCTGCCTACAAATAAAACTTGAATACATCCGTTATCAAGTTGGCGCTTTAAAACTGGGTTTATGCTTGCATTGGCAAAATCTGGGATTCGATGAAAGGGAGATAAAACTGTGATCTCTTCTTCAGATACTCCTAATTCCATCAACTCGCTGGCATTATAAGAAGAACAGGCTAAGTAGTGATTGAACTTCTTGCTTTTAACCAAGGCACTGGTGAGTTCACGACCTTCAGTTGTCGCACGGTGATAGCCTTTATGATAGGGAGCAAAAAACTCAGGAGGAGTCACATTATGATAACGGAAAAAGAGGGTGCAATTGGACTTAAGAATCAGGTCTAGAATTTCTCCCCAATTGGTGGAGTGATGAAAGATGGTCACCGTGTCAGGGTTTTGTAGCCTTTGACGGACTTCGGTTTTGCTGATGGCATAACGATCCAGTTCTGGGCTGGAAGTTTGTGCGTACAGGCTACAAGAGAATCCTAACTCTTCAAAGTAAGTCAATTGTTCTATAACATCATTGCCAACAGCATCGTTAATTACAATTGTTTCGGCTAAGAATAGGATATTAATTTTATCAACGAGTGAACGCACGACGGTGGTTTCCTTTTTTATCTCATTAAATTGTTGAATGAAGCGGTCAGATATTTTACCCCAGTCCGTCACTTCCTGCATGTAGTGGTAGCCTTTGACACCCATTTTATGCAGTAAGCTAGTATCTCCTTGGTCAAGCTGCTTTAGAATTTTTAAGAAATCCTGGTGGGTGTTATAGGCAAAACCAGAAAAACCAGAGTCTTTCAAAGCTTCATAAGTAGCTAGGCATTTTTGATGAACAATAACGGGTTTTTTGGCTCCCCAGGCTTCAAAAATAATTCGAGATAGACTTTCGTTGATGCTAGGGTTCACTAGTGCCGTACAGTGTTTGAGTAGTTTGTATTTATCTTCTTCTGATACTAATCCAAGATCTATGACCTGCTTAGTGGTGGGTTTAATCGGGAGATCGGCCGGTCCTGCCAACACCAATTTCAAATCAGAACCCGTTTGCGAAATATATTTTTCCACATCTTTGATCAGGGTATGGGTGTTTTTTTCCTTACATCTCTTTCCTAAATAGAGTAGATATTTTCCCTCTATAATGGGATCCAGTGGCTGATCAAATTTAGCTAAATCAATTTCAATACCTCCTCCAGTGACCAAGGATTTTTTCTTGATGGAGGGGCCATAAAGGGTTTTGGCTAAAATGTATTCCCCTTTTGAATTAAAACAGAGTTTGCTCGCTTGGTTAATGGAATGACGAACCGATTGTAAATAGGCGTAGCATTCGTCATGCAAACAGGGAATCATAGCTGCTTTATCTTTGACTAAATTGACTCCTAAAATAGACATGGGGAAGAGATAGGGAATGAAGACAAAGACATCGTAATTATTTTTATGCTCATCGATGTACTGAAGCAACTTGGGAGAGTTGATATTCTCTTCAATGTAGATCTTCTCATCTTTTTTAGTAACAGGAGACACTCCAATTTTAAGCAGATCTTTTTCTACCGAAAGAAGCCGCTTTACTGACTTATCGAATTTATGTCGCCTTTGTTTGGTAACCGGAAATCTCTTTATAGGAATGTTGTCTTCGGTTGAGTCCCCTGATTTATAGTGGTTGTGTGACCAACTTTCATGAAAGGATTTAGAACAAGTGGTGAGAATGGTAGCATCCACACCTTTAAGTAAGAGATTTGTCACTACTTGAAAAGTGTGTTTTTCGGCTCCTCCTTTTAAATCACGGCCGAACCAGGGTATGACGATGGCGACTTTAAGTTCCATTTGACTCTTGCTTGTTTAAAGGTCCTTGGCGAGCATCTCGTTTGATAAGAGTGAGTTCACGGTCAAACTTGCGATGCATGGCTTCTTGGGCTCCATCTAGTTGTTCTATCTCATGAGCTAATTGATTGAGTCGTTGGTTAATTTGAGTCACTTGTTTCGGAAAGGTGAGCATGAGATAGACATATTTAAATAATCGACCAAGAAAAGGGACCTTATAGGATTTATCTCGTAAGAAGGGGAGTAAGATTCCCTCTATTTTAACTCCTTCTTCTCTTCCCTCTCTTGAAAATCGTAGATTACCAATGATCTCTATTTTGGTCACATGACCTTTTTGTAGGAGTTGCAGATGGTGTTGGAGACCGGCGGAGTCGGGGCTTCGATTTAAAATTGCCTTATAGGCCGAAATAATAAAGGCTTTATCTTCGTGTTTGAGAAGATTCGCTAGGCTGATGTCATTTTCCTCTTCAGCGAGATCTTCCTTTTGGGCCAACCTTTGCTTACGATCTTCTAAGGTGGTTATATGCCGAAGATGTTCTGGGAGTGGCTCACGCTTTTTAACTTCATGCTCTACCATTTCCATAATCTTGGAGATGGTTAATTGCTTGTCGGTCATTCCAACTGAGTCCTTTGCTCAAATAGTTATGAGAATACAGGTTAAATGATTATGCAATCCCTGGTGGAATGTCAACGACATAATAGTTTCTCATAATTGAAAATATGAATAGGACAGCAAGTAGAATGGGTCATAAAAATCAGCTGATATTAGTAAAGATAGGACAAAAAACTATTTTATCAAATTTGCTGGAGGAATTGATAGTCTGTAAACAGATCCAAATGCCGTTCTAGGTAGCTCGTTAATCATCCTGAATTTTTAAAAGGTCCAGTGATTTACTACATTTTAAGGTTTCTTCTTTGTTAAGGAGACTGCTTATCCATTTAAAGTCAATTGGTTCTTGTTGCTCATGGGCAAAAGATATCATCACCTTAATGTCCTCTTGATCGGTTTGACTGTTTCGTTTCAGTTTGAGTAGGATGTATAAACTTGCATCGGGTCGATAAATTTTACATAATTTGGATTGTTTTAATAATACAAGTCGATCTTGCCAACCATCTAAATTTCTGAGATAAAATGCAGCTGCTTGATTGATGGCTTCTGGAGGAATTTTCATATCATCTGCAATCTTCATTAACTTTAAAGTCTCATTGCTGTCAGATGGTGAGATGGAGATAATATCTATATCTAAGGTCTGCCTTTTTGAAATATTTAAAAGTCCTAACAAACTTCCGCCTAATAATACCCAGTCTCCTTTTAACTTGATAAGGGCTTTTTTGCAGAAAGTCTCTATTCTATTTTTATCAATCATCTACAGGTACCTACTCATGATTGTGAGAGATATATTACGGAATTTTATATGGCGACCTAAAATATCACTATGGGTAATGCTATCTGTGGCGTTGTTTTTTATTTGTGCATAGTGGGAAGGGTAATGACCTTTTAAAGCTAATAAAAACCCTTTAAAAGCATCATAATGCCGCTCGAACTTGGCAGTAGAGCCATTAGCCGAAGTTAAGAATTCGGCGGTGTTCTGGACTAAAAGGTAGAATTGTAAGATATCCCCTTCAGGATGTTGCTCTATTCTGTGACCAAGGGCAAGCCAAAAGCAATAAGTTTTTCCCAATCAGGTTCCTTGGGGACGATATTTAAGGTGTATCCTATAGCATCCAAGACTCTTGTTAAAGTACTGAGAGAGGGATTTGCCTTTTCTGCTTCTAGGTTTTGGATAGATGGCAGGCTAACTTTACTTTGACCAACAAATTCCACTTGTGAGCATTTAAGGACTCTACGTTTTAATTTTATTAAAGATCCAACCTTCATAATACATATTATAACATGTATATTATATTATGTAAAATAAGTCTATTTCTGAGGTTTTGGAGAGATTCTTAGTTACATATTCTGTCTCACTAAGCGACACAATTGCCTCATCACTATCTGATCTAATTTATTTACCCCTTGATATTACTGATCTTTTTTGTATGGCACAGCAATTGCTAAATGGATGAAGTTACAAAGGTCACGGGGATCTTTAACAATAATGGGACAGGTTATGCACGTTTATGTTTATAAAGGAGAATAAAATGAAAATGGGTCAACTATTAACAATAGTAATTTTAGGAACTTTGATACTAACAGCTTGTGGAAGACCTCATAAAGAACAGTCTTCGGCACAAGAAGCAGTCAAAAACATCCCAGCTAATACCGAGGATTTCTATTTGGATGATAGATTAAACCAAATTGAGTTAGAAGAAAGTTCAGAGATCAATGACAATCAAATTGAGAAAGATGAGAGTTCAAATACTGAATATGTTATGGAAGATTTTTCACAAGAAGGTATTTACGATGATAAAGAAGCCAATCTTCCTCAAAAGAGTTAATCCATGGCTGGCTTTTCACGAACCAGTTATTTTGAGAGTTTAAAGATTTGTTTAAAAAGTGAACATCTAAAAGAGAAAAGTAATAAACTCGCACTCTATGTCATGTTGTGGTTTAGTACTAGTACTATTCATAGTCTTACTCCTATTACTTAAGAGCTAGCTGAATGTCTGTATTTTTTGTGGAGCACTACATCCCTAAGCACCGCTGTTTTATCATATAGACACTTTTCTACTTTAGCGTTGAAGAAAGGTCCTCCAAGGAAGTGTTATAGCATCGATTTTAACAACTTCATCTGATATCATTATTATACCCTTGTATTAACTGTGCTCAACCGTTTTTAAAATGGATTTTTCATGAAATACATAAATAGAAATTGGCTATTTCTGATACTAGTATTTATAGTTAAAATATTTGTGGGACAATCAGTTTATGCTAGCCAACCCTTGCCAACACCTTATTTGGTATTTCCAAAAGACAATACGACTATTCCTATAAACAGTTTTATTTTCATGGAAAAAATGTCATTAGAAATACTATCACTAAAAGACTCGCAAAATGAGACCGTCGAATTGTGTGATGTAGATGAGGAATCTCTTGAAGTTGTATTAAAAAGTAGCTCTTTAAAATTAATACGTCCTTGTAATGGTTTTCAATCTAGCACTGAATACACAATTTTGTATGGCAAGATTGAAACAACTTTTAAGACAAGTGATAAAGAAAAAAAAGAAATACCATCTATCTCCAATGTTAAACTCACCGAAACAGTATCTATTCAATATGCAGACTGCCCTGACTCAGAATGTAAACATGATGACTATCATGGAAAGTTTAAAGTATCCTCTAATGGTTTGATCA
>CAYFLR010000029.1:52550-66023 GCA_964343805.1 uncultured bacterium | reverse complement strand
TGGAAAAAAATCCTACAAGGGCCCTACGAATTTGTTAGCGAGGTAACTGGAAGAAAAATTTCCATCAATCTTCCCGCTCTTTTTCAAAATCCCCCAGCTGATTTAAAGAAACTCTATCCCGCACCAGAGGATGAAAATTTCGAGCCCGTAAAAAGAACCAGGGAAGTAGCCACAGCATACTCCAAGAAAGACTTTGCCTGGAATTACCTCTATGGTCGCCCCATTAAGTGGCCAGACCCAACATTTGGTGGCGCATTACCTACAGGATCAAACGATCCATCCGATGAGTATTATGTTCATAAAGTTTACCGAGATCTCATTTTGACTCCGGGGACTTCTCCTCTCGCCGATCTCATTTTAGGGCTTTAAAAAGTAATCCCTGCTAGCAAACTGGCCGTTCCTTGAACGTTAAGACTCTGTAAATGATCATCCTGAAGACTGACATGATAGGTACGGCCCAAAAGCTCTCCACCCAATAGGATAAAATCACTCAAAACCATATTTAGACGAAGACCCAGCGCAAGAGCACCTGGGGCATCCAAGATCACAGTTTTTCTTCGATACCTGCCATGACCACTGTTAAACATGGAGAGCAGCAAGGGTTTGTTTTCTTCAAAGCCTTTTTCATAGAGAAGAATGGCCTGCAACTGGGTTTGGAAAATGTTTAATCCAATCCCCACCTCAGTAATAAGATTACGGTATTTATAATTAAATTGATGCCAATTCCCATCATCACTCTCTTTCACTCGATAGGATGCAGAGGTGGTATTAGTCCCAATACCAACGAGACAACTTACAAAGGGGAGAGAGATCAATTCTATTTGCCCCATCAAGCGGGTATTGGCCGATAAATTCATGGGAGAGACCTCGATCCCCTCATAGGGTTCGTACTCTGGCTCCACTGCGGCAAAGGGAGGAGGACCAAATGCCACAAAGAGATTAATATCCCTGCCCCAAATATTGTTCAAACTCAAAAAACAAAATACCAATATCAACCATTTTATATTTTTCATAACTGTCCTCGCTTCAATTTAGAGATTATTAAATAGATCAGTAACCCATTAATAAAGAGAACCGTTAAATATTAAAAAAGGTGAAAAGTAAAATGAAATAATTTTTTCGAAATTTAAGAGGCTTTTGAATAGGGAAGGGAGGCAGTTGCGACAGATTCTTCATAAAATAATATACCCTAGTTTAACTATTTCTATAACCTTAAATAGTTAAGCCCTTCCTAGATTTTATTTCTGCCCTATCTTTTCAAGGGCTGAAACAAGAAATTGTCAATTTAAAGTTCAACTTTAAATTGACAATATTCCTAAATTATATTTTAATATCAATTATGTATAAGAGAATTATTGAAGATTACATTCAAGATATTAAGAATAAGTACCGAGCTATCACTCTCACGGGTCCTCGCCAATCAGGAAAAACCACACTGGCAAAGAAACTATTCCCTAAGTATCAATATGTATCTTTGGAAAATCCCGATAACAGGCATCGAATAGAACTCGACCCTAAAGGATTCTTAAACTCCTTAAAAACAAGTACTATTTTAGACGAAGTGCAGAAGTTCCCAGATCTCCTTTCTTATCTACAAGAAATATTAGACGATAAAAAAGACTCAAGGCAATTTATTTTGACAGGCTCCAACAGCTTACTGTTATCAGAAAAAATGTCACAATCCTTGGCTGGCCGCTCCCGAATCCTGACAATACTCCCTCTCCAAATGGAAGAACTTCCTCAAAAGGAAAGACCAAAGAGCATCGACTCAGCTATGTGGAAGGGGTTTTATCCTCGAATCTACGATGAGCAATTGAATCCCAGAGATTGGCTAGCAGACTACTATGCAACTTATATTGAAAAAGATGTGAGAACTTTACTCAAAGTTGACAACCTAAACCTCTTTGACCGGTTTATTAGACTTGTTGCAGGCCGAACTGGTCAACTCGTTAATTATTCAAGTCTTTCTAATGATGTGGGCGTTTCTCAACCTACCGCGGACAGTTGGATGAGTGTCTTGCAGGCTTCCTATATCCTTTTTACCCTACAGCCCCATTTCAAAAACTTTTCCAAAAGAATCATTAAATCTCCTAAAATTTATTTTTATGACACCGGCCTACTCTGCTATTTATTACGAATTGAAAACGAAGAGCAGCTCTTTTCCCATCCCCAAAGAGGTCATATTTTTGAGAATTGGGTGATCTCTTACTATCTTAAAAAGTACTTTAATGAAGGAAAAGAGGCTCCTCTGTACTTTTGGCGCGATCAACATGGCCATGAAGTCGACCTGGTTATTGATAAAAGCAATGGTCTGGACCTCATAGAAATAAAATCCAGTCAGACCTTCAATAATGAATTTCTCAAAAACCTTAAGTGGCTCGGAAAAGTTCAAAAGAAACCTGGTGGCACCGTTATCTATGGTGGAGAAGAAACATTTCAGCTGCAAGAGGTATTTAGAGTTCAGTCATGGAACGATTTGCTATAAGCAATGCGACTCCTTTTCCAGCCAGACCATCATATAAAGAGAACCTTCTACTTTTCAAAAGTTGATTCAATGAGCATTTAATAATTTCTCCAGTTGATTTTTTTTAAAACATCATTGGTCAAAGTGGTAAATTTTAATGATCGATGCTCCAGGATCTTCTTCAGGTTTGTAATCACTAGGAAAAGCCCCCTCTGGATATGGAGAGGGACTCAATACAATAAGGTACTCATTAAAATCAAGGACATGGAGTTTTATTGAAATCCCCTCTTTTATAGGTAAACCGATCTCTTTATCAATCACTGAGGAAATATCATTAAGAACACGATTTAAGAAATCTTTATCATGCCAACATCGCTCCTGAATTAACCCATGCAAATCTTCCCAACGAATCCAACCTTGCTTTTTGGTCTTAGCACAATCTTCATGCCACTGTTTTTCTTTATCCTCTTCCCAGGGGAGGAACTCAGCATAAAAATCTTTTCTTGGATCTTCGGATCTTTTCATAAAAGGCGAAAGGTAGATATAAAGATGCAAATTCTCTTCCTTAGATTCCTGAATAACTTTTAAATTGCTTTCTTTATTTGGAGTTATATTAAAGGTAGTCCCTAACTCAGCAAGAGGGTCAGCAATAAACCTATTTTTATACTCTTCATCAAACCAGCATCTCTTATTTATAAAACCTTGAATATAGTCCCACCTTGGAGGAGGGGCATCAGGACCTTGAAACTGTTTTATATCTTTATTCCATTGATCAAGAAATTGCTTTAAAGAATCCCTACTCATATCTCCTCCTATACTTTTAATGAAAGAATAAACGAGTCGATTGAGATCTGGCTCGAAGTGATATCTAAAAACGTTTGGAGTCTGATGTTGGATTATACATAGCAAAGAAGATTTTAATCAAGAAAATTACTTTCACAATGAGAGTTAGAATTTGTTATTCAAAACCCCCCATCAATCCTTACCGTAGCCCCATTCATATAAGAATTATAATTAGAAACCATGAAGGCCGCACAAGATGCTACCTCAGGGAAGTTGGCACTGCGATGAAGAGCGATGTGATTATGGAACTCTTGCATACGATGTTCTGGAAAATTGTCACCTAGTCCACCTTTAATGTGACCGGGAGCGAGGCAGTTTACTTGAATTTTATAACGAGAGATTTCTTTGGATAGGGTTTCAGTAAAGCCTTTTAGACCCGCTTTACTGGCGGCATAGTGAATGGGTGATTCAATTAGCGTCATCCCTGCAAGAGAACTAATATTAAGTATCTTACCCGACTTATTTCTTATCATCCCTCTAAGGACACTGCGAGCCATGATAAATTGCCCTGTGAGGTTCACTTTAACCACTCGATCCCAGTCTTCCACATCCATTAAAGCTAGAGGAAGAGGGCAGATGATTCCCGCGTTATTGATAAGAATGTCAATGCCGTCCCACTCTTTTTCAATGTGATCCACCATGGCATCCACCCCCTCTTCATCGGTGACGGATTGCTGGAAAGAGAGGTAAGTGCATTTTTGATCTTCTAGTTGAGCTTCGAGGCTGTTAGCACTCTCTTGATCGCCGGCATAGTTAAAGGCGACTTTGGCTCCATGGGCGGCAAAGAAATTCACCATCTCACGACCTAAGCCCCGTGAAGCACCTGATATCAGAACTCTTTTATTTTTAAATTCTGCAGACCAATCGAACATAGAATCTCCCTTAGCCTTTAGCAACTCCACGATGGAACATATTGTGTGAACAGATAGGCATCAACTTACCATCAGGGAGAGGGTAATGATGACAACATTTCACCAACCGCTCCAGATCAAAGTTATGGCGATCCATATAATGATGGATAAAAATGGTCTTGGCTTGACGTTCAGATATACGAGTTAATTCCCGGTCGGAAAGTTTTTTTCCAGGGTACATCTCTAATAGGGCTCTTTTAAGGGCTTTAAGTATCATCTGACTATTTTCAATCTGTTCGTTGTTGGCCCAGATATCATTGATAACCGTTTGGAGTACCTCTTCCGTTTTCTTATCTACATTGATAGTGGCGGTCTTCTCAAAAAGATCGAGACACTTCCAAATATCCATAAAACGAGGAAAGGGAACAAACTCACCATTATCTAACCGCAGGAGATAAGTGAGGCCTACACAGAGAGGATGAGAACAGGGCAAGGGAGAAAAATCATCTTTCTTAATAAAGCCATTCGATTGATCAGCAATTCTCTTTATCACTCCGGGAATGGTGATTCGATTGAGAGGATCATGATCATAACAACCCCCACCTTTACCAGTATAAGAGACCGGCTGAATCATCAAAGAGAGGATATGATCTCGCTCCACCAAAAGTTCCACCGCTTTACCCAATTCGTGATCGTTCACTCCGGGAACAGGAACAAAAGAAATCTGAGTAGAGATATCAAACTCAGCTAAGTTTTCTAGAGCCTGCATTTTGATCTTTTGCAGATCTTTACCTCGCACCTCTTGATGAATTTGATCGGTAAATCCGTCCATTTGGAGAATGGTATATAGATCCAGTTCCTCTATTTTTTCACAAAACTCTTTGGATTGAGCAATCTTTAAACCGTTGGTCACCATGGAGACTCGCCCTACCCTGCTTTGAGAACAGGCATACTCAGCCATCTCTAAAAACTGGGGATGAATGGTAGGCTCCCCCCCACTGAAGGTGATGGTTTCCACATAGCCTTCTCGATCGATCATTTGCTGCACTATTTTTTTAAATACATCCATCTCCATATGCCAACTATTTTGATTGTTAACCAAGCAGATAGGACACTCTAAATTACAGTGATCGGTAATTTCCACAATAGGCAAACAGGTGTGCTGTTGATGATCGGGACATAAACCACAATCTTGGGGACAACCTTTTTTCTGAGGGGTATCAAACACCTTGGGAATTCGACCCGGTCTTACAAAATCATAGGCCTTGCGATAGTATTCGGCATCTTCACTCACTAAAGCCTTACTCTCTCCATGATCTTTGCAAAACTTGAGATGATAGACTTTCTCATCTTGAAAAATCACCTTGGTTTGTACCAGTTCCAAACACTCTGGGCAGGTACTTTGGGTCAGTTTAAAAAAGGTATAATCTCTCTGATCTAAAGGTTGAATATCTTCCATATTCTCTCCATTTAATATGTATATTATAAGCCGCCGTCCAACAACAAGGACTGACCCGTTACATAGGTATTCTCAATTAAAAGCCACCCAACCACATTGGCAATCTCTTCCGCATTACCCACTCTTTGCATAGAGCAATGTTTAACATATTCCTCTTTCATTTGTTCGCTAAGCAAGCTTCCGATTCCCCCTTCTAAGATACCGGAAGCCACCATGTTAACTGTCACATTGTAATCACCTAACACCTTAGCCAGGCTCTCTACCATGGTTTTGAGAGCTCCTTTAGAAGCCGCATAGTGTACGGGAGCAGGAACCGCTTTGAGTGCATTAAAAGCTGAAAGCACCACGATACTTCCGCTTTTTTGCTTTTGCATAATAGGAGCCACCGCCTGGCAGGCAAGGAAGGTGCTTTGAACTGTAATATTCATCATCTCTTGCCACTCGGCAAGACTAATGGGAGTAAAAGCACCAATATCTGACAGTTTTTCTGCCTTATAAAGATCTGGATTTCCAGCTATCCCTCCACACTGAACGAGACCATCAATCCCCCCCCACTCTTCATCTAATTGAGCCACCAACTCTTTGATTTGTTGAGGCTCATTAAAATCACAGGAAAAGGAGCGGCAATTTGAATAAGCAGAGGTCAACTCCTCGGCTCGTTGCTGATTCTTTAAATAGGTAAAAGCCACTTCCACTTCATTTTTGGCTAGGAGCTCACACACTGCCGAGCCCACATAACCCGATCCTCCAAGTACGAGACAGCGAAAGGGTTTGTCACTTTTTCCTTTACTCATATTAATCCTCTCCAGACTAGACTTTCATCCGGGTAAACATTTCTAATAAACTTCTATAAGAGCCACCATTGCCTAGGTATTGACTAAACCCTCGACAGAGTAGCCAACAGTCTTGACACTGGCTCACTCTCTGCTCTCTCAGCAAATTGCGATGAATCTGAACAATAGAACGGTTTTTTATATTTCCAGAAATCCAATCCAATTTATCATTGCAAGGGGTCACAGCCCCATTAGATTGGACATTAAAAAGTTGGTTTCCTACTTTACAAGTTGGCATAGGGGAGTTTTCTATAAAGTGATCCACTCCCATTAAATACTCAGAGAATGTCATAATTTGAGGATACTTTTCACGCAATGCCAATAGTTTCTTCCCTACAGGCTGGGTAGGCATCATGGAAGGCGCGTTCTTCGGGTTTTTACGATTGGGAGAGAGCAAAGTAAAATGATGTCCCACTTCTAAAAACTGACTTATCCGGAGCATCTCTTCCAGTTCATCCTGATTATCTTCCATCAAAATGGTCATGATATGCACTTGCTTTTTACTGCGAGAAGCCCGATCTCTCAACATCTCTATTGCTGCAATTGCCCTTTGATGAGCTCCTTTACAATCTCTTTTCTGGTCATGTCTTTTTTCATCAGGAAAATCAAGGGATACTCCTATCTGATGCATCCCTTTTTTAAAAAGAGCCTCCGCCAGGGAAGGGCTCATAGTCCAGCCATTAGTGTAAACAACCGGATAATGATCTCTGGCAAACAGCTCTACTATATCCGGGAGGTCGTCTCGTAAAGTGGGCTCCCCCCCTTCGAGCGAAACAATAAAGTTCCCCAACTGAGAGAGATCTTGAGCAAAGCAGCCAATCTCGTGAAATACCAGCTCCTCCTCAGAAGAACCCTGACACCAAAAATTACAAAAAGAGCACTTCATATTACAGCGATTGGTCACCTGAAAGCAGAGATCAAAGGGGCGCTTAGTTAACAGCCCATAAATAAACTTCATATCTCTTGTAAAATGATGGATCGCCACTCTACTCTTCCTTTTTCAAGATAGGAAAATAGGATAATTTAACCAAAGTCAAGCCTAAGGACTGCCTAAAGTACCATAAAGCCCATAAAATAAAGCACACCAACATCAATTCGGTGGTCTCTTCCCAAAAAACATTCCAAATCATTCGACTATGAAATGCATGTATAAACAAAAAACGAAGCAATGAAAAGCTTAGAAACCCAAGGCCAAAAGAAAAGAAGGGTTTAGCCTTCCTAAAAGCCTCGTGAGTTGGCTGCTTATAGACTACCCATGCTGACCAAGCTAATAAACCAAAGGCTAATAATGGATAAATTCGAATATCCAGAGTCTGTTCAAAATTGGAAATGGTATAAAGAACAGGATCTCCAAAAATTTTTATCACCTGCTTAATAGATCTAAAAGGTCCAAAAAGAGGAATCAAACTGATGAGAGCGAGGAAAGCTGAAACCACTGAAAAAAGACCTAAAAATCGGCAAAGATCCGCATTCTTTTTGATACAACTGCCACAAAAGCGAATCATGCCACAGGGTTTGTTTGCCGGTGAAAAAAAGATAAGCTTTTCATCAATGATAAGAAGTAAGCTCCAAATCATGAATCCCACACCGATCACCATGCCAAAACCATGCATGGATTCAAAAAAAAGGCTCTCCTCTCCCGCAAGGAAGTTAAAAAAACAACTCATCTCACCCGCCCAGAAAATAAAAACGCCCCATTTCAAGATGCGATAAGTTTTTCCTGGCAGCTTCCAAATCATGTATAGCAGCAAAAGGAGGAGTATTGTATAAAGAGGCTTCACTACGAATGCAGCAAAGACCCCCATAAATTGTTCCATCCATGAGACTTCAATCATCGTCTTCCCTCGGTAAAATTAAAATATTGCCTAGGGCCAGGGCGTCTAACTTCAATTTCAAGAAACTGGCCACCGCCTCCTGCGGAGTGCACACAATCGGCTCCCCTCTTCCATTAAAAGAGGTATTCAGCACCATTGCCACCCCTATCTCTTCTTCCACTTTCTCCAATAATTTTGCATAGAGAGAATTAGAATGTTCAGTCACTGTCTGCACTCTTGAGGTCCCATCATGATGGCAAATGGCAGGAATCTTTTCTCTCCACTCCTCTTTTACATCTACTATAAAAAGCATGTAAGGCAGATCATCACAAGGCATTTTAAAGTAGAGAGGAGCTTTTTCTTTTAAAACCGAGGGGGCGAAAGGTCGAAACCACTCTCGATGTTTGATCTTTTTATTAATATAATCTTTCATGATGGGTGAGCAGGCATTGGCCAAAATAGATCGATTTCCCAAAGACCGAGGACCAAACTCCATCCGTCCTTGAAACCAGCCTACCACCTTATCTTGAGCTAACAACCTAGCGACTGCTGAGGTAATATCCTCAACCTTACGATAGTTCAAACTTGCCGCCTGAGCTTCGACTTCGCACTCTTGATCTGAGAATTGAGGACCTAAGTAGGAAGAGGCGGAATCTCCCTTTGGTTGCAAACCTAAAATGTGATGAGAATAGTAAAGAGCAGCTCCAAGAGCAGTTCCTCCATCATTGGCAGCCGGTTGGACATACAGCTTTTTAAATTTTCCATCTTGTAGAATCTTAGTGTTAGAATAGCCGTTTAAAGCAGATCCGCCTGCCAGACAGAGATTCTCACTATCAGTAGTTTTTTTTAGATGCCTAGTCATATGAAGCATCACCCGATCTGAAAGTTGCTGAACATGATAGGCTAACTTCATCTGCTCATCTGTGTGCTTTTCACCTCTTTGACGAGGTAAACCAAACATAGATATAAATTTTTCACTCACCAAATTGCAATGCACGAGAGGTAAAGTGGGATAAGCAAAAAGAGTTTGATCTACTTTAATACCGCCGTCATCCTCCAACTGGATCGCATTTTGTAATTCTTTAGCTGGGCCTATTTCATTACCTTGTTCACCCAGAGCAGCCAACCCCATCACTGTTCCTTCACCAGAATGAATGGGATATCCTAAAAAATCTGTTACCGCAGAAAAAACCGCTGCCAAAGAATCTGGATAATAAGTTTGTCTCACACATCTGATTTTTAAGCCTCTCGCTAGAAACCAATCAACTGAGTCCATCTCCCCCATATCGTCGCTTGTTATGACAGCAGCATCCTTATATCCAGAGCGATAGTAGGCAGAAGAGGCATGAGCTAAATGGTGAGAAATTGTCACCCATCGTTGGTCTTTTCTCTTTCCATCAAAATGTTTTTTTAGTCTTTTACGATAACCCTTTTTCTGCCACGCCATCTTAGTGCGATGAGGATCAAACAGCATTTTCAAAGTTTTAGGAAGGTTGGTAAAAATATACTTCATATACCTGGAAAAGGCCAAGGCTGGCTCATGGTTGAGCACAAATACATCGATATCATCAAAATGAGCTCCGATAAATTGAAGCCCTTGTTCTAAGGCATCCACAGGAAGTGCATGACTATGTTTCACTCGATCGAACCTTTCTTGTTCAGCAGCATAAAGAACTTCCCCCCCTCTCATAAGGGCTATACTGGTATCATGAGTAAAGAAACCGAGTCCCACCACCAGCTGATCCATAGGGTTTTTGTGACTATTTATCAAATCACCCTCACTTTATAACCCTCCATTAATTTAAAAAGAGCCGGCAAAAGGATCAGATCTGCAGCAAGCGCTCCAATAAGAGCAACCATTAAAAAGAGTGAAATATGTTGAAATATGATGAGCTGGGTAAACAGTAAACAAGGTAGTAAAATAATAAATGTAAAAGTGGTCAGAATAAGAGCCCGGCCGGTGTTATTAAAAATCTGTGATAGTTCATTTACCCTAAAAGAAGAACTCTTCATATGTTTTTGAACAGCCAAAATAAAGTGGATGGTATCATCGACTGCAATACCCAAGATAATACAGATTAGTACCACGAGGTTGTTTTCAACGGGAATCTCAAATAACCCCATTAGGCCTGCCACCAATATGAGGGGAAAAAAGTTAGGAATCATTCCCAGCAGAGCTAGAGAGAGAGATCTAAAAACATACCAAAAGAGAATAAAAATAAATCCTAATGAAAATAAAAATGAGACCAGAAAATTTCGGAGAAGACTTTGCACCACTTTTGCCATTATGGTGGACACTCCTTCAAGCTTTGGCCGCAAAACCTTTTGATAAATATCCTGAGAAAGAAGAGCTTCCACCTGATCTAAAGTACGCTGCAATTGATCAGAAGCGTATGATTTGAGCTGAACAATAGTACGCTGCTCACGCTGATCTTTAGCATAAAAAAGTTTGAAGAAATCATAGCGATTTAATAATTCATAAAGGATTGCCAAATCCAGATTCTGAGAAGTCCAGTTTTTCAAATAGCTCAATTCTTGAAATACCGATTTGATGGATACCACATTGTCTAGCTTGCCAATGTCTGCTTCCAATCGTTCAATCAGATAATAGTTTTCTTTTTCTAGAATAGCATCACTTGTTACAGGAAAAGAGATCTCTAAAGTGCCCGCAAAGCCAAAAGATTGACTCATCGTATTACTGGCAACCTTTAAAGGGTGACTTGTTACAAATTTATTATACATATCATCTGAAACTCTTAATTTGGCAGTACTCCAAGCCATAAAAGACGTGATCCCTATAAATAAAACAACCACAAAGCCTGGCTTCAGAGTTATAAGTCGGATGACTTTTTCCAAAGCCCATTGCCAGTTTTGGAGCCTCACTTGCAAATTCAGATTAAAAAGAAGCAAAATATGAGGAATCCCCCAAATAGTAAGGATAAAACAGAGAACACTTCCCACCGCACAGTACCACCCAAATTGAGATATAACCGAGGCATCATTCAACACTAAGGCCAGAAAGCCAATAGAAGTGGTGATAGAAGTTAAAAGGCACGGTCTCCAAATTTGCTTTTTTACTAATTTTAACCTCTGGTTTAAATCCCCATCTGGAAATTTACCCAACCAGGTAAAGAAGTGGATCAAATCTGCAGTGGAAACCACCATTATAAAAAAGAGCGCGTACATACTGTAGGGTCCCACCCCTTTCTCGACGAGGATAATCAGCGTCATCATCAAAGAAAAAGCAATGAGCAAAACAAAGTAAACCAGTCCAACCGCCCAAAAAGAGCGGTAATAGAAAAAGAAAAGCACTCCCATCAAGATGACTAATATGGGAATAATAATATTTTGAGCCCTCATTATCTCTTGTAAATAATAACTACCCGCTAAATCCTGCCCAAAGAGATGGTATTTCATTTGTGGAAATTCAGCTTCAAGCGTCTCTTTTAAAGAAAACAGATTGCTCACTAGATTTTTTTTCCCATTGGGACTCATGTGACCATCGACCCCATCTGGGGTAAACCAGATAGAAAAAATAAGGACCTTTCCATCTTGGGAAATCAACTTATTCCGCCAATAAGGGTCTTGCTGTAAAAGTTTGAATGCGTTGCTTGTAAGCCTTCCCTCACTATGGAAAGGAAGGAGTTTAACCCGCCCATTTTCGATGCTTAATTGATGACTCCCGGTAAGAGAAGTGACACTGTCTATCCCCGGAACCTTGGACAATATTTCATTAACTCTTAGGTCCAAAGGGATTAAATGAGGCGAATCGTACAAAGAAGTTCGAGACTCCACCAACAGATAGTTGATATAGATATTATAATTATTCTTATATTTTATATAGTTTAGACGTATGGGGTGATGAGTGGGAAGCAAGGTTTCTATCTTGAAAGGTTCTTGGTTATTCTGAAAGAGTAACCCAGCAAGTAAGGGAATCATAATACTTCCCACAATGGCTATGAGTCTGCCCATCCATAAACGTTGGTTATTCATCTTATCTTCTGACTTGTAAATTCCTGTTATTTAGCTAAGATGTATTTTCTAACATAAAAGGAAGTAAAAACCATGCGTTATTTTCTCATTGATTTAGTTGAAGAAATTCAGCCTGGAAGTCACGCAACAGCAGTAAAAAACGTCACTCTCAGTGAAAATGTTTTGCATGATCATTTTCCAGAATATCCGGTCTATCCAGGGAGCCTTCAAGTGGAAGCCATGGCTCAACTCGGTGGGTTCTTAGTAGAAACGACCGTCAATAAAAGTGAAGATTATGTGCGTCGGGCTGTTTTAGGCCAGATTAACAAAGCCAAGTTTTATGAGCCCTGCCGTCCAGGCGATCAACTCCATCTTGCTTGTAAAATAGAATCCACCTTGGAAAGAGCTGTTCGTATCAGCGCCACAGGCAAAGTCAGAGACAAAAGAGTTTCCATTGCTGAACTCACTTTTATTTTATGGGATATTGATAAACCCAAATTACATGAAAAACGAAGAGAGCTTTATAGATTATGGACAAGTCACCTGAATCTCAATTTTCCGATACTCTAGCAATTACGGGCTATGGACTGAGATCCATTGATCCTAAAGCTTCCAGAGAAGACAAAGATCCTAAATTAACCGACCTACTCCACTGGTTAAAAGCCCCTAAAATGCGCAAGTATATGGGAAAGCAGGATAAACTAGCAGTTATTGCCGCCTCATTGGCAGCCAAGGATGCCAACCTTTCAGCAGATATTTTAAAAGACAAAACCGGCCTTTATATGACCGTAGGATATATCCCCTTTGAAAAAGAGGAGGTTGATATCTTGACTGAGAACTCAATAGTTGATCAGCAGTTCTCCATGAAAAGATTCTCTGAAGAAGGACTTTTTCAAATCAACCCTTTGATTACCTTTCGATGTTTACCTAATATGCCCATGTTTCACGTTTCACTTAATTTAGGAATTACAGGGCAGTATTTTATTACCTACCCTGGAATTGGGCAGTTTTACCAGGCCTTAGAACAAGCAATTATAGATCTTCACTCAGAAAAAATTGAAGTGGCACTTGTTGGCGGTGTTGCCGACCAAAATAACTTCCTCGTTCAACATCATTTTAACCGAATGGAGCAGACGAAGAACTTCGAACTGTTAGACTGCTCTGCTTTTATTGTTTTGGAGAGAAAAAAATCAGCCCAAAAGCGCAACCAAGCTCTTAAAGCCGAGTTAAGATCTTT
>CAYFLR010000029.1:49270-52540 GCA_964343805.1 uncultured bacterium | reverse complement strand
CCCCTTTTAATCCTCTTAAAGGACCCACCCAATATGAGGAGAGCTATAAAGGCTCTTACATAGGACCGTCCTCGCTAATTGCCCAGATGATGGAACAGATAGCAACGAAAACCATAAACGGTTTCCAACACACTGCAACCACCTTAGATGGTTATAATGTAAAAAGCGAATGGGGATTACTATGAAAAATAGGGTCGTAGTCACCGGAATGGGAGTCATTTCCCCCCTAGGAAATAATATTGAAGAATTTACCAAAAACCTGTTAGCAGGAATCTCCCCCGCGGCTGAAATAAACGTATTTGATCCTGCAGCTCTGCCCACTAAAATTGCAGCCCAGGTCAACACCTCATCATTTGAGCTCCTCGCAAAAGATAGAAAAATCACTTTCGCCGAGGAAGCCTGTCGGTCGGCAACCAAAGATGCAAACAAGAGTGGCTCTTCCCTAATAGACTTCTACCATTCGTCTGCTTCAGGACTTTCCATGGGCCTCGGATTGGAACTATTTTCAATGGATGACATGGTGAGGTATTATTTAGCCAATGGCTTACCTGAAGACCTTGCCGCATCCACTCTGACCTTTCTACAAACTCCTTCCGATTTTTGTTTAGCCATGATTAGTAGAGAGCATAAATTGACAGCCCCGCCCATCTCAACCATCTCTGCTTGCGCCGCATCAACAGATGCAATAGGAACAGCTTTTCATATGGTTCGTTCTGGATATAGATCCTATATGATCGCAGGAGGAACAGACTCAATGATTAACCCGATGGGAGTAGCGGGGTTTTGTAAAATAAAAGCCATGAGCACTCGGAATGATGACCCAAAACGTGCCTCCCGACCCTTTGACAAAAACAGAGATGGTTTTCTGCTCGGAGAAGGTGCAGGAGCCTTAATCTTAGAGACTCTCCATAACGCTAAAAAAAGAGGAGCGAACATTCTCGCTGAAATAGTTGGTTATGGAAATTCCTTTGATGCCCATGGAATCAGTGAGCCTCATCCTGAAGGAGAGGGAGCGTTCCAATCAATGACCAGGGCATTAGCCGATGCCCAAATATCTATCAATGAAATTTCTCATATTAATGCTCATGGCACCTCTACACCGAAGAATGATGTGGTTGAAACCCACTCCATTAAAAGGCTATTTGGGGAACATGCTAAAAAGATTACTATTAACAGTACAAAATCCATGATTGGACACCTAATATCTGCTTCAGGTGCTGTAGAAAGTATTGCCACCATATCCTGTGCCAAAGAAAACATGGTCCACAGTACTATCAACCTAGATGACCCAGACCCACTTTGTGACCTTGACTATGTTATAGGCCAACCTCAACCCTTGAAACCTGGTTATCTGCTCAAAAATTCCTTTGGATTTGGGGGGCAGAACGCCAGCCTGGTGTTACACACAGAAATTTCAAGTTGAACAAATAAAGAGACTTGGATACAAAGATAGAGCATTTGCGACTCAGTTGAATCTAATTTACTAGGGGGTTGGTTTGAATCAGAACTTTAACGATACGGAAATTTTTAATCAAATCCAGAGCTGTTTGGCTGATTCTCAGGTTATTCCAAAAGAAGACATAAAGGTTGAGAGCTCGCTTATCAATGAGCTGGGGGTTGACTCTCTTGATCTGCTTGATATTCTTTTTCAACTGGAACGTATTTTCTCGGTAAAACTTAGAGGATCAGAATTAGACAAACTTCTCCAAGGTGATATGCAAAGGAATGAACTTACTCCCGATGGCTATCTTGGACCAAAAGACATTGAAGAACTCGCCCAATGGTTTCCTGCTATAAACCGTTCAGAAAAGAAGGATCAAATAGAACCCAAAGATCTCTTTTCTTATATCACCGTTGAATCGCTTGTAATTTTAATCCAGCAAAGAATTAAGGAGGCAGAGTGACAGCATCCAATGAAATCATTCATCGAGAAGATGTTAGAGGAATGTGCCGCTCCTGCCAAGAAATAGTCCCTGCACAGGTTGTATTTATTGGTAAAGAGGTGTGGCAACGACGAAAATGTCCAAAATGCGGAGATGATCAAGCTTTAATAGCTGGAGATAAAGACTGGTATCTAGAAAGAATGTCTAAAAAGGTAGAAAGCCAAGCTCCTCTCCCTGCAGCTGGAATGAGAGAGAGAACAAATAAAGGATGTCCCCATGATTGCGGTCCTTGTCATAACCATGGGACTCCCTGTCAACTCCCCGTCATATCAATAACCAATGCCTGTAATTTAAGGTGTCCCATTTGCTTCACTTACAATAGAAAAGATCAGCTCTTTTTTATGACAGTCGAGGAGATGAGTAAGACAGTGGACTGGATCATCGAATCCTCCAAAAGCGTTGACCTCATCAACATTACAGGAGGAGAGCCCACACTTCACCCAGATATCATAAATATTCTTAAAGCCTGCAAGCGGCCTGAAGTAGGTCGTATTACCATGAATAGTAATGGAATAAAGCTAGCTGAAGATTTTGAACTCTGTAAACAACTGGCCGAATTGGAAGTTTGTGTTATCCTCTCTTTTGATACCTTTTGCCCCGAAGCCAGTATGCGAATTCACGGAAAGGATTTGGTAGATACCAAGCTCAAGGCTATTGCCAATTTGAAAGAAGCGGGCGTCCGCATGACACTATTGAACGTATTAATTCGTGATGAGAATGAAGATGTTCCCGTACGCTTGCTCGATCTGATGCGAGAAAATGATCACATTCTTAGCCTCACCATTCAAACCATGACTTACACAGGTCAAGGAGGAAAAGAGTTTCAAAAATCCAAACACATACCGGTAGATGATGCGGCTAAAATGTTATGCAAAACACTGGGTGACGAGATCACCCCAGATGATTTCATAGCGAGGCCCTCTTCTCACCCCCTCTGTTATTCCATTTGCTATCTGTTTAAATTTGAAGATCAACTCCTCCCCTTTAATAGAGTTACCTCCAAGGAGGATCTCTTAAAGTCATTAACCGATTCCTACCTGCTCAAGGTAGAAGACAATTCCAAGTTTTTCACAGATATTGTTACCAATCTCTTTGCCAACGGAAAAACAGAGCTGCTTCCTAAATTCAAAAAGCTGGTAAAAAGCCTGTTTCCTATCGGCAAATCTCTATCCAACTTTGAGAGGCAAAGAATCGCAGAATCCTCTGTGCGAACAATCTACCTCCATGCCCATATGGATGAAGATATTTTTGATTGTGAAAGAGCTAACCTCTGTCCCGATCTCGTACCTAGCGAACCTGGTAAATTGGTGCCCGCCTGTACCTATAA
>CAYFLR010000029.1:46131-49260 GCA_964343805.1 uncultured bacterium | reverse complement strand
TGTTTTATAGACAAAAAGACGAAAGGTTTTACGTTTGAAGACCTTCAAAAAAATCCTATACCAGAAACGAGTTCTCATTACAGGTGGATCAGGAGGGCTGGGTCAAGCCTTTTGCCATGCATTTGCCAAACAAGGCGCTCGCATTGCATTCACCTTCAACAACGATGAGCGGGGAGCTAATAACACCCTAAATATTGTTAAAGATCTCTCTCCAGAAACTCAATGTTTCAAAGTTTCCTTACAAAATGAGAATGCCATTTTAAAGATGGTTCAAGAAGTGGAAACTAGATGGGAAGGCATTGATATTCTTATTAATAATGCAGGTATTAGCAACCCGTTACCCGTGGCACTCATGAACGAAGAAGACTGGAATAAAATATTAGATATTAATCTTACTGGGCAATTCTTAGTAGCTCATGCTGTGCTCCGGGGTATGATAAAACGAAGATGCGGTCATATTCTAAATATTGGTTCTTTAGCGGGTAGCAAATTAATTGAAGCTCCTGTGCACTATTCAGCCAGTAAGTCTGCCCTTAATGGATTTACCAGATCCTTATCGAAAGAGGTTTCATCCTACAATATCAAGGTCAACTGTTTAGCACCAGGACTCCTTGATGGTGGAGTTGCCAGAAACCTCCCTCGTCATCGTTTAGATGATTTTCTGAAACATCTATCTCTTCACCGATGTGGGACCCTAGATGAAATTGCTGATTGCGCGGCGTTCTTAGTTTCAGATCTAAACAGTTTTATGAACGGGGTAAGTTTACTCGCAGATGGGGGCTTTTAACCTGAAGATCTTATGAGTTCATATCTGTTGGGTAGCCACTTGGGCAGCACCCTTTCTAAGAAAAAAAATAACAATGAAAAACCCAAGGTGCTCCCAATCCAATATAAAGAGTAGGAGGAAATAATCCCCTCCAGAGGTTTAAACACTCCATGGCTCATGTTCACATTGAAAGCTGGAGGGGTAATAAAATGACAGATAATTTGAACTCCAATACAATATAATATACTCGGCCACCAAATGGGAGATTCAAATAATTTACAATAGATCACCCCAACCACTGCCACAAAAAGAGCCCCTACATGTAATAACATAGAATGCATGGTAAAGGGATCATACAAGGCCACATTTATAGCCCATAGGCCAGTACCTGTTAGAATCCACAAAAAGGATATCCAAACAAGGCGACTCTTCTGCCAAAAAAGCCCTAGAGACAACAAAATATTACTTAAATGACACACCCAAAGAAGATGGGGCCACTCACCAACCTTTATAAAACAAAAGGTGGCATAGGCAAAAAAAGCAAGTGGGAGACTTCCTAACCATTTCAATCGTATTATATCCATATAAGGTATTCATACCCCGTATTTGTTTAATTAGCAAACAATTGTCAAAAAATTAGACACCCCCCACCGAGCTAACCGTCTAATATTTCAACATATAAATTTGGTCTAACTCTTGCTCTATGAAGGAACGAGGGAAGAGGTTCCTCATAATTTAGCTCAAGGAGACAGGAGCATGTTTAAATTTCAGTTTAAACCATTATTTATAATTACATTCTGCATCATGACTCTCATGTTAGCAGGTTGTTTACGTCGTAATGGTAAGAACCTGGATGAGTATAGAAAAGCATACAGCGATAAGGCAAACCCTAGTCAACCTGTATTAAGCCCTTCATTACCAGAGATGACCAAATCTTTAGAGTCTCATCTCAGTGCCATAGTAAAAATCCAAGCCTATACAAGTAAAAATAGCTTTCCACTGCATGGAACAGGCTTTTTCATCAATAATCAAGGGTACTTACTCACAAACTACCATATTGCACAGTACTGCATCAATCAGTCTAAAATCACATTGGAAGGTTTTAAAGCCAAAAACGATCAAGACTTGATACCTTGCCCCAACTTCAGTGTAACAATACCCACCCCTGTTTTTAATGGTGATTCCACTGCCGAACTTATTCAGCTCAAAGAACACAAAGTAACCGATGTCTTTTTAGTAGCTGCCCCTAAATACACTGATGTTTGCTTAAAAGATAGCTTTAGCCTTAACATTCTTACTGCAAAACAACGTAAAGAACAGGAAAAACTCTGTTCTATTTCTAATGTATGGCCAGATAATCCAAAAGATTTTGCTCTACTTAAGGTAAAAATACAAAACCCCACTCATTTCCTAAAGTTAGCAAGTGATTCTCCTGCTTTAGGGGAGAGTGTTAAGATACTCGGATATCCAGGTCTGTTTTGCGGCAATGAAAAATATTCTCCTGAAGAAATCGTGGATCCCTCCTCAAATCCAGAGATTAAAGAAAAGCTCAATAATGCCATTCAACAAATCTCGAAGAAGTATCAAGCTGAAAATACAGTGCAGAGCATTATAGATAACTATCAAGAAGAGGTAGAATTTCTCTTACTACAGAAAGCTCTATGGCTGCACAACAAAAACGAGAGTGTCAATCAACAATGGAACTTTTTTGCATCATTTCATGAGTTACGCAAAACTCTTTTTAATGAAAGTAATTTTGAAATTAACACCATTCCCTATTTTTATTTTAAAACAGCTCTCATCTCCAACATTCATAGCTCGCTACTTGGATCAAACGGCGATATTTTAGCCTATTTACAAAGTCTAAGTATTAAGTACAAGTCAAGGATGAGCCACACTCTGGCCACGACCTCTAACAACAATCTCACCAATGAAAAAATAGATCAATTTCTAGAATCATTTGAGAGGTTCGATCTTGATGATCTTACCCCCTCCCCCTTTGTCACCAATTCATTTTTGAATAAGACACTGAATAGTATGCACGAAGGTCTCGATAAAACTTTGAATCATATTATTTTAGAATATAAAGCTCGAGTGAGCCGTCACATAGAACAAGACCTTTCCCAACTCGATGCGGAACATTGCTATGGAAGGCTATCTGCTTTTTCGGGTAAAGTGGTGAACAAAACCCTAGCCAACACCATTAGCACATCGGCTCGCACTCTCCCTGGAACCAGTGGAGGGCCAGCATTCAATCAATATTCCAAGGTATTTGGCCTTCACTATAGTGTTACTAGCTACTCTATGGAACAAGGTTCTGAGGACCTAGAAATCATTCAAAGCAATGAAATAAGAATTTCTAG
>CAYFLR010000029.1:23382-46121 GCA_964343805.1 uncultured bacterium | reverse complement strand
AAACTATTGGAAGGGGGCCTGGTTTTGGACAACCATCCCTAAGTAGTTGATTCGGGTCTATTTAGAGGAAACAAAACAACATCCCTGATATTTTCGGAATTTGTTAGTAAAGCGAGAAAGCGGTCAATTCCCATGCCCCAACCTGAAATGGGAGGCATCCCATATTCCATACAATGAACGTAATCCTCATCCATCTCCATAGCTTCAGCATCTCCACCCTCTTTGGCAGCGGCTTGATCTTCTAGCCTTTCACGCTGATCAATAGGGTCAACAAGCTCAGAATAGGCATTAATGATCTCAGCACCATCCACTACTAATTGAAATCGATCCACTACCTTTTTATCATCATCGTTACTTCTGGCTAAGGGCGATAGATCAATAGGATGTTTAGTAATAAAAACAGGTCCTAATAGGTGAGGTCGACTGACCTTCTTGTAAAGATTATCGATTAAGTTACCCAATCCAAGTTTTTCCATATCGTCAATATGGATACCACTGGATTTTATTGCTTCTCTCAAAGCGTCTGCATCAGGGTAAAGATTAATATCAATGCCAGAATCTTTCAAAATGAGCTCACGAAAGCTGGTCCTAGGCCAAGATCCATCAAAGTTTACCTCTTTATCTCCAATTTTAAGAGAGAGGGAACCCAATGTTTCTTGTAGTACCTTCTTAATAAGCTTTTCAGTAAAATTCATATTGTCTTCATAGTTCCAGTAGGCACAATAGTATTCCAGCATAGTAAAGTCCTGCAAATGCATAGGACTGATACCTTCATTACGAAAACATCTAGAAAATTCAAAAACCTTATTATAACCCGCTACCACACATCGCTTGAGATAGGTTTCAGGTGCAATTCTCATATAAACATCGATATCGAGGGAGTTATGATGAGTAATAAAAGGCTTGGCTAAAGCTCCTGAAGGCTTGTTACATAAAACTGGGGTCTCCACCTCTAAGAACTCATTATCTTCAAGATATCGCCGAATCTTACTTATTACTTTGGACCTTAAGAGAAACCGACTTCGAGTATTCTCACTCATAATCAGATCAAGATAACGCTGCCTGTAACACTTCTCTCTATCGGTAACTCCATGAAATTTTTCAGGAAGAGGAAGAAGAGCTTTTCCTAAAAAGTCAAACTTCTTTACACTGAGGGTTTTCTCACCGGTCTTAGTTACATCCACTTCACCAACAACCCCAAGAAAATCACCAATATCAACTAACTTTTTAATAAAATTATAATCATCACCTAATAGTTTCTTTTGAAAGGCTATTTGAGCCTTTCCTTCTATATCAGACAATGTAGCAAAGGTTAGATTCCCCATCACCCTAATGGCCGTGAGTCGACCAGCAATACTTATATCTTTTGATCCCACTTCTACCTCAGCGAAAGCTTTAAGGGTGTGGGTGCAATCATATCTTTCAGGATAGGGGTTTATTCCTAGAGCCTTAATTTGATTTATTTTTTCTAATCGAATCGCTCTAAAATCGTTGGCGCTAAGTTCCTCTATACCACCACTTTGTTGTCCATCCACAGTTTCATTCATATCAAACTCCCAAATCTAAGTCCGAGCAATGGTTTATCACTAATTTAATGGAATATCACGAGAATATTCACTTGTAATCTGCTTTTCTCAAGTTAAAAACCTTATATAATCTTATAAAATTTTAAAATAAAACAAATAATTAACGTTTATCGAACAATTTTATTTAGTTATAAAATCAATTTAAACGGTTTTTTCATTGACTTTCCAGCCTCCTTGTGCTAGTGTGCTTGTTAGAGTTTGGGGGATATTTACCCGGATTCAACGTTTATTTGCTACCCAGAGAGGTGAATATGGTGTTTCAGATTGGAGATAAGGCCGTTTATCCAGCTCATGGAGTCGGAGTTATAAGGAATATCGAGCATAAAGAGATTGCTGGTAATACACATTCCTTTTATATCATGGAAATCCTCAGTAATGGTATGACCATCATGGTACCAACACAGACCGCAGATACTGTTGGCCTGCGTAAAATCATTAATGAAAAAGAAGTTATCAAGGTATATGATATCCTTAAGGACCGAAATGTAAAGGTAGAAAGACAAACCTGGAATAGAAGGTTTAGAGACTACCACGATAAAATCAAAACAGGTTCTGTATATGAGATTGCCAAGGTACTTCGAGACCTTTATATACTAAAGCACACCAAACAATTATCCTTTGGCGCAAAGAAGATGTTTGATACTGCTAGAAATTTAATCGTAAAAGAAATTTCAATTGCTAAACAAACAGACGAATCCGCCATCGAAGAAGAAGTGAATGGGATTCTTTCTCCCATAAACTAATTCACACAATCAAATCCACTAAAAACATTTCAAGCCATGTATTTAGGAATAATTATAGCCGCTGGCGGAACTGGTAACCGTTTTGGATCAGAGCTCCCTAAGCAGTATCTAGAAATTAATGGCAAACCTCTACTTTGGTACACTCTTAATTCTATCAGTCAACTGCAAACCGAAAAAGAAGTCTGCCTAGTCACCCCCGTTGGAGACCTCCACGATCAACACACAACAGATTTAAAAGCTCAATTTCCAAGCATTCACATCAAGCAAGTCGCTGGAGGTGAAACTCGCTTTCATTCAGTAAGAAATGGATTTCAAAACCTTTCTCCTGAAACCACCCATGTCCTCATCCATGACGCTGCTCGTCCCTGCACCTCTCTTACAGTTTTTAACAATGTTATTCAGCATATCAGTGAGGAGAATATTGTTATTCCTGGAACCCCATTAAAAGACACCATAAAAGTAAAAAACCCAAAAGGCTTAGTCTCAAAAACCTTAGACCGTGATACACTCATAAGCACCCAAACACCTCAAGGTTTTTTGTATAAACAACTAAATAAAATCTATACATCTCCGATAGATATGCCAGATCTAAAAATCACCGACGAGTCCATGCTGGGCCAATTAATCGATTGCCCGGTTTTGATTGTAGAGGGTGATGAGGATAATATTAAAGTCACTTATCCGAGGGATTTGGAATATGCCCAACTTATCATCAATTCGAATAGGTCAAGGGTATGACCTGCACGCCTTAATACCAGGTGGTCCCTTAATCATTGGTGGCATTTCCATTCCCTTTAATAAAAATCTGAAAGGTCATTCTGATGCAGATGTTTTAATTCACGCTATTATCGATTCATTATTAGGAGCCTTGGCTCTTGGGAATATAGGTGAAAAATTTCCAGACTCTGACCCTCAGTACAAAGGCATTCCCAGTATAGACCTATTAAAAACCACCATGAAAATGATTAATCAAACGGGTTTTAAAATAGGAAATATTGACAGTGTTATTATCTGCCAGGAGCCAAAGCTCAATCCCCATGTTGAAAAAATGAAAGAGACCCTGGCACCCATTCTAGAATGCGAGTTAAGCCAAATTAGCATTAAACCTAAGACCAATGAGAAACTAGATTCAATGGGCCAGGGCAATTCTATTGCATGCTTTTGCTCCTGTATCCTATTAATAAATTAACTTTTTAAAGCGAGTAAGCCATGTCAGAACTCACTCTAAACACTATTCATAGCCTCCTAACCAATGCAGGTCTAATTACTATACCTTTTGATGAGTTCACAGCTCTAACAGATAAGGTCAAAATTGAATTTCAGAGAAAACTAGCACAGGAGCCGGAATACGTAAATATTATAGGACGGATTACCCCTGTTGACTTAGCAGCAAAAGCCCAAATAAAATCTGCAAAGCTTAAAGACCGTCTTATTACAGAGGAGGATATCTACAAAACCTTAGCAAATCATTATGGCATGGTGTTCAAGCAGGTTGATCCAGCCAACTTGGATTTCTCATTTATTTCAAAGTTCTTTTCAAAGCAATTTGCCATCAGAAATGTCACCATTCCCCTTTTTGAATCAGCAGAAGAAGTTACTATTGCGGTAGGTCTCCCCCCCTCCCAAAAAATTCAAAACGCGATTCAATCATCTCTTTATAAAAAAGCCCACTATGTTCTCTGCACCAAAACAAGTATTTTAAACATAATTAATCAATATTGGCATTTTGAGAGCACCATTCAAAAAGCAAAGAAAAAGGCAGCTTCCTCTCGGAGCGACTCCCCCTCTGTACAAAACATGGAAAGACTTATCAACCTTAAGTCTGATAAAGATATAGAAGACAATGAAGAAGGTATCGTTCGAGCTGTTGAATACATTTTTAAAATGGCCCTCGATTTAAAAGCAAGCGACATTCATATTGAACCTAAAAGAGAAAGCAGCTTAGTGCGCATGAGAATAGATGGTATTCTTCACACCACTACCACACTACCCGTAGTAATCCACCCATCTGTTATCACTCGTATTAAGATTACAGCTGGAATGAATATAGCTGAAAAACGTAAACCTCAAGATGGTAGGATCAAAGTACAAAACCAAGATGATGAAATCGAGTTTAGAGTTTCCTCGTTACCCACTGCTTTTGGTGAAAAAATAGTTATCAGAATATTTGATGCAGAAATGAGTCTCAGCGAACCAGAGGAACTTGGTTTTAAAGAGGATGAATATAATCTTTTTCATAAACTCATACACAAACCAAGTGGCGTATTATACATTACGGGTCCCACCGGAAGTGGTAAAACAACAACACTCTACTCCACATTAAAAATGCTTGCCGACGAAGCAAAAAACATTGTGACCATTGAAGATCCCATTGAGATGGTTTATGACCACCTAAACCAGGTCAGTGTAAACCACAAAATTGAATTGGATTTTGAAAAAGTCTTAAGAGCAATTCTCAGGCAAGATCCTGACATCATAATGGTAGGAGAAACAAGGGATGGGGACACCGCCAAAAGTGTTATTCAAGCGGCAATAACCGGACACTTGGTCTTTTCAACTTTGCATACTAATGACTCAGCCTCAGCTTTAGCGAGATTAACTGAGTTAGGAGTACAGCCATTTCTCATAAGCTCTGCAGTCAATGCTGTTATCGCTCAGAGACTCGTTCGTAGAATATGTGCAAATTGCCATACTTCCTACACTCCAACAGAAGAAGAATCCCGTATTTTGCAAAACCTCTACCACCAAACTGAAGAGATCCCTCTCTTCCATGGAACAGGATGCGCAGAATGTAGAAATACAGGCTATAAGGGTCGGACTGGAATTTTTGAGATTTTAGTTATGGACGAAATGCTTATCAGTCTTGTTAAAGCGAATGCTGATGCTAATGAATTAAGGGATTATGCAGTACGAAATGGCTTAAAAACATTACAAGAACAGGCCATGACCAAAGCAATGGAAGGGATAACCACTATTAGCGAAGCTATAAGGGTTACAGGCTTTCCTGAGTAGAGCTTTTCACAAAAAGATCTTTTAAACCATCTTTTGATGCAACCCAACTTATTTTTGCATTAGCCATAAGCTCTTTTCGAAGGTTTTCAAATCTTCCCTTGATCATTTTATTTGCAATTAAACCTTGATTGTAATTATAAACCTTTCCATAATGCCTCATATAAAGTTTTCCCCGACCTTCTACTTTAACAATATGAAATCCAAACTCTGTTTCAAACACGGGACTTAACTTACCCGTCTTTGTTGCAAAAGCCTGTTGTTCTATCTCCTTTAGGATCTGATTTTTGGTAATAAAGCCGAGGTCACCCCCTGTCCCCGCATCCTTAGCATCTGAATAGTCTTTTGCCATTTGAACAAAGTTCTTATCCTGTAAAATCTGCTCTCTCAAAACATCTAACTTCTTCTTTAATCCCATCTTTTCAGAAATAGTCATCTTTTCATCAGTTTTAAATAGGATGTGTCTAACATGAATCGCCTCATCCCCTCCCGCTAAAGACTGAACAACATCTCTTTCATCTTTATCCCTATCTCTTATTTGTAAGCTCTGCAAAAGAGAACGGAGAGAAAGCAATTCTAGTATGTCTTTCTTATTCACCTCTTTCCTTTGCTTTATTTCTCTGTACTTCTTTCGAGTCGCTAACTTTCTCTTCTTTAATTCTTCTTTGATTTCTAAGTTATTAAATACGTCTCTAGTATCAACCAGTAGATCTTCGATAGAATCTATATCCTTAATTTCCTCCGATTTAAGGGCATAAGCAGTAAATAACTGCTTCACAATCAGATAATCTATGATTTTTTCCACCAACTGCCCTTTTTCTTCCTTGGTTAAGAACAGCCCCTGCTCCTTTACCCATTTAAAGTTCCTTTTCCAAATAGTTTCAAACTCACTTAGATAGATAGACCTCTGATTAACCTGAGCTAATAAGAAGTCACACCCTTTAATTGATTGACTCGGGAAGGAAGGAAGGAAGAAAGTACATACCATTAATATGAATAGAAATTTCAACATCTTTCACCAAAAAATCTCAATAAAGATTAAGAAATCCTTATTATTTGTTGCAAAAAAACAACACCCCACTTAAAAACCGTGAAAAATTTACCACATTCTCAATAAAGATAGAATTCAAAAAGCACACGATTTTGCTTACTATTTTCCCTTTCTGTATTTTTCTTGCTTTAATTTAAATGGTTACAGCTAAACGACTTATTTTACCTAAATAATAGGCATACTATTTGCATATGGATTAAGTAAGCGCACCAAAGGGAGGCTGAAAATGGAAAGTATGTATAAAAAAAGTCATGGAATGGATCCAAGCATTGCAATAAAAACTGCAGCCAAAAGCTTTTTCAAAGAATTAAAAAACCAAGGTTTTAACACTAATGAGATTATTCATCTTTCTGGTGAATTGATCCATATCGTATCTTCAGAAATCCGATCTAAAGGAATCAACACAAAAAAATAAGCCACCTGTCAATTCCCAACAATTTATAAAGCAGGGCATTCTTGCGTTTGCAATACTCATTTTCCTTCATTAAACATTTAAAATCACTATTGAAGAATGTATTTGAGAGTGATAGATTCCCAAAACGATTAATATGATAATTCGGAAATTGTTTAAACCGATTTAAAAACCAGGAGGCGAGCTTTGAAACTCAACTATATTGATAATATTGAATTAAAAGGTAAAACAGTGTTTATCAGAGCGGACTTCAATGTGCCGCTTGATGAAGAGAGGAATATAACCGACACCGCACGGATTGATGCTGTAATGCCAACCATTAAATATGCATTAGACCATGGTGCAAAGCTCATTCTAGCTTCGCATTTAGGCCGACCCAAAGGAAAAGTTAACCCTGCCTTTTCACTTGAAGTGGTGGGTAATTATCTAGCCTCAGAACTCAACAAAGAGGTTGTCTTTTTTGCAGACTACCTCACTGATGGCTACCAAAAAGCCATCTCTACCCTCAATGAGGATCGGATAATGTTACTCGAGAACCTACGTTTCCATGAGGGTGAGACAAAAAATGATGTGGAATTTGCACAGAAACTGGCTGAATTCGTAGACATCTACATTAACGATGCCTTTGGAACCTGCCATAGAGCGCATGCATCCACAGCAGGTATTCCAGAACTGCTTCCTATTGAAAGAAAAGGGGCGGGATTTTTAATTAAAAAAGAGATGGAATACTTTTCCAATGCAATCTCAAATCCGAAGCGTCCTTACACTGCCATCTTAGGAGGAGCGAAGGTCTCTGACAAAATCAATGTCATTTTAAACCTTCTCAATGAAGTCAACAACCTGATTATTGGTGGAGCAATGGCCTACACTTTCTTAAAGTACCAAGGTCATGAAACAGGAAATAGTTTAGTTGAAGAAGACAAACTCTCCTTAATAAAAACTATTCTAGACAAAGCAGCTCAACATAAAGTTAATATCCTACTCCCCGTTGATCATATTGCGGCTAAAGAAATATCAGCCACTTCTGAAATCAAACAGGTCGGCACTCCAGATATTCCAGAGGGCTTTATGGGAGTAGATATCGGCCCTAAAACCATCCAAAATTATGTCCAAGTGGTTAATGACTCGCAAACTACTGTTTGGAACGGTCCAATGGGCGTATTTGAAATTGAACCATTTGAAGAAGGGACTAAAGCCCTGGCCAACGCATTAGCTAAAAACCCAGCAACTACTATCATAGGTGGAGGCGACTCGGCTTTCGCAATTCGAAAATTTAAATGCGATGGAGATGTTTCACATATTTCAACCGGCGGTGGAGCCAGTTTAGAGTTCCTCGAGGGGAAAGAATTGCCCGGTTTAAAAATATTGCGCATTTACTAAGAGAGAAAACAAAAGTAAGATGTTTCAAACATCCAGATTAAAATCATAAATCATTTTCTAGAGGAATCTTATGAAAAAGTTATTATTAGCAGGAAATTGGAAGATGCATAAAAACATAGCCGAAACTCTTGATTTCTTAAATGATCTAAAAGGTTTCCTAAAGGAGAGTGGGGCTGATAAAAGTGTCGATTCCTTAATAGCACCTCAATTCTTAGCTTTGACCGACGCCATCAAAGCCACCAAAGATAGCCCCGTGAAAATTGCTTCTCAAAATATTCACTGGGAAGAATCCGGTGCCTATACAGGTGAGCTATCCCCAGACATGCTCAAAGATATAAACTGTACTTCTTGCATCATTGGTCACTCTGAGAGAAGACAATATTTTGGCGAGACAGACCAAACTGTGAACCAGAGAGTAAAAAACGCCTTAAAACACCAAATAATGCCCATTATTTGCGTGGGTGAATTACTTGAAGACCGCGAAGCGGGAAAAACTCAAGAGGTTGTGAAGCGACAAGTAGAAGGTGCACTGGAAGGCATTTCAGCAGATGATTTCTCTTTTGCCGATTGCATCATTGCTTATGAGCCTGTTTGGGCTATTGGAACAGGGAAAACAGCTTCTCCAGAAGATGCGCAAGAGGTCCATCAAGCAATTCGTAACTGGCTCACAGACCTTTACTCCGCTGAGTTCTCTAACAAGACTCTCATTCTCTATGGAGGAAGCGTAAAACCAGCTAACGTATTAGACTTGATGTCAAAAGAAGATATAGATGGAGCATTGATTGGTGGAGCCAGTCTCAAGGTCGATTCCTTTACAGAGATGTTAAAAATTTGCAGTCAGTAAATTATAGCATTGACTTTCAGTAGGTATTTTTTTATTTATGTCAGACCTCTATACCCTGAGGTATTAATGTATTAATTGAGGTTTTTTTCATGATTACTTTTATTACCGTTGTTCATGTCATAGTAAGTATATTTTTGATTTTAGTTGTTCTACTGCAAAGTGGAAAAGGCGGAGGTATGGGAGCCGCTTTTGGTGGAGGAGGCAGCAATTCAGTCCTCGGTACCACTGGTGCAACCACCTTACTAGGAAAGATAACTTATTTCTCAGCAGCTATTTTCATGCTTACCTCAATTAGCCTTACAATGATCTCTTCCAAAAGTGGTAAGAGTGACCTCTTCATAGCGGAAGCAAAGCAAGCTGCTGCTGCTGATGTACAAGCAAAAGAAGCACCAAAGGTTGTTGCTCCTAAGAAAGAGACAAAGCCTACTGAAAGCCCTGCTGCCAGCCCAGCAAAAGCTACACCAACTGCTACAGAAGAAAAAGCAGCTACCCCCTCTACAACCCAACCTTAGACAATATTTTTCTCTAGAATTTAGTACCTCGAATCCTAATTTAACCTGTATAAAGTGGAGATTTATCTGCTATTCGGGTAAACTATAAGTTACGATTAATGTGAATCAATTTATCAAGACTAGGTCTAAAATGGATAAGCTAGTTTATCAGTACACCTTGAAGGGAACATTGTTTGGCTGCCTATTCCCATTTTTAGCTTTGGTCATTAAAACATTCCAAATTGGTTTGTTGAGTGCCTTTAAACTTTTAGGAACAGAACCACTGATGTGGATTACCTTTACGATCCCTATCATCGTAGGTGTATTTTCCCATTTTTTAGCTAGATACTATGTGAAATTAAATCCCTCAACGGATCAAAATTACCCTTCCACCTCAGAAGATAGCGAATCACCCATTTCCCTAAAGATGATTATAGAAAACCTAGAGTCGGGTTTTTTAATTTGCGATAAAAACATGAAGGTGCTACCGAATTACAGTCTCTCTTGCCATAAAATCTTTCAGCAAAAGGATATTGCAGGGGATTATATACCATTACTCATGCAATTACCCAAAAAAGAACTGGGTCTTTTTGAAATGATGTATGTACAGGCTACAAGCAACCGGTTAGATCCAGATGTATTTTTAAATCAAATCCCCAAACACTTTAAAATAGATGATAAAACCTACAAAATAGAGCCTACCGCCTGTTCGATTGATGGCAAGAAAGATCATGTTATTTTTAATATAATAGATACCTCAAATCAAGAATCCTTGAGAATGGAAAATAATAGAAACTCCAACCTCGTTCACCTTTTTCGCCACCGAGACGGTTTTATTCGTTTCATACAAGAGGCCAAGTCTCTGCTTAATGAAAGTAAAGAGCTTTTTACCAGTTCCAATCCCGAGAAAGTGAGGGCCCACATTCATACCCTCAAAGGAAGCGCAGGTTGCTTCGGTCTTGATGACCTTATTCAACTGATACACACTAAGGAGGATTTAGAATATCTCAGTCTGCAGGATGTAATAGACATAGAAAATGAATTGTGTCGATTCTTACTAAAAAATGAAGATTCTCTAAAAATTCCATTCAGCCTGAAAGGTTGCTTGGGAACTTTTGTTGCATATAGTCAATTCGACCACTTCAAGCAAGATGTATTAAATATGCAAGACATCAAGGAGCTCCAAAACTGCACACTAGAGTTTATAAAAACCAGTTATTATCAAAGCGCCGAAGATCTCTTCATTTATCAAAACAACCTCATTGAACGACTCTCTACAAAATTTAAAAAACCCGTTAAGTTACAACTCTATGGAGCCAATCTGCGAGTGGATCCAGAACGTGTTGGCAAAGTCATTCAACAGCTTCCCCATTTAATTAGAAACTCATTAGACCATGGAATTGAACACTTCTATGAGAGAGGAGAAAAGCCTGAAAAGGGAGTTTTAAGGGTTCACTTTTCACAAAAAGAAGGACAATGGATCATCACTTATACAGATGATGGTAGAGGCATTGATCCTGAAGAAATTCTTAATATAGCATTAGATAGAGGAGTAATAACCCAGGAAGAGTCCTCTCAATTAGATCAAAATGAAAAGTTAAACCTAATTTTTCATCCAGGATTTTCCACTAAGGTCTCAGACGAAAAGACAGAGGTATCTGGCCAGGGAGTGGGGATGACTTCTATAAAAAACTGTGTGGAAGAGCTAGGTGGAAGTATCAACGTCGATTCCTGGCCAGGTAAAGGAACCTCTTTTCAGATTTCGATTCCTATTGATGCGACTTAGTATGCGTAAGTCATTCTCAATAAAAACGCTGTATGAGAGTCCACAGTATCAGTGGAATCAGCTTTTGTAAGAACAGACTTACCATCAAACTTCTGGGTAATGAAAGACAAGTCAGCTGCAAATACGAGCTTCTCAGCTGCCTCATAAGATCCACTTAAAATACTTGTCATACCTGTAAGATCTTTCTTTGATCCAGGAGTCTTGACAGTGGAACCAACGATATCTAGACCAATTTTTGCTGGGTCTGCTATTTGGTAGTTTGCAGAAACAAACCAGTTCATATTGGAGCCTTCTTTACTTTCAAATTTTTTCTTCTCTGCATTTAATACAGAAAGTTCATTCATATTGTAGTATAGCCCAAATCCCACAAAAGTTTTCTCAACTCCCTTAAACTGAGTACTGAAAGTAACCGTAGTGGATGGAAATTTTTCTCTAGAAGGTTTGGCCACATCTCCCATACTACCAATATCACTATCGCGGGTTAGACCAACAAATAGACCCAAGTCTTTGGTTGGCTCAAAGGTAGAAGAAAAACCAAAGGCCCACTCTTGATCAGGAAATTCACTTCCGGTAAGACCTTCCATTCCAGGCGCGAAGAAAACTTGAGCATTCATTCCCATAAGATCAGCTGACTCATAACCTAAAATAAAACCTTCATACCTAGCACCGGGGCTCTCATCACCAAAGGTGGGGCTGGGAGTATCAATTCGATGAGAAGGTTCAAATTGACGGCCAAAATTTACCGAAAAACCTTTATGTGGGGTTTTCCAAGTAAATAGATAGGTATCTATAAAAGTCTTCTGATCTACACTTTGGTTATCCTCCCATTTGGCAATCTCCAATGGAAGTAATTCCATTTCATAGGAAGTTCCTGATGCAAATTCTTGAGCAATTGTAATACCGAAACCTGAAACCTCTGGTCTCACTATATGATTTTCAGCCTCTTTATTAGTAAAGTTCTGCTTTAGGACATCAATTCCTAATTGAGCTCCTAATTGCAATTCGCTAGCATTTACAGTCGCAAAAGAAAGTGGGATTAATAACAAGTACAGTACAATTCTCATAACACCTCTCCTTAGTTAAAAATGTCTAAAAACCAATAAGCCTAACATCTTTTTAAAAGAATTAATCACTTCAATTTTATAAGCAACTCCATTTGCTTTACATATTTTCTCTATTTCGGATAAACTTTTTTGCCCTTTCGATACCCACAACTTGGCCTTTTCAATGGTAACATTCTTTGCATAATTAAGTTGATCTTCAGTCCAAGGCCATTCTTTATTATTCTTTTGCCCATAGATAGCTGCAATTTTTTCTAAAAGCTCTGGATATTTATCAACCATTGCAACAGTAACGTAATTGATTTGTCCGTTGGCAATATCTAAGGCAAATGGCTTTTTTGATTTAGGATCAAAATCCAAAATATCATCCACTATCTGAAAAATCATTCCGATGCAATGCCCAAGCTCTCTACATGACCTAACTAACTGTATGTCAGCATCGAGAATACGAGGTGCCACCATACAACACCACCGGAACATGCTCGCCGTTTTTTTCTCAGCGATAGAGTCCACTTGATTCTTACTTTCCACAAAGTTACCCTTCACTCCCAACTGGATCCACTCTCCATCAACCAGATCTAATAAGGTATTAGCTAAATCTTTTATGATATTAACGTTACCACAATCAGAAAGCTCTACCATCGCTTTGGCAAGTAGAAAGTCGCCTGATAAAATAGCTCGGGTATTTGATGAGACATGATTTATAGTGGATTTATTTCTACGAAGAGTCGAGTTATCAATCACATCATCATGGGCCAAAGTAGCTGAATGTGTTAATTCAGAGACACGAGCATACTGAGTCATCTCCTGAGGGGTTATGTAGAAAAGGTCTCCCATCATAAGGCAAAGTAAAGGACGAAATTTTTTTCCCCCATTCAACACGGTGCCATTAATTAGTTCTGGGATTTCTGGTAAATGATACTCGCTCTCAATTGAAACATCTAACTTCTTAAGATATTGAGCGATGTGCAAAGGAACCACGTCAGTTAAACCATAGGAATTAGGTTGAAAAGTGTTTTTAATACCATTTACAATGGTGCTGCCCATAAAATTCATAATATTTTCTTTTACCTTGTGATTGACTTTTAATCAATCATTTTCCCTTCTTTTCTCACTGTGAAAAAGGAAGTCTAATAAACGCTGAAAGTATTTAAGGTTAGGTTTTAGACTGTTATCTTGAGATCTTAAACCTTGCGAAGGTTCTTTTCGAGGCCATGGTAAAAAATAATCCGGGACTTTAAATCCAGGGATCTTGGTACTCAGATACTGCTCAAAAACCGAAGGTAAAAAAGGATGTTCTTTCGATAATTTCAAGAAAGCCACTGGGCGTTCTCCAAACTCCTCATTTTTTATGGCTAAAACCACAGCCTTTTCTATTCCTTTATGTGAAAGGAGCAAAGTTTCAATCTCTTCTGGGTAGATATTCTCCCCCCCAGAAATAAACATACGATCAATCCTTCCTAAAACCCGAAAGCCTCCACTTTTATTCTTGATCGGGTAGACCCTGTCTCCAGTACGGAACCAACCATCTTCGTCAATTCTTTGGCTAAATAAATCTGGTTGATTGAGATACCCTTTACATAAGGTTTCTCCTTTTACTAAGAGCTCTCCTTGATTAGAGATTTTGAAATCAACCGAAGGCAGAGCTTGTAAAGTATCAATTTGATTTAAATCCGATGTGGCAATTTGAGAGGCCAATTCAGTAGATCCATAAGTGCAGCGCACAGGGAGCCCCCTTGACCGAGCCTTATAAACTAAAGATCTGGAAATAGTTGCACCTCCTAACAATATAGTTTTAAGAGAAGGTAAAGGAGCTGTTTCATCCGAATTCATCAACCTTTGAAGTTGGGTCGGAACAAATGACACATGTGTTACTTGATGTCGCAATATATCTGCTGTCCAATCTCCCCTTTCTGGTTTAGGTAAAATGACAATTGTTCCTCCTACTGAAATGGCTCTAAAGGAAATAGCAACACCTGCAATATGACTTAAGGAAAGAGAAAGCAACCACTTATCTCCAGCTTCAAAAGGGACCGTTTTATTAGATGCTTCAGCACTTACCAGGTGGCTTTTTATTGAATGTAATACTGCCTTGGCTGATCCGGTAGTTCCTGACGTAAACAAGATGGTGGATTCTTGTTCAAGATCTACTTGCTGAAATAGATGAATTGGGAAAGAGTCTGAGCCGTGATGAAGGTTTTCAAATTCAAAATCCCAAGAAAGGATTTTTATTTTTCTTTTTGATGATCCAATATCCTCCCTATTTGTGATCAAAAAATGGCAATCTATCTCCATCAACCATTTTAACAATTTATCTGGAGGAGTTTGACCAGACAAAGGGATCACTGTCACTCCTGAGGTGATAAATGATAAAAATAGGAAGAGAAACCCCGCATTTTCTGGAAGTAGTATGGCGACACGGTCTCCAGCCTTTATTCCTCTTTCTTTATTATTAAGTATTAATTTGGAAATTAGATACAAAGACTCACCATAAGACCATTGTCTTTTATCAGTTTCAATGAAGACTCTATCCAGATTGTTCAGTGCTCTATTCCAAAGAGGAGCCAGATTATCTGCCATATCTATATTAAAATCTCCTTCATGGAAGTTTTTGATATAGGAAGGAGTTGGTTTGGCAGCTGATTTAGAGCAATTCTGCCATGAAAGTTAGGGATAGGGTCAAACAGGATATCTTCCGTAAACCATCGATAGGTTCCAAATCCCATGCATTGATTTGGCAGGTAAAGTGAAGCCAATCGAATGAGAAAAGAGAGACCCAAACCTGAAAAAAAGGGTGAGCTTAATTGGCACTCTCGTGAATTCTTATTTACCTTCTCTATGAGCGAGAATAATTGGTTTATTCGGCCGAAACTTGTTGGTTTTATAATAAACGCCTTTAAAAAATCCCAGCCCTCCCAGGACTGGGGTAAAACATGAGAAATGCTTTCATCCACGGCAACAGGAATTCCACAGGCATCATAAAAAGCAGGCCACTCATCGGAATTAGGAGTTGGTTCTTCAATAAAGTCGATTCCCAAAGAAGTTAACTGTTTACCAAACCCAATTACCTCATCTAAATCAAAACTTCCATTGGCATCCAATCGAATCTTTAACCTTTCTCCACCTAGAGATTTCAGAAAGGATATAAAAGAGTGAAACTCTCTATTTTGTCCAGGCATCACTTTTAGTTTAAAGTGATCATAGCTCTTAACAAGATCAGCAAGCTCATCCTCATTTTCTTTTCCAGAAAGCAGATATTGATAGGGAACTTCCGTGGCGCCTTCTCCCGATAGCTTATCCTCCATTTCCCATAAAGCCATTTCAATACCATACTGCACCGAGGGAAATAAATCATTGAAAGTAGAGTTCCATAAATTATCTAATGGAATGGTCTCCCTAGATAGTTTATATTTCAGTCTCTTTAACTGCTCTATACAAGACTCTAAACTCTCAGGGTTTAACAAAGGAAAAGGCGCGACCTCACCCCAGCCCTCTTTTCCTTGATCAGATCTCAACTGAATAATCAGCCCATCGCGAGCAATAGTAGAGAAGTTAGAACGCTGCAGAGCTTTGGCAAAAGGAAGGTAGTATCTAAAAATTCTTAGAGAGTGGATTTTCACCAAATCCATCCAACTGATAACAAGATAGTATGAAAGAGCAACAGTTTTCCAGTCCCGGCTAATACCTTGTTTAACTGACTCCCCCCCTCATTAGCTAGAACGATTTCGATAGAGGGCTTTGCCAACAAAAGGATAAAAAATCCAATGGCTAAAAATCTCCATGGTGAAATATCCACCCTAATAGGAATGAGAAGAGGTAAGGATAGGGCAAGTAACAGGCAAAAAAGATATTCCACCTGAGCAAACTTTTTCCCAAATCGCACTGCTAATGTCCGTTTACCCGCTCTATGATCGGTTTCAACGTCCCGTAAATTATTCACAGTTAAGATACAGGCACCAAAAAGACCTGGAATCAAACCCAATAACAAAACAGACCCAGTCAATTCCATGGACAGCAGATAATAGGTTCCCCCCACTGCCACAGGACCAAAAAATAACAATACAAATAGATCTCCTAAGCCGATGTAGCCCAGGGGATATGGACCTGCTGTATAAAGAATCCCAAAGAGAATAGATAAGATACCCACGATCAGAATAGGTATTCCTCCTTGATAAACTAAAAATATACCGCACATGACCGCCAGACCAAAGGCCCAAATAAAGGCATTTCGCATAGCCTTTGGAGAAACAACTCCCATCTGAGTGAGTCGGCGGGGTCCATGCTCTCGTTCTTGATCAGCACCATTTTTAAAATCATAATAATCATTTGCGTAGTTGGTACCAATCTGTATTAAAATGGCTGCCAGCAAGGTTAAAACAGCTATAGCCCAATTAAAAGATTGAGATAAATAAGCCAATACTAATCCCATCAAAACAGGAGAAATTGAAGCCCATAGAGTTTTTGGCCTTGCTGCTTCGGCCCATATTTTAATCCATTGCCCCATAATTAGGGTCTCCGGGTAAATTTGGAAAAGTTAGGACTTCTCTTTTCAAGAAAAGCATTTTTACCCTCTTGCCCTTCCTCAGTCATGTAATAGAGCATGGTTGCACAACCAGCCAACTCTTGCAATCCGGCTTGACCATCACAGTCTGCATTAAGAGCTGCTTTTAAACATCGGATAGCCGTTGGCGAATTAGCTAAAATTTCGTGACACCATTGAACAGTCTCTTCTTCTAACTCCGAATAAGGAACTATTTTATTAATCAATCCCATATCTAAGGCTTGTTTAGCATCATATTGTCGGCATAAAAACCAAATCTCTCGAGCCTTCTTTTGTCCTACTATTCTTGCTAAATAGGAAGAACCGTATCCCCCATCGAAAGATCCAACTTTAGGCCCCGTTTGCCCAAAAACAGCATTCTCAGCAGCTATGGTTAAGTCACACATTAAATGAAGAACATGACCTCCACCAATGGCATACCCCGCCACCATAGCAATGACAGGTTTGGGGCAATTCCTGATCCTTCTTTGAAAATCAAGAACATTCAATCTATGGACCCCGGCATCATCCACATAACCGGCTTCTCCTCGAACTCTCTGATCTCCACCAGAACAAAATGCCTTCTCTCCTTTTCCAGTAAGGACAATAACACCGATGTTAGGATCTTCTTGGGCATTATCAAATGCTTTACACATTTCCATTACAGTGGTAGGCCGAAAAGCATTCCTGACTTCGGGTCGATTTATGGTAATTTTTGCAATTCCATCTTTGGTTTTATGATATTCAATATCTTTATAATCACCCTCTAAATACCATTCAACAATCATTATTATCTCCTAAAAGTTGATTTACTAATTTATTATATTCCACAAAGTTTTCATCAGCCTTTGTGTTAATTTCAATGATAGTAGTTTGTTCGGCACTACACACTCTCTCATAATTCGTCTTGAGTTGAGAGGGGGTTTTTGCCTTACAGTAGTTAATCCCCATTCCTTCTATCACCTGCCCAAATTGAAGTGAATGGGGCTGAGTAAAGAATTCTTTGAAAACATCATCCTCTTTAGCTAGTGGTAAGAAAGAAAAAATTCCACCCCCCTGATTATTAATAAGAATGATTGTAATGGGAGTCCTACTCTCTTTTAGTAAAACCAGAGAATTTAAATCATGAATAAAAGCGATGTCACCGATGACTAAAGTGGTCGGCTTTTTTAACCCTTTCGCAAAGCCTATTGCCGAGGAGATAATTCCATCAATACCACTGGCCCCTCGATTGGAACAAATAACAAAATTTTGATTGGCAGCCTGAGCAAACTGGCTAAAATAACGAATAGGCATACTATTTGATAAAAACAATCCCGTTCCTGCTGGGATAATTTGGCTCAAAATGTTGGCCACCATAGGCTCGGTAAGCACCTCACTTTCTAACCCTATCTGTTGTAGACGGTTTTCTATCTTAGAAGACCTTCTTTGAATATCTCCAGACTGGTTGGATTCCAATATTTTGAAAGAGGGTGATTTTAAATCAGAGATTAAACTTTGACAGAATTCACCTACTCCAATGGAATAACGCTCGCTCACTTTATGAAACATATCCAAACGATCGGCATTCTCATGCACATGAAGATAATAAGTTAATGGCAGGCCTTTCACAAACTGCTCTAAAGAAGCTGATAGATAGGCTCCGCCTAGATGTAAAAGAGTGTCAATCTGCATCTCTTTACTAAATGCGTCCTCCTTTAAAAGGAGATCAAAGTGATGTGCAATATTATCTTTTTTAGACCATCTCAAACCTGAACTTATATCAGGGAATACGGGCCAATTCAGTCGATCTAAGAACTCTAATAAGATCTTTTGGTCCTGCTGTGCAGGCATTCTACCTAAAATCACCAAGCCCTTACTTGCTTTTTGCAACCTTTCTAAAAGCTCGTTCTTTTGATGATTAGTAATAACATTTTGACTTTGATGGTATTGGGTGTAAGGCTTTTTAGACTCATACCACCTTGATAGTTCTGGATATTTTACCTGCTCGCCTTGCTCCTCTAGCAGAGGTTTTCGAAACATACAATTGAGATGCACTGGTCCCGCAACCTCGACACGACTCCGGAATACGAGTTGATCTACCGTGGTTAATAGAAGTTTAGGATGAATGAGCGAATCGGGAGCTGGCAGCTGGAAACTCCAACGGATATAATCGCCAAAAATGTTGTTTTGGTTGATGGTCTGATTGGCTCCACATTTTTGTAATTCCACTGGGCGATCTGCCGTAATCACAATCAATGGAACATGGTCCATTGAGGCTTCAATAATAGCGGGAAAATAATTTGCCACCGCAGTACCAGAAGTTGCAATTAAAGCCGCAGGATTCCCCGTAGCTCTTGCATAACCGAGTGCATAGAAAGCAGCAGCTCTTTCATCATAAAACCGCTCTGTGTTAACTGCTTTATTCCTCGCTGCAGCCACTGTCAAAGGTGCAGATCTAGCCCCAGGAGAAATACAAATCAAAGAAACTTGATTGCGGACAAGTTCTTCAATAATAAGGGTAGACCATTCTAAATTCATAAAACCAGATACCTTTACTGAATACTTTCTTCATCCATGAATTGATGAAAATTAGCCATTTTATTTTCAATTTCTTGCCATTCACTGTCAGGAACTGAACCCTCTACAATACCCGCTCCTGCAAATACATGTATTTTATTTTGCTCTATCAAAGCAGACCTAATAGCCACTGCAAATTCAGATTCTGATTTTGAAATCCAACCTATTGGCCCAGCATACCAACCTCTATCAAGTGATTCTATACCCTCTATATAAGTAAACGCTTTGTTTAAAGGGTATCCTCCCACAGCAGCTGTGGGATGAAGAGCATCCATTAAATCAAAATCATCTATACCATCCCTTAGCTCAGCTTTAGCTGAGACATGGAGATGTTGAAGTTTTTTCAACTTTAATAAACGAGGCTTTTTATCAGTATGAACAGAATGAGAAAGTGGATTTAGAGCAGCATGGATTGACTGTACAACTAATTGATGCTCATAGTTATCTTTTGAAGAATCTAACAACCCTTGCCCCAGTTGCTGATCATGCAAAACATCAGCGCCTCTAACACGAGTTCCTGCCACGGCTTCTGTCCAAAGAGTGCGATCTCTCTTAAAAAATAAACGTTCTGGGGTTATCCCCAAAAAGGCGGCCTTTTTTTCAGGTTGAAAATAAAACTGGTAAGCATTTTTATCACAAGGAAGATGTTTCAATAATGATACCCCAGGCTGATCTTTTTCCAAATCAACGACCGTTTTACGCGCTAACACCAATTTTTCCATCTCATCAGATTGAAAAAGATCTAAAGCCTTCTCAACCTGCTGACAGAATTCCATTCGACTGGGGACATCCTTTTTTTGAGAAATTGAGAGGTTTAGCTCTTCTTCTGGAATTTGTGTAAAAATTAGATGCGAAAATTGAGATTCGATTTTTTTCAATAAACTCTCTTTCCCACCTTGATAGAGAATATTACAGTTGAAATAATAGGAGTTATTTTGTGTCTCAAGGGTAAAAAGAGGGAGTATAAAGTTATATCCCGCAAAAGGTTGCCAACATCTCTCTACCTCAGTTGTTAAGTTAAAACGGCAACCGCCTAAGATTTTTAGGCCATCATCATTCCAGTAATTTAAATCAGACTTTAAATCTTTAAGAGAGCGGAAAAGTTGCTCTCTATTATCCCCTTTATAGGCTCTAGCTACTCCCACCCCAGCTAATTGGAACTCACTATTCCTACTGGACCAAAAAAACTTTTCATCAAATCGCTGGATATTTAACCAATCATGCAAATTATTTAATTGTGATGAAGGAATTTGGATCCCAATCCTTATTAATTGGCCAGGAACTAAACCATCCTCTGTAAGGCGAAACCTTATCATAGATAGAAAATCATGACACCAACCATAAGATCGGTTGGTAGAACACCCTATAGATGAAAAGTGTTTCATTGCTTAATTCCGTAATACAAAGTCACAACCCCCATTGTCATTGGGTAAGCTTTCACTTCAGAAAAATGGGCATTCCTCATTAAATGGCAGAAGTCATCTCCATAGGGAAAAGACTCTATAGTTCGATTGAGATATCTATAGGCATCACTGTCTCTCGAAAGCCAAGAACCGACTGGAGGAAGAATGTGCCGTAAATAAAAGAGGTAGAGATATCGAAGCCAACTGTTAGCTGGTTGACTGAATTCTAGGATAAGGACTCTACCCCCTGGATTTAAAACACGGTACATCTCATTCAGAGCCGCCGAAACATCAGGCATATTTCTGATACCAAAAGCAATGGTGCAAACATCAAAGGAGTTAGGAGAGTGCGTCAGTTGAGTAGCATCTCCCTGTTGCAGGTTAATTTGATCTGACAATCCCCTCTCTTTTATCTTTTGATTCCCGATAGCTAGCATCTGCTCAGCCACATCAACCCCCACTACCCTACTAATATTACTACACTTTTCCACTAAAAAGAGGGCTAAATCTGCTGTTCCAGTGGCTAAATCTAGCACTTTAAGTTGAGGGGTTTTGGGGACAAAACTAGACACTTTGATACGCCAATAAACATCCTGCCCAAAGGATAGCAAGCGATTCAATAAATCATATCGTTTAGCAATACGGTTAAAAAGAGATTGAACATCACGTGGTGATTGCGTCTCATACCGAACAAAGTTTGTCCGACTCAAATTATTTCCTTACACCTGGATTTAAGTCACTCCACTTGATCAGTACTGCATATCACATGTAAAGAAAAAATCAATATCTATAGGGGTATTAAACAGGTCTAAGGCATTGGAAGCCGCTGGTTCAAAACCTTTACAAGATAATTGAGCGGATTTTTCTATATCCCACTCATTTAAGGTAATGTCACAAGTCCCAAAATAGGTATTTTGAGTGATCATTTCAGGAGGACCAACAAAAATCTTGGCCGGAACCGATTCATATAACAACTGTTCCTCTTGCGGCTGTATCAATAATTCTAATTTCAATTTACCACTGTAGGGAGAAGGTTGAGCAGACATAGATATAAGGACATTATTCCCCGTACCTTGCTGACAATCCCCTCTTTGATAGACTAAGTCATTAATATGAAGACTTTTGGCATCTTCTGCTAAGGTAATTTCAGGAAGAGGAAAGTATTTCACCTGATACACTGCTTGCTGGACCGAACTTTGACTTCTCCCTTTCTCGATTTTGTATTCTACAATGATATCTCGATCAATCAATATGCTGGGGCGATCCCAATCCTCAATTACAAACTCAGCCTCTGTTGGAAGCTTGGTAAAAAGCCTCAAGTCTTGCTTTTCCTCTTCTGTTACTTCAGAAAGGTCAAATATCAATTTAAAAGCATGACGATAGGACCCCGGCTCTCTCACCAGCTTTATTCTCTTAACTATATCATCCATCTCATCAGTACTATACAATACATCTTTAATTAGATATGAACTCTCATACTTGAAAATACCAACAACTTCATCTAGTTTATCACCTTCAATCTTCATTAGGGGTGGATTATCTGTTCCTCTATAACTCAAACTACCAATAATATTATTTCTTTTAAACTTACTCTCTCCTAGAATGGGTAATACACCCTTTTCCTGACTTCCATCCATTTTAACCTTATTTATAACACCATATTCATCCACAGCAGTGAGCATTACAGGTTTTACATCACTATTTAAGCCAAACTGAACCATTTGAAGCCTTGAACAATTAACCTCTCTAAATTGTTCACCTTCTTCTCTTTCAACACCTACAATACGCTCATCATCCTCACTAATACCCAATGTTTCGCAGGCACTGCCATCTTTTTTTGAGGTAACAAAATGCCTTCTAAAATCCACGATGAA
>CAYFLR010000029.1:17977-23372 GCA_964343805.1 uncultured bacterium | reverse complement strand
TTGGTCCTTAATAGCGGAAAAAGTATAGGAAACTAAAGTACTATCTTTGTATTTTCCCTTATAGTTCCTAATAGTTAAAGGTTTTATCTCTCCAAGACTCTTTCCTTCTATACTTTTAAACTCCTCATCCTCTTCAGGCTGCCATTCCCTGTATGTCCACATCATTCCAAGCCCTTGCTCAAAGACACTATCCTTATACTGTGGATCTAGTTTAGTCATTTCCTCATGGAGGTAACGTAGACAATGATTAAAAGAGACTCTAGCCTCAATAACATAAACACCAGGAGATGAAGTAGCCCGATAACGAAGTTGATCCGCCATTCCTTCAAGACAAAAATCAAATGGTTTTTGGGGCTTACTATTTGGGGCAACCCAATAAAAATCATCCAGTGCTTGGATGGTTTTTGCCATCTCGTTCTCATCTGGTGGATAGGTGTATTCTAATGGAGATGCCAGCAATTCTTCGTAGGTCAGCGGTTCTAATATACCTTTTTCTTCTGGTTTTAATACGTTCACAATAGCATCTTCGGGCTCAGCCCCCACCAAACTCCCACTTTCATTCCCTTGACCATTGCTAGGTGCTGGTGGATTAGTTGAGGGTGATTGTCCTGCCAATAGGTTATCATCATCACCCGTGGTTTCATATTCCTTGGTTTCTCTTGTTTCAAAGAAGTTACAGCCTAGTAAAGTGGATAAAAATATAATAAGCCCTATTTGGCTAAAAAAAGTAAAGAGTCCCATTATTTCAACCCCTTTTTGAAATGGAAGAGCACTTTTAGCTATTTTTTGGATGTGATCTACTTATATATTATCAAATCTTGGCTGTCCTGGCTATCTTGAAGCCAATTTATTCGGGAAATTGACACAGCCCCCTCGATTACGATAGAATCTCCTGGAATCAATTGCTTAAACATTGAATAGGGTATGGGATTGCGACTCTCACATTACTTTTTAATTATTACCCCTCTAATTTCAGTCCTATCTCTGTCTTGTGTCCCTAAAAAACCCCCACTTGTAGCAATTCAACCAGGTTATAATCTTTATATACCGCTTAAAGAATTCAAACCAGATATTCACAAACCAGCTAAAGAACCTGAAACCAAAGCTGAAGCAGCTCCAAGTCCTGAAGTTTTAGAAAAGTCGCTGGAATATGAAAGTAAAGGAACTAGAGATTTTTACTTAGCCTTTCAAAAAAAACCGATCGTTCTTAATTCCGTCACGAAAGAGAAGGAAATCATAGAACCACTGCCCCCCCCTCCCTCAGAAGTGGAGAAGCCAGCCCCCCGTAAATTAAATTATTATATTGTAAGAAAAAGAGACACTCTCTTTACCATAGCCAAAAAATTACTTGGAAACGGACGAAGGTGGCCTGAACTTTTTGTGAGGAATAAAAAAAGTAACTGGAGAAAAGATCCAGACTTTTTGGAAGTAGGAATGAAAATTTACTATAGAGACCTTTTACCAAAGGCTAAGAGACAATGAAAAAAATAATTCAAATTACCTTTTTGTTGCTGATAGCTGTAAACTGCTCAAACTTTTTACTAGCTGCTAAAAATAAATCCACACCTGGACCAAAAGAACTAAAGGTTAATTACTTAAAAAAAATTATCCCTCTGCCACCATGGCGTCCACTCTCTCAAGCCATTTCCATTCTTCACCTTAAAGAGGTTCTCTCTGATTATACTTCTGATATGGATTTAGATGACCAGAAAGACCGAGAAGAATCCATAACAAAATTAGAAAAATCCCTGAAGAAAACCAGCGCAAAGCCCAATAAAATAAAACTCCTGAAGGAACTGGTGACACTCTATGAACACTCCTTTGTGTATTATCTCCCTTTCTTTCAAGTTCAATTAGAACAGCAGAGTAAAAATTTTGAATTTGTGAGCAACGGTTTGGCTCAGTCTTTAAGAAAGCTCTATATTCTTACCAATACCTCTTCCAAATCCCCCTTCACTCTTTACAAAGCAGCGCTACTCCATTTTTTCATCTCAGACAATAATCGAGCAATGAAACTCAGTTGGAGGTTGGTTAAGAAGCACCTTCGGAGTCAATTGGCTATGCAAATTAAAGAGCCAATGATGGCGTATTATGTACAAATCGATAAAATCTCTTTTTATCAAAAGCTTTTTAAGAGCATCAAACCTGCTGAACTCGATTATTTTCTGTTTAGCCCCCTCTTTACTTTTCTTTCTAAAAGCAGACCTTCTTTAGAAGATTTCAAACACATTTTATCTTGGATACCCTCCCTTTCCAGTGACGCTCTCGAAAAAATAAGTCGCAGAATCATGATTCGAACCATTGATGATAAAGCGCATAAAATTGCCTTAAAAGAAGGAAGCTTATCTTTCGCTAAAAAGTACTTTCTTGATAAAAAGCCTGCGAAACCCCACTACTATAACGATGTTTTACACAGTGTTGGTGTTACAACCTTTAAGAAAAAAAATTATAGCCGAGCAGAATACCTTTTTGAAATATTGCGCAAAAGAATAGAAAAGCATGAAATTGCCCCAGCGATACAATACCAAATAATATCAAGTGCCCTAAGAATTGGCCGGAAGCAAGCTATCAACAGATACCTAGAGCTCATGCGACTCTATAATCCAAATTCAGAATGGTTTTTGATGTATCCGAAACTGGGGAATTATATCACTCATATTCGAAGAGACTTACTCGTATATTTTGACTCGCTAAGAAATTCAAAAACTCATTACTATGACTATATCAGAACTATTGTGGCCTTCCTCGACACCTTTCAAAACGTTGGCAATAAAATAAAAGTCCATCATTATACCAAAGTAGCTAAATACTTTTCAGAAAAAAGGAAATTTAAAACATCCGCTTTTTATTACGTAAGAGCCAGAAAATTTGCCCCCTTGAAACAGTGGGAGCAGTATACTCTTTGGGCTATTAAGGATTTAGAAGTGGCAACCAAGATTGCCTTCTTACGTCCCGAAGATATTGACAGCGCAAATGTCATCCCCATCGAAAGTGACCGAAGGTTATTGATACAGCTGTATGACCAGTTAAGTCAAAAGCGTCCCAAATCACCGCAAGCTGCGTTAGGAAGGATGAAATCAGGAATCATCATTATCCAAGCTGGGGACATTGATGAATCTATCAAAAGACTCCAAGGATTTATTGTAAATCATCAGTCTCCTCGATTTATGAAACGCTGTGCCACTATTATTCTAAGTAGATTAAATCAAAATGTTCGATGGAAAGATTTAAGAAATGTAGCCAGATTATATATCAAAAGAAAAGTTCTGCCCTATAATTATACCCCACGCTTGCTAAGAAGAGACTATGATACGGCCGTACTCAGAATTATTGAAGGCTCAGATAAAGAACCACCAGTCCAAGTGAAAGAAATTCAAAATTTTCTAAAAAAGAATCCCAAATCACCGGCCATTGAAATCGCCTATAAAGTAGCGGGGGATAAATATCTGGCGGTGGAAGAGTTTAAAAAGGCTCTCTATTATTATAATTTATACACTCCTTACCTCCCACTGGCCAGTGACGAGCGAAAAGATCATCTTATGCTAGTGAGCTCTCTATACGAAAGTCTTTTTCTTTTACCCCAGGTGGCCAACGCTTACGAACAACTTTTTAAGGAATTTAATGACACTGGAACCGCAAAGTCAGGCGTCCTATTTGCCGGAGAAATTAGGGAAATACAAAATAATTTCACCCAAGCAAATAAGAACTACACTAGCTATATTGAAGCTTTTCCCGAAGAGCCTAACGTTCCCGATGTAAAAAGAAGAATTGCAGAAAATCTAGCCAAGCTGAATCAAGCTCCTGCTGGGCTCAAACTCTATCAAGAAAATATAGCTAGCATTGAAGATATAGCCATAAAACTAGACATCCAGAAACATGCCGCCCGTTATGCAAAGAAATATGAATTCATAGAAGAATCAGTCAATTTTTATAAGGAAATCACTAAAACCTCGGAAGACTTGATTAAAAATAATATGGATCTGGTGGCGGAAGCTCATTACAACATTGGATATCATATTTATCAGCAATTCAAAAAAGACCTGAAAAATTTTAATATTTCAGAAAAGGGAGGGTTTGCCAAAATAGAAGAGAAGATCAAAGCCGCCACTGAGCACTTTATGCAGGCAGAAGTTCTAAATAAAAACCGCAAATTTGCTGCACTATCTAATCTGGCACTCTATCAAATGTACCACTCTTTATACATTGCCAGTTTGATGAGTGATTTAAAAAACCCCAAGAAGCATCGTGAGTTTTATAAATTCGAACCCAGTCCAGATAGTGAAGCAGATGTGGCATTAGACTACAAAAAGAAAGCCAATTTTCATATTCAAAAAGCCAATGCCTACTACAAAGACATCTTGCTTCCCTTCAATATGGTCATGGAAATTTTCTATGCTGCTGCTAACACCACAGGAAATAAGTCGATAGATCAATATTTGCTTCCCTCTCACCGAGTTTTTCATACCAATACACTAGATTTACTTCCCTTAGCAGGGCTGAAATAAAGGAATAGATTTATGAATAAAACACTCTACATCTGCCTAGTAATTGTAACTCTTGGATTTGCAAACTGTACCAATTATACCTATCTAAATAGCAATCCTCCTGGGGCAGAATTATTTGCTTACGATAAAAAATCAGCCTCCTACAAGAAAGTGGGAGCCCTCCCCACGAACTTAACACGTCAGGTCCTAAAAAATACTTCTGAAAAAATGGTTAAATTAAAAATAGAACAAAAGGGTGTGTTGCCTACCTTCCTTCTTTTTCCAGTTAGTTTTAACCCTGGTGAAGAGCAAACGGTTCTCCTTTCCGAAAGAGAAACCTTCTATACTAAACTGCAAAAATTGACCTCAGCACTTTATGAAGTTCAACAAGAAATTGCCAAAAAAAATATATCTAAAGCTCAACAAAAGCTAACCAAATTAAAAAAAGAGTTCTCTTATATTGCAGCGGTTCATATTCATCAAGCCCAAATAGATCTCTTAAAAAATAACTCCAAGGTGGCAGCCCGCAATGTGCAAAAAGCATTGGACCTGACACCTAATAATAAATACTACATTGAATTTTTAGAACAAACTAAGCACGGCAAGAACTAAGCAGCAGCCTGCTCTTCTTCTTCAACCCCTGCACCTGTTTCGGAATCATAAAAAGAGTCAGGTCTCACTTCTTCATCAGCTAAAACAACCTCTTTGGAAAGAACCATTTCTCGAAGTCGATCCAGAACCATTCTCTTAGATTCCTCTGCACGAGTTCGGATAGCCCCTCTCCCTTTAGTTGCACCTCTGAGCGATGCTAATGTATCGCTGATAATTGCTGCATTTCTTGGATTTTGTACCGCAAGTACAATCTTAGCAATCTTTTCACCAGCCACATAAAGGAAGTGAGCCAGAGTTTT
>CAYFLR010000029.1:10200-17967 GCA_964343805.1 uncultured bacterium | reverse complement strand
AAATTCAGCGAAGAGCATTTTAACTGCTTCATCTTTCATTCTAAAGATTGCACTCACGGTCATGAAGTTACGTGCAAGTTCATCAGCCAATTCTTGATTATCAATAGAATTGATGAATTCCTTAGCATCTTCATCTTCCATTCCTTCCAACATATTGAGGATAAATTTGGATCCATCAACCACTGGAACTCCAGTTCTTTCCACAGACTCACGTAGATTAGCCAATATCTGACCAACAACTTTTGGAGTAAAGGATTGAATCTTAGTAAATGCTTTGTAAATTTCTCTTTTTACCCCACCTGATAATTTGGATAGAATTTCTTGAGCTCGCTTAGAACTAAAGAGAGAGAGTAAAACAGCTCCATCTGTTGGTTTAGCTTTAGAGATATATTGAAGAAGAGTTCCATCATCCAAGTTAGATAGAGCAAGCAGATCTTCATCCGATCCGTAACTTTGAACCACTTTTCTTTCTAATTCATATTTGGATATAAAGTCCTGCATAGTTTGGATGGCTGTTTCATAGTTAAAAGCCAGATCATCCATTCCTACACGCATTTTTTCTACCACTCTTCCTGCCACTTTATCGCTAAGAAGAGAAATGAGTAATCTTCTATTGGCAGCCAATAACTTCAGCATACCTAATAGCATAGTACTTCCATTTTCCTTTTCCATTAACTCTTCCACGCATGATGAAAGGGTGTAGCGACTCGGATTATCAGAAAGTAATTTAACAAAGTTGGATACCACTTCAGGGTCATTCCTGGTAATTGTATTAGCCACTGGGATAGATGGACCTTCGTCTATGAGCTCTTTTTCTTCACCCTCTTCTTCTTCAAGTTCTGCATCTGTTTCTGCTATATCACCTTCCACACCTGGTCCTGCTAAACCTCCACCACCGACTCCTGCTGCTCCCGCAGCCACTCCATCTTCGGTGGGTTTAGCTACTTCGAGCTCAGCATACTTAAACTTCAAGTAACGATGAGATATAAAGAAGAGAATTAATCCGAATACCAAGGCTGTCAAAGGAAACTGAATGGAGTAAAGAAAATCGTAATTGTGAAAGAAATCGTATTGTTTACGGTCACTCTCTCCATCTTCGCCCAACTCTTCGCCCTTCTCGATCAACTTATCCATCTCGGTGTTAATATCAGCTTCTAAATTTTGAATATGATCAAGTAAATCTAAGTTCTGCATAGAGGGCTTACCCTCTTCATCTTCTCCACCTTTCTTCTTCTTATCATCTCCAAATGGCATGCCCATTCCCATGCCCATGCCCATCTCAGGCTCGCCTTTCTCTTTGTCTTTTTTCTTCTTTTCTGGCTCTTCCTCTTCCATCGCAAACGGCTTACTGGGAGTGAAATTCTTCACCTCTAATTTAAGACCATCTACGGCAATTACATCAGATACTGCTTGTTTGACAGCATCTACCTGAGAAGAAGACACTTGATCACTTACAACTAAGTTAACTTTGAGTTCGCTTATGAAACCCAACATCTGATCAAAGTTGAGATCTTTTTGTTTCATTTTCCATAATTTTTCAGGGCTTAAAGTGGAACCCGACAAGGGTAAAATCATTTTTTTCTTGCTAGCTTGTCTCACCGAGGTAAAAAGCTTTTCTCTATCTATATCTACCACTGAATAGATAAAATAATCTTCAGAACGAATATGACCATCTATAATCCTTCTCAGGCGCTTTTCCACAAAGCTTTCCACCTCAACCTTTTGTGATAACAATAGATAAGGATTATCAAAAAAGTCCTCCTTTTGCTGAGCATAAATCGGACCATTCCATCCCATGCTTGCGGACATAAATGAAAATAGGAGGATAATTAATAGATGATATTTGGCTGACAGCCTTACAATCCCTTGTTTCATAATCTTTCAAATCCATTTGAAAATTATTCTTTTACCTTGTCAACCTATCTCCTCGACCTTTAGAATTATTCCTTTAGATATTTTAGGGCTATACACACCTAACCATTTAATAACAATAGATAATTAGTTTATAACGACCATTCCCGGTTTAACCCTACAACCACAGAATTTTGAATGAGCTCCAATTTCACAACCCTCGCATTAACATAGTCATCCCAATCAAAAGAGAAGTTATCCATTGAATATTTAGCAAAAAACTTTGTAATAAAGGACCATTGATACTGGTATTCAATGTTAATACGCTGACCACTGCCCATTAAGTCGACTCCCCAGGCCATATCATACCCATATTCAAATGACATACGATGTCTATTTACATCTAGTTTAAGGCCTACATGCATACCGCCAACCCCCATCCATTCAACCGAACGTTGAATGATAATATCAGGATGGGATAGATATTGATTCAGAGCGTGATATCCTCCCCCCACTCCCACATAAAAACTAGGATAATAAAGGCGAGTGGGAATGACTAAAAAGCTATACATAAACCTCGATTCAAAAAAATTATCTGGAGGTGAGGGTCTATCGGATCTCATTGAGCGTCCCCCCTGGTACCCATGAATGTGATAGAGACTAATAAGTTGACGCTTCCCAATAGGAAAATTTAACCTGACCCAACCATCAAAGCCACTCACTTTCTCCACTCCAGATGCAAAGACCCGACTCATCGCACCCAATTGCAATTCTGGAAATTGAAGGGGGATATGAGAAGGTTCATCATCTATTTTGTATGCTTTAGTCCATCCATCATAACCATTCTCTCCCCTTTTAAAGGGTATGAGGCCATAATTTAGAGAGTACCCCTCCTTTTCCTCTTTTATGAATACATTCTCATTGGCGAGAATGACCATATCATCTTTGTTAATGTGTCTAGTTTTTATTCTAGATATCAACTCATGAGATGTTATTTCACTTGTTTTAAATCCTATTATAAACCTGTTGGCAGAGGCTTTATGAGGTAAAGAAATATTTTTAACAGCAGTATTACTTGGTTCAGAAAGAGACTTTCCTAATGGCATAAATTGAGACAAGAGGCCCTGAGTGTCAAAAATTACTGGAGTGCTCTCATGGTGTATATTGCTATTCCATGTACCTAGCTTAATTTTCAAATAATCAGGATGGATCGATTTAATTAACTTGGTTTTAAAAAGTGGCCATTGATCCCAAAAGAGTTCGAGGATTTCTTTACTCCGCTCCACTAAAAAGTAAAAAATATCTTCTTCCTGCTTTAAAGTAAACTCTTGGACTAAACTAAATCCGACATAGATAGGCATCTTAGCTGAGTACAAAACTATATTAATTTTCTTTTTGTTAAAAAATATATGAAAGACCCAATCTAAATTGTAGAGCTGTCCAATCTTTTCTAGCTCATACCCCTTTATATTTACTTGCAAACCCAGTCGCTCAACAAACTCTTTAAGAGGGTCACTCTCCTTTTTGCTTTTTTTATAAACCATGCTTCTAGTGATGGGAACAATATTGATTTTTGGGTGACGCTTTAAAAACAAACGGATCTCTTCTTCGACCCCAGGCATACGATCACACACGATCATAACCCGATAACCAAGATGCTCCATAAAAGTCTGAGCATATGAATGTTTAGTAAATAGGAATAATAAGAATAATAGGGTTAAACCTTTAGCAGTCATAATGATCCATTATCCTCAAAACTATAGTAAATCCTGTTTGATGATCTTACCGGTTTCTTTACCTCCAAATCGAATTCTAACAACAACCCTCCTATTCAAAGATCGATTTCTTTCAGAAATATTAGGCACCAAGGGTTTAGTATGAGCTAGACCAATCACACGGTAATCAGTTTTCAGCCCCGCTTTACGAAAAATTCGTACAATGGCCGAAGCACGAGCCGAGGAGAGCTCCCAATTGCTTGGAAAATAACGAGAAAGCCAACCTTGAATGATAATATCATCCGAATGTCCCTCAACCTCTACAAAGGAAATATCCTTCTTTTTATTCTTTTTGATATCTTTTAATACATCTACAATCTTATGAAAAACAGGACGCTTCTTTTTAAACAGTTTCGCCTTACCTCGTGCAAAATAAGACTCTGCAGGTAAGGTAAGTTCCACTTTATTAGTAGAAGCCACCATCTTAATGGTAGTATCCTTTAGGTTTTTCCTTAAAATGGTTACCATTTGCTTACTGATTGATTGAGTTTGAGTTTGCTCTGTTTTGGCTGACTGCTTGTCCTTGGGTTCTTGCTTGTGTTTTTGTATCAGTTTTTGAATTATCTTTAGCTCTTGATCTTTCTCTTTGATCCTGCGATCCGAAATAGATTTGGCCTCCACATCAGATATCACTGAATTTTTTTCTGCCACCTCTCGCATTCCATTGGTGGTATCCATCTGAAAATATAAAATGAAGAAACAGAGAAGAAGGGTCATCATATCGCCATAACTGACGATCCACATGGGCGCACCCTCTTCCACCTCCTCCTGTTCCTGAGCATCCTCTTCTTCTATTGAGCTGTTCTCTTCTTCAGCCATACTTATAACCATTTAAATTTATTATATTTTAATAACATCCACTTTTTTCTCTTCGTTCAGATAAGCATTGAGAACCTCTTGGATCTCAATCGTGGTTACATTAGGATCTGCAGCCAACACCATGCCTTTTAAAATAATTTTTTGAGCTGTCAGCATATGTTCTTGTTTTAACTTTAGGTTAGAGGCCACTGGATCAAACATAAAGTTGGCAATGATAACTCCGTATAAAGTTGTGATAAGCGCTATCGCCATGGAGGTACCAATATTCCCCCCCCCTTCTCCTCCAATACTACCTAATAAACCGACTAGACCAATTACAGTTCCCATCATTCCAAAGGTAGGTGGTAACTTTCCCAGGGACGAGAACATATTGGAGACTTTTTTATCATCGGTTTGCATCACAATGAGCTGTTGATTCAAAATATAGTAAATCTTATCTAGTGGAAGTTCATTTTCAATTAATACTAGCCCTTGAGTGGTCAGAGTGTCTTTGGTCATACCCTTGATCTCATCCATCGGTTTGTTACTTTTTACAGCTATAGCTATTTCAACTAGCTCTTTCACTATCTTTTCATAGGGAGGAACTTTGCCGAAAAGACTCCTTTTCATTCCAGAAACCATCATTTTGAGCTCTTGAAATGGAAATTGAAGAAATGCAGAACCTACTGTACATCCCATTACAATAATAAAACTAAGGGGGGCCACATACATCATCACGTTTTCAGCACTAAAAAACAGTGACCCCACTAGAATGACCACCATGGATACCAGGCCCATAAATGCAGTTGGCATAAAATCCCTCACTACTTAATTATTATTATCCAATTCTATCCTATAAGGCAGTGATATAGGTTTCTCTTTTCCTAGTTCATCAATCAAAACTTGACGACAGTTATAAGGAAAAGCATGCTTTCCTAAATCAACCCTTTGCTCTCTAATTACTTCTTCAATACTATCCTTCTGTGACAGCAATATTAAGCAAAACATATGATGGCCCTCAGACAAATCTGATAAGCCATATGTTATGACATTTTCACCGGAGACTAATAATTTATTTTTTACCCTCACAACTTTATTGGGTTCCTCATCAGTATTTGGAAAAAAGAGATCTAGATCTTGCACTTCAAAAAAGATCCTTCTTCGCTGTTTTAAGAAGTTGGTGGTTGCCACATGCTGAATATGATTAGCTTTGGCATGGAGAGCATACAAATAACCTGAAACTCTGGGGTAATAATGAAAAAAGAGGTAACCTTTTGGAGGTAAAATCACTGCATCACGAATAATATGAGCTTCCTTTATTTTTGCTAAGTCATGGGTATAGTGCATGGTTAAAATGACCTGTTTGTATTTTAACTGCTTTAATCCCACCGCTTGATTGTATTTCTGCACCGCTCTATAGCCGGCAATCAATAATAGAACCGCAACAATTATAAAGCCTATGTAATAAGTGGGTCTACGGCGGTCTCCTCCTCCACTGGCGATAGTCTTCAACAGGTTAACCCGAGCTCGTATCCAAGAAATTTGATACCCTCTCTCTATTTCCTGCTCACGAAGATCTCGCTCAGCTTCGCGAAATACTGGATTCACCGCTGACTTTTCCGAAGGAGGAGTCTGATAAAGTGGATTAAGGGATCCCTTCTTCTCTTTTTCCTCTGAAGAGCTCAAGTCAGTCAAATCTCCATAAAAAGTGAATATTATTGTCTAACTCTATATTATACTCCATCTTAACTCGAGATAGTGAGTAGAATTTTAAGCATTCTTGAAATTCTAAGCTAAAGAAACGATTTACTAAACCGATGAAATCAACAGAGGAGTATCGAGAACTCGATCCTAGAAGGAGTCAAGGTGAGCGAATCAGCAGATAGGATTTTCATTGAAAGAAATGATGAAGACTTTGTTACCTATTTCATTCAAACTATTACTGAAAATAAGAATGCCTATGCCCTATCCAAGTGCATTGACGATTTATTACAGCAGGAGAGAGGAACTTCCACAGTATTAGGAATATTGAAATTACTTGGATCAAAACGTTCTGCCTTTATTGAAAGTCTCTTAGAACCAACCATCAATCAGCTCATCGAACGCTTTAAGGGGAAGGAGCAACGAGCGGCACCTTATGAAGCCATCATAAGTGCCATGCATCAACTCATTTCCAAATTTGAATTTGAAAGAAAAATTGCCCAGACCATCGGAGATGATGAGATGCTATCAGCACTGTCCACTTGTGATAACAGTGTATTACTCTCTTACATAATCAAAGCTCCCAATGATCAGTCTGCAGCTATATTGTCTTTACTCCCTCCCAAAAGAAGAAAGCATATGCTAGAAGATGTCCCAACCGACCAACGTAAAGACCTTTATCAAGGTTTTTCCAAAATTCAAGAGTTCACCCCCCAATACATTGGTAAAACTCTGAATCAGTTTGTATCAACATTAGAAAAGCAAGATGGTAATCCTATTAGAGATGGAGTGAGCTACATTTTAGAGTTATTAGGCAATATGGGAGAGGATGACGAGAAGGAATTTCTCTCTTCATTGGCGGAGAACCAAGATTTACAATCTGCTATTGCCAAAAGGCATGTCACACCCGCCTCAATTTTCAAAATGGATGACCGGGGTATCAAATCACTCTTCTCTGAGTTCGATCCCAAAACCATCGCTCATTTCCTACTCATAACGGGAGATAAAATGGCTGAATTGATTATTCCAGAGCAAAATTCTAGAAATCAAGCCATTATCAAAGACACACTGTCTGCACTTCAAAATAGCACAAAAGGACGGAAACAGATCCGTGAACGAGCAGAGGAAAGCAAAGTTATTATTCTCAACCAACTGAGAGAGATGATTGCTCGAAAAGAAGTGACCCTGCAAGAAGGCTGATTTCTGTTATTTAATGTAATTAATCGGTTTTTATATTATTATTAAAGAATGAAGAAATATATTTACTTTGCTCTTATCCTTTCGTTTGGCTTAATGGTGAGTTGGCAATCCCCTTTGCATGCTGTGATGCTGCAGATGGGATTTGGTGGAACCAGCATTAAAAATATAACCAAGGGAGTCGATAATAAAAAAGACTACACTGGAAGGTTTTTTAAACTATCCTTGAGTCATTTACTCACCCATGATTTTTATGGTGGTATAGATACTGTTTATGTGGTCAATCCCGAACTTAATTATACTCCGGTATTTGGAGCCTCTTTCTTCACCACCTGGGACATATGGGGATCTTTTAAACACGAACTATTTACCTCTGAAGACTTAACCGCCTCTTCCACCGAAAGCATGCGTATCTATCTTGGGGTGGCTGTTCGATACAGATCTT
>CAYFLR010000029.1:0-10190 GCA_964343805.1 uncultured bacterium | reverse complement strand
GAGCTAACCCCAATTATGGAACTCCGGCATCAAAACTGGAAACCGAGGAAACAAAACTGCTCAGACAGCTACCTTACTTTGAAAATGAAGCGAATCAATTGAGTGGACTGGTAGGATTTGCCTTCAAAATTGGAGATAATTTATACCTTGCAGGCGAAGGAACCTACCCCGTTGCTAAAAAGGTAAGTGAATACAACTATAAATACGGATATCACACCGAATATGAATGGGTTGGAATACTGGGCTACCAACTTTAACCCCAAGGTCATTGACGCCGTTTCCTCTTATACGGTACAATAATTATAATATCCCATATTAAAACAACACTAAATGGATAGGGCGTATGAATTTTAAGACCTATTTTTGCCTACTATTTGTGGCAATCCTAATCAACACATCCCTTGGAGCGGTACAAAAACAAAAAGAGACAGAAAAAGTCCCCCTTAAACAGTTCCTTTATAAAGAGCAAACAACCCCTTCTTTTCTTCAAGTTCTTCAATGTTCTTTAGTAGATACCAACTACAAATTCTCAAATCGGGTGGGACTTTCCACCTCGGATCAGTTGTATAGGGATTTCAAGCGGTTCACATCCATTATCGACTTGGAATCGTCAAAGGATCAATACTCTCGGACCCTAGATTCTCTTAGCAACCTCCTTAGCCAAATGAAATCACCTAAAAAAGGGGGGCGGATTTTCAAACAGACCAGAGAAATAAAAGCTGTACTTCGATTTTTAAAGCAGCATGATGCAAAAAACATCAAAGATCTCCCCAAAGAATCTCAGGTGGCGGTCAAATTCTATCGGCTAAAAAGTAAGGGATTATTATCATTGAAACATCTAAGGCAATTTGATCGCCAAATATCCAATTCTAGATGTCTACAGGGCTATATCTATGAAGAGGCTGCTCAGATCATAACGGGACATGCTCAGGCTGTTTCTCTTAAAGAACAAGCCTTCTTACTTAGAGCAGCAAAACATCTTCGAAAAACCATGCAATTGAAAAAAGCTGCTAAGCTGTATCACAACCTTGGACTCCTTAGTCAAGTTAATCGAGTCATTAAAAGATCCTTTTTAGATGCATTAGAACTCTATATGGAGTTAGATGACACTCTTAGTATGCATGAAGCCTCTCAACAGTTTTGTATCCAACGCAATTTATGTAATCGCAGTGAAATTGGACGATTTGCAGAAAAACTGGCACCGTGGAAAGATAAATCTTCAGCACTCTCCTTATATCGACACCTATTAAAAAAATATCCCAAACTGTCAGATCATGAGATGGCAGATGTGCTTGCTAAAATTGCCGTTTTGTCAAAAGACGCCAAAGACATTAAGTTGGCCTATGATTATATCAGGGAAGCCAATCTATCCCGTCGAGCCCCCGCCTTCTTAACTCTCGCTCGTTTTGAAGTAAAGGGACTTTCAACCGCCCTCGATAAGAGTAAGGATAAGTTCAAACTAAAAAAATTTAAATTGAGTTACTTGAGACTTATTGAAAGAAAAGCAAAGGAGTTGTTCCTAACTGCTGACCCTGAGGTTTTAGTGGTCGGCTCTTATCTAACAGGAAAATGGTTTGAAACGGTGTATCAGGAGTTTAAAAAAGAATCTTTGTTTCTACCTCTCTTTCATTATTCCACCTATAAAACACTCAAAGAAAAAATGAAGCATTGGTATCAGATGAGCTATAAGTTCTACCTTTCTCATCCCCAATATTTAATCCCAGAAGGTCAGGCCGCTTATGACCGCTTATCCTATTACTGGGAAGATGAATATAAACCGCCTTTAGATCAGGAACTAAAAATCAATTTGGATGATTTAATTCCACGTAATTTTGCCCCAGGAGGGTTTAGCTCCACCTATAGCGAAAAAGTATGGCTAACTTTTCAACAGAAAAAATATGCCCAAACTCTCAAAATGTTACTTTCCCATCCGAATTTGATGCTAGAAGATGCTCATTTAACTTACTTAGATACCATTTGTCTATTGAAGCTAGGGTATTTAAAAGAAGCCAGTGAATCTCTCAAACAAAAAAGGAATTCCACTAGAGCTAAATACTTTAAAGCGCTTACGGCCTATCTCCAACAGGACCTCAATGGGGCATTGAGGAACTTACAACAAATTAAAGGAAAATCGAGAGCCCAACTTCCCCCATTAGAAAAGGTCATCCACCTACAAACAAAAAGGTTTGATTTAGCTTTGGCTCTAAGATAGTTAGGCATAAGTTCTACAGATTCGAGTTTATTGCTCAACATCTTCAATGGTCTGATTCACTCTTTGACTCTCCTCAATAACTTTAATGTATTGAGAAGCCACCTTATTAAGCAGTTCATTTCCCTTGGTACGATCTAAACAATCTTGGAAATAACTCACAGCAGATTCTGGATTTTTTTCTACAAAGTATTCAAAAATTCCCATGTTTAAAAGAGTGACCCCATCATCTGGATCCACTTGCATGGCTTTATCAAAAGCTTCTTTGGCTTCTTCCACTTTTGATTGCGATGCATAGATAACCCCGAGATTAACCCAAACATCGGGAAAAGGAATATCATCCAGTGGAAGTTTTTCATAAATTTCTAGCGCTTTGGTAAAATTTCTATTTTGCATAGCAATCATGGCCAAATTTAATGAAAGCCCCAAGGACTCTTTGTTGGTTTCAGAACCTTGCTCCCATAATTCGATAGCGCGCTCTAAATCACCCTCCATATAATACAAAGAGGCCAGAATATTCAGAACATCAACGTTACCTCCATCAAATTGCAAAATTCGACGGGCAATCAGCTTTGCAGAGTCATATTTCTTTTGAACCAAAGAGGACCAAAGAACCTGCTTCTGGGCATAGATATTATCTTTCTTCTGAAAAAGTGCTTTCTGGGTATAGTAAGCAGAGTGTTTCAACTTGTTCATGGAAGCATAAATCCCCACCAAAGAAGCTTGCAGGATTTGGTTTTTCGGCTTCTCTTTTAGAACTCTGACATGCTCTTTAACCAATTTTTTCGGCTCGAAGGTGAACTTAATTTTAGATGTCCCGATATCATCTACCCGCATGATAGGCATATATTTAATCTTGCGAGCGGAAGAACATCCTGTAATAACACAAAATAATAAAAGCAAAGTAAACCTTTTAAGACTCATATTTTACTCTTCCTTTGCCTTGTCCTGATCTTTGTTCTGGCTCTCTGCCTTTTTTTTCTCTGCTTCCTTAGCTTTAGTACGTTTAAAGTTATTACGTCCAAGATTACAAGCTTGAAACGTTCGGCCAATTATAAGTGATTTGCCTGATTGAGGTAAATTAGATGATGCCTTACCAGTTTTATTTTTTGCCATTCTTTCTTTAATTTTTTCCTTAATCTGGGAATTGTCTTTTGATGAGATACAAGACACCACATAAAATTTTTCGTCAGGATGCTGTTTAAAGGAACAGGAATCTCCTTTTTTCTTTCTAAAAAGAAAGTAATCAGCCATATCAAAGTGCTTATAAGGCTCACAGGTGTCATTCTTGATGTTATATATCCAGTGGGTGGCCCAAAGGTCTCCAGTGAATAGAGCTCCTATTAAAATACCTAAGACATATAGATTTCGCATATTTGGTTCTTCCCCACTTTTTTATTGCAGTGATTCGATAGTTTTTAATAAATCAGCAACTTCTTTGTTTTTAGGGTTTAAGTGCATCGCTCGCCGATAATGAAAAAGTGCTCCCTTAACATCCTCTTTCAGTAAGAGCAACTCTCCTAAATAAAGATGTCCTACAGCCAGAAAGGGATAGTTTTGAATAAAAGCCCTCACTTTTTTCTCTGCAAGAGCATTTTGGCCCTTGAGAATATGGAAATAGAAAGAAAAGAGTGAGGCAGTGACTTCCTGGAGCTGATGATAAATAGGGGAATTTCTTTTGAGCTTGAAATTAACTAGCATGCTATTAGAAATATCGGTAGGCATGGCCACATAGGTAGGTAAACTCCCAGGCACTACTAATTTCAATTGAACAATTGATGCCTCTAGAGAATCGGGTTCAATACTTGAAACCTTGACCGGTGTCACCCCGGCTTTTTTATACTTCTGAGAGGAGGGATCTAATACAAAAACCTCTGCATTCGTTGGAGTAGTATGCAGATAAACAGTTCCCCCACAGCGGAGTGCACTTAAAACTAGGATCAGCACCAGAAAGCAAACTATTTTTCTTCCCTTACCCATACCTTCCCCGAATTTGATAAAAATGATGTAAACATATTACCATTTTTACACGGATCTACTACAGTTTTTTAATGGAATTCAGGATTTAGGATATTTCACATTGAAGAGATTATATTAAACCCTTTAAGATTTAACCTTAAATTGATCTACAAACTCTTGTAATTGGAAAGATAGACTCGCTAAGCCTCCAGCTAAATCTTTGGTTCTCGAAGAGCCTTCAACCGTATTACCTATAACTTCATTTAAGGTTTGAACTCCAAGTGAAGCCTTTGACATCTCATTAGCGGCTTTTGAAGCATCTTCTGCAATAGCAGAAGCTGATTTATGGACTTCTTCAATTCCCTCATAAACTTTATGTTCTGCAATGACTGCACCTTGTACATTCTTGGCAGTATCCGATGCAAAGGAAGCAGCAGATGAAACATTTTGAGAAACGGAATTTGCATTTTCTGCGGCATCAAAAACATTTTGAGAGATATCACGAATCGTCACCATTTGTTGCTGAGAAGCAGTATATATACTCGACATAATAACATTAATCTCATCGATAAACTGAACTATGGTTTCAATGGCTCCTACCGCAGTCACCGTGTTATCTTGCATACCTTCTACTTTAGAACGAATCTCTTCGGTAGCACGAGCAGTTTGCTTAGCTAGTTCTTTCACCTCGTTAGCAACTACAGCAAACCCTTTACCTGCTTCACCTGCACTTGCCGCCTCAATGGTGGCGTTTAAAGCCAAGAGATTGGTTTGAGCAGCAATATCTTTAATAAGATCCACCACATCACCAATTTCTTTTGCTGAAGCACCTAAGGTATTTACAATAGAGTTTGTTTCATCCGCTCTTTTGGCAGCATTTGATGAGACATCAGCGCCACGAGAGACATTAGAAGAAGTTTCTCTCGAGTTAGCACTGAGCTCCTCTACGGCTGTTGCCACAGTATTCATCGCATTTGATAACTGCTGAGCAGTACCTGCAACTTTATTAATATTAGAGGAGACATTTTCTACTGAATCCCCCATACTTTTCATATTCTTAGAAACTTGTTCAGATGATGATTCTACATCAGCTATTTGGCGATCCATCTCTTCTGCAGAGGAGGCAATATTATAAACAGTGGAGGTGGTCAGGTCTGTGGATTCCGCCATAGTAACCGAACGATCTTTCATCTCTGATGCTTTTTCATCTATCATAGAGGATGTTTCAATCAGTTGGTCGGAAGTGTCATTGATGGTATTGCTGGTGTTTTTGATATTTTTTACAATTTCAGTTAAATTCTGTAATGTTAAATTAATGGCAAAAGTTATATCACCCACTTCATGGACCTTGCTTACTTTTTTATCCCGAGTCTTTGTGAGATCGCCAATAGCCATATTATTTACACCATCGAGAATATGCTTAACACCTTTCACTAGATTAGCCGCGGCCCAAAAACCAAATAACAGCGAAATTAAAAAGAAAAGAAAACCTGACAAAAGAATAATATTTTTACTTAAAGCGGCGTAATGAAGCATTTTCTTCAGAGTTGGCATAAAATTACTTACGCTTCCTCTTTGACTGTACTGCGTTTTTTCTAATAATTTTAGAACACTTGGAAGAGAGAGAGAAGCTGGCTTATCTGCGGTTAATTGCTTACCTTCAATTAGTTGATGCAAATTATTTTTAGAAATTAAAAAACGCCTTTTTGCGGTTAAAAATGAGTTTATCTGAGGGGCCAGTTGAGTCATCATGGTTTTCAACTGATTCTTAGTCTCCAAATTAACCTGAACAGCAAAAATTTTATTAAACTTATTAAAAACAGCAACCACTTCTTTTTGATAGCTATCTAATTGAGTCAAATCTTCTAATGAAAGACCTTTTTGCAGAAGAGTCTCTAATTCCCATAAAAGTCCACTAAAATTTACTGCCCATTGTTCAATTGACAAGCTTTTTTGTAATTGGATAAAGGTTTTATTTAAAGGATCTTTTTCAATAGAATCTGCATTAACTCTCACCTCAACTTTTTTGAGCTGTTTTTCACTTAGCTGCCCCCAGCTTTTTTGTTTTGAATTGACTAATTCTTTAATCTTATTTAAGTCTCGATGAAGGACATCACTCTTGGCAATGACAGCCTCAGCATGATTAAGGGTGGCATATTTAAGGGGTATAAATTCATTAAAAACTATATTTAGTTGCTTTTGTTTGGCCAAATCGGGGGAATCTTTCTTGAGTTCACTGATGTGTTTATTTAGTGATTGGTAAGAAGCAATACTTTCAGTCTGCATAACTGCTGAGAATAGAGATCTCAACTCTCCATACACAGCTTTGGAATTGGCTGGATTTTTATAACTACTGCTTTGATCAACTATGGGCTTCATTTTTCTTATAAAATAATCATACCCAAAGTATCCGGTCAGAGAAGTAATAAGAATAATGACCGCACATGATATAAAACCACCTAATACCAATGTCCGCATCTTAAATTTAAAGAACTTACCCATGACTATCTCCTCAAAGTTTCTTCCTCATCATCCTGTTCTATTGCCACCAATTCCTGATGGTCTAGAATTATCAATAGCTGTTCCGACATCTTAAACACCCCTCTCACATAAGAAGGGTCTAGGCTCTGTATATTAGCTGGAAGCCCCTCTATGGATCCATCTTCCACATCTACAACTTCCCCTATTGAATCTACCACCAAGCCCACATCGTCAGTTTTTAAAATAATATTATAACACTCTTTTTCTAGATCCCTCTTAGGAAATCCTAAGCGACATGCTAAATCAAAAATAGTAATGATCTGCCCTCTTAAGTTTAGCAAACCCAGTATATGGTCGGGAGCCTGCTGAACATATTGAATCTCTAAAGCTCGGTTAATCTCTCGAACAGATCTTACATCGACACCTAGACATAATTTATCAATCCAAAAAGTTGCACACCTCAATACAGCACCTTTTAAATACTTAATTCCTCTATTCGTTTAGTAATACTAGAAAATTGAAAGTAAGAAGTAGGTTTACCATGTATCATTTTAGTGGAAAAAACCTCATCTTTCTTATTTTCTTCCTCCATGTCTTGTACAATCCCTACATCTTGAATTTGAGAAGCCAGAATAGCTCGATGATTATCTTTAGGATATATGATGAAAACCTCATCTTTATTTTCTGCTTCAAATCCAGGCATCTGATAAAGTTTGTCCAAACATATAAGTTCTACAACATTGTCTTGAACACAAATATATTGTTTATTGGAAATATTTTTGAATTTTGGATTTTTTATCCTTTGAATCCGAGATACCTCTGCTAAAGGAAAGGCATAATAATTTTCAATTCCATAATTAAACATTAATACAGCCTTCTTAAAGTCATCAATTGCTAAAATATCATCCCCATATTTTTCTTTTTTTACAGCAATGGCTTTAAAAGTAAGCCCAGCTACATTTACAATTCCCGCAGGGTCCAAAATCATAGCAATAGAGCCATCACCCATGATGGTTGAACCTGAAAAACACCTGCATTTCTTAAGATGTTTGGATAAAGGTTTCACTACAATCTCTTCTGAGTCTAATAAACTATCAACGAGAATGCCAAAACGATTGGAACCAAATTTATTTACCACTACGAACATTTCTTCATTTGATACTTCACGACGATCTTCTGAAGACCTTTCAATAAATTCTGAATTATCACTGTCATGAATTTCGTCACGACTTCTACGATCCACTAAGTTTTTTCGTTTATCTGGAAGGATTTCTCCCGTTGTAGGATGTTTAAAAGTTTTTTGAATATCCAACAGTTCAGAGAGTTGAACAAGAGGAAGCAAATGCTCTCTTAAGCGTAGAACATTTTCATTGCCTAATTTCTCAATGAAACCCTGAGCCTCATTTTTCCTTATTCTAACTAACTCTTGAATATTGACCTGAGGTATAGCAAATCGAAATTTTTCAACTGTTACAATTAATGAAGGCACAATTGCTAAAGTTAATGGCAAGGTAATCCTTAACTCGGTGCCCTTTCCAAGTTCTGATATGAGTTCCACGTGTCCACCGAGTGATTCAATGGAAGTTTTAACAACATCCATACCCACACCACGACCTGAAATATTGGAAACCTCTTTGGAGGTAGATAAACCAGGTAAAAAAATGAGATAGAGTTTCTCTTTATCACTCATATTTTTTAATTCATCCATGGTCACTGTTCCATTTGAAAGAGCTTTTTCCACTACTTTTAAAAAATCTATTCCTCCCCCATCATCTTTGATTACAATATTTACTTGCCCAGCTTCATGAAAAGCACTGACCTCTAGCCTTCCAACAGCATTTTTTCCCACCTTAACTCTTTCTTCAGGAACCTCAATTCCATGATCAAGACTATTTCTTATAATATGTGTTAGAGGATCAGATAAGCCATCAACGATAGTTTTATCTAGCTCAACTTCACCTCCAATAACATTAACATCAACTTGTTTTCCTAGTTCTTTAGAAATTTCTCTAGCCATACGTGGAATTTTTTTAAAGACACTAGAAATTGCCTGCATTCGAGTTTTCATGATATTTTCTTGTAAATGGGCCGTTACCACATCTACTTTTTTCAATGTTCGTTCAAGTTTAGGTAATTCATCTAAGTAATCAACTAGCATCATTTTAAGTTGATTACGACCTAACACCAATTCACCAACTAAATTCATTAAGCGACTTAAAAGTCCAACATTTACCCTTACGGATTCTTGCGAGGACACAACAATTTTACGTTTCGATTTTTTAACTTTTTTATTATTTTTGGCAGCTGTAATTGAATTGGATTTGCTTTTTATATGGGCTTTTATTGTTGCAACTTCTTCCTTTTCAACATCCTTTTTAGGTTCTAAATCCTGATTTTGTTGCTTTGTTGGTTCTTCACCCACAACTGAAAAAGCATCCAAAGATATCTTCTGCTTTTGGTCAGACAACACCTTCTGGAGTGATTCCATTTCGGTTGTTATGTTAATTTCATCAATACTTTCTATATCATGAAAAATCTCTTTTAATTTATCTACTCCCCCTAATATAGAATCAATCGTTTCACTACTTCCCTCCACCTTAAAATCTCTCATGTTGACCAATATGCTTTCTATAACATGAGTCAATTCTACGATGGGATAGAGTTGAAGGAAGCTAGCTGAACCCTTCATGGTATGAATAGCTCTAAAAATTCTATTCAACAAATCTTGATTTACTTCTTCACCACTATCTAGATCCAATAAATCAGGTTCTATTTCTTCAATTCGATCTTTTCCTTCAACCACATATCCAGCGATAAGATCACTATTTAAATCATCATCTTGATCATCATGTACAACATAAGTAGATGTTTGGGCTTTTTCTTCAGCGGTCAGTTCTTTTTGAACTTTAGCATATTGGGCAGTTTTTTCAGGTGATTCATTTGAATCCTTCTTATCATCGTTTTCGACGTCACAAGACCATACAATATCGTCTGCATAAACTGGTCGATTTGGATCTGATTTTAATTTTTCATTTAGATCTTGTTTGATTTGAGGCTCGGTTGATTCCTCATCCGCTTCTTTAGGAACATTACAAGACCAAACTATATCTTCAGCATCTTCGGGCTGAATAGTTTTTCCATCAGTAGTTTCAGGTACATTTTCCTTTAAAGGATTTCCCTCATCATCTACATCATTTGACCATACAATATCATCTGCAGACATGGTCCAAAAGTTCCTAATTTAATTTGAATGATAGTTAATTTCATGTTTATTTTACCTTTTTTTTTGAAGATAGTATATGAAATAGGATTTTAAAAAACGAAGGCAAAAAAAAAGCCCCGCATGCTATGCACACGAGGCTTTTTTCTTGGCATCCCCAAGGGGATTGGAGTTCGGGCTTTTTGCCCTTGCTGCGCACTCTAAATCTTCTGAATGCTCTTCGCATTCCTCGATTTATGAACCCCTCGCCATAGCATATCCGCTTAGGTATCAAAAAAAAGCCCCGCATGCTATGCACACGAGGCTTTTTTCTTGGCATCC
>CAYFLR010000028.1:49507-69313 GCA_964343805.1 uncultured bacterium | reverse complement strand
ATAATTATTAGAAAGTCGGAGGTGCTTCGTACTCCGTTTTTTCAAAGTTATTAAAGCTGGCTTTCGCCATATCAAAGTATAGCTCAATTTTACCAGTCGGTCCATTACGATGTTTAGCTATAATAATATCAGCAATATTCTTTCTATCACTATCTTGTTTATAGTAATCTTCACGATAAATAAACATTACTACATCAGCGTCTTGTTCAATAGATCCTGATTCACGTAAATCAGAAGGTTTTGGTCTTTTATCCGGGCGAGACTCCAACAATCTGTTGAGCTGGGCTAATGCAATAACTGGACAGTTCAGCTCTTTTGCCAGTGCTTTCATCCCCCTTGAAATCTCAGAGATTTCTCTCTCACGGCTATCGTTGTTTCTACGATTATCTCCCATAATAAGCTGGAGATAATCGATGATAACCATATCGAGAGCACCTTGCTCCGCCTTTAGCCTACGACATTTTGATCGGATCTCAGTAGCTGTAATATCTGTGGAATCATCGATAAAGATAGGTGCTTTGTGTACCTTTTCAGTGGCCAAAGTCAATTTAGCCCAATCCGAATCTTCTAGACGACCTCTTCTTAAGTTAGATGCACTCACCTTGGCTTCAGAGGCCAGCATCCTCATCATCAGCTGATCTTTTGCCATCTCTAATGAGAAAATAACCACCACTCGATTCTCTTTTAAGGCGGCAAAGCTGGCAATGTTCAAAGCAAGAGCAGTTTTACCCATAGCAGGCCTTGCTGCTAGGATGATAAGGTCAGAAGGTTGAAATCCGGCGGTGATTTTATCTAGATCATAAATACCAGAAGGCACCCCAGTGATCTCTTTTTTCTGCTGATAAAATTGCTCTAACTTTTTTAAAGACTCTTTTAGAACCTCTTCAACCGGTGTTAGTCCCTTCTTATTCTGCTCATTAGATATTTCAAGAAAGGCTCTTTCAGCTTCAGAGATAAAATCCCCGATATTATCCTTAACCTGATAACCTCGATCGATAATAGAGGTACAAGTGGCTAAGATTTTCCTGAGATAATAGTACTGTTTAAGACGATCTATATAATAATCTAGACCAATAGTAATGGGAGGAAAAGCGAGCAGCTCTGCCAGATAAGCTGTTCCGCCTATAAATTCCAATTCATTATTTCTTTGGAAAATTTCACTGAGACCCACTAGGTCGATGGCCCCACCTGTGCTCTCAAACAGGCTCAAAATTCCTTGAAAAATTTTCTTATGTTTTTCTAGGTAGAAGTGCTGTTCATGGGCTGAAGCAGTCACCTCATTCACTGCCATAGACGGATCTTGGATCATGGCGCTGAGCAGCACCATTTCAGTTTCTTTACTAAAAGGAGGGACTTTCGAATTAAAGAGAGCTTCGGTCATTTTTTACTTAGCAACTACCCAAAACTTAAGCTTAACTTCAATCCCATGATCGAGGTTAACTGTTGCATGGTAAACACCAATTTTCTTAACTTCTTCTTCTAAATGAATATCTTTCTTAGAAACCTTGAAACCTTCTTCATTTATCAGATCAGCAATTTCAGCAGCAGTCACAGAACCAAAAATACGGTCTTCTTCACCCACTTGCTTATTGATGGTGATGGAAACTTTTTCCATTTTACCAGCTAAAACTTTGGTTTCAGCAATCAATTTGTCTTTCTTACGCTGAAGTTGCTCTTTCATTTGATCTAGTTGTTTTAATCCAACAGAGTCAGCAATAACAGCCAATTTTTTAGGGAAAAGAAAATTTCGAGCATATCCTGCTTTTACCGAAACAACTTCACCAATCCCACCGAGAGCAGGAACTACATCTTGTAATATAACTTTCATTTTCAATCTCCAAATAAAGTTCTTAAAGACTATTCTTCTTTTTTGGCTTCCTCTATCTTTCTAAAATCAAACATCCGGTCAGTTAGTCCGAACCCTAATAAGATATAAGGAAAAAACAGTAACAATGAAACCAGGACAGCGCTGCGCAGTCCTGTGGTCTTAAATAAGAAAAACTCCTCATTTCGTTTTATTAAAACATGGGTCACAACCAATCCTTGTAGGAAAAAGAGAGCCATGACACATATGAGAAAGTTGTTTCCTACCTGTGCGAGGGGCTCTACTTTTAAGTAAGTAATCAATAAAGCTCCCATTGCATAAAATATGAGATAACCTGGGACTTGCTTTTTTAAAAGCGCCGCCGTAGGTATTTTGTCCTTCTGACCTAGAAACCGATAGGATAATAGGTAGAAAAGAAAACAGGCACAAAAAAGCATCAATGATACGAAAAAGAAAATCCCTATAAAATTGTATGTAAATAGGTTCCACACCTCACTTGCAGTATCACCATATACAATACTGAGTCCCTCTAGTACTTTTTCTTTAAGCGCACTGGTCACATCCGGAGCACTTGTGGTCAAAAACAACAAAGTAGAGATTAATAAGGCAGCCATAATCCCTAAAAACCTCGAAAACATTACCTCAAAAGCCGATTTATCAGAAGTGGATTGATCAATACAGAAAAAGGCTGTAACAACTGGAAATATGGTAATTATAGAAGCTTCTATACCATAGCTAGCTATGAAGAATAATGTCATACTTGCCACTACACCAACCAACACTCTTTTTCCCAAACGACGCAATACTAAATTCATTGGCAAAACAGCAACGGGAGGAAAGGTTAGCATAGCGAGGGATATATAAACAAAACCTTGTATTAGGGATGAAATTTTCTGTTTCCGTTGGTCTTCACTAACCAATCACCGCTCCTTTATGATTCGTACAATAAGGTATTAAAGCGAGTTGTCTTGCTCGTTTAATTGCTGTACGAATTTCACGCTGTTGTGCAGCTGAAAGGCCAGAAATACGAGCTGGCATAATTTTATAACGATCAGTAACAAAGTGATTTAATGTTTTAACATTTTTGTAATCAATCTCTAAGTTTCTGAAATTTTTTCTTTTCTTCTTCCAACGAATATTCATCTAATCTCCTTAAAACCCTATAACTCTATATAGTTGTTAACTTTTATCTTCTTCTTTTGATTCAGCATCATTCTCAGTCTCTTCTTCTTTCTCAGGAGCTTTTGCCAATTCAACTTTACGTTGCTCAACATTCACTTCATCAGAAATCTTAACAGTGAGAAAACGAAGTACATTCTCATCTAATTTCATCAGACGTTCCATTTCTTTTACACAGTCACCGTCGTTGGCAACATTATAGAACATATAGTTTCCTTTGGTACTATCTTTGATAGGATAAGCTAATTTTTTAACGCCCCAAGGATTGCGATATAAAATTTCGCCGCCATTGGACTTCATAACGTTCTCATACTTCTCTACGGTGGCATCCAATTTTTTGTCATTTAAATCTGGATGTAAAACAATACCAAACTCATATTCTCTCATAAAAAACTCCTTAAAAACTAAAAAACCCCTCCTACTCAGAAGGCGATGTCTCTTTAAATAAATTCTGTATCTTAGCCTCTACGTCAGTAAAAAGCTCCTTTTCAATCACTTCACACTCTTCCTTGGTAAAATCACCTAACACATGCCCAGACATATCGGCATCAAATTCGGGGCGATTTATACCAATCTTTACTCGATCGAAGGATCGCTCTTCCAGTAAATCAATAATGGATGCGATCCCTTTGTGTCCACCAGGCCCGCCGACTCGCCGGATCTTCGTCTTCCCAAAGGGAATATCAAGATCATCTTGCAATACAATACAGTCTTTAAGAGTGGCCTGATATTCTTTTAAAACCCTAACCAAACACTCACCACTTTTATTCATGTAGGTGAGTGGCTTGCATAGTATAGTTCTGTTATCCAGTAGCGAACCCTCTGTTAGCAGCCCCTGATGAAGCTCCTTAAAAGCAGGGAATTTATACTTCCTAGCTAAATAATCCACTACCATAAAGCCAATATTGTGTCTTGTTTTTTCATATTTTGCCCCAGGATTACCTAGGCCAATGATAATCTTCAAAATCAGACACCCTATTATTTACCTTCTTCAGCAGCAGGAGCAGCAGCGCCTTCAGCAGCTTCACCTTCAGCTCCTTCGCCCTCTTCTCCTTCTCCTTCTTCGCCTTCTACTTCTTCTTCAGCAGTCATTCCCTTAACGTTGATATAAACCAGAATATCTTTTGGTTTAAGAAGAATTTCTACCCCTGGAATCTCAGGCATTTCAGACATTGTCAATGCATCATTAATTTGAAGATGACTGATATCAGTCTCGAGGAATTCAGGAATTTCTCGAGGTAGACAACGAACGGGAACCATACGGTAACGTTGATCCAAGATTCCACCCTCTTGAACACCAATAGATTTTCCATTTAAATGTAATGGCACTTTTACAGAGATTTTTTGATCCATATCAACTTCGTAAAGATCGCAGTGAAGTGGTCTTTTGGAAATAGGATGCTTTTGTAGATCTCTGATGAGTACTAACTTTTGAGCTCCATTTAACTCAATAGGGAAGACATCAGCATAGCTATGAATACAATGCATATCTTTGGGGTTAAACTGGATCTTGTAGTTTGATTTTGAATTATAAACTACACCAGGAATTAATCCCTCTTTTCTTAACTTACGCGCAGCGCCTTTTCCGCCATCAACTCTCTCTGTAACCTTAATAGGTTCAATATCTTTATACATTTAATCACTCCTCCAGAACTGTCATCTATAATGACTTTTTCAACTATGCAAACAATGAACTCAAAGAATCCGAATGATGGATTCGACGAATTGCTTCCCCTAATAATTTTGAAACGGTTAACATTTTTATTTTACTGTAACCCTTTACCTGCTCTTCACTAGCTATAGTATCGGTAATTATAACTTCATCTAAGTCAGATTGCTCTAAACGCTCTAAAGCGCGTCCTGATAATACTCCATGGGTACAAGCCGCCATAACCTTAACAGCTCCTTTATCCTTTAATGAAGTTGCAGCTTTGCAAATACTCCCTGCGGTATCAATGATATCATCATAAAGCAGAGCCACTTTCCCCTCAACGTCACCTACAACATTAAAGACACGAGATTCATTTGGCTCATCTCGTCTTTTATCAATAATTGCAATTTCTAAATTAAAAACCTTAGCAAAGGCTCTCGCTCTTTCAACACCCCCAGCATCAGGAGATACTAAGATCATGTTTTCGGTTTTTCCCATGAAGTAATCCATGAATACCGGCTTAGTGTAAAGATGATCAAAGGGAACATTAAAGAATCCTTGAATGGCTCCTGAATGCAATTCTAATGAAATAATTCGATCCACTCCTGAGGCCGTTATCCGCAACCAATTTGGCAGAAATAGGAGAACGAGAAGCCACTTTGCGCTCTTGCCGTGCATACCCGTAATAAGGTATCACAGCAGAAATTCGAGCCGCAGAAGATCTGCGAATAGCATCGATCATTATTAGGAGTTCCATCAAATGATCATTGGCCGGATTACTGGTGGGCTGAATAATGAACACATCTGCCCCCCTCACCGTTTCATTAATTTCTACCCTGGTTTCCCCATCCGCATAACGAGAAACAATCGCCTCCCCCACACGCATTTCGAGATAATTGCATACTTTCTTTGCCAAAGCAGAATTGGCATTCCCTGAAAATATAACCAGATTTCTCATCATAAAAGCCTAGCTTCCAGTGTTTAATTTCACCTTAAACACTTTAAATTTAGGAAATTTAAATTTAAGCTGATCCAAAAACTTTTGGGCCAAATCTTGATTATCAAAAAGGCCATAAAGAGCAGAACCACTCCCGCTTAGCCCTACCTGCTGCGCCCCAACCTTTAACAGCAGCTCTTTTACCTGATGCAAGACCGGGTAATGAGGAAAGATAACCTTTTCAAAAAAGTTGTAAACCTTAAAATTAGACAAATCCAATACCAAGGTCTCACCGGGAGGTACATTCATAACACGCTCCCCAGGGGGTGTCAACAGCTTTCTATCTATGGATTCATAGGCCCATTTGGTATTTACTTGAATATTATTAGGCACTACCAGAGTGATTAGAAGATCGTCTCCCCCAACAACTTGAGAAATAGGTGTAATCTTCTCACCTCGACCGGTACACCATGCCGCTCCTTGGTGGAGGAAAAAAGTTGCATCCATTGATATTTTCGATAACAATTCCCCTAAACACTCTTTGTTAAGTCCAAGTTGAAACATTTCATTTAGAGTCATGACTGTAACAGCTGCATTGCTACTGGCACTTCCTAATCCAGATCCGTAGGGAATATGCTTATCAAGATGGATATTAACATCAAAACTTTTCCCCACATAGGATTCCAACTCCCTCAATGCTCTTACCACTAAATTTCCTTCATCAGTAGGTAATAGGGGATCACTACAGGTAAATTTTAGACCTTTTTCACTATGTTGATAAAATGTTGAATCATCACAAAGGCCCACTGGTACCATCAAGGTGTTTATCTCATGGTATCCATCAGTAAAGCGTTGTAAGATGTCTAAATAGAGGTTGATTTTAGCGTAACTAGCTACTTTGTGCTTTCTCAATTTGAATAATCCCATCTTTCACATCAACTGTGATCGTCAAATGCCCCTCCCAACTTTGCAAAAGTTCAATGGCGAGAGGGTCAAGTATATATCTTTGAATGGCTCTTTTTAATGGTCGGGCTCCAAATTGAGGATCATAGCCCTTACCAATTAAATACTCCTTGCTGGCAGATGAAAATTTGATAGATACCTGTTTACCTTGAAGTGTTTTACTAATCTTATTTAATTCAAGTTCCAGAATTTCCACTACATTTTCACGGCTAAGCTGATTAAAAATAATTTTTTCATCAATTCGATTTAGAAATTCGGGCCTAAACTCTCTTCGTAGCAAATCCGTAATGATTTTTGACAACTCTTCTGGGTTCTCTTCGTTCAAAATTTCCATGGAACCAATATTGGAGGTCATAATAATAACTGTATTGTTAAAATTGACACTTCTCCCCTTTCCATCAGTGAGCCTTCCATCATCAAAAACCTGCAATAGAATATTAAGAACTTCGGGATGAGCTTTTTCCAATTCATCAAGTAAAACGATTGAAAATGGTCGGCGGCGCACTCCTTCACTAAGTATCCCACCCTCTTCATATCCTACATAGCCAGGAGGAGCTCCAATCATTCTTGCCACGGAGTGAGGCTCCATATACTCTGACATATCGAGTCTAATCATAGAGTGTTCATCGTCAAAAAGGAATTCTGCCAGTGCCTTACAGGTTTCTGTTTTACCAACACCTGTAGGACCTAGGAATAAGAAGACCCCTAAAGGACGATCGGTATCTTGAATACCGCTACGGGATCGTCTCACAGCATTGGATATGGCTGAAAGCGCTTTGTTTTGACCAATAACTCTCTGCTCCAGACGCTCTTCCATTTTTAAGAGTTTATTTACTTCTGTTTCTTTTAATTTGGAAACAGGGATATTGGTCCACTTAGAAACAATATCGGCAATGGATTCTTCATCCACTTGATCTTTTAACATTTTGCGCTCTTTTTGAATCGCCTGTAATTCACTCAGTAAAGATTGTTCTTCTTTTCTTAAATCAGCAATTTCACCATACCTCAGGCGAGCCACCTTCTCATACTGGCCTTCTTTCTCTAGATTCTTCTCCATGATAGCCTTTTGTTCAATTTGCGGCTTCAAGTCCCTTAACTTACTGTGGATGGCTTTCTCTTTTTCATACTGAGTTTGGAGATCGGTTAACTCCCCCTCTAACTTACTAATTGCATCTTGTACTTGAGCCAACTTCGCCTTATTTTCCGGATTTAAATCACTCTTCAACAGTTCCTGCTCAATTTTTAAGCGGCTTACTTCTCGTTTATGATGATCGATCTCAGATGGAGAACTATCTAATTCAATTCTCACATTTGAAGCGGCTTCATCTATCAGGTCAATGGCTTTATCAGGTAGAAAGCGATCATGAATGTATCTAGAAGATAATTTGGCAGCCGCAATTATGGCTTTATCGGTAATTTTTACGCCATGATAAATTTCATACTTCTCTTGCAGACCTCGCAAAATGGAGATGGTCTCAACAATGGAAGGCTCTTCCACCAGTACTGGTTGAAAACGACGCTCTAAAGCGCGATCTTTCTCTATATACTTTTTATACTCGTCTAAAGTAGTCGCCCCAATACACCTCAGCACTCCTCGCGCCAAAGCAGGCTTTAATAGGTTGGAAGCATCCATAGCTCCTTCTACTGCACCTGCACCCACTAAAGTATGAAGCTCATCAATAAAAAGGATAAACTTTTCACCCGAAGAGGAGACCTCTTTAATAATGGCTTTGAGGCGATCCTCAAATTCGCCACGATATTTGGCACCCGCCACTAAGGCTCCCAGATCGAGAGTTATAAGACTTTTCTCTTTTAATACCTCTGGGACATCTTGGGCGACAATCCTTTGGGCTAACCCCTCTAGAATGGCAGTTTTTCCCACACCAGGTTCACCAATCAAAACCGGATTATTTTTTCGTCTGCGAGCCAGCACTTGAATAACCCTTCTCACCTCTTCTTCACGGCCTATCACAGGATCTAGCTTGTTATTTCTGGCCAGCTCGGTTAAATCAACCGTATACTTTTGCAAAGCCTTGTATTTATTTTGAGGGTCTTTATTATCCACAGTCTGGTTTCCTCTCACATTTTTTAACTCTTTATAGATAAACTCTTTAGTTATGCCTGCCTTTAATAACTCATTAGCTAGAGGGGAAGGGAGTTCGATCATGGCCAACAGAAGATGTTCTGTATGGACATATTCATCTTTAAACTGAAGAGTGATTTCCTCTCCTTTTTTCAATATTCTTTGAATCCCATCACTGAGATAAGGAGTTCCTCCCGAAACTTTGGGAAAACCATCCACACACTTTTCAACCGCAATTCTCAAAGTGGATTGATTTCCACTTTTACTGGTCAAATGAGAAACGGTGTCATCATTGCTAAGAAGAGCCAGCAGTAAATGCTCTGGTTCGATAGATTGGTTACCTTTATTTAAGGCAAGCTTTTCAGCTTCCAATACCATTTTACTCACTTGCTCTGTGTATTTTTCAGGATTCATAGTTCCCTACTCCTCAACAAGACATAAAAAAAGAGGCAATGTATTAAACATCGCCTCTCTTTTTATCAAATTATTGATCAACAATACATTATTGATTGTGATCAAAAAACTTTTTCATTAGATAATAGTTGCAATAACCAATGACACAACTGCCATTAATTTAACTACAATATTCAGTGCAGGACCGGATGTATCTTTGAAGGGGTCGCCTACAGTGTCACCACAAACAGCCGCTTTATGAACATCACTTCCTTTTCCACCGTGTAATCCAGCTTCAATAGCTTTCTTAGCATTGTCCCAAGCACCACCAGCGTTAGCCATAAAAAGAGCCATTAAAACACCTGCAGCTAAAGAACCAGCGAGTAATCCACCAAGAGCTGCTTTACCAAGAATAAATCCCACCAACACTGGAGTAATGATAGTTACAAATCCGGGTAAGACCATTTCACGAAGAGAAGCTTTGGTAGAAATCTCAACACATCTAGAAGAATCAGGCTTAGCTTTTCCTTCCATTAATCCTGTTATCTCTTTAAACTGTCTTCTTACTTCCTCAACCATGTCTTGAGCCGCTTTACCAACCGAGTCCATTGTCATAGCACCAATAAGGAAAGGAACAACAGCTCCGATAAAAAGTCCTATAACTACAAGTGGATCCAAAAGACTGATTGATTGAATTTTGGCAGCTGAAGCATAAGCAGAAAATAAAGCTAGAGCAGTTAAAGCAGCAGATCCAATAGCGAAACCTTTTCCAACAGCAGCAGTTGTATTACCGATGGCATCTAAGGAATCTGTAATATCACGAGTCTCTTTTCCAAGTTCGCACATTTCAGAAATTCCGCCAGCATTATCAGCAATAGGACCATAAGCATCTACAGACATAGTTACACCAGTTGTGGCTAGCATACCAACAGCAGCAATTCCAATTCCAAAAAGTCCACAGAGGGAATAAGAAATAAAGATCGCAGCACAGATAAATAACACTGGCCATAAAGCTGACTTCATTCCAATACCTAAACCTGCAATGATGTTCGTAGCTGGTCCAAACTTAGAAGCTTCAGCAATTTTTAAAACAGGGGCTTTAGAGGTGTAATAGTCAGTAACACGACCTATAAGAATTCCAGCTGCAGTACCCGCAATAACACTGAATAAAGGAGCATAAATACTACTCACGGAACCATTTGCTAATGTAAATTGAATACCTAATTGTGCGGTTAACCACCAAGCACCGAGGATAAACAATGCTGCAGCAATCCATGTCACTCCTTCTAAGGCATGAGCAGGATTGATATTTTTAAGAATCTGCATAAAGCCAATTCCAATCAGTGAAGCAACAAGTCCAATCATGATGAAACCGATTGGCATGAAAATGGCGGCTTCTTTCATTGAAGGATCAAGAAAATTAGCACTGGTAGCTGCGATAGCGATAGTAGCAATTACAGAACCCACATAGGATTCAAAAATGTCAGCGCCCATACCTGCTGTGTCACCCACATTGTCACCAACGTTGTCAGCAATGGTAGCGGGGTTACGAGGATCATCCTCAGGAATTCCAGCTTCTACTTTACCAACTAAGTCAGCACCCACATCAGCAGCTTTGGTATAAATACCACCACCAACACGAGCAAAAAGAGCAATACTAGAAGCTCCCATAGCAAAACCATTGAGGTATTGATATCCACCAGTTTTATAGACTAATAAGAAAACAACGGAAACGCCAAGAAGTCCTAAAGCCGCAACAGCAAGACCCATCACAGATCCACCACCGAAAGCCACCATCAAAGCAGCACCTTTTCCCTGCTTATTAGCAGCATTACTGGTACGAACATTAGCCCTGGTTGCAGCTTTCATTCCCATAAAACCAGCCAACATAGAACAAGCTGCTCCACCTAAGAAAGCGTAAGAAGTTTGAGGCGCAATAAAAATAAAAAGTAATATGGCAACGAGAACGATAAAGCCAGCAAGAAGGGTGTACTCAGATTTTAAAAAGACCATAGCTCCGTCATGAATCATGTCAGAAATTTCTTTCATTCTTTCTGAGCCCACATCTTTATTTTTAATCACAGTATATATCGCAAAGGATACGATCAAACCGAGGAGTCCGAAATATGGACTCGCATTAATACCAAACTCTAATAACTTCATAGACCCTCCTATAAGATTAACTAATAAAACTATTTCCCATATATAATGAAGCCAACCTCTACGTGGCTTATTTTTTTGATTGTTCCTCTTTTAAATTTTCAATTATCTCAGAATAAGAAGTGTTCTTAACCAGCTGGATAAGTATGTTTTGATAGTGTTGCACTAAATCACTCCGATGCCGTTCTTGACTATCGGCGAGTGACTTAGATGCCACAATATAGGCCTTCTCACTATTAACAAAAAATTCAGTAACAATGAGAGTTGCCTTCATAGCAGCTGATAGCATACTCCGCCCACTTTTCACAAAATTAAATTGCTTCTTGTAACTATTTTCGATGAGTATCTCCACCTCCACTTCAGAGTCCGAGCCAGAAAATGAGTTTTTGGAAGCAATATTGGTGGTGACTTTAAAATCAGCAAAGTTAATGGTTTTGAGAGAGCAGTATTCACTGGAAAAAGATTCAACTAAAGTGGAGAAAAAAGCATCAATAACGCCATCGCCAGATCCCTCTAGAGATATTATTTTTCCATCGGACTGTTTGAGGTCAACTTTGAGCTGAGCAAGATCACTCTCAATTCCCTCTGACACTTGATATGAGTTAATTTCCCAAGATATATAGTCATCATTTAAAACGGATTTAAATAAATCAAATAATTGATCATTTTGTCCAATCGTTTTCATTATAACCTCTCCTTTTTTTCAAGAGCATAGAATTAAACTAATTACAGTGAAACATCAATACCTATTTCAATCTCTTATAAGAATAATACGAACTCATTATACTCAATCTAAACGGACACGCCAACAACTGAACGAATTTCCTTCATTAAAGGTTCACATCTTTCACGAGCTTTTTGAGCTCCTTCAGCTAAGATCCTATCTAAATAATTACGATCATCCATCAATTTAAAGTACTCATCTCTGGCCTTACCGAAGTACTCCTCTAGGCTTTCAAAGAGATCTTGTTTGGCATGTCCGTACCCATAACCACCCTGCAGGTATTTATCTCGTAGGACTTTTTGCTGCTCTTGGTTTGCAACCAATGTGTAGAGTTGGTAAATAATAGATTCATCGGGATCTTTCACATCTTCCAATTCCTTGGAGTCGGTAACTATTTTCATCACCATTTTTCTGAGTTTCTTTGATTTTTCAAAAATGGGAATCACATTATTATAGGATTTAGACATCTTCTGTCCATCCACCCCAGGGACAATAGCCGTCGTTTCTTCAATAATTGGCTCAGGTAAGGTGAGGATTTCACCATAGGCATTATTGAATTTGACAGCAATGTCTCTAGCAATCTCTACATGCTGTTTTTGATCTTTTCCAACCGGAACTAACTCGGTATTAAAAAGTAAGATATCCGAAGCCATCAACAGAGGATAATTAAAGAGCCCCATATTCACTTCTTTGGATTTATTTTTGGCATCTTTAAAGGAGTGGGCTCGAGACAATAATCCAAATGAGGAAAAGGAAGCTAAATACCACATGAGTTCAATCACTTCATTGACATCCGACTGTTTCCAAAAAAGAGTCTTGTTGGGATCAAGGCCCAAGGAAAGCCATACAGCGGCCACCTTATAAGTACTCTCCACCAATTCTTCACGTTTGGGTACTGTGTTTAAAGCATGCAAGTTGGCTATAAAAAAGTGACCTTCATATTGATCTTGTTGCTCAATTGCAGGCCTTATGGCAGCGAAGTAATTTCCTAAATGAGGTGTCCCGGTAGGTTTTATACCTGTTAGCATCTTTTTTTTCATATCTGATTCTTTCTCCTTCCTAAGACTTGAAAAAGCTAGATGGATAGGTTCCTGCTTCTAAAGAAGTTCCTTTTGGTATTATCACCTTCTCATCTCCACCTTCTAAAACCACATCCCCCTTTAGAACCATTCCTTCTGAAAATTGAAAACTTCCTTTAATGGAGAGAGATTTAAGTTCGGAAATATCTGGAATGACAGGGCACAGCAATTCAAAATCATCTACGTTTTTAAAATGACTTCCCAAGGATATGACCGGCAGAGGTTTCTCCATGGATTTTCTTTCAATAGCTCCATTTTTAATCTCAAACAAATTCGAGCGCAGAAGAAATAGATCATTGGTATTTTTGACTGGAAAAAAACGATTTCGAGAAACCAACATACCAATAGATCTATCAAAGGAAGCAATGGCACTACCCATGGCTACTTCCAATTGGATCACAGGTCTATTTTCCACCTGCTTTGGATTGACAATCACATCCATATTAAGTTGATCGTTCTCAATTTTTTGCTGCATCTGCTCTAAGCTGACCCAAATACTATTGGTATTGAATACCGAAAACACCTCGGTGGATTGAAAGTCCTCTTTATGATTTTCGTCCACCTGGGCAATCTCCAGTAATTTCACCACCTGTTTATCATTACTATCTGGATATTGAATCAGGGTGCCACCTTTTTTATCATTTTCAGTCTTAGAGGTTACCTCCATCATAAAGGAGAGGTCTTGTTCTACCATATAACCAAGCATCCGAGGATCCACAGTTGCGCCCAGATTGTCAGAATTGGAGATAAAAATGTATTTCTTACCTTGTTCAAGGAGCTTCTTTATTCCTGCATCTCGTTGCAAAGTAAGGTAAATGTCTCCATGACCAGGTGGATAAAATCGGTCCTTGCCAAATTCCTTTGATAGCACTCCATCTTCTCCATCCGACTTCTGCCAGATACGAGGAAATTTATTTTGGATGATATAGCTGATATCTAATGACTCGGCTTCTGGAATGGTTTTCACAATTTCTTTAGTCATTTGATCCGTGTTGTAACTATTCAGCAGAATGATCGGTATTTTTATTTGATGAAGCTGTTGTAACTTTTCCACCTGTTTAATAAATATAGATAAAAAAGATTCCTGCTTGGAAACCATCAAAGTTGATTTAGGACCCGAACAGCCCATACTCGTTCCTAAACCTCCATTTAACTTACAAATCACCAATTGATTTAAAGCATCAGTGCCTAAACTATTTAAATGATCTAAAGGTAGGGATTGGTAATCGACAATTAAGTTTTTCTCTCCACCCGGACTTAAGGGAACAACTTTATCCCAGTTGACACATCCTTTGGAATCCTGCAGATAGGATTTGTACATTTTTAAAAATTGATTGATGGCCACTTGGTCTTGTTTTTCTTCTTCCATTGAGTTCACAAACTGTTGCATACTCTCTTCCAATTGCTGCCTCCTTATTCGCTCAAACACACTTTTAAATTATGGGGAATAGTAAGTAGAGAAAGAGGGAAAGTCAAGCATTCCCTCTATTAGATAGATAATAATTTTAGAATTTATCGTAGGCGATCATTTCGGGCTCTACACCCAAGCTGTCAAGCATGGCAATCACAGCATCGATCATCATTGGTGGACCACAGAGGTAGTACTCAATTTCACCCGGATCTTCATGTTTGTTAAGATAATTATCGAGAAGAGCTTGATGAATAAAACCGGTTAGCCCCTCCCAGTTGTCTTCTGGCATGGGCTCGGATAAAGCCACATTGTAATTAAAGTTAGGAAAGTCTTTAGCAATAGCTTTAAACTCATCATCATAAAACATCTCTCTTAGCGAGCGAGCACCATACCAAAAAGAGACAGGTCGATCGGTTTTTTCGGTATGGAAAAGATGGAAGATATGACTCCGCATGGGTGCCATTCCAGCTCCACCACCGATGTAACACATTTCACGCTTGGTATCTTTAATGAAGAATTCTCCATAAGGTCCACTAATTGTACAACGGTCACCTGGTTTCAGGTTAAATATATAGGTTGAAGAAATACCTGGAGGAAAAGAGGTTCGAGGTGGAGGAGTCGCAATTCGAACATTTAACTTCACAGTATTCTTTTCAGCTGGATGACTAGCCATAGAATAAGCACGGTAAATAGGTTCAGTATTTTTACCTTTCAGTTCCCAAAGTTTATATGTATCCCAATCTTCTCTATACTCCTCTTCAATATCAAAGTCAGTGAATGGAATATCATAGGTGGGGATATCAATTTGAATATATCCACCTGATTCAAAATGAAGCTCATCTCCTTCATCTAACTGAAGCACCAATTCTTTAATGAAGGTAGCCACATTTTGATTGGATACAACTGTCACGTTGAATTTCTTAATATTGAAGATTTCATCGGGGATTTCCAGATCCATATCTTCTTTCACCTTAACCTGACAGCCCACTCGTACATTTTTCTTAATTTCTGTACGAGAAAGATGGCCGAGTTCTGTAGGAAGAACATCACCGCCACCATCAGTTACAACACATTTACACATACCACAGGTACCACCGCCACCACAGGCAGAAGGAAGATAAATCTGCTTTTCCGTAAGGGCATTAAGAATAGTTGTTCCCGGCTTAACGGGAATAACCTTATCATCGTCCTTATTCAAACGGACATTGCACATTCCACTCTTGGAGAGGAACTTTTCCGCAACCATTAAAAGTGCCACTAAAACCACAATGGTTCCAGTGAAAATGAGAACACTCAATCCGACAACCATACCTGGCTCCCCTACATGCTAATTCCTGAAAAACACATAAATCCCATAGCCATTAGTCCGGTGATTATCATGGTAATCCCCAAACCTTCTAGCCCTTTGGGCACATTTGAATAGGTAATTTTAGTTCGAATGGCGGCCATTGTTACAATAGCAAGTAACCATCCTAATCCGGCTGCAATTCCATAAACCAATGTCTCCATGAAAGTGTATTCTCTTTCTACCATAAAAAGAGATGTACCCAAGATGGCACAGTTCACAGCAATCAATGGAAGGAAAATTCCTAAGGTGGCATACAGAGCCGGGCTAAAACGATCAATAATCATTTCCACAATCTGCACCAAAGCAGCAATTACCGCAATGAAGGTGATAAATTGGAGAAAGGAAAAATCAGAGTTTGGCACTCCAGCCCAAGCCAAAGCCCCCTCTTGTAGAAAATATTGATTAATCATCCAGTTGAGTGGCGCAGAGATAACCAATACAAAAATAACCGCTGAACCTAATCCCAGGGCCACTTCAACCTTTTTAGATTGGGCCAAAAAGGAGCACATTCCTAAAAAGTAGGCGAGCAGTATGTTACTTACAAATATTGAATCAATGGCTAAAGAGAGATAATGCATAACAATCCCTTACCTAAGGTTAAAACAATTAACTGTCACTCCAATCTTGCAGAGTTTTCTGCCCCCAAATGATCAGACCGAGTATTATAAAAGCTCCTGCGGGGAGAACCATAAGACCCATATTTTGATAACCTAAGTCATACAAAGCTTGGGGAATAACTTTGGCACCCATCAATGTTCCAGATCCAAAGACTTCTCTAATCACAGCTACTAAGCAGAGTATGATTCCGTAACCGAGTCCATTTCCAATGGCATCGAAAAAGGAGGGAAGCGGTGGATTTTGAATAGCAAAAGCTTCCGCTCGTCCCATGATGATACAATTAGTAATAATGAGTCCCACAAAAACAGACAATTGACGGGAGACATCATAAAGATATGCTTTTAACACCTGGTCTACTAAAATCACGGAACTCGCAATGATTGTCAGATAAACAATGATACGAATTTTACTAGGAATTAAACTTCGTAAAAATGAGACCACTAAGTTGGATATTATCAATACAGCGGTTGCCGCCAGAGTCATCACAAGGGCTGGCTTTAGTTGAACAGTCACCGCCAAGGCAGAACAAATCCCCAATACTTGAAAGGTAATTGGATTTGCCACCCACACCGATTCTTTAATTAACTTCATAGCGCTTGTACTCAAGAGTGGTACCCCCTATCTATTTTCTCTGTTGTTTAAAAAATGGTTCGTATTTAGCAAGTGTGGCTTTAATAAAATTATTAACTCCATCGGTGGTCAGAGTCGCACCGCTAATTCCATCAACAATATGTTCATGCTTGGAGGCCGGTTGATCCTTAGCTAGACCTTTTACAATTGTAACCGAAACCAACTGTCCCTGACCATCAAGAATCTTTTTACCAATATAGTTTTTAATAAAGTTCTCATTTTCAATTTCAGCACCGAGACCAGGAGTTTCAGCATGCTGATAGAAAGTGATTCCTTTGACCGTATTGAGATCTTGTTCTAAAGCGAAGTAACCGTAGATGGTCGACCACAAACCTTTACCCGAAATAGGTATTACATAGACATCGCCATCTTTAGCTGATTTTCTGCGATAAACCGCAAATTGATCGGCAGCCCCTTTAGGAATTTGATTCACAGCTGTCCCAGTCAGAATATCTCCATTCTGATTGATGACAAAGCTATCAAACTCATCTTTGAATAGTTGAGTGACCTGATCGGCTGATAGAGTTTTACTCTGAACTCCAGCTGCCATCAGAATATTTTTTTGCTTGTCCAATTCAATATTTTTCACCTGCAAAGGCTTGAGTGCTGAATAAGCAAAGGCTAAACATAAACTGCAAACCACACAAACCACGATTGCAAAGAAAAAGGTATAGGTATTACTTTGTTGCACGTGCCGCCCTCCTTGCCTTTTTAGACTTAATTACATAGTAATCAATTAGTGGCGCAAATAGATTCATAAATAAAATAGCCAACATCATTCCTTCTGGATATGCTGGATTAAAGACTCTAATCACAACCGCTAACATTCCAATTAGGAATCCATAGATCCATTTCCCGGTAGCCGTTGATGTACTAGAAACAGGATCGGTAGCCATAAAAACAGCTCCGAACGCAAAGCCTCCCATCACAAAGTGATAGTGAGCTGGAAGTTGCATATACAAAGAGGCATCTTTTCCCGCTAAACTATTTATAAGCAAAGCGGTGAGGAATCCTCCGAGAAATACTGCGATCATGGTTCGATAGGAACCGACTTTGGTAACCAGAAGAACCACAGCTCCTAGAAGAATTGCCAATGTACTGGTCTCTGCAATACTTCCAGCATGAGCTCCTAGAAAAAGGTTTTTAAAACTAAACCCCGCTTGTGATAGGACGTTTACTACCGAATCGCCACTTCCTGCAACTACTACAGCTAAAGGTGTTGCAGAAGTCACTGCATCAGCAGAACTGGTTAAAGTCTCAACCCAGACATTATCCCCAGACATGTTTCCGGGATAAGCAAAAAATAGAAAGCAGCGAGCTAAAAGAGCAGGGTTGAGGATATTCATTCCGGTTCCACCAAAAACCTCTTTACCAATCACGACTCCAAAAGAGACTCCTACTGCCACCTGCCATAAAGGAATAGTTGGAGGAAGAATGATGGGAAATAAGAATCCTGAAACAAAGAAACCCTCATTAATAGGATGTTTTCTTACCACCCCAAATAGGACTTCCCAAAAGCCCCCCACTGCATAGGATACGATTACAATCGGCATGACCACATAAAGGCCTTCCATAATTGCAGCAGAGAAAGTCACTGCTTGACCCGCAGCTAATAAAATTTGGACTCCGGTGTTATAAACCCCAAAAAAGAAACAGGGCATCAGAGATACAATTACGATGGTCATAAATCTTTTCAGATCTAAGGCATCCCTGACATGAGGTCCTTGAGCAGTTCTGGTGTTAACAGATAAAAAGAGGGTCTCCATGGCTTCAACAAAAGGCTCGAATCTTTCCGCTTTTGTCCCTTTAATTTGGCCATGAACATTGTGAAAAAATCGCTCTAATCCTTTTACTATCATTGAGCACTTTCCTTTACTAATTGAGCTTTACAAGTTTTAATAATTGAACCGATTTCTATTTTAGAAGGGCAAACGTAAGTACAAAGCTGACAGTCAACACAATCGCTTATACCTAAGGCTTCCGCTTCATCAATATCATCGACTAAAACTGCTTTAAAAAGACGGTCAGGTAAAATATCAACCGGACAGACACTTTCGCATTGATTACATTGAACACAAGCTCTCTCTTCTCCATTTAATTTAACATCAGGAGCAAAAGTAAAGCCGGGACTAAATGAAGAAGGAAAGGTGTTGGAAGCACTCTGTTTTCCAAAACCGGGCATGGCAAATCCGAGTAGCTTTCTTTCTTCATTAATAGCTAGGGCATGGACACTGTAGTCATAAAACCCAACATAGCCATTAAAGGTGGACTTTATATCTTCCCCTAGGTTTTCAATGGCAATCTGACTTTGATCAGCATCCAATCCAGTGAAAATACCTCCACTCACTAAACGGATCTTTTCACTTTTTACACGATCTTGAACTACCGCCTGTAAGGAAGCTCCTATACTCACTTCGTAATGTTTAGGCTCTTTTACAGGATCTCCTGCTAAAGAGATAATTTTTTTGGCAGCAATCAAACCGGTTGCAAAAAATTCACCGATGAGAACCACATCTTGCCATGTTAAACAACCAACCCATTCACCCTTAGCTAAAGGTTTATGGAAAAAACTCTGCACCCCAGGGCTTCCTGCGGGATATTTTCCAGCCACCTGGATCACATCTCCGTCAGAAGAGTCACAGAGTTCTTTTGCAAAAGAATCACCTTCTTCGACTCCTAAATTTATCTTAGAAGAAATTTGCTTTAAAAGTTTAATTCCATTTTTAAAATAATCGAGGCGTTTTTGGTCATCCTTAATTATGGATAAATTAGGTAAGCCGGGCTCTTTTTGAAAGGTAGAAATAT
>CAYFLR010000028.1:17632-49497 GCA_964343805.1 uncultured bacterium | reverse complement strand
GGTTAATCACATTTGCAAAGGGATATTTGCGAAGCAAAGGCCATAATCCTGCGGCAACCAACTTCTCTTTAATTAGTTCGGGTTTAAGATCACCTCCATCCACTAGCTTTTCTGCTGAAGCGGAGGCATCCCGTTTGATTACAATCTCAAGAACTTTCCTACGAGGCCCTCTTTTGATTTGTACCACTTCACCAGCTAGATAGGATACACCCTGTATAAAAGGATTATCCTTGTCATGAAAAAGAGACGTGCCCGCTTTCACTTTGTCTTTTACTTTCGCATCAACTTTGGGTCTTATTCCCGGATAGTCGGTGGGCTTAAAGGCAACCAATTCAGAGTCAGGCAAAGACTCAATGGTATTTTGGGGAAGCCCTTTTACCGGAAGTTGATAACCTCTTTTCATTGATATTTTTTTCATAGTCAATCCAGTTAAGTCCAACTCGTTTAGTACAGTGAAGCCAAAAAACTCCACTATTGTTAATTTGAATTATATCCAATATATAGAGTTTTTCTTCCATTTCAATAGCAATGTAAGTAAATTATAAAAAAAATGACAATTATTCTCCTTGCTAATAAGGATTCTTTATAACCTGAATAACGATAGATTTCTTATTTCGTAAGAATCCCTAATATGATATTTACCCCTTATGAATAAGCACTCTAACAAAAAAAATGCCCTCGTTCCCTTCAATCCAGCAGGAGAAAAAGGACACCACATTGCGATCCACAAAGACCAGCTTACCCTTGAAGGAGAACTACTTGATAATATTGATGCCAAAGTCATACTGCTCGACCCCAATCTTAAAATTAAGTTTATGAATAAGGCCGCTGAGGATGAACTTCAGGTCCCTCTCGAAAAAGCCAAAGGGAATAACTACATAACCATAAGACAATCCACCGCTCAAAAAGATCTCTCGAAAAATTTAGAATCTGTCGTTTCTACTCAGACGACTTTCAACCAGCGGGAAGTGCAACATGTTGGAAAAAATCAACTGGCCCGTTACTTAGATTTTGCCTATGTTCCGGTAGTAAATGATCATGGTGAGGTGGAAGGGATTTTATCTATTGGCAAAGAGGTAACTGAAAAAGTCAACCTCAACCTCATTGCCCAAGAAACTCAAAACAAAATTGATGAACTCACATCTGAAATCCATTCTCAGAAGGAACAAATTCTTGAACTCAAATCTCATCTGCAAGAGCAGCATGGGTACCACAACATCATTGGCAAACATCACCGTATGGTAGAAATTTACCAATTGATTGAAAAAATTGCTGATACCGACACCTCAGTTTTAATCCATGGTGAAACCGGAGTCGGCAAAGAACTCATTGCTAAAGCGATCCATTACAATAGCTACCGACGGAATCATCCCCTCATTTCAATTAATTGCGCTTCACTCCCTGAAACCCTGCTGGAAAGTGAACTTTTTGGTCATGTCAAAGGTGCTTTCACTGGGGCTATAAGGGATAAAAAAGGAAAGTTCGAACTCGCCCACAAAGGGACCCTATTTCTTGACGAATTGGGAGAGATGACCCTCTCTACTCAAGTCAAACTACTGCGGGTTATACAGGAACGACAATTCGAACGCTTAGGAGATGAAAAGCTCATGCAGGTGGATATTCGGATTCTAGCCGCCACCAATCAAGACCTACCCCAACTCATTAAAGAGGGTAAATTTCGAAAAGACCTCTACTATCGGCTCAATGTGATTAATCTTAAAATTCCATCCCTGCGAGAACGAATTACCGATGTCCCCCTCCTAACTAAACATTTTATCGACAAACTCAATGCTAAATATCAAAAAGAGATCAACGGCATTGATCCGCACGCTCAGAACCAGCTGATGAGCCATAATTGGCCCGGCAACGTAAGAGAGCTGGAAGCGGCTATCGAAAAAGCAGTGATTCTCTGTGATGGAAAACAGATCACCTCCTTTGATTTAGATCCCATCGACGAAACTCTTTGCACACCTAGCCCTTCAATTATCGACGCTTCGGCAACCCCTAAATATGAAACCTATCAAGACTTCACTCGACATCAGGAATCCGAAGAAAAAGAATACTTCATCTCACTCTTTAAAAAGTACAAGGGGAAGGTCAACCAAATAGCAGAGTTTACCGGATTGACCCGAAGAACCATTCTCAACAAAATGAATCGTTTTGGAATAGATAAAAAAGATTTTAAATAGATGGAAGCCTGTTCATGAAACATAAACCCAAGCCAATACTCGACCCAGAAACGGTAGAAAAACGTCTCAAACAGTTTGCAAAGGAAACTAAAAAGTACTCCTTTGTCTATAAATGTGTGGATTGTGTTCACTATGATAAGCCAGAAAACAGCTGCAGTATGGGCTTTCCTATGCCTGAAGAACTTCAAAAAAAGAGGAAAGAGCCACTTGCTGATGAGTTTTGTAAATACTTTGAGATACTCTAAATTTCAGAACATTGTTCATCCGCACTTACGGTGCATTCTGTTTCTTTCCCTTCTATATCATAACCTTTATACGCTTTCTCCTCTTCAAAAACGCCACATGAAAAGATGAAGATCATTAAAAAAACTAACAAACTCGTTGCCCATTATTTCTTGGAAGTTTTTCCTCCTAACACCTTCAATCTCTTAATCATAGCTGAGCTTTGTTTATTCCTCAAAGCCAGATCAAGAGGGGTTTCACCTTGAGAGTTCTTAAAATTTAGCTTCGCTCCTTTAGAAACTAAATAGTCTAAAAACTTAATATTATTAGTTTTTGAAGCTACTATATGAATGACATTTTCTTCATTCCAATTTTTATTATTTACATCAATTCCCTTTGACAGAAGGAGTTTGATAACCCTAATATCCTTTTGTTGCCAAGCTGCAAGCGCTAAAATGTGGGTTGTCTGGTTTTTAGAAATACCAACTTTTGCCCCTTTACTAATCAGATACTTAAGAACTTCATATGACGCAGGATAGCCCACTCCATATTTAAAAGCTGTGGTTTCATCTTCATCCAAAAGATTAATTTTTACCCCTTTTTCGATAAGAAATTTGATTAGTTTTAAATCCGGTTTATAGAGCATAGCAATGTGTAGAGGAGACCTACCCCGATCATTTAAAGTGTTAACACTTGCTCCATAACTTATAAGCGTTTTAATTAATTTAATGCTATCTTTGTGGTGAATAGCCTGAATAATTGGAGGGGTCACATACTCACCTCCTATGTTAGCTTTAGCCCCTTTTGAAAGGAGTAGTTTTATTACATCTAAATCATATTTAGATTTTATAGCAATATGAAGTGGACCTTCTTCAAATTCATCTTCTTGTTGTAGGTTCGCACCACTTTCAATCAAAGTTGAAATAGTTTTGATATCTTTTTTACTTTTTAATGCTTCTATCAGTGAACTTTCTTTAGCCATCAAAGGATAGAAAATTAAAAAACAATAAATTATAACTGATTTAAACATAGCTATTCCTTGTACTAATTGAGAAAGCTACTTGACCAGACTAAATAGCAGACTCCATCAACTCTCTAACCTTTTCAAAAGCATCCTTATTACTCGTAGCTTCGATATGATAGTCATAGCGATCCTGTGACTTTTTATAGAGTGGATCGTAGTAGTGAACCAACAAGAGCTCCACCACCTTAGATAAATCTTTAGCCTCAAAGAGATCTTTGACCTCCTGATGCAGAGACTTTTTCATATAGGGTTTGATGCGTTCCATAGCCCCATAAAAATAATCCTCATTAATTTCTTTATAATCTTTTAAAATGTTTTGAATTCTAATTTCTAAAGGAAGATCGAGTAGGATTTTCTTCCCCTCCTGCATCTGTTGAAACACGGGAGTTGGGATATGAATTTTACCAATTTTCCGGCTTTCACCTTCAAACAAAATAGGCTTACTAAGATCTTTTTGAGCGAGATCGGTAAAGAGCAGGGTTTCAAAGAACTTTTGACTGGGCTGAGTTTTACCTGGCAGCAAACCAAAGGAAGACCCCAAATGCTCTGCTAAACCCTCAAGATCGATTGTTTGTAAATCAGATTTGGCACATTTTTTTAGTATTTCAGTTTTGCCGGTTCCGGTAGCTCCATACAGTACAAAAACTGCCTTCATATGGGATTCGTCCAAATAATCGATCACATGACGCCGGTATTTTTTATATCCCCCCTCTACAAATCCTACGGACAAATTCATACATTTCATGACCAAGCTAATGGATTTAGACCTTAGCCCCCCTCGCCAACAATAAAAAATAATCCTCTTTTTACCGACATAGGGCTCCAGCTGGTCTAATATAGCAGGAATATTACCGCAGATATATTTCCCTCCCTTGTAGAGAGCTTTTTTAGGAGATTCTTGTTTGTAGATAGTCCCGATTTCAGCTCGCTGATCAATATCTAAAACAGGTAGATTAATACTGCCAGGAATGTGATCCTCTTCCCACTCGGGAGGTGTTCTTACATCTACAAAGAGTGCCTCTTCTCTACCCCATATTTCCTTAAATTGAAACTCTGGTGCTACAAACATATCTTAATCTTTCTAAAAGTATATAGTAAGTGCGGCCTGCTGCCCTTCTATCCCATAGTTAATATTCTTATTTTCTATATCGACCTTTAACTCTTGCTTGTAATAGCCATAGGATAACCTAATAACACCGATTTCAATGAAGAGCTCACCGCCATATCCCTGTCCGGTTGTTCTTAATGTTGGACCGGAATAAGAGCGAGTAGGAACAGGTAAATTATCGTAATAGCCAATAATACCTATAGAAGCCATTAGGTAAATCTGCAGTTGTGCTCGGAGCATGAGCTGCTCCACTTGGGAAACCTCACCCGTCTTAGTGAGAACCTCGTTAAAAATAGTGGGCATTTTTAGTCGGCGATGGGTATAGAGGACGTTGAGATCCAGTGAGGTATCCTGATTGTGTTTTCCTAAAATTCGAAAAACCCCACCATAACCATACATTTCGACCCCAGTTTTATGATATTTTCCCGCAAAACCGAAATCAATGTTCAGCGTCCGTATGCCTGTGGTGCTCGATATCAGGTTAGTTAGAAAGAGTTTAGCATCTACCTCACGCGGGGCAGGAGTTTTGGGAAACTCGTGAGTAATATCTTCATATTTATACTTCCCCGCCTTCAGGTAATGGGTGTACTTCACACTGAATTCGGGTTGAAACTTGGATTTAGCGGGTTCTGAAAACATGGCCAGCCAGACATCCATCAGACGCATCCGTTCCTTGATTTTGAGCCACTCAGTGAGGGTCCAGCGAGTACTTCTCTTCTCCTCTTGCCTCTCTTTAACGATATATACCACATCAGCCATCAACATTTTGACCGGTAAGGTGAGAAAAAAGATGCCTACTAAAGTAACTATAACTCGCTTCCAATTCAGATTATTCATAACCATTTTAACCCCTTACACCTGAATTTACAGTTTTTCGCCAAAGAACCCTCTTCTCTATCAAAAGACATAAGACTTCCTGACGGATTCTATCTGTGGTATTTTATATATGAGGATAAAAAATACCATTGAAATATATATTTAAATACTTAGCAATTTTTATAATTCTTTTCTTTACTTTTCATTGCAAGCGAGTAAATAAATCCACCTCTGCAACGAAAGAGGCGGGGTTTATTTCGCCAGGGCACCCCGAGTTTGCCCTCTGGCAAAAGCACTTTTCCACAAAATTTCAACATGAACAGTTTCAGAAATCGATCTTTCACATCTGGAACATTAAGGCAAATAACCGCTACAGAGGGGTAGCCTTCTTAATATCCCAAGATGGCTATTTATTAACAGCACGGCATACAATTGAAGATTGCCTAACCAAACCTTTAAAGCTTCCAATAGATTGCTCTTCCGACTTATTGAAATTATGGATAAAAACCGGTCGCATGACACCCGCAAGGTGGTGGAGAAGCAGCCGTCCTATTGAAGATAGATATAATTTTCAGGTAATAAAAGTAGGGTCTTATAAAAGCCCTGATGGCAAGAAGGTTCACGATGATGACCTCGATGTGGCCCTTTTGAAAATTGACAAATCACTAGTCAATACAAAACCACTGCAACTCAGCTCTACTTTACCTAATGTGCCTCTTCGAGTTTTCACTATAGGAACTCCCCTTCCTAAGTATCCTGAAAACCAACTTAAGAGCATGGAAAACCGCTTTTACTATCCCATTGACACAAAAAATAGAAGGGGGCTATCCTACAGCACTGGATCTATCAATGTTATCACCCCTGAAAAAAACCTACTCAGTGCCTATAATATGTACAGTGAGTATGCCATCGATGTTTTCTATGGAAATAGCGGCTCTCCCATCTTTTTAGAAAACGGATTGATTACAGGCATTCATTTTTCAGATAAGAAGTTTAAAACCGCCCCCAAAGAGTCTCGACCTCCTTCTTATTATGTAAGAAATGTCTCCAGTTACCGTGTTATTAAAGAGTTTGAATTAACTAAATACCCGTCTATCCTAGAGCAAATTAAATAGATAGTTTAAGAAACCGTGCTCCGTTAACACCTCTCATAGCTTGTCGCTCTTTCTGCGAAAATGGGAAACGTTCGATACTGGCTAGGCACTCTTGATAATCATAAGGGACATTGGGCCAATCAGATCCATAACAAATCCTGTCGGCACAGGATTTAAGCAGATCTTCATCACCATGATAGAAGGTGTCAAGAAGTTCACATTTAACCTGAATCATAGCCGTATCTAGATACATATTGGGATGATCTTTACATAGATGTAAAAACTTTTCACACTCAAAGGCACCTAAGTGAGCCACACAAACCCGCAAATCTGGATAATTTTTCATCAACGTCTGAAAGTGTTTAAAACCAACATAGTCATTGGCAGTGGGAGCCGTTCCTGCATGAATGAGAATGGGAAAATCATGCGCCACACAGCGATCATAAAGCGGATCTAGTTTAGAGTGATTAATGTCAAAGCACTGAACCAGAGGCTGAAACTTAAAACCAGATAAGTTTTGAAAAACCTCATCCATAATAGAGTCAAAATCATCTTCATCTATATGTACACTTCCAAAACCAATAAAGAAGGGATGATCTTTTACTAATTGAATCATAAAATGGTTTAACTTCTGAACAACACCCTTGGCATGAGGATAGCTAAGTGCCACCGCTTTATCTATCCCATGTGAGGTCAGAGTCTTTTGAATATCTCCCACATATTGTCGATGGACAGCCCAACCCCTTGTTTCAAAATAGCTCCACACCGCTTCAAACCATCCCTTAGGAAAAGCATGTGTATGCATATCAATGTTCATTTAGTTTTTCCAAAAAGCAGGAGCAAAAAGAATTAAGACCGTGAAAAGTTCTAACCTCCCTGTGATCATACAAAAAATCTGAACCAGATGAACAAAGGGAGAAAAGTGGGCATAATTCTCTGAAGGACCGATGGAGGCAAAACCGGGACCAATATTCCCTAAGCAGGAAATGACGGAAGAAAGAGAGGAGCCAAAATCAACTCCGGACATAAATATAAGCATAGAACTGATGCTAAACACCGCTAGCGTCCAAAAGAGAAAACCCCAAACATGAAAAGCCATTTTTTCACTCACGGGTTGCCAGCCAATTTTCACTCGATTGATTGCATTGGGATGCACCAACCTAAATAATTCAGAATAAGCGAGTTTAAAAAAGAGCACGACTCTCATTACTTTGATTCCCCCGCCAGTGGAACCTGCACATCCCCCTACAAACATCAGCATAAGGAGTGTGAGCAATGCCAGTCGAGGCCAAAGCTCAAAGTCAGCCGAAGAAAAGCCCGTGGTGGTTATTATTGTTGCCACTTGAAAGAAGGAGAGAAAAATGGCATCGGTTATGGAAGTTCCCGAATGCCAAAGAGAGACACCTATCAAAGTGGCCGCCACCAAAGAGATGGCTACGTACCATCTAAATTCAAAGTCTTTAAAATAGGCCACCAACTTCCCTCTCATACCGTAATAATGAAGAGTAAAATTAGCACCGGCAATAAACATAAAAAGAGTTATGATTCCCTCTATATAACGACTGTTGAAATATTCAATGCTATTATTTTTAGTAGAGAACCCTCCGGTGGCCATAGTAGCAAAAGCATGATTGATTGCATCAAACCAACTCATCCCCCCCAGCCAGAGCAAAATAGTTTCAACAAAGGTGAGAAACAAATACACCAACCATAATGTTTGGGCAGTATCTTTGATGCGAGGGTGGATTCGTGACATATCAGTTTTGATTCCAGGTGCTTCAGCCCGGAAGAGTTGAAACCCACTCACACCCAATAAGGGAAGGACCAACAAGGAGAGCACAATTATTCCCATACCCCCTAGCCAGTGAGAAATGGAACGCCAGAGTAAGATCGCTTTAGGAAGCGCCTCTACATCAGTAAAAATGGTAGCTCCCGTAGTGGAAAAACCGCTGGCAGATTCAAAAAAGGCTCTGACAAATGAGGTAAATGAGTGATCCGGAAATACTCCACTTAAATAAAAGGGAAGGCCGCCGGCTAAACTTACTAGAAACCAGGTTCCAGACACGACGAAGAAGCCTTCTTTGGGTCTGAGCTCATCACTTTTTGATTTTCTAAATATAAAAAAGAGCAGAGTGCCGACTGAAAAGGTTAGCATCGCAGAATAAAGAAAACCTTTTGCGGCAGCAATTTCATCAACAGCCAAGGCAAAAACCATGGGAACGCACATGGCAAGCCCTGTAGCCATTAATATGCTGCCGATTATTTTAAATAGTACAGAGGTAAACATATGAGCCCTTGTCTGCCTTGCTAGGAAATAACCTTGGCCACTTCTTTCATGGCGGATTCTGTTGCAAAAATTACCACTTTGTCTCCTGGATGAATGATATCAGCACCCGTGGGAATTTTAATATCTCCCTCATGTTCAATAATACCCACCAAAGCATTCTTAGGTAGTTCCAAATCTTTCATGGGAACTCCCACCAAAGAAGAGCTCTCCTCGGCTACAAATTCCAGTAGTTCGGCATTTTCATCGGCTAAGGTTTGGACCGAAATGATTTTACCTTTACGAATAAACTGCAAAATGGCATTAGTCACCGCCAACTGGGGGTTGATACTGATATCAATACCAATGTCCTGACCTAAATGATAGAGGGCCTTTTTATTGGTCAGAGCAACGGTTCGCTTAACTCCGGCTTTTTTTGCAATGACAGAGGCAAGCATATTTAAGGGACCATCATCGGCCACAGCAATAAAGGCATCCATTTTTTCAATATTCTCTTCATGGAGCAGTTCTTGATCGGTCGCATCTCCATGAATCACAATGGTCTTTTTTAAAATTTGATCTAGCTCATTGCACTTGTCATGATTACGCTCTATTAACTTACAGTCAATTCCTTCAGTTTCTAACTTGGAAGCAATGAACTTTCCGTAACTTCCTCCACCCATAATCATAACTTGAGTCAATCTTCGCTTACTGTATCCAAGCACATCACAGGCCCTTAATTCTCCACGGCCTTTGGTCAGAAAGTAGATAATATCATTCACTCGAATCTGACTATTTCCTCGAGGAATAATCAGCTTCCCCCCTCTTTTTATAGCTACAATGAGTAAGTTTTTACGGGTTCTCTCTCTAAAAAGAGATTCCAAAGTTTCACCCACTATCGGGTTTTCACGACCCACATAAAAACCCACCAATTTGACTTTCCCCTCTAAGAACTCTGAGACCTCACAGGCTCCTGGAATGGATATCAACTTTAAAATAGAATCTGCCGCAATCAATTCTGGGTTAATCAATTGATCGATATTGAGGTGGGCTTTATTAAAAAAGTAATCGTATTTATAATAATCTTGATTTCGTGCCCGAGCGAGAGTTATACACTCCGGTGCCAAAGTCTTAGAAAAGTAGCAGGCCATTGCATTGACTGCATCTTGATTAGTAACAGCCAAAACCACATCGGCTTCATTTACTCCAGCTTCTATCAGAAACTCTGGACTATCTCCACTTCCATGAATAGCAAATACATCACAAGTTTCTTTGATTCGTCGAATTTGTTTTAAACTGGATTCAATGACACTGACTTCAATATCTTCATAGGACAACCGGCGAGCCAGATTATAACCAACATTCCCCGCACCAATAATGACTATTCTCATCGCTTCCTCAGCCTAATTTCGATATTAGATAGGGCTCCATTAAATTGTTAAGAATTATCTCATCTTCTGGAGAAATAACAACCTCAATATCAAGACTATAAATATTCCCAATCTTTTTCAACCACTTAGCAGGTATTTTCACCTCATCTTTCGCAGTGGTCACCATCAAGTCAATGCGTTTCCTTTTCTTCAAATTTTGTAAATTCTCCCAATCTTTTTCCACGTAATGATGATGATCCGCAAATGATTCAAAGTAGATAAACCCCGGCTCGTACTCTTCCAGCAACTTCTTAAAAGAATCAGGATGGGCAATACCACAGAAAGCGAGAATTCTTTTATCTTTTAAAAAGCCAGGGGCTTTGTCTTCCATGGCTCCAATAAGCCTCAATCTACTTGCCTGATGGGATGTCTTAATCATTGGCAAGTTAAAGTTATTACGCAGGGTTCTATTATTTGCATGAAAATGGGTGAGAACCAAGGCATCAGCATATTTTAAAGAGTCGATAGATTCGCGCAATAATCCTCTGGGAAAGCAATATCCATTGGAAAAAGGTCGAGAACTGTTGAGCAACACAAAATCAAAATGTCTTTTTACTTTTAAATGTTGAAAGCCATCATCCATCAAAAATAGATCAAACTCAGCCCCATGTTTTTCAATCACTCGCTTTCGCTTAGGGCAGGAAAATACGGTGACGAAAGGAAGTTGCCTAGCCAATAAAACAGCTTCATCTCCAGCTTCAATAACAGCCCGTTCTTTAAGTGCTTCCTCCGGGGACAATCTAATTATCTTCTTAGGGTCCTGGATTTGACGACCATACCCACGCAAAATTATAGCGATCTTCAGACCTCGATCAGCAAACATTTGAGCCAATCGAATGGTAAAAGGGGTTTTACCGGTCCCTCCAGCAACAATGTTTCCCACCGAAATCACTGCCGGTTCAGCACCTTTACCCTCCCATTTCCAATAAAAGTAGTTTTTATAAAAACCTCTCCACAATTTTAACAAATACTTGTAGAGCTCGGCTAAAATTATCAAAGGAGAGAGAAACCAGCTGTTCTTAGGATCCTCAAGAATCTTTTGCCAACTTAGTTTAAACAAACGGTCACGTATTGAACGATTCCACATAGTGTTGATATACCTTACAAGAGTCAATTAATTCCGGGTGATTCCCTTTCCCAACAAGCTCTCCGTTTTCAAGAACTATAATCTTATCTGCATTTTTAATAGTATTCAAACGATGGGCAATGGTGATCAATAACATTTTGTGCTTTCGACAATATTCTACCACACGTTCCATCACCAACTTTTCTGTTTCTAGGTCGAGAGCCGAAGTGGCCTCATCTAATATGAGCACCGATGCATTTTTTAAAAGAGCTCTCGCAAGCACCAGCCTTTGTCGCTGTCCGTCAGATAAGTTGGCCCCACCCACTTCTAAATTATAATTCAAACCTTCAGGCAAATTATTGATGAATGAAGCTTGGGTTATCTCTAAAACCTCTTTTACAGCCTGCTCTGTAAGGTGATCACTGCCATATCTTATATTATCATCTATCGAACCTTGGAATAGGAAAACATCTTGGGAAACAAATGCTGTTTCACGTCTTATGTATTCCAAGGAGTATTTGAAAATGTCCTGTTGATTGATTTGAATTGAGCCTGGCTGATCATTCTCATAGAGTCGAAACAACATCCTCACCAATGTGGATTTACCAGATCCACTATGTCCCACAATAGCTAGCCAAAGACCATCAGCCATATCAAAAGTTATTTTATTTAGAATATGATTATCCTTTGACAGATAATCGAGCTTATTTAATTCGATACATTTAATAGGCTCTTGGGGGCATACCCCCTGCTCATTTTCAATATCATCCTTGTTTTTAATAATCTTGTGATAATTAGTGAGAGCCCCAACACTTTCTTTAATTGCTACATAAATTGTAGAAACTCCGTTAATAGGCTGAAACATAGCGCCCATAATAGCGGCAAAGGTAAACAAACCTGAGATGTCAAGACTTCCATCTTTTACCTGGACCTTTAAATATATTACCATCAAAGCAAACAGAGCCAATGCAATGAACTCCATGGCTGGAGCAAATACTGTACGAACAAAAATTGATTTTCGATAAGTTTGGTAGATAGAGGAGTTGTACTTATTAAATTTAAAAACTTCTTGATGTTCTCCTGCAAAGGCCTTGATCACATATTTCCCTCCCATCATTTCTGAAGCATAGGCGACAATATCACCTAATCTCTCTTGAATGAGACGAGCGTAATTTTCAATTTGTCCGGCTATTTTGGAAATAAAAAAAGCGATTGGAGGAGCCACTAAAAAACAAAAAAGAGTGAGTTTTACATCAATCCAAAGCACTAAACTTAAATAAAAAACTATGAGAAGGAGATGCCTAAAAAACTGTCCTGTGGTTTTAACTAAAGCATTCTGAATGATAATGGTGTCATTAGCAACCAAGGAGATAAGACTGCCAACTTTGTGCTGATCTAAAAGGGATTTTTTAGAACTGATCAGATGACTCACAATTTCGTTGCGAAGATCCCTTATTATTTTCTGACTAATCACTCCCATTAAATAATTTTGACAATAAGCAGTGGCCCCCTTTAGAACCGATAGAGCAATCAAAACCACTGGAAAATAGGCAATGAGGCGCTCTTTAGCTATTGTGAAAGAGATCCCTTCAAAAAAGAGTTCCTGGACCTTAACCGGAAACAGAGACCCCAGTTCCACATTTGATTCACTTCCAAGGGAAAAAAGAAAAGAAAAAATGGGCCCCACCACTGAAATCAAAAGAGAAGAGAAGAGTCCATATAGTAATAAAAATACTAGCCCCAGTAGAAAGTGGGCTCGATATTGAAATATCCGTGAAAGTAAAGATAGGTATAATTTCATTTAGCTTTGTGAAGGTCGACAAATACCACGTTTTGAGCTTTTAACGAAGTTGACTAAGTAATCCACTTCTTTACTTTGAATATTTGCCTCATTGATTTGTTTTTCGGCTTCTTCCACATTTAAACTGGCTCTAAATAAAAAGCGATGAGCCTCTTTTAATTTGTGAATTTCTTCATTAGACAGACCCGTTCTTTTTAGGCCGATTAAATTAAGCCCTCTCATTACTGCACGATCACCTTGGACTGTAGTATAAGGAGCCACATCTTGACTGACCATAGATCCACCAGCCACCATACTCAATGCTCCAATATGAACAAACTGATGAATACAGGTAGCGGCAGATACAACAGCTCCATCTCCGACCTCCACGTGACCTGCCAACGTGGCTGTATTAGAAAAGATTGTCCTATTACCTAGTTGACAGTCATGAGCAATATGGACATACGCCATCAACAGATTACCGTTCCCAATACGGGTTACTCCCCCGCCCCCTTCAGTTCCACGATTGATGGTTACACATTCTCTGATTTTGTTACCATCTCCAATCTCAAGGTAAGACTCCTCCCCTTGATACTTTAGATCTTGAGGATCGCTGCCAATAATTGCATGGGAATAAATTGTATTATCTTTTCCTAAAGTGGTATGTCCGTTTATAACCACATGAGAGCCAATTTTGGTACCGCTACCAACTTTTACATTGTTTCCAATAAGGGTAAAGGGGCCAATTTCTACATTCTCACCAATGGTGGCTCCTTCATGAATAATCGCACTGGGTGAAATATTACTCATACAGGCTCCTCACTACTAAAACATTTTTGCGGAAAGTGTGGCACTCACACAGGTTTTACCCTCCACGGTACTTTCTACCTGAAACCACCAAAACATTCCCTTTTGCTTAGTTAGTTCACAGGTTAATTGTAACTGATCCCCTGGCACCACCGATTCTCTAAACCGAGCTTTCTCAATGCCAGTCAACACACAGTTTTTTAATGGATTATCTGGGTCATTGGCACTGAATCCACAGATAGCAGCCAATTGAGCTAATGCTTCGATTTGTAGGACTCCTGGCATAATTGGATTATCAGGAAAATGACCTTGAAAAAAATGTTCGGTGGCAGAGACATTTTTTAAACCCTTAGCTGATTTGCCAGGGCTCAATTCTATGACACGATCGATAAGCAAAAAGGGATATCGATGGGGTAGATAGTTCTTTATTTCTTGGATTCCTAATTTAGCTTCCATGTTAAATCCATTCTCTCTTTATTATTTTAGTTTTTTCTTCAATTCTTTCAAAGAAGCAAAAGCTTCAGGTAGTTTCTTTAGATACACCTGCAAACGGCGCCAATCATTGGCTTTAATAGCAGGATATCCCATAACCGTTTCTCCCTTTTGGGGGGTTCTCGTAATGGCGGTACGCCCTCCACAGGTGACACTTTCAGGTACATTAACATGACCAGAAACGGAGGCTTGCCCTCCACAAAGAAACCGCTTGCCAATTTGAGCTCCTCCGGCAGCTCCAAATTGCGCGGCAATCATAGAAGAATGACCAATTTTTACCCCATGGGCAATCTGAATTTGATTATCTAATTTTACATAATCCTCAATGATCGTTTCTTCTAATGCAGCTCGATCAATACAGACGTTGGCTCCAACCTCAACATGATTCCCTATCTTCACAGTCCCTATCTGGGGTATTTTCCAATTTTTATCCCGGTCTGGAGCAAAACCAAATCCATCTGCTCCTATAACAGACCCAGAATGAATGATGGTATCTTGCCCGATAGAGACTTGATGATAAACGCTCACATTGGCATAGAGAATGGTTCGATCCCCTATCACTGAGGACTCCCCTACATGACAGCCAGGATATATAACCACACCATCTCCAAGGGTCACATTTTTGTCAATGTGCACCTTAGGATAGATGACGACCCCTTCTCCCATTTTAACCGTTTCATGAACCGTGGCATCAGAAGAAATTCCTGTTTGGCTATGGGTAATGGGATAAAACAATTGAACTACTTTTGCCCAGGCAACGTAGGGATTATGGACGAGCAGAACCAAGGGAGCATTTTCACCATCTTCAAATTCAATAGGGGTATGACTTATAATGGCAGAGGCCTGACAAACTAGAGCTTGCTTGTAATAGGCTGGATTATGATAAAAAGTTATATCTCCCTTTTTGGCTCCCTCCAAAGTTGCAAGACCATTGATTTGGGTAGATGCACATTGGGGGTCAAGCTCATTTCGAAGGTCTGCCTCGAGTAGAGAAATTATATTTTCCAGAGATTTCATAACATTCTATTTCTTGGCTTTGGATTTATAGCGACGATCATATTCAACGATCACATCATCAGTCAGATCCATGGTGTTTTCAGCATAAATAAGCCCAGACGCATTTTGCTCTACCACTAAATCGAGCTTCTTTTTCTTAGCAATTTCTTTGGTAACCAAACGAAGTTTACGAAAAACCTTTTGCACTTCTTCAGACTCTCTCTTTTGCAGTTGTTGAGTCAGTTGCTGTTCTTCTTGACGCAGCTGTATATACTTTTGCTGAAACTCTTGGCCTTTTTGCATTTTAGCCGCATCACTTAAAATGGAAGAGGCCATCCCTTTTAATTCTTGTTCCATCTTTTTTAGATCAGCAGCCTTAGCTTCGAGCATTTTTCTCATTTCACCGGCTTCTTTTTCAAGATCAAGTTTAGTTTTCTTTCCTTCTTCTACGGTTATCAAAGCTTTTTGAAAATCGACTGTTCCAATTTTTAAAGCAGTTGCACCATAAAGGCTAAAGCTCAAACTGAGAACTCCCAATAAGAAGGCGATTTGATATTTTCTCATGCTATTTTTCTCCTTGTTAAATTATGTATTCACCAGATTCGAAAGTTCTGAATCCTCGAATTTAGGGTCCAATATAAAAATGCAGTTGCTTATCTCCCAGCTCATTGGTTTCAGGATCATAGGGCCAACCCAATTCAAAACGAAGCGGTGCAATCGGCGTAATCCAACGAAGTCCCATACCTGTACCGTATTTAAGAGTGGATAGGGTAAAATCATCTGCATCGTCGTATACCTGAGAGGCATCTAAAAAGACCAATCCTTTTAATCCCGCTTCCGCAATAAGAGGCACATAGTACTCTAGGTTGATTTGTAACATCCGGTTTCCCCCTTTTCGTAAATAACGGGGGAAAGCATAAGGATTGAACAAAATAGGCATATCAGGAGAGATAACATTCCATGGGTATCCACGGTTACTTTTGATACCTCCAGACTTAAACCTTTCGTTAATGGGCAGTTTTTTATCACTGTTGGGAAAAAGATAAGCAAATTCTGCATTCATACGAAAATAGGTACGAAAATGATCCGTCCACATCCATGGAGTATAGTGGGTGAATTGGTTTTTCCATTTAGAGAAATCTCGATCTCCTCCCAATTCCTTTCCTGCATACTCGAAACTACTCATCATGAGTGAACCTGCGCTGGGATCCAGATAATTATTTGTGGTATTTCGTTCTAAAGTCAGCTCAACACTCGAAGTAATGGCACTTTGATAAAAGGATATGAAAACAGGATCGATATCAATAAATTCCAACCGCTCTAACTTATAGGCTACGTGTAATAGGATACGATTCCAGATAGGATGCCCCACTGAAACACGGCCTCCAATTTTGTCTTCCTTATAAGGGTTGGATTCTTCATCGGGAGCCCCTCTTTTTTCTAGCATCTTATAAAGAGATGTTCCCACATTCCAATCGGTGTCCATCAGGTAGGGCTCACGCCAACTGATCTGGACAAAATGTCCTTCTGGATTAAAGCGGGCATTTAATCCTACTCGCTGGCCATAACCAAGTACGTTATTTTCAGAAATTTGAGAGGTAAAAAAGGCTCCTTGATTTGGGCTGTATCCCACTCCCACTTGAAAACTACCGGTGGTTTTCTCTTTCACACTGACAATAACTTTTACTTTTTTCTTCCCAGGAATTTTTTCGGTCCTAACCACCACTTCTTTAAAAAAGCCGAGTCGCTCCACTTCTTGCTTACTCTTCTTCAATTTGGTTCCGCTGTAGAGGGCACCATCAGTGATGAGCAACTGTCTTCTGATAACATTATCACGAGTTTTATCATTGCCAATGATTTCAACTTCGCCAAAGTAGACCTTCTCTCCCTTTTGAATATCATAGGTAATCGAAACTAATTTCTTATCATCATCCACAGGTCTTTGAGGGTTCACATTGACAAAGGCATAACCAAAATCCGCGTAATAATCAGTTAAGGTTTCGATATCTTGAATAAATTGAGAATGGCGATAAAGTTTCTCAGACTTGCTCTTTAATTTGCCAAGCAGATTGTCTTTATCCGTAATTATATCTCCAGTGATATCTACATGCGAAACATAGTACTGTTCCCCCTCTTCAATAGAAAATGTTAAGTCTATCCATTCTTTATCAGGGGAAAGTAACACATTGGGAGTTTCCACTTTCACTCTGACAAATCCATTATCCATATAGTAGAATTCAAGAAAACGAGTATCGCGATCAAAGGCTTCATCTTTGTAGAGCCCGGTAGTGGACATCCAAGAAAAGCGATTAAATTCCCTAATCATTAATTTATCTCTCAAATCTAAATCGGAAAAATAATGATTGCCAATGAAGTGAACCGCTCGCACTTTAACCTTGCTATGCTCTTTAACTACATATTTTAAAACAACTTCGTATTCACTCTCGGGATGCAGTTGATAATCCACATCCACCAAATAATACCCTTTATCCACATATTCTTTTTCAATGAGAACGAGATCGTCGGAGATTTTTTCTTCATTGATAATGGTAAAGGGTTTAATGGCGATCTTGTCTTGAAAATGATCATCCTCAAACTCTTCCACTCCTTCAAATTCAATCCGCTTGATAGATGGTTTTTCTTTGAGTCGATAGATGAGAATGAGTGACTCGGTACCATCTGGATTTTTATCAACCCTTTTGGCCACCTCAATGGCCTCAAAATAACCGAGTTCATAGAGCTTATAAATATCCTCACGGACCGAATTTTCACTTAAGGGATTGCCAATTTTGGATGAGATAGAAAGACGAAGAGTTTCTAATTCAACCTTTCTATTTCCTTCGAAAAGGATTTCATTAACGGTTTGGGACCAAAGGGACTGGCCCCCAAATAGCATCAACGCACTTAATAAAAACAGCCTACAGCAATTCATACAATCTTTCCATCCTTCAATTGGATCGTCTTAGGAAAACGATCAGCAAGTGATTCATTATGGGTAACAACGATCATCGTGGTATTAAAACGTTCGTTTATTTCAAACAAAAGGTCGTTTATAACATTTCCAGTCGAAGTATCTAAATTTCCAGTGGGCTCATCAGCCAGAACAACAGAGGGATTAAGAATCAAAGATCTAGCAATGGCTACTCGTTGTTGCTCTCCTCCAGATAATTCACCTGGACGATGATCACACCGATGATCAACCCCAGCTAGCGCCATTAACTCTTTAGCTCTCAAAGCAGCTTTCTTTTTGGATTCACCAGCAATAAAAGCTGGCATCAGAACATTCTCAATAGCTGTAAATTCAGGTAAGAGATGGTGCATCTGAAAAACAAATCCCATATTTCGATTACGAAATCGAGAGATAGCTTGATCATTTTGATTAAAGACAGGATGATCTTCAAAGAAAACCTCTCCCGCTGTCGGCTTTTCTAGAGTTCCAATTATGTGTAAAAGAGTACTTTTGCCAGCACCTGACTTTCCTACCACTGCTAGCATTTCACCTTTGTTAATTTCTAAATTAAGATTTCGCAGGACTGGAACTTCATTGTGCCCAACCATAAAAGACTTTGATAAATTAGATACATTAATAAATGAATTATTCATAACGGAACCCCAATGCTGGATCCATCGAAGATGCCCTCCGTGCAGGGATAATGGTAGCTACTAAACTGAGTAAAATTGAAGATATACATATCACCACATACTCAGTAACCAAAAACTTAACCGGTAATTTTTCTAAATGATAGACCCCAGATGGCAGGGGAATAAACTTATACCGATCCAATAAGATTAAGAAGATTATGCCTAGGACAAATCCCAAGATGGTACCACCTACTCCTATCAGGACACCTTCCATCATAAACAAACGTGAAATAGCCCGCTTGGAAGCGCCCAACGCCTTAAACACAGCTATATCAGATGACTTCTCCATTACTTTTAAGAAAAGAGTACTCACAATACTGAAGGAGGCAACTAAAACCGTGATGAGCAATATAAATGCCATGGCAAACTTTTCCAACTTCAATGCAGAAAAGAGAGCCGAATTGCGAGATTGCCAGTCTTTTACAGTAAGTTCAACTGATTTAAATATTTTTTTCAAATTGGCCACAACAAGATGAGAAGTGTAGGGTTCACTTATTTTAACATCAACCCCCATCACAGCATCATCAGAAAGAGATAGAAAGCTTCTCATCTCCTCTATCTTAACAAAGCTATAGGTCGCATCAATTTGATAGAGACCTGATGAAAATATACCAACAACAAGAAATCCTGTGGTTTTAGGCGCCATTCCCATTGGCCCCTCATATTCAAAAGGAGATATTAAATTAACCACATCCCCAATACCAATTAAAAGGTCCATCGCAAGCCGCTCTCCTAATATAATTCCAGGAACAGCTAAACTTCCTTCTAACCCATTAACATCACCTTCAATAATCAATCCTGGTATATCACTTGTTTTTACCCATTGGTCAGGAATAATCCCCTTTAACTCGGTTGCGGTAAGCCTCTTTTGGCTTTCCAGCATGAATTCTCCTTCCACAAATTCAGAAAAACCTAAGATTTCCCCCTCTTTTCCTAGAGAATCTATTTTCTTTACCAATTCTTCAGGATTAGGAATCGTCTTAGCGCTATTAGAATTAATGGTAATATGAGGGTCAGCACGTAACATCTTACTTTTTAAGTCTTCTTCGAACCCTCCCATAACAGAGAGTATAACTATCATAGCAAAGACAGCAAGAGCCACCCCAAGTAATGAAAGCACCGTAATAAAGGAAATAAAAAGAGCGCCTTTAGTTGAAATTAAGTAACGTGAGGCTACAAATACTTCAAAAAAGTAGGCTCTAAACCACCCAAAATTATTCAATAAACCTCCAATTTTAATAACAAGGAAAAGTACCCTAAAAGAGAGATTAGGGTCAACTGAAATTTAACGATCACCTCTTAGAGCGAAACAGGAACTATTTGAAAAGATTTTCAGGTAAGCTTTCTACAAACATAATGGCAACAAATGCCTTGCCCTCGGGATTTCCTTTGGTATGGCGAACCACGGCAAAGGTTCCGACTTTTCTCATCACCCCACGAAGGTGGAGATCCATTTCAGTATAGATCATCTTATTGAGCTCAAGTTTTTCCAAGAACTCATTCTCCACATTCATTCCAATACCCCCTAATGACACATCAAGGGTACTGCCTGCAATTTCCTCTACCTCATCAGCATGGTATTCTATGGGAAAGACATCCTGATCTTCTTCATTACAAAAGAAATCCTGGCATATATTGGGCTCAGCATTATGAGATGTTTTGCGATTGAGGTACTTACGAGTTAATTTGAGTTCACCATGCTGAATTTGATCTTCAGCCTCTTTAGCAATGGTATAAATACGAATTCTCTTTTTAATATCAACCCTCTTAAAGCGTCGGGGATCAAGAGCTTTAACTACAACTGATTTATTAATAAAGTTTCGATTGAAAGAACTCTTAAAGGATATGGCCTCGGTCTGGGCGATCAAAGTATCCCCTTCTTTCATAAACATCATGATAACAACTTCGCCCTGCTTTATCTCATCAGGAAGAGCCTCTGAGAAGATGCTAAAGGTATTATTTTTATTATTATACACCACCTTCGCCTTCGATGATTTCTTGTTAGGTATAATAACATTTACATCAAGGTCTTGATTAAAATATGACTTAAATGCCACATCTTCTACTGCTTCTTCTAAACGAATCTGTTTATTAGACGGATTGAACAGCAGTTCTAAATTCTGAGTGATCTCTTTGTAGCTAAATCGTGAGGGCATGACTCAACACTTCGATTATTATTTATGTTTACTTGACCACCTTTAAGTAAGAAGGACGTTTTTGTTCCCCTCCATCTTTTGGCGGTTTTGGTCCATTCATTCCATTCCACCATTTGATAAAATCCAATTTGGCCGCTAGGTTATACTTTGCCATAAAATAAGCAAAGGGTATGACCATGAGTTCAAACCAAGGTGAGATCCATCCGACACTCAAACTTTGAAAGGCAAAATACACATCAAGAAAGAGAAAAAGAATCACTGCATGTTTCACCTGTACAGGTGGAACAATGGTCATAGACCAGAACTCATATCCCCATAAGACAATGAGAGCCATTCTCAAAGAATGAGTTACATCCAAAGGGTTAAATTTGGAAAGGGTCATAGGGTTATTCATTACTAAATGGACGACTAAAAAGGCCACAAAATAAGCCACACAGACAAATAGCGACTGCAGTATAATCACATTGGTAAATAAACGATCTCCATAACGCCGGTTATAAGGCATACCAAAAAACACCATAAATAGAACCAAAGCCACTAGGTTTACTAAATTGGTTGAAACCACAGGAGCAGTAATAAACTGCCAGACGTAATACTTTTCAAAAATAAGAATGGGAGTAAACGCAATATACTTTAACAAATTAAAAGAAAAAGCCGCTTTGGCAATGAGCTGAGCAAAATAGAATAGGATATTGAGCCCAATGAAAATTTTCATAGCCATTGGAATTTCTGCAATAAAGTTCTTAAAGGTGAGATTATTCCCAAAAGAACGGAAAACAAAAGGTCCTGACATCTTAACCTCTCTGGCTTCCAACCTGAATTAAAAAACTTAGTGAATTATTAATTAACTAAAAAATTGTATTCTAACTTTGATAAGTATGTTACCTTGTTGCCCGCTATAAATCAACTGAGATTTCATTCTCAGCTGACTGATAACTTTAACTAATTTGGGCTTTAGCAACCCGAGGGACATCTATAATGAATCAAGACATTATTAACACCGAGAAAAAATGGCAAACACGTTGGGAGCAAGAGGGAACCTTTAAGGCGGACGTCACCCAACTTGATGATAAATACTATATACTAGTAATGTTTCCCTACCCGTCAGGCGATCGCCTGCACATGGGACATTGGTATCAATACGGACTGATGGACACCTGGATTCGCTTTATAAAACTGCAGGGAAAAAGTGTTTTTGCCCCCATGGGTTTTGATGCCTTTGGTCTGCCAGCCGAGAATTTTGCTATAAAAAAAGGAGTCCACCCTGATACCTCCACACGCCAGAATGTGGATTATATGATGAAGCAGTTTAAGGGAATGGGTGTGAGTTATAATTGGGATTACATCGTCAACACCTCATCTCCAGAGTATTATAAATGGACACAGTGGCTGTTCCTTCAGCTTTATAATAAAGGACTTGCCTATAAACAAGAAGCCCCTGTCAACTGGTGCCCCAGTTGTCAGACCGTACTAGCCAATGAACAAGTGATTAATGGTCTCTGTGAACGATGTGACACTGCAGCTACTCGTAGAAATCTAAATCAATGGTTTTTCAAAATTACCGACTATGCTGAAAAATTACTTAAAGGGATCGACACTCTTGATTGGCCTGAAAGAACCAAATCCATGCAGCAACACTGGATCGGTAAAAGTACAGGAACAGAGATCAACTTTAAGATCCATGAACACGACCAGGAGTTTACAGTATTTACCACCCGACCCGATACACTTTATGGTGTTACTTATGTCACTATAGCCCCCGAACACCCTTTAACCCTTGAACTCACAACCGATGCTCAAAAGGCAGAAGTAGAAGAGTATATTGAACAAACCCGTCGGCTCTCTGAATTAGATCGTCTCGCCGCAGATAAAGAGAAGACAGGAGTCTTCACTGGGAGCTACGCGATCAACCCTGTAAATAATGAAAAAGTTCCTATTTGGGTGGGTGACTATGTACTAGTTACCTATGGGACAGGGGTTGTTATGGCAGTTCCAGGTCATGATGAAAGAGATTTTGCCTTCGCCACTAAATACAATCTCCCTATCAAAAAAGTTATTTTAGAAGAAGGAACGGAGGTTCAATCTGAACTCAACGAAGCCTTTACCGGGGTTGGAAAAGTGATCAATTCTGATAAATACAATGATATGCAAAGCGACAAAATGATCCCTGCCATCACCGAAGATCTCACTCAATCCAGGCAAGGAAAAGCTTCAATAAATTATCGACTGAGAGACTGGCTAGTTTCCAGACAACGGTATTGGGGTAGCCCTATTCCGATAATATATTGTGATGATTGCGGTGAGGTCCCAGTTCCAGAAAAGGATCTTCCTGTTAGATTACCCGAAGATGTGGAATTTAAACCAACCGGTGAATCTCCTTTAAAATCTTGCCAATCCTTTATGCAAGCGGAATGTCCAAAATGTGGAAAGATGGGGCAAAGAGAAGCGGATACCCTCGACACCTTTGTCTGTTCTTCTTGGTACTATCTCCGTTTTCCTGATAGCCAAAATACAGAAAAACCATTTGAATCCGACCTTATAAACAAGGTGTTACCTGTAGATAAATACGTAGGCGGACCAGAACATGCTTGTATGCATTTAATTTATGCTCGCTTTATAGCTATGGCAATGCAAGATATGGGATATACCAATTTTTCCGAGCCCTTCCCCAGCCTTACCCATCAAGGTCTTGTTCTTGGAAGCGATGGTCAAAAGATGTCTAAATCCAAAGGGAATTCCGTATCACCTGATCCCTACGTAGAAAAATATGGATCAGACGTACTCCGGCTCTACCTCGCTTTTGGCTTTAACTATACAGAGGGTGGACCTTGGGATGATGGCGGATTTAAAGCTGTGGTCCGACTTTATGAAAAGACAGTTCGACTTTATGAAGAAATGACCCCTGCTTTAAAAGAGGTGAAAGGGCTTGACCTTTCTGAGGATTCAGAATTTACTTCCGCTGAAAAACAGCTGCTCTTTGTTTATAATAACTCAGTTAAAATGATGACCATGGACACTGAGCGGTTCATGTTTAACACCTCCATAGCTCGTATTATGGAGCTTTACAATGCGCTCACTGCCTACCTGAAGGATGTTCCTAAAGAGGAGCAAAATCAGGCTCTTTTACAAACCATCCTTTTTAATCAGATAATTTTACTCTCTCCCTACGCTCCCCATCTCGCTGAAGAACTCTGGGAAAAAGCTGGAAATACTGAATCTGTTTTTCTCCAAAGATGGCCCGCTCATTATGATAAGTATCTGGTACTTGATACCATGACCCTCGCAGTTATGATCAACGGCAAGCGAAGAGATGAAATTGAAGTCTCCAACCAAGCCAGCGTTGAAGAGATTAAGAAAGAGGCCCTTTCGGTAGACAAATTACAAAAATACTTTGAAGGAAAGAAGATCGTTAAAGAGATTTACGTTCCGAAAAAACTTCTCAACCTTATTGTGAAGTAAGAGATTAAAGCCTAGGCAATAGGTATTTTTAAAAAGATTTTGGTTCCTGCTTCAGAAGAGCTTTCCACTGAAAAAGACCCTTGGTGTCGAACTGCAAAATCTTGGGCCAGCAGCATTCCTAGCCATGCATCGTTCATCTCAATGTCTCGGTCCCAAACCGTTCCAGAAAAATAACTGGAATCAAAATCCACCAAACCCTGGCTGTTATCTTGATAGGCAAGGACAAATTCGTTGTCACTATTTTCTGTGGTCATAATCACAATCCGTTTGCTCCGGTTGTCGGTAACATATTCAAAAGCTTCTTTACTGAGCATAAAGAAGTTTTGCAGCACATTTTCAAAGTAGATTCTGTTACTATAAACTTTTGGCAATTTTTTAGAAAGTAGCTGTGAGACTCTAATATCTCGCATATTAAATTCAGCTTGGTGAGGCAGTAAAGTCGTGACGATCATTTCGTTCACATCAAGATCTTTCCAGTTTTCCTGTTGGTTAATCACCTTCTTAAAGGAGCTCTCCCAACGGTTTATGGTTTCAGATACACTGGAAGCCGATTGAAACAAGCGATCATAACAGCTCTCAGAAACAACTTCAGCTTCGTTTATTTCGCTAGAGCATTCACGAATTTCATTCAAAGGTTCCTTGATAGAATTGATAATATTAGCCATGATAGTACCGATACTTGCCATTTTACCTGATCGGACAAATTGCATTTTGGCCTGATTAACTTTCTTTTCAAATTGTTTTCGCTCAATGATCTTTGCTACCACAGGAGCCACTTCAAACAAAAAGGCCTCATCGGCATCAGTTCTTTCGTATCCTGCTTGCACATAGACATTTAAAACCCCTACCACATTCTTTTTTGATATGAGTGGAACACAGTAATGGCCATGATCTTCCATACCCTCAAACTTAACAGAGTGATCTTTATCCACATGAGCCGCATAAACTATCTCAGCTTTTTCTGCTGCTTTTCCGCAGAGACACCTTCCAAGTTTCACCTGGGCGCAAGACTCATGTAAATTCTTTTGCAACTGCCTGTAGGTTTGCAGTTCCAAACTTTTTCCATCTTCTGACATGGAAAAGATACAGCCTCGATGCATAAATCCCTTACTAGGAGCCATTGAACAGATCTCATCAAATGCCTGCTCAAGAACCTCATAAAGAGGGAGATCTTGAAGGGAGATAAGTAATAAATTATTTTTTAACTTTTCAATGGAAGAGTCCTGACTAGATGTACCACTCTCGGTCACTTGAGTGGTGGATCTCAAGGTCAAATAAGGACTCACCAGTAAAAGATGCTCCTTAATGAGAAGATTGGAAAACCCCTTTTTTAAGTATCCTAATGTTTCAGATTGGTGGGCCATAGAACACATTAGATAAGCGGGGATTCCAATTGATTTTATCTTCTTAGCAATTTGATCTAGTTTGGGCAAGCAACAGTCAATATCGACTACAATGCGATGATATGAATCAGTCTGGCTCAGCTGATCTACCTTACCATGACTCACTTTACAGCCACTTTCTTTTGCCAAAGAGCGTTCAAACAACTGAATATTGAATTCATCCTCTGAAATTATAAAAACACTTAACTCATCTCCCTGACTTAAATCTATAGCGGGAGCAGGTTGAACCGACTGCTTAGAATCTGTTTTTTTCTCACTCACCTGATAAACAGCTTTCTTCTTTTTAGCTGGAGCCGCCTGCTTTTTCTCTGCAGGTTTAGGTACCTCTTGAACTACAGGCTCTTTAGCTTCGGAAGCATCAAATTTACCGGTTTCAATTAAACTCACCAAAGAATCTAAATCTTTAATGAGAGAGTTCATATCTGAAAAGTCAGTCTTTTCAAAATCTCCAATGGAGTTTTTAATCTGATCGATTGAAGATAAAAGTGGGTCGATCCACTTGGTGGCAAAGGAGACTTCTCGTGCCTTAACAACACATAATAAGCTTTCCATCGTGTGTGATAATTCACTGGCTTTATTTAAACCAACGGAAGCACTGTTCCCTTTGAAGGTATGTAAAATCCTTAGCAAGTGATCTAATTGACTTTTCTCAAACTGCCCGGCTGCAGACTCCATTTCGAGCAAACACTCTTCCATAGCCTCAATTTGTTCATTTGCTTCACCTAAAAAAGTCTCAATTATCTCGCGTTCAAAATCGTCCATGCCAATTTCCTAATGGGTTATAAAAAAAGGATTAGACTTTAATTTTAACTGTAAAGCGACAATACGACAACCTTTTTTAATGACAAAGAGGGCACTTACACCCTGGTATGGGTAGGGGGGGGTGATGAACTGATACTAAGGGATAATCTGAAAGGAAACTCGATGCAGCTCATTCTCATTTTCATCTATAATTCGCACCTGCCACTCTCCCACCGAGCTCTTTAGAAGGGTTTTTCGGCTCCGAGTTCTCCAAGATCTGCTTTTTATTTTTAGTGGCACCCGTGCCATCTCCTGAAATTCTTCACCTTTCTTCATCAACCAAACATGATAAACTAGAGGAGCTTCCTCGTCAGCAACTCCTGGGGTAACTTCCATCCCAGTAATTCGGGAAAAGCAATATAACTTACCCAAAGAGGCTGGGAAGGCTTTACCCACATTTACCGGACTTTTGTTATCTACATCTTCTGCCATAAATACATCAGTGACCGCAACCTTGGCATAAGCGGGAATGGTTAAAACAAAAAAGAGCATTATCATCCAAAAGCAGACCCGTTTAAACATCCTAACCTCCAATAAAACCTGGCCCAATTTAGGGGCCGAGATGAAATTATTGGGGTATCATAGCACGAGTTTGTTGCGAAAAAAAAGAGTTGGTTCAATTTTTTTTTAATTTTAGGAAAGTGTAAGCCCCTGATTAAGATCTCAGAGTTGACAAACGTAAACTAGGCTAGTTTGAAGTGATCAGAAATAATCCGTCGAGCTTTAACAGCATTGGCATAGTAGAATTCTAGGTCCTCTACTTCTTTTTGCAGTTTTTCCTTTTCAGGAACAGCAGGTTTATCACTCATCAGTCCTTTAAAGGTGGTAAGGAGTTCCTGATGATGAGGATTCTCTGGATTGATATGCCTGGGCAGATTGACTTCCTGGCTATCTTTATTTTCTAATGAGATATCGATAACGCTGGTTCTTTCTGATAGATATATCAGCTTTCTATTAGCCCTATCGTTCCTCTCTTTTAGACCTTGAAGATCATCCCTAACTTTCATATTAGCAATACGGATATTATTTAACTCTTCCGCTTTATTTTGAATCTGATCTCTTAGAGTTTGCACATCGTTCTTCTTAGCTTCAAGCTCTACATCTTCTAATTGAAGATCTTTAATAAGTTTTAACTCACCGGCCACTTTGGCTCGCAAGGTACCTAACTTATGTTTCAGACTAGATAGGTTGTCTTCAAGGGAGGTTCTTTCATTCCAAAAGTCAATACCCTCAAATACTTTGGCAAAGAATCTTCTATTATAATCAATTCTCTTATCTAAAGCGTCTATCTCTTCATGTTTTTGCAGGTGAAGACTTTCTAGATGTCTTAGTATTACATGGGTGGTTTTATTTTTTTCTTCTAATTTTTGATATTCTTGATTGAGCGCCTGGTTAATCTCTTCTTGTGAATTAATTTTCCTCTCAACCCTTTCAATCTCCTGCACATCCTCTTTCATTTTATCTCGAGCGCTTTTCAGCATTTTGGCATCCTGGGCCAATCGTGTCAGCTCTCGATTCAAATCATTTTGCTTCTGATAGGCATTAAAAAGATGTCCCTCTAAAATGGAAATATTGGATTTCAATCGTGAGGCGTCTGCAGTTTTCGACTGCCCATCCACATAACTGAGTACCTCTTTTATTAGACCCTTTTTAGTCATATATCCCTCACATAAAAGGATTGGCGCTGTGAGTTAATCTCGGCATTAATTGAACTCAGTTTATTAGTCAAATCAATTTTTCTGTCAATAAGCTGATCTATGGATTCACGAAGCTGTTTATTATTTTCTCTAGGGATAATATCAATATTATTGTAGGCGTTAGATTCTGATTTAAAAGAAAACTTTTTACCCTTTCTTTTATTAATCTCTTCTTGATCCACCACTTGTATTTTTAAGTCGGTTAGTTCGGGCAGATTACTTTGATATTTCAACTTATCTCTATAATAGCCCAACTTCTTTAAAATTTCTTTTTGCAACTCTTTTTCACGCTGCTGGGAATCCTCAAGTTGGAGTTTCTCATCTTGGGCATTTTTAATGGAAAGATCCATACTCTCCAATTGCTGCTTAAGCTGCTTCACTTCCTGGGATAGGGAGCCTTCTTTAAATTTAATCCCCTTTTCTAACTGCTTCCGTTTTTCTTTGAGTTTATTCGCATCACTGACCTCAGAAATGGTCGAAGCCAATATTTTTCGGAGTTCCTTTAAGCCCACTCCATCTATCGGTTTTTCTACTTCAAGATACTCTAAAATTGTTCGATAATGAAAAATAGACTTATCCAGAGACGCCTGCCTATCAACTCGCTGCCTATCCAGCTTATCTGCATCTCTCTCCATTTTCTTTATTTCATCATTATGATGACGATAATCCTCTTTTAAATTGTTTAAACTGGTTTGAAGCATAGAGGAGGCCACCTGAACCTCTGTCATGCGTTGGCGTTTCAGTTCAAGAAACTTTCTCTTTTCAGTGAGCTGATCCAATTCTGCGTTGATTTTCTCCACTTCCAGCTTATGTTTCTTAATTTCACCTTCCAGGCGTTCATTTTCATGGGGAATTCGGACAATTTGATCAATTAAAAATTGTTGATTATTCTGTAGCTTCTCTAGTTGACGATCATTTTCTTGACCCATGTCTAACCCACTTTATCGTTCATACCACTTTCGGAAAAACCACTCGGTTGTTACCAAAAACAATAAAAAGATCAAAACCAGCCAGTTGTTCCATTTAGGGTTATGCTCTCTATGAATAATGCCCCGATTCTGGCCATATCCAGTAGCCAAAACCCCCTCAACAGACTGTTTTAATAAACCTTTTTCGTAATCAACCGGTTTCCCCCCTGTCACATCTGCAATTTGGTTTAATTTTTCCAAATCTGCATATAAAAACCGACTTTCTTTATCCTCTTGTTGGTAGTAAAAAAGGTCATCATATTGATAGATAAAACCTTTTTTAGTTTCTAAATGCATAGAAACAGGGTACTCTTTAGATGCCAGTGCCTTTAAGGGAAACTTATAGGAGACAGCATCCGCACTACTAACAATTTCGAATTTACGGCTTTGCTTCATTATATCAAAGATAACCTTACAAGGGCAATGGTTTTGTAAAAATCCATCAATATTATTTTCAAAATGTAAAAAAAGATGGGGGGTTTGATCCACCAATCCCGCTTCAATAGCATAATGGACCGGTTGAAAATAATCATATTCCAATAGCCACTCCATCAAATGTCTGACAAACTGCTGGTAAGTAAAACCAATTCCCCTCTGCTGATTTTGGGCTAAACGAAGATTCCAAAAAGAATTGGTCAATATGGACACCACCTGACCTCGACCAAAAGTATTGGTCACTACTAAAGGGTAAACTTTATCATCCAACACAGCTTCAACTAAAACTTCTGCTCCAGGTCTTAAGGATTTTATTTGATTGAGGCCATAGAAGTGAATAAGCTTTTTAATGTCCCCCATGAAGGTGGGGTTGGATTCAATTAATCTTTTAAATAAAATAGAGTCCGCCCCTCGATCAGTGAGCCTTACTTGGAATTCTCCTGGCAGCCAACTGCTCCGCTTTAGATTAAAAGGAAGTGCTTTTTCCAGAGAAGTGCGAGCAAAGTCTCGCCTCATAAAAGCTTTGGGGCCGCCAAATAGAACCAGCTTACCCCCTCGCTCTACATAGTCACCTATATTATTGATGTATACGTAGGGCACCAGAAACTTTTTAAGAGTGAAGTTTTGAATAAATATCAGATCAAAGTTCCCCACTTCTTCATTAAAGAGCCGGTCATAGGGAAAATGGATCAATGATAGCTCTCTTGATGGGACGGTATTGTCATCCTCATGCTCTCTGAGAATGTAAAAACTAATGAGATCCACTGCTGGATCTTGTTTGAGGGCCATTCGTAAAAATCTCGTATCCCAAGAGGGCTGTCCTGAAATATGCAAAGCTTTAACCCTATTTTTCCTAATACGGATCCCGAAGGTTTTTTTATTATTCTTTCCCTGAAGTTCACCTTGGAGCACCGGCATTTCAATTTGATAGAAATCACGCCCTTCTGCAACAGGAGTAAATTTAAACTCCACTCTTTGTTTTATTTGTCCTTTTTGAAGTTTGACAGACTTAGTCATTAAAACCTTGTCTTTGTATAACAAAGAGATGGGAACTTCCATCTGATGAAATCCCAAATTCTCAATTTCTACCGTTAAAGAAGACGCGACCTCTAAAAAATAGACCGGATCAGTGAGAACCCTTCCTACTACAATATCTTTGATAGCATCTTTAATTGGAAAGATAATCGGGTTGATGGGAAAAGGAACTGATTGTAAAAGCTTTTGAATATAAGCATTAGATTCACCAGTGGTATTTTGACCATCACTCCAAAGTAACATTCCAGCGGGAAGTTCTTCTTGATCCTTAAAATGATCCATAATCTCTCGAATACTTCCATAAACAGGGCTCTGCTCGTATGGCTGAATTCCACTTTCTTGAATGGTGTTGAGAGATACAGGAAAAACCGGGTTACCGAAAAAAAAGTATTGGCAGTTAAAACGATCTTGCAAATCCTTCACAAAGTCAGAATGGAGGAATTCAACCAAAGCTCTCTGATATTCTTTGAGGCCACCAAAATATTTAACCAAACTCTGACTTTGGTCAAAAAGGATCACAAAGTCCTCTTTCTGACCAATTCTCTTCTCTTTTATCTGGACAGGATTGGCTAGTAAAAGAACTATTCCACTTAAAAATAAAGCCCGAAAAAGAACTAATAAAAAGAGATCACCTTTTGACTTAGCGGTTTTATCCAACCCCCAAAAATATAAAAGGATCAACAAAAGGGCCAACAAGGGCATATAATAAAAAACGGTAGGGTTTTGAAAGATCATGTTTAGCGAGTCCTTTTCAAAATCTCAGGCAAATGAATTTGATCATTTTTATAATTTGAAGTAAGAACATACATAACGATGTTTATACCCAGTCTCAATGCAAACTCTCTCTGTTTCTCCCCACCTGGAATGCAAGAGTTTTTTCGATTAAATGCCCCAAATAAATTATTCTGGCTGTATATCACAAGAGGCTCTCCCTCACTTTCTATTCCTTCTATTCTTGGAAAAGCATCGTACAAACCCACAG
>CAYFLR010000028.1:9653-17491 GCA_964343805.1 uncultured bacterium | reverse complement strand
GTGGTGTCATCGATCAAAAGTGTTCCCCCAGCCAACAGATAAAGCCTCAACATAGAACGCTCTTGCGCTGTGAAGCCGGTGAAATTAGCATGCCCTTCAAAGTATAAAAAGGGATATTGGTAAACTTGTTCAGGCGATAGTAAATTGACTATAGGAACATGAGTGGATCCATCAACACTAGTGCGCGCCTCTAACTCTTCTACTAACCAATTAACGCCAAGCGTATTTTTAAAGGGACTTTTCCCTGGTTGATAAACCTCTGGAGCAAGAAAAGCAAAATGAAACAGAGCAGAATTTTTGGAAAAAGGATCCACCTTATCGGCCGCCTGCCCCTGATGATCATACAGGAACAACAGCAGAAACAAGCTAATCAGCGAGGATTTTTGGGAAATTACTTTTAATCGCCTCATTAAAAAATAAATACATTCCATAAATAAAAATCCCAAGAGTATATAAATGAAATACACCGTTATGCTCTGCTTAATGACTTGCCCTCTAAGAAGAGAAATATTTGACTCGGATGATACTTGTTCTAAGGGCAATAATGCGAGATCGTCAGTTTTAAAAATGGAATGAAAAAATTCCAAAGGAAGCTTTTCTTTTAAGAGTTCCTCGGTATTGATATTAAGGGCTAAAGGCTCTCCTCTATCACTCGTTAATAAAGAGGGGGTTAACCAGTAAAAATTCTCTCGATCCACCTGATAATTTATACTTTTTGCATCTTGCAACAGCAAAGAATCATGGCTGATATAGAAATGGTTTTTAGCTTCATTCTGTTGCCTTTTAGCAAGATAGTTAATGAAATGACTCCAAAACGCCGGGAAAACCGGTTTAATAGACCAATTGCTCCAGTCCCTTCCTAATGAACTGAGTAAAAGGTACACCTGTCCTTTTTTGGCAGTAGACAGGGTAGGATCAGTAAAGTCTAAATCATTTCTGGTATAAGAAACAAGTAAAGGCTGACCATTAAAGCTCCATATAATGGTAAACCCATTGCCATTTAAAGGAACCAGTCTATGAATTTTGGTAGTAGCAAGTGACTCCCGATTAAGATCTTTACTTGCAACATTAAATGGATGTTGTTTGTAAACCTCAATAATCCCTTCGTCAGTTCTTACGATTTCTCCCATCATCCCCTTTAGCTCACCGAGTTCCTCCAATAATTCTTGATAAGTAGAAGACTGATAATACTCACCTAAAGAGAAAAATAATGAACAGTTATGGAAGCAAGCTTTCCTTAATTGAGATACGGTGTCCTTATTACTTAGATTGAGATTGAGAGCAATTAATAGCATCGGGGGATTTTCTAAACTAGGGGTCCTTAAAAACTCTGTTTGCGTCAATTGAGTAACCTGAACTCCTGATATCAAAGAAAGGGCATGAAATAGATAAAATGACTGCCGATTATAAATAGAGCTTGATTCAGAACCATCAACTATAATAATGGGAAACTGTTTTTTAGCTTGGGCAATAAAGTAAAAACGATTGTCGATTAACAAGTCAGATTTAGTATCCGTAGATGACACCGGAAGTATTTCCACAAAACCACTTAGAGCACCCTCTTCCACTTCTAAACCAGGAAGAGTTTTTAAAAAGTTATGAGCTTTTTTTTCAAAAGGCTGCAAGGTGACCTGCTCTTCTCCTAACAATTGTTGCTCTGATTGCCTCCCTACATTTTCCTTTATTCTCCAGTACTTCAAAGTAACCCGAGTGGACTTTTCATTTTGATTCCATACGATCAAAGGAAAAGAAAGAACCGACTGATAAGGATCAAATACCGCCTGTTGCCCCTTTTGCATGGTAATGGATAGATTAGAATAAACGGGACTCGAACAGTCAATGATTCGTACAGCTGCATCAATTTCAAAACGACGATCAAATGCCCAACCATTTTGTTGGAGATCAGTATAGAATAAAACCGTGTCGATAGATTTTTCTGCAGATGAAATGGTGTTTACTACCTTAGAAAATAGCTCTTTATAGGAAATGGAAGCATTAGATACCGGATGATTGCGCACCTCATTGATAAGCTCATCGAGGTTAGATTGATTTTTTATGGTTTTCCCAGAGGGAAAAAATATATAAACAGATTGATCATTTTCATACCCATTCAAGAACTCCATGAGGTGCTTTTGACATCGACCATAAGCTCCATTCTGTTGCATGCTCAGTGAATCATCCAAAACAATAATCTTACCCTTGGACTCCACCTTGTTTACCACATTCCATAGAGGTTGAGTAAAGATGAGTACGAGACTGGCAATAATACCAAGGCGTATCAGCAATAAAATCAGATGCTGCCATTTAAATACAAACCTCTTCTTTGTGCGACTAATGAGCTTAAAAAACTTTAGAGTGGAAAAAGGGATAATCTGGTGTCTTTTCCTGATCAATAAGGTGATTAAAATAGGGATAATCAGAGTAACAAGTGCATATAAATAAGTAGAATCGGTAAAGCTCACTTGCTACTCCGCCGAGATTGGTAATGAGAGCGACTTTTTAAATAGATGGAAATGGCATCTACCACAGATGTCTCGGTTGAAAAATCCACAAAAGGAATTCCCATTTGAAGACAACTTTTTTGCCAATCCTTGTAAAATTGATTCACTGTTTCTAAATAAAGAGAACGTATCTTGTCCACCTGTATGATCATAGACTCTTTGGTTTCCAAATCTAAAAACTCACAATAGTTCTCATAAGGTATAGTTCGTTCGTGGGGATCAAATACATTACACAATAAAATTTCAGAACCCAGTGAGTGAAAACGTTTTAAACGATTTATCACCTCTTCAGGTTCACATAAAAAATCTGAAATAATAATGATTAATGACCGTTTTAGATTTTGGGCAAAAAGGAAATCTAAGGATTGAGATAATCTGGTTTCCTTACCTGGTTGCACTCTTTCAAGCTCCTTTCTTAAATAGCTATAATAATTTTTCCTGCAACGAGGTGGATAATAAATAAATTTATCATTGAAGGTTAAAAGGCCTAAGTAATCTCCCTGTTTTTCGATTATATGTGAAATGATGTGACTCAAAGCTTGTGCGCAGAGGAACTTTTTATCCCCAAACCCCATGGAACCGCTCATATCAAACAGAATATTGGTCTTTATAGAGGTATCAAAGTTGGATTTCTTTACATAGAGTCGATCCGTACGGGCAAACAATTTCCAATCAATTTGCTTAAGATCATCTCCCGCTTCATACATTTTGTAATCAGTAAATTCAATTTTTGCCTCAGAAAAACTACGAGATCTATGAACTCCAGCTGCCAAACGATAGTATAAACGAGAGGTAGTTAACTGCAGTTGATCCAATGATTTATGAGAAAGCTCTTCTAAATTCATTATGCAAATCGTCTTCTTAATTCGGTTATCAAATCATCAGCACTGACATTCTCCGCTTCTGCACGATAGCTCAATATGAGCCGATGCCTTAGGACAGGTAGGAGCATTTCATTTATATCTTCGGCATCCACGGTAAACCTTCCCTTTAAAAGAGCATTGGCTTTAGCAGCTAACACCAGACTTTGACCGCCTCGGGGGCCTGCTCCATACATAATATTTTCCTTAATAAAACTAGGGCAACTCTCATCCTCAGGTCGACTTTTTCTTACTATATCGGTGGCATATTCCACCATTTCTTGAGAAATGGGAAGGTCCAATAACAGCCTTTGAAAATCAATGAGTTCAGATTTACTTACAATATGCTGAAGTTCATAATCCTGTTTAGAGGTAGTCTGTCTAACAATTTCCACTTCCTCTTGTCTCGGTTGATAGCCCACATTGATTTGCATTAGAAAACGATCCAACTGAGCCTCGGGTAAGGGAAAGGTCCCTTCCTGTTCAATGGGGTTTTGAGTGGCAAAGATTAAAAAAGGCTTTTCCAGAGGGTAGGTTTTTCCCCCCACCGTCACCAGATACTCTTGCATTGCTTGCAGTAAAGCAGATTGAGTTTTGGGACTCGATCGATTGATCTCATCAGCTAAAATGATATTGGCAAAAATCGGTCCCTTTAAAAAACGAAAGGCTCGTTTTTTGAGTTCAGCATCCTCATCAAGAATATCAGCGCCCACAATATCAGAAGGCATCAAATCAGGGGTGAACTGAATCCTCGAAAAGGCCAAGTCCATTACTTCTGCTAAGGAATTTATAAGAGATGTTTTCGCTAATCCAGGAACACCCACAAATAGAGAGTGCCCTCCCGCTAAGATAGATATAAGAAGTTGATGAATCACTTCTTCTTGGCCAACAATAGCTTTCTTTATTTCCTGCTTTAATAGAGGAACCTTAGTTTTAATAGAGTCGAAAACACCTTCTAATTTTTGATTTTCTGACATGAAGTCACCTCGTTAATTTCCCCTCGCACTCTTTGGAGGATTCAATAGTTCAATATGTCTCTTAATCTCGTTACTTTGTTTTTTTAACTGCAATTGTTGATTCGCAGCCATTAAACCATTCAATGTATTCAGATCAAAAACGTTTCCAAAAAGAGCCAACTGGAATGACTCTTTTGCTTTTTTCCACCTCTCTTTTTTCAAATTCCACATCCCATCCCAATAATCGAAAAAGTAATCCTCGGGATAGAGGCTCTTTCCCTCCTTAATAACTCTCTCAGCCCGCGGTAAATTTCCATTTTTCATAGACAGAAATACCAGTTTTTTCAAAATGGATAAATTTTCCTTCGCGTATTTATAGGCTTTGGCAAACTCAATCTCTGATGCTCTGAAACGGGCTTGATCCAACATCAAATTACCAATCAACTTATACTTACTGGCGGCAGTAATAGGAGCCTCTTTTTGCGCCTCATCAATATTCTTTTGCGCCTGTTTTTCTGGGGAGAGTGAATTCTGTGTCCTGGGAATCAAGTCAGGAAGTTCATCATAAACTTTAAACCCTTGAGACCTTAGCCATTTCTCCCAGCTTACTAGAAAAGTGGAAAATTCTTGACCATAGATATCTTTAAAACCCTCTTCAAATTTAGCTCCTCGAGAGACCAAATAGAATAACTGGTTAAATGAATTGATCCCCTTTTGCTGAATGAGCAAGCGAACCATGGAATAGACTTCGGCAAAAGCAGTCACATTCTCTCCATCTTTGAGATAGGCAAAAGAGGGTGACATCTTTTCAATAGGTATTAAGGCATCATCTCTAATGGCCTTAGCAAGGATTGAAGAGGTGGTTAAAGACATGGGATGAGAAGCTCCACCTTGTTGCCAATAGGATTCAAAGTATTTAGCCATACCCTCATGCAACCACAGTGGCCATTTATTAAGCGACTTTTTGATTGCCAGAAAATGGACTAACTCGTGAGTGACCGTACGAATTATGTGGTATCCATAAATATAAAGCCTAGGAGAAGAGACCATCACTCTATTATATTTGCATATAGCAACTGTACCAGACCCATTTAAAGAGAGAACATCTACCCCGGTGGCCGCACTAAAAGATTCAATAGTAGAATAAATTTCTATTCTAATTTTTTCTTGTAAAAAACTGTGCAGTGGATACTCAAAAGCTTCGCCTAATCGGACCAGAATCTCATCCATCTGATCAGCAATCACCTGAGCTAACAACCGATCTTTCGGGTGATGAAAAATCACCTTAAAATACCGACTGCTTAATTGATCTCCCTTTTCCATCAAATCAGAAAACTGTTGTAGACGTTTTAATAATGTCTTCATTCTAAGTATGATGGCTAGATTTTGGTTACTACTCAAGCCAAGTGATGGAGTGGTGGAATTCTGATTATTATTACCCTTGTCTCCATTAAAATGATCTTCCAAAATGAGTTGAGCCTCTTTATAACGAGCTTCATAAAAAAGTCTCAAGGCCGTAAGATGTTTGTAAAGAAGAGGATCTTGCTCTTTTTGGGTCTCAATAATTACTTTAGCTGCATAAAAATCACCCAACTCTAATATATCTATCAGGTCATGATTGCCCATTTGATAGGCCCATAGAGATGCAGTCCAACCATAACTTAAAAGTGCGATACAAAAGATCTTGGAGATATGAAGAGTGAGTAATCTTCTAATCATATTGATGATTCCAGCAGATGATTAGTTGATAGGATTTAAAAGACCCTCATGAAGAAAGCCTTCATGAAGAAGTTCAGCTGTCTGATCCGCCTTATCCACTTCTACAGCGAGAGAAATTACTTTGTTAGTTCCACTGAGTGAATGATAACTTATTTTCTTATCATGGAGGAAATTATGGGCACTGGAGAGAACTCGTGACGAGTTCAGCAAATCTTCTCCTATAATAGATATTACTGCCTGGTCTTGCTCTAGCTCAATCTCTTCATACCCTATTGGAGCCTGAGCAGAAGATAAAAGATAATGAATAGATAGAGCCTTCTCACTTGGGACAAAAAGAGTAAAAGCCCCACCGCCTTTCTGGGGTTCAATCGAGGTAATCAAACTTGAAAGATCTACTTCCTTCTCTAAGGTTTGAAACAAAGAACATAAAGTTTCTTCCTTTTTAAAACCGGTCACAGTGATTCTAGCCATATGAGCCTTTTTAACCACAGCAACAACGTTACATCCATCCATTTTAGTAACCTCGGTAATTGTTGTTCCCTCTCCTTGGTCAAAAGAAGAGCGCACATTAATTGGTATTTTATAACGCTTGGCAATAGCAATTGCCCGAGGATGCATAACCTCAGCACCCAAATAGGCCATATTTGCCATATCTTCATAATCAATAGTTTTTATCCGAATCGCCTGAGGAATTCGATAAGGATCAGCAGAATAGATCCCATCCACATCGGTATATATCTCACATTTATCAGCTTTAAGAGCATTGGATAGAGCAACTGCCGAAACATCAGACCCCCCTCTACCAAGAGTGGTTACCTCTTTTAAAGAGCTTACCCCTTGAAACCCGGCCACAACAACAACCTTTCCTTTCTTTAGCTCATCCTCTAAACGAAAAGCTCTGATTTCTGTGATTTTGGCATTAGTATGAGAAGTGTCTGTTAGAATACCAACTTGAGATCCGGTAAGTGAGACGGCAGGCACTCTGATATCATTTAAGGCGACTGCCAACAAACTCATACTTACTCGTTCACCAGCTGTCATTAGCATATCCAATTCTCGTTTTATAGGTTGGTTAGTAATTTGATATGCTAGCTGGGTTAAATTATCAGTCATATGTTGCATAGCTGAAACAACCACTACAACATTTTCGTAATGCTGCCGACTGTCTTTGATCCGCCGAGCCACCCTACGTATGTGGGCAGTGGAAGCAACAGAGGATCCTCCATATTTTTGAATGACTAGTTTTGCCATTATTTAGGACTTTGCTCCAGAGTTTTGAAATAGAGTACGATATAACCAAAAAAATGCCCAAGAAAGAATAAGTAGAAAAAATATAGGGTTCCCGCCCGGGGAGTTAGTTCTATCAGATTTAGATGAGTTTGAAGTTGATCCCCATACAAACATGCATCCATTTCTAAATGGCATATTGTCACTGGGTAAATCTATATGCCAATCAGCCGAAGGATCTGGAGGGATACCCTTTTCCTTATCTCCATGCACCTTTTTATAAATAATATCATAGCTAAGGGCTCTCTCAGCATTGATGATACCAGCACCCAACATCTGCTTCCCTATAGCTACATTGTTCTGTTGTTCTTGAACTTTACCCGATTCATTATATATATTGCCATTGTACCAATGGTTATAACCCTTTCCGTAGATTTCAGAACTAGAAGTAAAAACCAATATATCTCTAACCATTTGAGGCGGAGTTCTTAGCACAGTTTCTGTTATAGCCTCGCTTGTGGTGCCTTGGTCCTTATTTATCCCATAAATTGATTTAAAAAAGTAAGCCCAGACCA
>CAYFLR010000028.1:7212-9643 GCA_964343805.1 uncultured bacterium | reverse complement strand
CAATGGCCGTAACAAAAGGAGCCGCCTGAGAGGTGCCACTTTTTACACAAAACTTATTATTTTGCGCACATTCTAAAAAGTAGTTAGACCCCGGGTTGAAGTTATATGGTGCAGTGGACCATATATGCACCCCTGGAGCCACTAAATCAATATGGTTACCAAAATTAGAAAACGCCGCTTTTTGCAGATAATCATTCCGCGCCTCCTCTCCACCAGTTATTACATTAAGAGAAGACCTCACAATGGAAGGACCACCTACTGCTGACACAGACAAAACTTCCGGAAGAGCGGCTGGAAAAGAAGGTTGTTCAGTGTCATCATTACTAGCTGCAGCAACCACCAAAACGGTCTCATAAATTCTTTGAATGGCCTGATCAATGGCCAAAGAATTTAACATTTTACCAACAGATAGATTAGCAATCATCACTTGATGCATGCTAGCATCTGCATTGATGGAACTAATATAATCCAATCCTTTTACAATGTTATCATCGGGAATAAAGCCTGTTCGATCAGTAATTTTTATTGGCAAAATCCGGCAGTTAGGGCAAACACCGGCCATACTGGTATCTGATAAATCTTCAGGGGCATTGTCAATTCCTGCGGCAATGATACCGGCAATATGAGTACCATGGCCTACCGTTCTTAAGCAGGTGGCCTTTTTCTCTTCATTCCACTCTTCGGGAGAATCAGGCTCTCCATCACAGGTATTGGAATCATTAGGACTACTTGTCTTATCTGTTTTATTGACGCTCACACCTGAGATATCATCCACATAACCATTGTTGTCGTCATCCACCCCTTTTTTACCATTCAACTCTTTAAGATTGGTAAAAAATACTCCGTAGTTACTACTGGGATCTCCCTCAATTTCCGGTCGATCTCTGGCATCTCCATAAAAATCTTCATGGTAGGTTGCCACTCCCGAATCTAATACAGCTATTCCGATGTAAGCACTTTGAATAGGATTTTTTACCTTACAATCGTTGGTTTCCCACCGAGCAAAGATAAAAGACCAGGCTTTGGGAATTTCTAATAAATCATAGATAAACTTTTGGTTGGTGGTAAAACCAGGGTCATCTGGAATATAGTCTTTACTCACATCCACACAGGCCACTGAATCCACTGGCGGATCCACAAAGGGTTCGGTTTGGTTATTATTATTGTTTGAATTATCATTTCCCCCTAATAGATAGTGAGGGGGTGGATAATTTGAAGAGGGAGTGGATAGTTCCTCCTCATCTAGACCTGTCAGCTTGTTATAATAATTAGGTTCAGCAGAGATAACTTCCGGCAGCTTTCGAAACTGATTGATCACCGAGTTTAAATCCATTTGCGAGGGAACCCGTAGCTTCACCATGACCGGAGCATTCTTTTTTGTTTTAGATTTCCAGAGCACCTCTGGATATTTGAGCATACCCAGCTCTTGATTTTGGCGTAGAAACTGAGAGACTGAGGCTCTATCAGAAAACCCCTGCCTTCTAAATTGTTTTACTGCATCTTTTTCAAGCATCAGAATCAACTCCCCTGGCTTATGGGGGTGCTCAAACAAAGGTTGCAGCTCACGACCGCAAGAGAATAAAAGGCTGAAACCACACAGAATTAAAGCAAGTTTATATAATATGTCCATCGTACAATTATAGATGCTTGCCTAAAAACCTTCAACTATAAAACTTTTTTGGGAAAAAAGGAGTTGCCAGGATAACCCTGGCCACTCATTACATTTTGTCTAGATCGACCAGTTCGGAACGAAATATAGATACGCCTGTGTCCACCATTTTTAGGCTCACACGGAGGTAGAGATACATTCCTAGCCGTTGATTGGAAGGGTATTTTTCTATAATAGGTTTCAATTCGTCTTTGGTGATGAAATCTTTATCTCCACTCTTATCTAATTCAACCCGCTCGGCTTCATGAAACTTTCCATCGAGCCCCCGAACTTTAACATAAACTCCAAATTGATTGTCTTTATTGTTCACCCGAGATAGCATAGGGTCAATATTAATCCAGTATCGATTTCCCTCATCAACTTTATGAATTAAATCAGAAAGCGGTTGTCCGCCAGGCACGAGGCTCCATAAAATCTTATTAGCGATTCGATCCACTTTCACCTTCTCTGGTTTTTTAGAAACCAAAATAACCTGTTTAGGATCTGCGGAAATATCTCCCGCCTCCGCTACTACTTTTAAATAGGAGACTCCCTCTAGTAATACGGGCTCTACTTTGACCTCTTTATCTGAATCGCCAACCTGCACATAGAGATTTTGGAATATCTCTTTTCCCACATTAATAGGAGAGGCTCCATCACTGGTCTCAATATCAAATTTGATATAAAGATGGCCATCTTTGAGCGAGGTAAAATTCTGGGAAGTGGTCATAACATAGGCTTTATCGTCTTGCTCAGTGGTAATGGGAAATGGGGCATCCACTT
>CAYFLR010000028.1:0-7202 GCA_964343805.1 uncultured bacterium | reverse complement strand
TTTAGCTGCAATTCCACCTCGAGCTGCTTCTTTGGCTGGCTGATTTGGATGACCTGCATCAGGAGAAGAACCCACTTTCAAACTGGAGGATTTCACTTCATAAAGAACTCCATTGATGGGAATTTTACTTCCTTGTTTGGGAAAATAGGGATCATTTCCATGCTTCAGGGCAACAAATTCTAAACCATCAAAACCGCTCACACTAATACTATCAGGAGACTCATAAAAATCAGCATGCATTTTCAGCAAAAGCTTCCTGGCTCCAGTATCGGTCTGTACTAAACTTTCAAAAGTCACTTTCTTACGACCGTCCACATCCTTAACGCACATCACAGAAGGGAGCTCCGCTGCTTGATCGGCATTTTTAAGAATTACGTTCACACAGGGCGCAATCTCCTTTGGTTTTTGTTTACTAAAATTTCCAATGGCTTTACCCTTCGAATTATTAATTGGCTGCTTACAAGCCACGAGTAAAAACACTAAACTGATTGTCCAAATAATGGCTTTCATACTATTCCCCATTGTTTATCTTATTGATATTGCCCTTTATAAACTTTGGTAAATTCCGCTCGATAAGGGAATTCATTAGTTTGCTCATCACCAAAAATAGCAGGAATTTCAGACCAGGAGAGTCTTATCTCCACTCTCTTAGAAGCGGGAAAAACTTCTACATCAATGATTTTTCCCTCTTTCATACCGGAGAGATTCATATCTTCCAACTCTACCGATAAATGCCCATGGTAACGTACTCCATTGTAGCTGTTAGTATCCTGCTTCAAACTCATGAACAATTTATGAGTCACGGTCTCGACTCCTACTTGAATTTCTGCCCTTAGGAAGTATTTTTTCTCATCATAGGTCTTCACGGTTAAGGATCGAATTTGAATCTCACCCGCATCACGCAATCTCTGCTGGGACCATTCAAACAACTTCTCATGGTTCGGATGTTTACTTTTGGGAATCAAAGTGTACTGCTTCTTGCCATCCACTTCCTTCAATTGATAGAAATTATATTGAACTCCAAAAATAAGACGATTGGTATGGGGACCCATACTCGGGTTACTTAATACACTATCTGGTGTCCTTACGGGTGAATCAGAGTCAGGAGTTCCTGCTGTCATAGGAGAATGACCTGTTGGCTCAGGACTCTCCAGGGTTATATTCGTCATATGAATGACATCTTTTGCCCCCTGATCACTCGACTCATTCACTCCAGCAGACAGCTTAGAAAAACCGGATTCAACTTGAGGAGTTTCATCACTTTTTGAATCATTAGCAGGAGCGGCAGGAACCTCTTTTCCTAGTTTTAATCCCTCAATTTGAGTTTTCAGCTCACCAAACTCTTTGTTTACCTGCTCAAATCTTCCTTTCATTTCGGTCAAGTTGTCTTTAGTAGTATTTTCTTTTAAATAGTTTAAGGTGGTTATTTGATCGGCTAAAGCCCCTTTTAAAATAACAGCTTTGTACATCTCAGGCGCATGATAGGCATCTTTTCCAAGATCAGCTTGAACTAAGGCGGAAGCACTACAGATTCGCTGCAATTGTCCAAAAGAAAAAGGCAAGGCAAAGTTAAGAGCTAATTTTTGTAAATCCTCATTGGATATTCCTTCTGTAAGCATTTTCTGAATAGCGGTTTCAAATTTATCTTTCACCGCCTTTTTCACGGTATTGATGTCCGCACTCTGGGCTTCGATATTTTCTGGGAAACCATAACTCAACACATGCTTCACCATTCGGCTGGATTCATTAATCATTGCCCCCATACTCTGAGTTACATTGAGATAATCCCCTTCTGATTTAAAAGCATCTTTTTGACTGCCAATCCGATCTTGAAGTAAAATCATACCTCGTTCCTGCATGGCAACCATATCAAGAACTTCTTTAATATAAGAAAGGTTACTAGGGCTACCGTAGCTCTTTATCACCTTATCAAGATGCTCTTGCTTGCCATTTATCTCAGTTAAAGTTGCAGTGATGAGTTCTCCCTGCTGAACTACAGGATCATCGGCTGCGGCAGCACCTGTATCTTGATTTCCTGCATCAGATCCAGGAGCGGTAAAATCACCCGATCCAACGGGTCCTGGTGTTCCAGTGGATCCAATCCCATTTCCAGATGATGGTGGCGCTGCAGGTTCATCTTTTTCTGGCGAGGCCCGGGGTTTTCTGACCTGCTTATTATCTTCACAGGCAGAGCAAAATAGGCCAATAACAAACATAAAAATGATCAAAGTAATTTCGCCCTTTTTCCTCATAAATCGTCTCCTGAACTTAAAATTCAATCACGGCCTTTTATCGTCCCAGCCCCCAAAAAACATTAGGATTATTTTTATATTGTTGAATTGATGCGTAATTTCGGTACATTAGGAGACCATGGAAGGAGAGAATCTATGAAAGCACTCGTAAAAAGACATCCTAAAAAAGGTCTCTGGATGGAAGATATCCCCAAACCAGAGATTGGGGATCAAGATGTCCTAGTAAAAATCAAAAAGACTGCTATCTGTGGGACCGACCTACACATTTATAACTGGGATGAATGGTCTCAGAAGACAATTCCAGTCCCTATGCAGGTGGGCCACGAATTTGTGGGTGAAATAGTTGAAATAGGCAAAAAAGTCAAAGGCTTAGAAATTGGATCCAAAGTTTCTGGAGAGGGACACTTAGTTTGTGGTCACTGCAGAAACTGTAAAGGAGGAAAGCGCCATCTCTGTATTAACACTCAAGGAATTGGGGTCAATGTTCCCGGTTGCTTTGGTGAGTACCTTTCAATACCCAGTCAAAATGTCTTTTTAATCCCAGAAGGCATATCAGATAATGAGGCAGCCATACTTGACCCACTTGGAAATGCCGTTCACACTGCCCTATCCTATGATTTAGTGGGAGAAGATGTATTAATTACTGGAGCAGGACCTATTGGAATCATGGCAGGAGCCATTGCCCAGCATGTGGGGGCCAGAAATGTTGTTATTACCGATATTAATGAATATCGCCTTCAACTGGCAGATAAAATGGGAATTAAACATACATTAAATGTAATGGAAAGCTCCCTGGCCGATTCAATGAAAGCACTCAAAATGACAGAAGGTTTTGATGTGGCACTGGAAATGTCGGGAAGCCCAAACGCTATTAAGGACATACTAAACTATGTCAAACATGGTGGAAAGATAGCACTTTTAGGTATTTTACCCGAAGGAACCAAAATTTCTTGGGATCAAGTCATTTTTAAGGGGCTATTCATCAAAGGGATTTTCGGTAGAGAGATATTCGAAACTTGGTACAAAATGTGCGCCATGATTCAAAGTGGTCTGGATATATCCCCTATTTTTACCCATACCCTCCCCATTGAAGATTTCCAAAAGGGCTTTGATCTCATGAATGAGGGAACCTGTGGAAAGGTTATCTTAAATTGGGAGTAACTATTTATTTAAAAGGAGAGATCGATGGCATATAAGCAGGTACAATCATTTTACAGCGATGTTTTAAAGCAAATCAAAGAAGATGGTCTTTATAAAGATGAAAGACTGATCTGCTCTCCCCAATCTGGTTCTATCAGAGTAAAATTCCCTGAAGAGTCTCCAGAAAAGGAAATGATCAACCTTTGTTCCAACAACTATCTGGGTTTATCTAGCCATCCTGACGTTTTAGAAGCGGCTCACCAAGGTCTTAATGACAGAGGTTATGGCATGTCATCGGTGAGATTCATTTGCGGAACCCAAGATATACATAGAGAATTAGAAAATAAGATGAGTCAGTTCCTGGGAATGGAAGACACCATCTTATTCGCCTCTTGCTTTGATGCAAATGCCGCTCTGTTTGAAGTTCTGCTCACCAAAGAGGATGGCATTTTCTCTGATAAGCTAGTTCACGCCTCCTTAATTGATGGAATCAGACTGTGTAAAGCCGAAAGAAATATTTTTAATCACTCCAATTTAGATGAGCTGGACGCCAAACTAAAAGCCTCCAATTGCCGCCATAAACTCATCATTACCGACGGGGTCTTTTCCATGGATGGCGACATGGCTCACCTCGATAAGATCTGTGATATCGCCGCAAAATATGATGCTCTGGTAGCTGTGGATGACTCCCATGCCACCGGATTCATCGGAAAAACTGGAAGAGGAACTCACGAACACTATAATGTAATGGACAAAGTAGACATTATTACGACTACTTTAGGAAAGGCATTAGGAGGAGCGACCGGAGGTTGCATCAGCAGTCGTAAAGAAATCATCGATTTACTGAAACAGAGAGCCCGTCCTTACCTTTTTAGTAATGCCTTAATGCCCGCTGTTGTGCAAGCATCTATAAGAGTATTAGACATAATCGGAGACAATACCGAAAGACGAGATCACCTAGAAAATCTCACCAACTTCTGGCGCAAAAACCTTATCGAATTGGGCTTTGATATCAAAGAAGGAAACACTCCCATAGTTCCAATTATGCTCTACAATGCCAAACTGGCTCAAGAGATCAGCAGAGATTTATACGAAGCAGGACTCTATGCAGTGGGCTTTTTCTACCCTGTAGTTCCTAAAGGAGAAGCCCGTATTAGAACCCAACTCTCTGCGAGCTTGACTCAAGAGAACCTTGAACATGCGTTGGAAATCTTAAAGAAAGTGGGAGAAAAACACCAAATTCTTGGACTGAATAAAGATGAGATTGTCGCAAAATATGGTCTCTAACCTTGCCTGGGTAACCTTAGAGTTGCCCCTGCACGAATATATTTCGGATTAGAAATATCATTAAGAGCTATTATTTTATTCAGTGATACATTGTAATGTTGAGCTATTGAATACAGTGACTCCCCCTTCTTAACCCTATGAGTATCAACTACTTTGTAATAGGACTTGGGAAGAGGAATTCTTTGTAGATAGGGATTTTTCTTTCCTTTGCTTTTGCCCGGCAACCTCACCACAAACCCTTTTGCCACCCGAATATTTTTCTTATAGGCCCTAGAGCTAAAAGCAGGATTGTATTTCGCAAAAACAGCCTTTGAAATTTTATGCTTTTTATAAATAGATCTCAGCCTCTCAGTCCTAGATAGTTTTATATTAGTGAGATTTACAGCAGGCTCTATGTTTATTTTTTTGAAATACCGATAAGGATTTTTAGCAATTTGATAGGCCGCCAAAAAACTGGAATAGAAGTTTTTAGAGGCAAACCCAAATCGTCGACTGCGATGCTTTTGAATAATCTTAGTTATACTTCTGGTGTTCAATCGATTCACAGCCCTAATTAAACTCCCAGGACCATGATTGTAGGCGGTTATTGCCAGAGGCCATGATTTAAGTAATTTATAGTTTTCCTTTAAAACTTTGATAGCGGCCTTGGAAGAAGATAGAGGATCTTTTCTTTGATCTATATACTTATTTACCTTCATATAGATTCGCCCCGTACTTCTTATAAACTGCCAAATACCAGCCGCCCCAACTTTTGAATAAGCCTTATAATTAAAGGAAGACTCTACATGAGGAAGATAGGCAAGTTCCTGCGGAATACCCGCTTTATTAAACTCTCTTTTAATAAAAGGCAAATAACGACCCGAAAGTTCTATCCCCCTTACAAACTTTTCCTTTAAACCCCTCTGAAATCTAATATTCGCTGACAAACTCTTATACTTCTTCCAGTGAACTTTTCCGCCAATTTGCCTAACCAAATTTACTTCAGCCCGGTTTAACTTCCTCTTCTTTTTTCGATAAATATTTAAAAGAGAGTAGGAAATTTTCCGTTTTTCTGATTTTATTTTTCGATTGAGAGCCTTTTTAGAAAGACGAGAGACGTTTATCTTTTTATAAATAATATTCAAATCATTTGAATCATGCAGTAAACCTTCTTTATTAGAAACTTTGGTAAATACCTTTTTCCAAAATGCAACTTTGGAACGCAGCAAAGGTGAGGTAGAAAAGACAGACGTATGCATAGCTCCATAAGCCAAGGGATTCACCATCAGCATGGAGAGTAAAAGAGTAATTTTCAGCATAACTTAATTGTATTATATTTTAGATTTTTTGACAAACTATTAATTTAAGTTTAAATGATTCCTCACATCATATTGCAACCTGCCAATCCATCTTGTATGATGTTAAAAAATTATTTCAGTTTTTTTTCAAATTCGGGTTTAAACCCTTGATAAAAAGTGAGCTTATGAAAATAGTAATCTCTCTGGCCCTCCCCTTGCTCCTTATTGGGGCTTGTATGATTCGTAAACAAGACAATAAAATAATCTCTCAAGACATGGTTCAAAGCAACGATCATGCATCACCTTATCAAGATCAAAAAGTGAGTCCCTTACTCCACAATCTTCATAACAGAGAGTTTGTAATCGACCCTATATCCCCAGTGTTAGGATACAAACTCCGACAACAGATTCAAAAGGATCCGAGAGCCCCCATCGTGATCTATCATGACATAGTTAAGAATTATGCTACAGTGAAGAGAGACCTAGCTATTGCCAGTATTGCTTATTTTAGAACTCTTGCCCCAGATTTGATTCAATTAAGCAAAAATCAAAGACCCCCCGATTCCAGCTTCACTCAAAAAAATAGTGACTTTACTGAGACTTCTGGCATTCCCCTAAAGGTCCTAACTCCCTTGCATAGCAGCTATAAAAAAACTTTAGTCAAAGAGATCAAACAAAGAAAATCTATGAGAACCGAGCAGATAACTGCTCACGCTACCAACATCGCCAACACTTTTCAGCATTACCGCTATCATTGTAAAACCGTCAAAAAAACCATACCCCTCACTCAAACATTGACCTCTTTTTGCGATCACTGGAAAATAAAAACTGGCGTTTGTGAAAATTTAATAACACTCAACCAAACCATTCTATCCGCCGAATGCACCTACCCACAAATGCAGTTCACCACCCGAAATTTTTCCAGGTTTATCTACAGTAAATTATCTCGCCATGAAAAGTTGGAAACCTTACTTGCGACCACTAGCAGGGCTATTACCAAGTGGTTGGAACGTGTAAAACAAAAAAAGCAGAAGGAATCATTGGTTGAGCACTTATTTAAAATAGCTCAAAAAAACCATTTTTTACCAAGAGATCTACTTTATGCTCTTGCCCTCGCCACCATGCCCAACTTCTCACTCGACATTCAATACGCCATTAGCCCTCTCAAGGCCCTCTTACTGGAAGTCTTTTACTGGAAAAATAATAATTTGATGAGAAATATTGAAAACACCCATCTCACAGAAGC
>CAYFLR010000027.1:67298-73012 GCA_964343805.1 uncultured bacterium | reverse complement strand
AATCTTTCAAAATTAATACTTCCTTACTGTAGAAGAATCCGTTCTTCAAAAGCTCTAAATTCCTTATAGCAAATATTAAATTTTAAATTTAGAATTCGAATTATGATGGAGAAAAGCAAGTTTCCCCTATTAATCATAGAAGGTCATAAGGAATTACAGTCGGCTTTTTCTGCAATGGCCAGTGATTATTTTGATCCCATTCTTTTGGCAGCGAGTTGTGCTGAAGCTCGAGAGAAATGGCATGAGGATATTGCCACCGTATGGTTTGAATACTCTCTTCCAGACGGTAATGGTCTTTCTCTTTTTAAAGACTTTAAGAAATTGAAAAAGGAACAGGTCTTTATAATGGTCACTCGCTCTGCCAGCAAGGATCTCGTCCTCGAGGCGACCAATATGGGCATAGACTTCATCTTCGATCAACCTGACAATCATGTTTTTTTGAGAGATTCCCTGCCAAAGTGCCAAGAAAAATCAATTGAAAAAAGTAAAATTAATTACTTATTAGCTAAGTACTCAATAAAACCTTTCACCCTCCAATTATTACAAAATGAATATCACATATCAAACCGAGAAATTGAGGTTTTAGAGCTGGCTATCAATCATAATGAGAGTGATTATATAGCCCAAAAACTTTTCATTTCCACTGCCACCGTCCGTAAACATGTCAGAAGTATTTACCTAAAATTAGAAGTCAATTCTCGAACTGAACTGCGTAATTTAATCTATAAAATGAACAAGAGCAGCCATTTTTAAAATGGTTTGTAAAAATTTAATGATCTTCAGTGGTGATCACTTTCCCTTTCTCATAATCATACTGGGAACCCTGCATACTATGGGGAATCGAATAAACAATCAAAAGAACCAATGAAGCAAAGGCGGTGGCTTGCCAGGTTCTTCTTTTTAAATTTATAAGGTAGGCCATGAGCCAAACCAATACTCCAACTAAAAGCTTGTTATCGGTGAGATCATTATCATAGGGAAATCCCGCCCAATAAACGCCAAAGGCAAATTTTTGCACAATAGGACCAAGAATCATACCACCTAATAGCAGAACACCGAGGGTCCACTTGGTGAATCTAAAATACCACTCAGTTTTTTGGATCGATTCAAAAAGAGCAATGGAAGAAAAAAGCATGGCTAAAAACATAAAGATAATGTGCGGCAATAGTATGTAGATGGGGACATCACCTTTAAATCTGATATAGATGGGGTCTTCTTTGCTGCCAATTTTCTTTTTTTCACTTCCTAGGTTAATTTCAACAAAGTAAGTGTGTTTTCCTGCTGGGGGTTGATGGGGGAGAGTGGCAACCAGATTGTCACCTTGAGGAGTAAACTCCTTAGTTGTCCAAGCATCCTGGGTTGGATAACGCTTATAAGTGATGGTCGCTTTTGCTCCTTCCATTATGGGTAGGGTAATAGGAGCATCGGTTTTTCCTCCATGACTTCTTAACAGCTTGGCCTTATATTCCTGATTATGATGAGTGATGGTCACTCTTTTGGGGTGGGTTGGTCCTGTTAATCTTTGATAAACAATAGATGTTATCATGATAAGAATACCCAATGGGATACTTACTTTAAAGTTGTGTTTTTTCATAACTAAATCCTTTTAGTCCAACTTTAAGCTAATTGTAAATAATGAATGAAGCCGCCTTATCTATTCATCAGTTTCGGTCTCTTCTGTTTCGATACCAAGACAGTAATTTTTAAGGACCAAGGAAACTGCATCCATTGGACAATTAGCTGCTGTTATAGCCCCTTCTTCATCAATGGGGTTTTTGGAAAAATCTATTTTCTTAAGATTTGCTAAACTCTGTAATGAAGTAATACTTTCGATTTTGTTTGATTTTAAATTGAGCTTTTCAAGATTCTCTAAGGAAGCTAATGAAGAAATATCTTTGATTTTATTACTTTTCATATTGATTTCTTTTAGCTTTGTTAGAGATGCAAGAGGACTCAGTTCTTTAATTTTATTTTTACTGGCGTCTAATTTCTTTAGATTAATTAACGACTCCAATCCATTTAGTTCACTCAATGAGTTTTTAGCTATATTCAATTCTTTTAAAGTGGTTATGGAAAATAGTGGAGTAAAATCTGTAATGGGGTTCTCTTTAATATGTAATTCTTTGAGATTTGGTAGCAGAGTCAAAGGATTTAAATCGGTCACTTGGTTTTTACCAAGGTCAAGTTTGGTAAGTTCTTTAAGCTGTACAATGGAATTCAAGTTTGAAATTTCATTTCCCTCTAAGGTCAAAGACTTTAGATTGGATAGGGCAACTAAAGGGGATGTGTCTGAAATACTATTTTTACTCAAATCTAAGCTGGTTAGTTGAACCATTTGAGCAATAGTATCTAAATTCTCAAGACCAATTGCCTTTATTTGGAGTTTGGTTAATGCAGGAAGCTTCAGTAATAAAGAAATATCGAGCCCCTCATTCTTACTTAAATCAAGTTTAGTAAGGGCAGGTAAGTCCAAAAGTGGGGTTAAGTCGGTAATCTCTTTACCTGATAAATCGATTTTCTCAACTTGAATCAGTTTTTCATGAGTCTGGCTGCAATCTGCAGTTTCTAGATATTCTTGAATCATTAAAATTGTATGTTTGGCAGATTCAGCTGAATTTTTGGAAGTGCAGATGTCTAAAAATGGTAAATTGGAGGAAGCCAAACCTTCTTCAGAGGTCCCCTCAACTTCATTTTCATCACCGGGTTTATCTGTATTTGTTAGAGAGGTATCATCTGCTTCTGTGGTTATGTTTTCAGTTGAATCAGCTTTTGTAGCGGCTTCTTGGTTTTCATTTTGAGTCTTTTCTTCATCTAGATCATTCAAATTATAGGCAGTGGCATTATTATTTTCAGAGTTTGTTTCTTCTTTATTTTCAGAGTCTTGAACTAAAGTGGGTTTATCTTGCTGTTGATCGGGGAGAGTTTCGTTATCATTTTCTTTTTTTCCACATGTTAGTATAAGACTAGCAACAAACACAGAAGTTAAAATAAATTTCACTGTCATAATAATTCCCCCACTAAAAAATTAATACCATAGAGCATCATAAGTCGTAAAAATGGTTGAGTTGACTTGTTAAAATCATTAAAACATATCGCTATAATTAAATGATTACAGGTGGTTGGGCGTCATCCATGGCGGCCGAGTCAAATGTAAAAGTCTGCTTATGATGCAGTTAGCGTTGATTGTTTTAACAATTAAATAGGAATTAGTCTATTGCTATAAAAGAGTTCCTGTTAAATCCAGCACCAGTTTCAATTGGGTGACTTAGTTATATAATTAAAATCCATAAAAGTTATTCATATTTTCAATGCTATAGGTAAAAAAACCAGCCGATTAAATTTTTTTTGCAGTAACTTCCCTGTGCTTTTCGTAGGAATAATCAGATGTGGTTAAATTTGTTTCATTGAAACAAGGAGATTCCCATGAAAAGACTCGCTTTATTTGTAATTTTAATACCTTTCATCACCTCATGTGGTTTTACCTCAATGAATGGAGAGGTAGCCCAAGGTAATAAGGCCAATTTGCTCGAAATGACCGAGGAAACAAATTCCTCTGATTTTCGAAGAGCTGGATGGGGAAGAGGAAAGGGTTATAGTATTGGTAAAATTGATTAAGAAACAAAAAGTTGGAGCTATCTATACAGAACCCCAATATTCATCTAAAGTAGGAAAAACATTGGCTAGGGAAACAGGTATCCCATTGGCAGATTTGGATCCCGTTGCCACCGGACCCAAAAATGCTCCACTCAACTATTTCCATTTGAGTTTATGCAGCTTAAATTTATGCAAACTGCCATGTTTGGTTTATTTCTGCTTGCCCCAATGGTTGCAGTGATTGGTCTAATGATTTCTGCTCAGGATTGGGCATCCACTGCAACGGGTGCCACCATTGTACTTGTTAGTTTCTGTGGGTTTTTGATCAGTTTAATTCAATTTCTTATCAAGAGGAAAAGAAATGTCTCTCGATACCCAATATCAAATGGGGGCGATGAGTAATGTTCTCTTTTATAAACCGCTGGGTATAGGTATCCGATTTTGTATCCAGAAATAACCTTGGGCTTTAAAAAGCGATTGATGGTAAATAGAGCGAAACTATTTATCAGGGCAAACTATCTATAATGGTCAATATTCCACCCACGCCATAACCATAGGATCCATCACGAATAAAGGTGCTGGCATTGGATCGATAAACATCAACCAAGGAAAATTCCTGTGCATTTGATTTATCAAAAATATACAACAATCCAGCGCTGGCATAAACATAGTTACCTTGAACAAATATATCAGTCACCGCCCCCCCACAGTCACCTCTAGCCTGCAGGACGGGGGCATTGCCATCTGTTACATCAATCGCCTGAAAGAAATAGACATTTTTTGAAGTAATAGGATCAACAAAGTCGAAGGCAACATAAACGGTATTATTACTTGCAGCCAATGCTGAAATTTGTTTATCACTCACTTCATACTTACCCATTGCAGAGGGAGATGTTGGATTTGAGACATCCACAATTTGCACCCCCACATTATTGGCGGCAAGATAAACTCGATCGTTATCATAAGCAATCAAATCAAAGCCTGAATTTCCAAGGTCTAAAGAAGCAACCTCAGATGCAGTTAATGGATTTGAAATACTAATGACACTTAAATAATTTCCATCAGCCATAAAGACATTATTGCCATTAATGGCTAAGTCTTTGGCAACAGTCCCTGTGGTAGCAACCGTACGGGCTTCAGAAGGACTGGTAGTATCACTAATGTCAATAACAGACAAACCTCCTTGAGCGATATAAGCATAAGAACCAGACAGTTTAACTCTTTCTGCATAGCCAGTGGTTTCTACTTTACCTTTAATGGAAGGAGATGTCGGCGTTGTCACATCCACAATCGTTAATGCACTTCCCTTATCCACTATAAAAAGTTCATTTCCACTTTTCTCAATGTCATCGGGACTTTCCATAACTGTGATGCTCGCAGATTCCTTGGTCAGAGTCTCTCCGGCCAAATTGGAAATATTTACCACGTTAATACCTCCTCCCTGATCTGCAGTGTAGGCATAATTTCCATTTACGGCAAAATCTACGGTACTTCCTGGCAAAGTTAGACCAAAATAATTGAGGTGGATATTGGCTAAATCACCTGTTTTATAGGTTCTTAGGCCCGCTCCTCCGGCAATAAAAAAATAATCTCCATCTGCGGTAGCAAAAAGATCGCTCCCTCCCTGATTGTGAGTCGAAAGTAGATCAGGAGTTGTTTCAGTGGAAATATCAAAGATATATGTGTTGCTGGTTGCTCCTATATAGAGGTAACCGGTATAGTCTCCTTTGCCTCGCACTACATTATTAAAAGTGGTGCTAGCACTCGTGCAATAGGCTCCGACTTTATTAGCACTAGGAACAGTGATGGTTGTTTGAATGTCCGACAAATCGGAGATATTTAATATGTTAATGCATTTCCCTTCGGTGACAAAGGCTCTGTTGCCATCCACATAGACATCGGTTAAAAAACCAGAAGGATCATATGAGCCAAGCTTGGAGGGATTTGTATTATTGGTAATATCAAAAACACCCAAGGAATTATAGCCATTGGCAATAAACAGATTATTTCCATCTATAAAAAGACTCTGGGCATTATCATAACCTCCTGATTCATCCACTTTTACCGTCTTTACTAAAGTGGGGTTATTCGGGTCTGTAATATTTACAATTCCAAAACCT
>CAYFLR010000027.1:67037-67288 GCA_964343805.1 uncultured bacterium | reverse complement strand
AGTTATCGCCAGTTCCACCATAAACCAGATCTTTAACACCTTGATCACTAACTAAAATCTGCTTAACAAAACTCGGAGCATTGGCAGTACTAATATCATATATAGCTAGAATCCCTGAATCATAACCGGCATAGAGCTTTTGTTTTGTTGTATCAACAGAAAGAGAAATTGGAACTCCTCCGTAGGTGTTTACAATCGTTTCTTGTAAAGTGATGAGAGGCTTACTTCCTGTGGCAGGATTACTGGAAAAA
>CAYFLR010000027.1:56919-67027 GCA_964343805.1 uncultured bacterium | reverse complement strand
TACCATAAAATTATAGTTCTCACCAAATTCAAGGCTATCAAAAGATAGCCCACTAATCATGGTAATGGTATCACTGGCAACTAGCTCCTGTCCATTGTGGGTAACTTTATCTCCTTGACTATAGGTGGTGCCATTGGTGGGTCTCCAAGACTGTGCCTGATTAAAGGCTGCCTGATCTCCTTTATGAGCAAAGGCAATCACTGAAACCGTACTTCCACCACTTTGGAGTTTAGGGTGACTTACCACGAGTTCTATACTTGAGCTCCCGGGTAAGTTATATAAACTCTCTAATAAAGGAGGTTGGGGGGGCGATGGCTCTTCTACGATCATCTGAAACGATTTTGTATATTCATTCATATCATCATCGCTGGCGACAACATTGATAGTACATGAACCAAATGACATAAATTCGAGATCACAGGTATTTCCAGGTGTGGAACAGTTACCTCCGGCCATCATACCAGTATTGCATGAGTTTCCTTCCTGATAGCTCACCATGGTTGAGTTAAAAACCCCAACTTCAGAAGTCCATATGGAAGAAGAAATCGTATAGGTAGCTTGAGGTATGTAGACGTAGGGACCTGAGGTTCTTTTGTATAAAATGACACTGTCCTCAAAGTTATCTCCATTGGGATTTTCTTGATAGGCTTTGAGAGAGAGATCTCCATCGCTCATTCCGGCAAAATCATAAGTGATTTGCCAGCTACCATGATTACAGTTGGTATAGGTGGTAATAGCACCAGCAATTTTTACCTGAAGATCATAATGAGAGCAAGAACCTCTCAGAGTAAAGGATGAATCGTTAGTGCTGTGTATCACAGGAAATTCACCGCTCACAAAATCAAACTGAGCAACAGGAGCCGAGACTTTAGTAAAGGTTTTACTGACAGATTTTGAACTCCCAAACATGCTAATGATTTTAGCTGTAACAACCACTTCACCATCGCTCAATCCTGAAAAATCTACGTCAGTGAACCAGCTTCCGTCTTGCTGGCAGACCGTCTCCGCAGTGGTCCCACCAGAGATTACAATTTTTGCTCCTTCTTCATCACATGTCCCACCAATAGAAAAACTACTGGCATTATTTGCAATGATTAAATCAGCGCCATCTCCAAAGGTAATATCAATACTGGTATTAAGGGTGAAAGCATAGGAGCGTTCATAGGTCTTACCCTCTTTTTCATGAGATATGACAAAGGAAAAATCTTCCTTCACATACTTTAATATGTCTATGACCATTTCCCACTTTCTACTGGCACACATGGCTTGATCTGAAGTTAGAGGTTTTACTATTTTGACTGGTTTCCCGTTTTCAGAACAAATACCACCAAATTTTGCAGTGGGTCGCTCTTTTCCAAAAACAGTTCCAAGAGCCGGCGTCAGCAAATGAAAAATGGGAGCCCCAAAGCCGGCATCATCAAGTAAAGGAAAATTATCTTTAGCCCGAATCATTTGTTCGCTACTGACTGAATTCAAGGGCTCGGTGATTGGATTTTCAAGCTCTAGAAGCTGAAAAGCTCCAAATAGATCGGTTTCAAAACTCACTAGCTCATCTTTAAAATGCAGTTCTGATGCTGGTATCAACTTAGTGTAAAACTTTTTCTCTTTATTGTCGAAGACCTTGGCCAAGACCGCCAGGTTTCTATCCTCTTCCATTCTTGTTAGTAAAATTAAAACGTCCGCAGGTAAGTTGAGTGTCATTGAGCTTTGAATCGAGGCATCTTGATCTGGATACACCGCAAGGGAACTACCAGTATGTGACACATCAATATCAGTTGATAGATCATCCAATACACCACCCTCAAACAACGAACCAGCCTCTAAGACATTTAGATCTACTTCAGAATCGAGAGAGCCAGGAAGTAGCAAGACCCCTGCGCCAGTCTCATCAAGTGAGATACTTTGTGGCTGGTTGGAATTCGGGTCATAGGTGCCTTTACTTCCATTGTCTCCATTACTAACCCCTACATCTACCGAATCTGTAGCTCCCATGCCCTGATTATTATTATCTAGATCAAGTGGTAATTCAGATTGTGTTATTGATTGGGTTTCAGAGGCCTCTAGATCTTCCTCATTTTCACCATCCGAAGGTTCACAACTGAGAATCACTAAAGTAAACAGGATGCAGATGAGAATCATATAATAACGCATGTTAAAACTCCATAATCCAGATCAGTAAAAGAAATAGGACTTGCTCTGATTGAATCGGTTCAAAATAGAGGAATATTAATTAATGGAGGGATCGAAATCTCTAAACAACTGACAGTAAAGGTTTATTTTGCTTGCCAGTCGCTTCTATTTCTGAATCTACAATGCGCATGAAGTCATTAAGTTTATCATCAGAACTTTCTAGGATATAATTTTAAGCTGTTCTCTGAATCTTGTGGTTGGTAGGTAAAACGTAGAATAGTTGCGTTTTTATCTGGTTGATAATGAATAAGGAAGAGGTTGGAAAAATCATCATATTCAATTCCATCAAACTGAAGGTCTGGGCTTAAAAAGTTTATAAAATCAGGTATGGTATGTGAATGCCCTGCAATTACTACGGTACTATTGTTAAAATGAGAAGAGATATCTTGCAGCATTCCAGTGAAATCAAATTCATTAAAGCTTGTGTTAATTTCCAGATTCAGGTGGTTTGATAAAGGTTTAAGTGTTTGCTTTGTCCTTTTATAATTTGAGCTATATAAGGCGGTTATTTCGTAAGTTTTACTTAACTGAATGAGAGATTTGGCTCTCTTTTTACCGGCTGATGTTAATCCAGGATTGTAACCTGATTTTTTTTCTGCATGACGTAATAGAATTATATTGGTTAAAGAAAAGGCGTTGCTGGAGATAAAGCAAATTAACAAAATAAGAACATATTTAAACATTGATCCTTCCACTTTCAAATAATTATGATTTAACGAAGAGTTGATACTTACTAGTACCAATATTTGACTTTCAAAACTTCACTGATACCATATTATTTAGTAAGAGTACAGTGTTGCACCGTGCACCAACCCCCCAAAAAAAATACGGACTCTCATTATGATTGATAGCCTGCTCAATAATCTTAAGCTCTCGTTGTGAAATATGATATTCTTTCCTCAATAAGAGGGCATGGAGCCTAGGAGAACCATACCTAGGTTTCTTTTTTGCTAATATCTTTAATTGGCTACAAATATGATCATTCTTCTCATTAGCTTTCCCTTTATAACGAAAAGTAGATCGTGATATATCCAATACCCTACAAGTCCGGCGTTCACTTATACTATACTTTTTAAGTAGGTAACCCGCCGCTTCTTTCTTGCATGTGGGGCTCACCACTTTTTTGAGTTTACATCCTTGAGCATCTGTATATCTAAAGCTTGCTCAGCAACCATTCTTTTTAATCGTTTATTTTCTTCTTCTAAGGATTTTAGGCGCTGTGCATCACGCACCTCCATTCCACTATATTTCTGTTTCCAGTAATAGAAGGTTGTATTCGCAACTCCCAGCTCTCGACATATGTCTACAGCAGTTTCCCCGGCTTCATTTCGTTTTAAGGCTTTGATTATCTGCTCTTCTGTAAATCGCTTCTTTTTCATTTAGCTCTCCTTATGTCATGTCTTATGCCATACAGAGCCTTCAATTGCAAATGGTCCGAAATTTGGGGGAAAGGTCAAGTATAATTCGGGTGGGGCCGCCTAGGCATCAATTTGACAACCCCCTGTTTTTCAATTACAAATCAACTCACAAAAATGTCATTCCGTTCCGCCTCATTCCGCATAGGTTTTGAGAGGGAATTGGGATAAGTATTATAATTACAGTAGGATAACAAGTTAATGCCCGAACTACCCGATTTGGTCTTGGGTATGATAATTAATCTAATATATTCAATGTGTTACTAAGTATGGTAAGCCTTCCTACTCTAATCCATTTCATTTCTCTTCACTGGTATTTCATTGTTTTTCACCGGGAGTTCATTTTATTTCACAAAGAATCAGGAATGAAAACTGTTAAATTAATGTCTAACTAATCTGGCTGATAGTTGCTTAATTAGACGATCTTTTTGACATCTGTTTTGCCTTTAAAAACATCATCATCGCCACCACTGTCAGGAGGTGCTGGGTAGTACATGACAACTGCTAATAAAATTTCAGAACTATCAGACTTCTTTTCACCTTTTAGATTTTCTAATAAATCAGATTTTTCTTTCCCATTAAGACCAGATACATAATTTTGAGCAAATTCTAGGCTGCTAAAAAGACCAATTGAAAGTAATAGAATTGCTAATTTATTATTAATACTCATTAATTTTTCTCCCAAAGAGATTAAACCCAATGATTATATAGCACTAATCATCAATAATATCAATCTAATTATTGTAAAAATATAAAATAAATTGATAGAATGCCAAATTAGCTTAATGTTTTTAATTCATAATAGTGTAATTTTTCTTTTTCAGGTATTGTTATGAACAATTAGCTTATAGAAATAGAAGGGTTATCAATATTTATGGAATTAGAAGTTATTCTTTTTAATAAATGCAACTTCGAATGTAGGCACTGCATTCTATCCTGTACCCCTACTTCCCCTGAGATACTCAATTCAAATGATAAAACCGTTTTATTTGATACATTTAAAAACTATTCATTCAGTAATATCAATTTTGCAGGGGGGGAGCCAACAATTGACCTTTCCTTAATGAATGAAATAAAAATCTTAATAGATAAAACAAAAAATAAAGAAACTGAATTTGGGTTGATCACCAACGGTTGGTTTTCTACTTCAGAAGAGAAGATCGATCAAATATTTAATCAGATAGACTGGATTAAGTGGGTGAGTATTTCAGTAGATAAATACCATGCTGAATTCATAGATTCAAAAAAGTTAAAGTTACTTATTGATTATTGTAAGTCAAAAGGGATGCCAACAAGTATGGTAGCTCGGATCGAAACACCGATAGATATTCTGGATATTAAATCCTTAGAAAAACTATTTAATCATAAAATAAAATATCAATATGTATTCCCATTTGGAAGAGCAAAGGTAAATAAAATAGGCTTTCGAGATGAAGTCTTTACTGAAAAGTCTGAACTGGAATCAAGGTGTTGTCCATTGATTGATAAATTTATTTACATACCCCAGAAAGGTTTTACCTCCTGTTGTGGTAATCTGCTTGCAAACAGCGAGAAATATGATCACTTTGTCTACATGCCTTCACTGGGCGAGTATATAGAATCAGATTTTTACAAATTTTTAAATCAAGAGAATTTTGTGAATCCTAAAATTCTTTCCGAATTAACAAAAATCAAATATCCCATAAGGACAATAGCTATTTGCTCATACTGTGAATACTACTTTAAAAAGAAATTCTGTCCAGGAGAAAGTCATGATTAAATTATCAGAAAATGCTTTTTTTGAAATGATTACGGAATTTGTTAACACACTTGCTGTTGGTGGTGACACTTCACAATTTGGTTGTGAAATCATGACTTTTGAAGAGTTACATTTTGAAACTATGAAAGAGTTGAGTGTTTTTATTCCAGTATTTAACAAGGATATTAAAATCCAATTAGAAAAATTACTAGAAGATGTCGACAAGCAGAATCAATTTTTTGCAGTAGCCCTTTATACACACCATGCCGCATCTGAGATCCTGAAAACACTAAAAAATTATTATTTAGCGGTCAATTTTTACCGTACTCAACCATTCTTGGTTGATAATGAACAAAATGATAACAACACTTTTAAGATTAAAGTGGATAATTTTACTGATGGTGATTTTAACCAAATCTTAGAACTTTGGAATAATAATTATTATAAAGAATTCATAGAAGAGTTTGGCAAAAGTGATTTACTTGGTTACGTTAAAAAGGTGAACCCCACTTTAGATCATATTATGGTTTTTAAGAATAAAAAAATAGTTGCAGATCTGGGAGTCAGATCTGGGGAGAATAATCCACCTCAAAACCTTGTTAGGGCTGTAAAGTCAGATATTGTGACCTATTATACGGATACTCAATTAGACAAAAGTGAACGTCGTCAAATCCATCGGATCTTACAAAATTTTCTGAATAAGTATGAAGTACCAATAAAAGTTTCAGCCTTAAAAGCGAACACTAGAGGATGTAATTTTTATAAAAAGATTGGTTTTAAAGAAACTAGTTATGTCTATATAAAAAGAGGCTAGAGTGAAGAAGTTTTTACTATCAATCGTCATTGGTTTTATTTTACTGGGTGAATTAAGAAGCGAGACTTACAATGTTCTTGTTCCGAATATTCCTAAAACATTGAACTTCAAGGAGTTTAATTTCGTCCCCTTTTTCTTTATCCTAAGACAACTGCATGAAACAATTTTTAAAAATGTGACTGAGAGTAAATATGAAACTGATATAATTGACTCACTTACTATTAATAATAATTTCAAAATGTTTACCCTATGCTTAAAAACAGGATTGAATTTTTCCAATGGAGATGCTGTCATTGTGGACCATCTTCTCTTTAATTTAAAACTACATGTAGAAAATAAAGTTTTGAAAAAAACTCCTCTCTCAATAACTAAAAAGAATAAACAATGTTTAAGCATTGTTTTTGAAAGTAGCTATTATAAATTTATTTATGATTTGTCAGTGGAAAAGTCGATTTTTATTCATCCTAAAAGCATTAATGACAGATCTTTACTGGGAATTTCTCCTTATAAGATCAGTAAATGGACTGAAGAAATTTTAGTTTTAAAAGCATGGGAAAAAACTCAACAACCAAATATAAAAACTATTAATTTCTATAAATGGGCTAACAATCATGAGAAAAGGAAGTCGCTTGGTTATAATTTGGCTTCCATTGACGATTTTAATAAGATAGTCCCTACTCAAGACCAAAAACCCTACCTGATAAAACAAAATAAAATTCCTATTGTGAGCATGATAACCATTGGCTTGATCCTAAATATCCAAGATTCTGGGCTCAGGAAAACAGTTTGGAATTGTACCAAACTAGATAACCTTAGAAGGATATACCCAGAGTTGGATTTCCTTCCAATAAAAGCGTACTTGCCTGTTGGTTTCCTGGGAGGGGAAAGAGGGAATGTATCTCAAAAGTGCCAATCTCAAAAGGAAAAAGTTATTAAAAAATTGAAGGTTGTCACCTACAGAAAAGAGTTAGCAGAAAGGTTTCAGAGTATCTTAGATAAAGATTTGGTTCCGTTAAATATTAAACCAGAGGTTGTATATTATGAAGCTCCAGAATTTACCAAAGTAATTGGTGAGGGAAAATATGATATTATGTTAACCAGTATGGATATGGATTATATTGATTATATGAGGAATTTTGAGATCTTTTATAGTAAATCAAAGTTAAAATTAACTAGCGTGGAAAATCCAATACTGAACAAATACTATGTTATTTTTCCTGATCTGGCTAATTATGAATCAAAAGAACAAGTTTTAAAAACCATGAGCAGGTCTTTGGTTGAAAACCATCAAATATTGATCATGGGGCAAATATCTAGGGATTACTATTTTTCTAAAAAGTTTATCTGGCCATTAAATGAGAAAATTAATGCAAACTATCAAATAAAAAACCTCAAAAGGTCTCAGAATTATAAGTGAAAAAGTATAGCATTATAAGTCTTTTATTAATAATAACCGCAACTGTTGCCGGTGGGTTCATATTTTCCACCAACTCTATCAATCAAGCAATTGATAAGGAAAAGCAGGAGATTAATAATAAAATTGAGTCTCTTCTTGATTTCATTTCGTCCTATTATCAAAAGAAAGATTATATTAGGATTCATACTCTATTTAGAACACTAGAAACAGCACATACCAGATCAATCACTATTATTGATGCTGATGACCAAAATATTAAAGTATCCTATGCTAATCCATCTGATATGGATGGAGAGTCATTTTGTGATCAGAAGGATATTCTTTATTATGGTCAAAAAAGGGCTACTATAAGATTTTGTATTGATATCGAAGCTCTTAAAGCTACTGTCAATATTCAGACTAAAGGGGTTTTCATTCTTTTTTCAGTGGTTCTATTTTGTATTCTTTTAGCGGTATCACTGCCATTACTTATTTTTAACCATAAAGTTCACAAAATTTTTGAAGACTTCAACCTTTTGCAGTCACAAAGTGTAACCGCAGAAAATATTCTCAATCTTAAAAATAAAATTGATTACCAAGCTATCCGGATCGTTATCCAGAAGTTTTATGAGGTTTTTATTGCTAGAGAGGAGTTGAATAAGAGGCTAAATGAACAATCAAAATTGGCAGCAATAGGAACTGCCACCTCTTTAATTTCTCATGATATACGTAGGCCTTTCAATAATTTAAAAACCTTTCTAGATATGCTTCCAAATCATTTGAATGATCAAGAATATATAAAGGAGACTAGTGCATCAATAATTGGCTCAGTTAACTCGGTTAGTTCTATGTTAGATGACATGATGGAATTCTCAAAGAAAAAAGAGATGGTTATTGAGTCGGTTGACTTAGATGATTTTTTTAGGTCCATTATTAAAGAGTTATTTTTATCAAATCAAAAGTCACCAATTCAGTTCGATATATCTATCCCGGAGGATTTTACTTTTCAATTTGATAAAAATAAAATGAGCCGAGTTTTTCAGAATCTGATTTGCAATGCTAATGAAGCTATGAAAGGAAAGGGAACTATTTGGTTGAATGTGGTAAGAGGAGAAGGGGAACACATTTGTATAATTTTAGGAGATGATGGACCTGCAATACCTAAAGATAATTTATCGCAATTGCTAGAACCCTTTGCTACTTTTGGTAAGACAAAAGGCACTGGGCTTGGTTTAGCCATAAGTAACCAGATTGTTCAAGCTCATGGAGGTCAAATCCAAATATATAATACTCCTAATGGACCAGAATTTAAGTTGATATTCCCTTTTAATAAAAATCAAGATGTCTTAAACCCAACTAAAACTGAATCGTTTAGAGTAAGTGATTTATACCTAGAGCCTATACAAAAAAAAGAGTCTGTAGAATCTGCTCAAATTAGAGAAAAAATTGATCCTCTTCAACAAATCAGAGATAAAATTAAAAAGGTAAGATTTGTGCTGATAATTGATAATGATTCAATTCAGCTTGAACAACAGCAAAACATCCTTTCAGAGGTCTTTCCCAACGCTGATATTATTACTTGTAAGAACTCTAGTGAGGCGAAGGACCTTAGCTTTGAATTTTTATTCAATCTTGTGATATCTGAATATAACCTTGGACAAGATGCTGAAAATGGAATAGACACTATTAACGCAATGAAGAAAATTATTCCTGATTCGATCTATTTATTAGCTTCCAATCAAGACATAAAATTAGAAGATGAATCAATATTTATTAAAAAGCCAATTACTGTAGAAAAAATTGTTCAAAAATTAGGTTAATAGCTTGAAGGACTTTTTATCCACTGAATGGGAGCTGACTTAATTCGGGCGGGGCCGCCTAGGCATCAATTTGACAACCCCCTGTTTTTCAATTACAAATCAACTCACAAAAATGTCATTCCGTTCCGCCTCATTCCGCATAGGTTTTGAGAGGGAATTGGGATAAGTATTATAATTACAGTAGGATAACAAGTTAATGCCCGAACTACCCGAATTATCGAACGGGCAACAACATTAACAAAGGATTTCAACTAGTTAAAGCAAGTTTGAGTCCTTACCACAGCTTTCAAACTTCATTTTAGTTCATTTTTCTTCATTTTATTTCACGATGGTTCATTTATTCTTTGCCTTAAAGTTTGTTTTTAATAAAAGCCTGCATTATCTATACCTTATGAAGGCTAAGTAATGCAAAGTTGACATTTTTTAAATTATATGTAAAAAGTAGTTTACTTTTTTGGTAAAATGTCGATATAAGTAATAGGGACGTGTTGTTGTAAAATGGCTATTGCGAAAGAACGAAAAGTTAATTTTTATGCAGATGAAAATGGTCTGGAGCCAGTAAAAGAATGGTTCAAAAAACTGAGAAAGAAAAAAAAGGTTGTGGAATTAACTAAAATAAGGAAGCACATTGAAAGAGCTGGTAAAGGCAACTTTGGTGATCATAGATTTTTAGCTGGAAATTTTGGTGAACTTAAAATTGATTATGGACCTGGATATAGAGTTTATTTTGGAATC
>CAYFLR010000027.1:48367-56909 GCA_964343805.1 uncultured bacterium | reverse complement strand
ATTTCTCATGCGTTTTTCCTCTGTTACTTATGTGAAATAATAATTTTATTAAATGGTGGAAAAAAGGCAAGCCAACAAGCAGATATTGAAGAAGCAGAAACTAGATGGAAATACTATATTTCCAGTAAGAAAGAGGAGAGCAATCATGAATAATAAACATTTAGGCTCTAGCTTCGATGATCATTTAATTGAAGACCTTAAAGAGAGCGATGAATTGGTTTTTCTACACATAAAAGAAGCTTTAGAAACACCTAATCTTCATACAAAAAATGATTGCCAATATTTGATTCAGGCAATCAAAGATGTAGCAACTGCTCGTGGTAAAATTGAACTAGCAGAAAAAGCCGGAATTTCTCGACAGTCTTTACATAAAATTTTAACTGGCCAAAGCATCCCAAGTATTCATAATGTAATGGCCATTCTGGGAGCTATTGGGTTACAATTCTCTGTCCAACAGGTAAAAAAGGTAATTGGAAATGACGTACCAGTTAATGTGCTTGATGTTGCTGAATACATCAACAATCGCATATCTAGAGATTCAACTGTTATGAAACTACAGAAATTAGTTTACTATTCTCAGGTTGAGTTTTTGACAAAATATAAAAAACCTTTATTTGTTGAAAAGATTGAGGCTTGGACTGCAGGACCTGTTGTAAGAGAGCTTTTTAATAAACATAAAGGAAAGAAATACACTACTAACTTAACATTTGGAAATCAGAATAATTTGTCAATTGAACAGCAATCATGTATCAACTGGGCGTTAGAGAAATTTGGTGGTCTTGATGGTGATACATTAAGTCATTTAACCCACATTGAAGATCCATGGAAAAATGCCCGTTCAGGAATAGATAGTGGAGAGTACTGTGATAAAGAGATTACGATTAATTCACTGTTAGATTATTATTCTAATTTACCTGACTATAATGAATTAGATGACAAAGAACTAGATAATTAAAGGCCTATTCATGCAAAAGTTTAGTCAACTTCGAAGCATTGTATGTAGTTCTCTTTTCTGTGAGAGGGTTTATAATTAACTACCGCCAAAAGTACTGCATAGGAAAGTGGCCGCCTCTTTTGGTCCATCCCATTTTTTAAGTTGCATTTGAAACAGCTTAATATTTTCCTTGGCTTTTCTATTTGTAAGCAATGAAATAACACTCTCTTGAATTGTATTAACTGTTAACCTTTTTTTATTTATTCTTATGGCAAATCCTTTTCTAACACAAGCGTCGATATTTGCCTGTTGTTCTGGGTGCATCCCAACCCCTACAAAGGGTGTCCCTGATAGACAGGCATTCATTACCGTATTTTGCCCACCATGAATCACTGATATGTCTGCTAGTGGATTTGCTAAATGTGCAGGAAGAAAACCTGTAACGAATACATTTTCTGGAATTTTAACAGTTAAGTTTGTAATATGATCTGCAACTGGAGCAATGACACGGTAGGGTTTATTTTTAAAGCTCTCAATGAGTTGACCAATAAGTTCTGGCTTGCCAGAACTTCCCATTGCAAAATATACAATAGGTCTATCTCTTGGCATTTCTTGAATTTCCTTAGGAAGGTCACCTTTTAGCCTAAGAGGCAGAGGTCCTATATAATGGCATTTTGGCCTGGTGGATTCAAATTCAACCCATTCTGGGATGTCTGCTAATAAAGTATAATCTCCTTCAATAAGGTCAATGAAATTCTTAAATTTATTAAGTTTGTAATGATTGCCCACCTTATTGAAAGCCTTAATAGGAAGAGACATATTTAAGACTAATTTACTCGTAAATTTGTTTAAAGATTCTTGTGAGAAAAAACGCTCAATAATGCTTAAAGAAGAACGGTCTGGCCAAGATTGAAGCCCAGCTTCGTAGTATTCTCTGATTGAAGTTGAGTGAAGCACATTAATAAATGGAATTTTAGCTATTCGTGTGGATAAGGTTAGACTCAAACACCAACCTGTTAGAACAGCAGTAGGTTGGATTTGTGTAAAAAGTTCAATTTCTATTGGAACTCTTGTCTCTAATTCTTTTTGATTTAAATAGCCTATTGTATTCAATGTTTCACCACTTAGGGCTTTTCTCAAGTAGGCTAATTTTTGAGGAGTTAACCGGGGTTCCATCTTTTTCAATTGAAAGCCTTCTTCTGTAATAAGTTTTTCATATTTTCCACCGTAACTTATGAATAAAATATCAAAGAATTTGATTGCTTCTCGAGCAATCTCGATCATTCGTCCAACTTCTGCTAAGTTATAGCCAGCCACTCCCATAATCAGTAATTTTTTCAAGTTATCCCCCAGTGTGTCTTAATTCTACCAATCGTTTTATCGTGCGCAACATCCTTTGCTCCATAATAAAGTCAATAGGCTCCTCAATAGAATAAAATAGCAAAGTCTTTTTCCAAGTGCTCATTTTTGAAAAACAACCTCTTAGGATCAAACGGCACTTGCTGTCAGAATGTCCTTCTATATAGAACGACCAACTACGAGTGTCCCAATCCTCCTTCATTTTGGGATGTTCTCCAAAGCAAAGGTATTGCTTCTCTTTTACGAAAGCTACAGGGATCCCTGGAGCTTTAGGATGTAAAATAACTTTATCACCTGGTTTAATTTTAATCATGGTAGGATTTTGAGGCTCTAAGTTGGTCACAGGAATTCCGATCAATCGCTCCAGTAACTCATAGGAAAAGAAACCTGATATATCAAATCCAAAGTGAGTTAAAAAGGGCCAAACTTTATGTGATGGGGCATTAATAGTGATTGCTCTAGTATGGACATGATCAATTCTTGAAACGAGCTCATCTCCCTCCCAGTCTTTAGTCTGTTCATAGGGTAAACTTCCCCAGTTGTCTAAGAATTTGAATGAAAAAAACCAGGTCAATAAAACAAAAGGTGACAGTATAAGCCCTTCTATCCCTTCAATAAAAAAACGCCACATAGATCTTTTTGGCAACATAAAACCTAGTCTCCTACTTTAATAAAAACACCTATAATTATCATTTTAGATACATCAACAGTATGATATATGTACATTTTTCCTTGGATTTCCCTTTGTGATAGCAAGCAAAAGTTTAATACCAAACCTGTTTTTTACTACACAATACCATGGAAAAATTCTTTGGAAACAGATTAATGAAAAAAGTATAAGAGTACTTTTGTGCCAATAGACAGCATTAACTGAACTTTTAGAAGTATTTAGAAGGAGATCTTATGAAAAAAAATAGCCCCAGTCGAACTGCCAAAAAAGTAGCTCTCAACATTTTAGCCCTTAATCATCTAAAATCGGTTCAAAATATTTTACCAGCTAAAATAATTGAAGATACGAGTAAAGTTCTTATAAATGCTGGATTAGCCACTGAAAATGTTATCAAATTGGCTAAAAGTAATTTTAGTAAAAATGTTTATCTCTTTTTTGACTTTATGATGCCTGGTCAATTTGCAGCTTTTGCTTATCGAAAAAAGTTTTGTGATGATGGGGTTCGAAAGGCTATAAAAGAAAAAGCAAGCCAGGTTTTAGTTTTAGGTGCAGGATATGATACTTTGTGCCTACGTTTGAGCAAAGAATTTCCCAACGTTAAGTTTATTGAGATTGATCATCCCGCTACAGCTGAGTACAAACAAAAAGCTATCAAAAGCATAGGTAAAACTGAAAATTTTTATTTAATTCCAAGTGATTTAGGTCAAAACTCATTAGTAGAGGTTTTAGAAAATAGTCCAGTGTGGAGTAACCGTGAAACCTCTGTCATTGTCGCTGAAGGACTTTTAATGTATTTAGCAGAAGACGCTGTTAAAGATTTATTTTCAGTGTTAAACGAAATTTCCGGTCATAATTCTACAATTCTATTTACCTATATAGGCAAAGGAGAAGATGGAGAGCCTGAACTAAGTGGTTGGGCGAAGCTTGCTCTTTACCTTTTAAAACTTACCGGAGAACCTTGGTTATGGTGGATCAAGCCAAAAGAACTTGAGGGATTTTTTAAAGAAAGTGCTTGGAAGGTCAATCCAAAAGATCTTTCTGCACCTAACAAACGAGGTGTAGAGTATTTTGCTCGGGTTAAAAAGTAAGTTAATTTAGGTATATTTCTAATTCATAGAATACTAATCTATTTTCATTAACTGAACTAGATTAAGATAGGTTTTCAGTTGGTTTTATATAATCAGAATAGTTTAGGATTCATCTATTAATTGAAGGAGATTCATTCAGGCTAAAGAAAAATTAATCTTATAAATTGCAGACTCAAATTAGTTCAGGCATTGGTGTAAAACCACTTGATTTTACACCCAAAATATAAGAAAAGTCCCTTTGATACCCAGCAAAGCCCAGGTTAATTTAAGGGGTATTTCAATAAGTGTTAGTAATTATAGGAGGTTATAAACAAATGCCTAGGCGGCCCCGCCCGAACTACCCGAGGCATCAAACGTATCAAAAGAAGCTTTGTGATAACAGCAATTTACCAATGAAATTAATTTCTTACCTTCTCCTTCCTTTCATTTGATTTCATTTTTTATCATTCCATCTCACTAAATCAGTCGGTCGCGGGCGGCCAGCCTAGTCGGACTCGGTCGGACTGATCATGAGGAGGGTAGAATTTAACTCATAATTCTATTTGGGACAGATTATTTAATTGAAATAGTTAATTGAATATTTCAATTAACTATGTTACATATAAGCATAAGCAATGATACTTTGCCACGGAACACAGTTAAAAAAATAAAGCAATATTTGGTTGACGGAAATTATCGTTACTTGATTCACTGCGATAAAATAGCTGAAGATCGAATTGTTACCGATGAGGATATTCGAAATATTGGGAAAACGGTTAAGTTCGCTAAGCTTCAGGCCAATGGAGCCTATAAGTTAGTGGGGTTGGATAAACAAGATCTAGAGCTTACAGTTGTGTGTAAGTTCTCAATAAAGTTAAATCTACTAATTATCACGGTTTATTGAGAGGCTTGATATGATAAAACATAAAACCATACCCTACACACTCTGCGGTTTAGAATATGTTTATATAGTTAACGCTCCCATTGCAAAGGATGAGGGTGAAGAGTATATTGATATCCCACCTGCAAAAATTGATAAAATGATTGCCACTGAAATTATCCGACAAGGAATTCCCCTACGTGGAAAGGAAGTCCTATTTTTACGAAAAGCACTAAAAATGAACCGCAACCAATGGGCAAAAAAATTAGGTGTAACCGCATCAGGTATTTTAAGATGGGAACAGGGTGATAGGAAACGCCTTTCTAAGATTAATGAAGTGGCCATAAGAATTCTATGTGCAGAGGAGCTTGGGGTAAAGCTCGAAGGGAAATGGTCAGCAGTAGCAATTGAAGCCGATCCTCCAGAACGGTTAGAAGTAGCTGCTTAATGTTTGCTACTTCAACACCTATTAATTTATGTATAGTTCTTCAAAAGCAGTCAAAGCAGCCTTGGCTCCTTCTCCCATGGAGATAATTATCTGTTTATATGGAACCGTTGTCACATCACCAGCAGCGTATATTCCTTTAGTGTTGGTGCGACACTTATCATCTACTATAATCTCGCCAAATCGATTTCTTTCCACATGATCTTAGATAAATTCACTATTGGGTAATAAGCCAATTTGAACAAAGATACTATCCAGGTCAATCTTATGTACTTCTTCAGTTTCACGTTCTCGGTACTCTAAACCGATAACATGTTCACCATTACCCAGTACCTCTTTAGTTTGGACGTTTTTCAATACTTTGACGTTGGGAAGTGAATTAAGCTTTTCAACTAAAACAGTATCGGCTTTTAACTCTGGTAAAAACTCTAATACGGTAACCGAACGGACGATGCCGGCTAAATCTATGGCAGCTTCTATTCCAGAATTTCCACCACCAACAACGGCAACATCCTTACCTTTAAAAGAGGGGCCATCACAATGGGAGCAAAAAGCAACACCTTTTCCAATATATTCTTTTTCTCCTGGGACACCCAACTCTCTCCATTTTGCTCCGGTTGTAACAATAATTGATTTGGTGTTTAAACTCTCTCCACCATCAAAAGACAATACTTTCATTTCCTCATTTTGAATATGTTCCACCCGGCGATGTTCCAAAATCTCAATATCATACTTTGAAATATGGGTAGCCAGACTATTAGCTAGTTCCGGTCCTTCCGTGTAAGGAATGGAAATCAAATTTTCTATTCCTTTGGTCTCTCTCACTTGCCCCCCCCCCAATTTTTTCTGCAATAATAGCTGTTTTTAAACCCTTTCTGGCGGCATAGATGGCAGCCGATGATCTAGCAGGGCCTCCTCCGATAACGGCAACATCATAGTTTCCAAGATTTATAGCTTGTTCGTTTTGCTCCGTACCTGTGTGGCAAATAATCAGTGTTAAATTTTCAAAAAATGTTAAAACAGACTTCGCGTCCCGGTCGTACCAAGTCGTACCAGAGCCCATTTTTGGGTTTTGGCACTAATAATATCAAGGAGTTAAACCCCAAATGCCCGAACTACCCGATTTGGTCTTGGGTATGATAATTAATCTAATATATTCAATGTGTTACTAAGTATGGTAAGCCTTCCTACTCTAATCCATTTCATTTTTCTTCACTGGTATTTCATTGTTTTTCACTGGAAGTTCATTTTATTTCACTAAGATCCGGCCCAATGTTCATGGATCAGTTTTTTCAACTTTCCTTCCTTTCAAATAACAAATTAAAAATTATTTCATTGCTTCTAAAGGTTGTATAAAAATTAACCAATCGAACATTAAGTTTACACCTCGTATGCATAGAAATACTAATAAATTTAATCAGATACTCGCAGATGCGGTTGGTATAGAAATTGCTCTATGAGCGATTGGGTAGATTATGTAGAAATTTTTTTACTTGGATATATAATGATTTTACGTTTATTACTTCTTACACTATTCTTTTTCTTTTCTTGTAAATCTAGAAATATAGATGAAATGACGCCAAAGGCTATTGGCAACTTTCCGCCTCAAACTTTTTGTGAAAAGGATGAAAATAAAAACAAGGTTATTGAGAATCCAATTAGTCCAGCGCTTGGCAATATGACCTGTACAGAAAAAGTTAAAATCAAGAAACGCTTCAAAGATTCTTTTGAAACTATTGACCCCTATCGTGGATATCTGACACCACCTAATTCTGCCGGTTATAGTTATATTTATACTTATGAAGATTACTCTTATTATGGCTCTCAAGTAAAAAAACAATATGAAAGCTTGCTTCAGGGTGACGGCTCCTTAAAAGTGTTTAATTATTCATATACTGTTGGAAGTAAGGACTTTCAAAGAGCGAATTATTTTCCTAAAAATTACACACTCATGGCAGTAGATTCTACTAACCACCTTTATTTTGAAAACAATCATGTAAAATGGAAAGTTCTAGGACAATATGAAGGCTTCTGTGAAATTAAAATGACAATTCGCATTACAACGTTAGATGACGTATTACTTGCTTATGTGAGGCCGCAACAAAGTAGAAACATGCAACACCAATGGATTCCATTGGACATTTCTCCTACCACTGGAAAAGGAATAAAACTACATTTTGATTTTGACAATCCATCAGAAAAAAAGCCTACTAAGCACTGTGCTGCAAAATTTAATTTTTATTGGGGGTATGATACCTCTTCTTTAATAGACATATACAATATAAGTGTTAATAATTATCTTGAACGTTTTTACCATTTAAATACTATTTTTCAAGATATCAACACTGCATATGATGCTGGTAAGAATATTAATACCATTATTGAGGCTTTGTCTCTTCTATCAAGTAAGTCGGCTGAACATAATACTAAAACTCATGAAGATGGCACGGTATCGGATAATTTGCACGCAATTAGTAATAGACTTAAGAGAATTTCCCATTCGATCAAAGGGGCTCATGAATTTGTTTCCAGAAGACTTGAACACCTGATAGTTGAGCTAGATACATACACCAAAAATATACAACAAGAAAAGACTATAGAAAGTGAGAAAAGGCTGGAAAGTCTAAACCAGACCGTTGAATTCTTAATAGAAATGATTCAAGATTTGAAAGAAAGTCATAATCAGAATTTATATAAGAAATGTATTAATCAAGATAAATTAATTCGCAAAGCAATAGGAAATGTTAACTTCTTTTGTTCTGCAATTGAACTTTTTAAAGTAGATAAGATCTCACATGGTGATTCATGTCGTCAAAAACCTCAATTTTTCTTTAATAAACATTGCTTACAATTGGTAGACTAAATGAAGTGGATAAAAATTCTATCTCTTACTATGTATTTTCTTTCTTTCCAGGAACTTCAAGCCAACTGGTTGAGCGGTAGTCTCGATTATGCATCGGGAGTGTTTAATCAAATTGGGGATGGAATAGTATACATTTTTGATCAAGTGACGGGACAAGCAGATAGAGAAGAGAGAATTGAAAAACAAGCCCTAATCATGGCTGATCTTGAACAAAAAGCTAAGCATGAATTGCGCATGAAAAGATTAGAGTTAATAGAACTCGATAGGGAATTACAACAGCTAAAAGCCGCTAAAAGTTCTATTCGACAAGATCCAGCCTCTTCA